>NZ_MBLO01000259.1 GCF_001854805.1 Pseudofrankia coriaricola
GGTCAGCCAGATCCGCAACGAGATCGAGAAGTCAGACTCGGACTACGACCGCGAGAAGCTGCAGGAGCGGCTGGCCAAGCTCGCCGGCGGCGTCGCCGTCGTCAAGGTGGGCGCGGCGACCGAGGTCGAGCTCAAGGAGAAGAAGCACCGGATCGAGGACGCCGTCTCGAACGCGAAGGCGGCCGTCGAGGAGGGCATCGTCGCCGGCGGTGGCGTCGCCCTGCTCCAGGCCTCGATCAGTGCCTTCGACAAGTTGGACCTCAGCGGCGACGAGCTCACCGGCGCGAACATCGTCAAGCTCGCGCTCGAGGCGCCGATCAAGCAGATCGCCTTCAACAGCGGTCTCGAGGGCGGCGTCGTGGTCGACAAGGTGCGCAACCTGCCGATCGGCCACGGCCTCAACGCGGCCACCGGCGAGTACGTCGACATGCTGGCCACCGGCATCATCGACCCGGCCAAGGTGACCCGCTCGGCGCTGCAGAACGCCGCGTCGATCGCCGGTCTCTTCCTCACCACCGAGGCCGTCATCGCCGACAAGCCCGAGAAGAACGCCGCCCCGGCCATGCCGGGCGGCGGCGGCGAGATGGACTTCTGACGACGGGCTAACCATGCTCGTTGACCTCCGGTCAACTTCGCCGGAGGTCGTCAGAAGATATCTGCTCCGGGGGGGCGACCCCCGGACCCCCGATGTCGCGCTTCGCGCGACGAGGGGTCGGGCTCCCGCCGGGCGGATGCCTCTGACGCGGAAGTTCACAGCAGGACAGCACGTAGGAGGGGCGGTCCCGGGAGGGGCCGCCCCTTCGTGTCTGCTCCGCTCGAAAACCGGTCGACCACAAGAAGTGATCGGGCGCGGGATGTCGCGCGGCCGGCATGGCCTTTGCGACTGGCCAGTGCAAGGCTTGGCGCATGTCGCAGAATTCCCCCACGCCGGGCTGGTACCAGGACCCGTCAGGTGCGCCGGGTCTCCGGTGGTGGGACGGCACCCAGTGGACGACGCACACGCAGCCAGCACCACAGGGCCAGCCGACGCCACCGCACCAGGCGCAGCCGCAGCCCGGCCAGCAAGCGCCGGGTGGGTCCCAGGCCGGCCCATACGCACCCCAGGCTCCTCAGGCACAGCCCCAGCAGCAGCCTGGCGGCTACCCGCCGGGGCCCGGCCAGTCGGGGCCGGGATGGCAGCAAGGGCCCGGGCAGCAGGGGCCTGTTCCGGGGCAGCAGGGGCAGTGGGGGATGGCTCAGGGCGGTCCGGGCGCGCCAGGTGGGTACGCGCCGGCGCCGGTGCAGACGGCCTACACGCCGGACAAGGTCCAGCAGCAGGTCCAGCAGCAGGCCGGGGTCGCTCCGGCCGGCCCGGGCGGAGGCTCGATCTTCTCCGAGCCGGTGCTGGTCGTGAACCAGAAGACCCAGCTCATCGAGGTCACCAACCAGTACGCCGTCTTCGACCAGCAGGGCCGCCAGATCGCCTCGGTGGTCGAGGTCGGGCAGAGCACGGCGAAGAAGGTCGCCCGGGTACTCACGTCGCTCGACCAGTACATGACCCACAAGCTGGAGGTGCGCGACCCGGGCGGCATGGTCCAGCTGGTGCTCACCCGCCCGGCGAAGCTGCTCAAGTCGCGGGTCGTCGTCACCCGGCCCGACGGCTCCGAGATCGGGCAGATCGTCCAGCAGAACGCGATCGGGAAGATCCGGTTCGGCCTGATGGTCGGCGAGCACCAGATCGGCATGATCAAGGCGGAGAACTGGCGTGCCTGGAACTTCGCCATCGTCGACCACAACGACGTCGAGGTCGCCCGGATCACCAAGACCTGGGAGGGGGTGCTGCGCACGATGTTCACGACGGCCGACAACTACGTCGTGCAGATCCACCACCGCCTCGCGGACCCGCTGCTCAGCCTGGTCATCGCCTCGGCCCTGACCGTCGACACCGCGCTCAAGCAGGACTCCCGCGGCTGGAACTAGCGCCGCCACGAGCGTTCGCCCGGCAGCACTCGACTGATTGATCACCACCGGCGTGTCGTCGTGGTCGCGGATCCGACCAGATCCCGACCACAGCGACACCCACAGCGATCATGAATGATCGTGAGTGGGGCGGACGCCTGCTGACGCGGTGCCAGGTGAGTGGTCCGAGCGAGCAGGCAAGACGGCCAGGGCCCGGAAGATCCGGTTGAACCGGAAGATCCGGTTGACCGCCGGTTGCGGGGGGCTGAGGGAGACTCGCGCGGCGGATGCCCACAGCGGGCCGATTGGTTGAAGGTCGCGCGACAGTTGAAGGTCGCGCGACAATAGACGAAACTCGCGCGGCCGGAGGCCCACGGCGGGTCGAAGGCCCGACTTCGGTCAACAACCTCTTAGACAGACGGGCGGGCGGGCGACAGGATGGCCGCGTGATGCAGCAGGCAGTCACACAGGCACGCAAGCACCTTCCCACGGTGATCCTGCCCGCCCCGCCGGTGACGGTGGCCGCGCTGGAGGCGGCCGAGGCTGACGACGGGCGGGTGGAACTCCTCGACGGGCTGTGCGTGCTGCGCCCATGGCCGACACCGCTGCGCACCCGCGTCATCCAGCGGCTCGCCGAGCGGCTCGCCGACGCCGCCCCCTCAGGCGCGTACGTCTACCCGCACGGCGTGAGCATCGAGGTCTCCGCGCGCACGCTGCTCGCCCCGGACATCATCGTCGGCCCAGCCCCCACCCTGGTGTCGGTCCCGTCCCCCACGCCCGTGCCAGGGCCAGGGCCAGGGCTGACGGCCGTGGCGCCGGCGCAGGGCGCCAGCGGGCAGGCGCCCGCGGGCGCAGTCGCGAGGAGCCGGATCGGCGATCTGCCGTTCCTCGTCGTCGAGGTGGCCGACGAGAGCACTCGCCGCTACGACCGGACCCTCAAGCTGGACGTCTACCGGGAACGCGGGATCCCGTCCTGCTGGCTGGTCGACCCGGACCCGGCCGCGGCCACCGCCACCGTCGAGGTGTACGACCTCATCGACGGCGCCTACGTCCGCACCGGCGAGGTCCGCGGCACCGCCCCGCTGACCGTGAGCCGCCCGTTCCCAGTCACGATCGTCCCCGCCGACCTGATCGACCCCCCCGAGTGACCCACGCCCGCAGGGACATCCCATGGGGTACGGCATCAAGCCGCCGGTGGTCGCGATGTCGTTCTGGCGAGCAATGTACGCAACCCAGCCACCGATGGTGACGGCGCATCAGCGCAGCACCCGGGGTCCCTGCCGGATCGACGGACGGGGTCCCTGCCGGATCGGCGAAGCCGATCTGGGAGGTCGTGATCTGGGAGGTCTGCCAGCCACCTCGTCAGCCCGGAGCCAGCCTTACCACCGCCATATGCCAGGACCCGGAACCACGTGGGGAGGGCGCTCAGCGCCCGCGGACCTCCCAGATTGGCTCCGCGAGCTCCGCCAATCCGGCAGGAACCCCGGGCGCTGCCCGGTTGCGGGCGCGGAGCGTCCGGCAACGGGAGCGCCTTAGGCGATGTCGGCGGCGTCGACGATGGTGTAGGCGTAGCCCTGCTCGGCCAGGAAGCGCTGGCGATGGGCGGCGTACTCCTGGTCGAGGGTGTCGCGGGAGACGACCGTGTAGAAGTGCGCGGAGCGGCCGTCGACCTTGGGGCGCAGCACGCGGCCGAGGCGTTGCGCCTCCTCCTGGCGGGAGCCGAACGTGCCGCTGACCTGGATCGCGACGCCCGCCTCCGGCAGGTCGATCGAGACGTTCGCGACCTTGGAGACGACCAGTGTGGTGATCTCGCCGGTCCGGAACGCCTCGAACAGCCGCTCCCGCTCCTTCGTCCGGGTGCTGCCCTGGATGACGGGTGCGTCGAGGTTGCGCCCGAGCGTCTCCAGCTGGTCGAGGTAGGCCCCGATGACGAGCACCCGGTCGTCGGAGTGCTTCCGGACCAGCCGCTCGACCACACCGTGCTTGGACAGCGCCGTCGCGCACATCTTGTAACGCTCGTCGGGCTCGGCGACGGCGTAGGACATCCGTTCGTCCTCGGTGAGGGTCACCCGCACCTCGGTGCATTCCGCCGGCGCGATCCAGCCCTGCGCCTCGATCTCACGCCAGGGCGCGTCGTACCGCTTCGGGCCGATCAGGGAGAACACGTCGCCCTCGCGGCCGTCCTCGCGCACCAGCGTCGCCGTCAGGCCGAGCCGCCGCCTCGACTGGATGTCGGCGGTCATCCGGAACACCGGGGCGGGCAGCAGGTGAACCTCGTCGTAGAGGATGAGACCCCAGTCGCGGGCGCCGAACAGGTCGAGGTGCAGGTATTCGCCACCGCGACGCGCGGTCATGACCTGGTAGGTGGCGATCGTGACCGGCCGGACCTCTTTGCGCTCCCCGGAGTACTCGCCGATCTCGTCCTCGGTCAGCGACGTGCGCCGCAGCAGCTCGCTGCGCCACTGCCGGCCGGCGACCGTGTTGGTGACGAGGATCAGGGTGGTGCTGCTCGCCCTCGCCATCGCCGCGGCGCCGACGATCGTCTTGCCCGCGCCGCTGGGCAGCACGATCACGCCCGAGCCGCCCTCCCAGAAGCCCGCGACGGCGCCCTTCTGGTAGTCGCGCAGCTGCCAGCCTTCCTCACGCAGCTCGATCGCGTGGGCCTCGCCGTCGACGTAGCCGGCCAGGTCGTCGGCCGGCCAGCCGAGCTTGAGCAGCGCCTGCTTGAGCCGGCCCCGCTCGGACGGGTGGACGATGACCGTGTCGTCGTCAACCTTCGCCCCGAGCATCGGCGCGATCCGTTTAGCCCGGGTGACCTCGACCAGCACCGCCCGGTCGATGGCACGCAGCACCAGGCCGTGTACCGGATCGTTCTCCAGGCGCAGCCGGCCGTAGCGGTCCATCGTGTCGGCCACGTCGACTAGCAGTGCGTGCGGCACGGCATAGCGGGAGTAGGTGACCAGCGCGTCGACGACCTGCTCGGCGTCGTGCCCGGCGGCACGGGCGTTCCACAACGCGAGCGGGGTGATCCGATAGGTGTGGACGTGCTCGGGCGAGCGCTCCAGCTCGGCGAACGGCGCGATCCCCGCCCGCGCCTGGGTCGCGAGCGGGTGGTCGACCTCCAGCAGCAGCGTCTTGTCCGACTGGACAATGAGCGGCCCGTCAGCCATATGCTTCCCCACAGATCTGCCAGTGCAGTGGTCCCTGCCCGCCCGTACGTTCCGCCGTCATCCGAACTCGGCAGGCAGATCTGCGGGGACCCCTCGCCTGAACAAACGTCAAAGACGTCATTGGACTTGCGGCCGGGCCTCGGAAAGGCACGCCGACGGGCACGCCGCAGGCTGGGCTGGGCTGGCAAGCATGAGGTCGACGTTACCCGCTCCCGACAACTCGACCGCACGCACACCCTGCGAGGTCGAGGTCGAGAGGCTGGCCACGCACCGAGGGGCGCCCGAGTCCGCGGTGACGCGGCGGTCATGCCCTAGCCTTACGACGTCCAGCCGAAGGCCGCGCGATCGTGGCGAAGCCCGGCGCGACCAGAGGCCGAGATCCATGTCCCGGCCGAAGACCGCGATCGTGGCTAAGCCCCGCGCGGCCGGCGGCCGAGATCCATACCAGCGGACGCCAGCGGAACGGCTGCGTCCTTGACATCGGGAGCCCGCCATCGCTCGCCGAACCGCCCCAGCACCCAGGACCTCCACCGCGGCGAGCGGCGCCCTCGGCAGCGTGCCCGAGGCGGGGCCGCGCCAGCCGTGCCCATGCGGCTCGGGCCGCCGTTACAAGGCCTGCCACGGCGCCAGGACGCGTCCCGCGCCGGTGCTGCGGCCGTTCGTCGGCCGCGCTGACGAGCCGGACCTGGTCGCGCTGCGAGAACTGGTGCCCAGCGCGACCGCGCCGGTGGCCCTGCACCCCGACCACCTCGCCAAGCACCCCGAGCACGCCGGCCGCAAGATCACTATCGGCACGATGCTGCCGCAGGCGGCGCCGGCGCTGGTCCGTGACACCGGCGAGATCCTGCTGGCCACCCAGACCCTCACCCCCGGCCTCGACGCGTCCGCCGACATCGCGGGCGCGCTGCTGGCGGCGCTCGCCGCGGAGCCAGGCACCGTCGTCGACGACGGTCCGGTCTCGGCGCTGGCCGCCGTGGAACGCCTGCCGCAGGGGCTCGCCGGCCTTCCCCGCCTTGTCGACCTGCTCGCCCCGGCCCCGCTGGAGGTCACCGTGCACCCCGGCTTCGGCTGGTGGCTGCCGCCGGCCGAGGACGACTCCCCCGGCCTGTCCAGCGAGGTGCAGGCCAGTCTCGAACGGGCGAACGCCACGGTCGTGCCCACCGCCCGGCTGAGCTCCGTCGAAGCCGCCTACTGGACCCAGCCCGGCGACAAGCGCCACCTGCGCTGGGTGCTGCCATTCCCGGCCGAGGAAGACGGCGGGGCCGGCCTGGCGAGAGCCGGAGCCGAGGAGCAGCTGCTCGACGCGCTCGCCCGGCTCGCCGCCGCCGGCGCGTTGACCGTCGGAGACGGGTCGCGTTTCGTCGGCTCGTTCCGGGCCGACGGGCTGGTCGTCCCGGTCTGGGACCTCGCGCCGGACGCCGACGCGGACAGCTGCGAGGAACCTGCGGCTGCGCTGCGCGCCGCGCTGGACGGCGTGCTGGCCGACCGCCGCCCGCTGACAGGCGAGGAGCGCCGCGTCCGCGCCGGCGTCGTCGGCCGCACCCTGACGCTGCGCTGAGCGCCGTGGTCCCTTGCCGGGGGACGCGAGGATGATGGCGGCGATACCGCCGATGCCGCCGCGACCGAGACGAGGCCACTCCTGATGCCGGACCGTGCCTGATGGCGGACTTCGACGTCGTCGTGATCGGGGCCGGGCCGGCAGGGGCCGCGGCCGCGCGGGTCGCCGCGGCGGCGGGAGCCCGCGTCTGTCTGCTCGAACGCGCCGTGCTGCCGCGTTACAAGACCTGCGGCGGCGGGCTCGTCGGGATGTCCCGCGACCAGATCGCCGCCGCCGGGCTCGACTGGGCCGGCCTCGCGCGCGCCCAGGTCGACGCGCTCACGATGACGCTCGACGGCCGGCTGAAGGTCACCCGGCGCCGCCGCGACGGCCAGCCGATCCTCGCGATGGTGATGCGCCCCGAGTTCGACGCCGCCCTGGTCGACGCGGCCAAGGCGGCGGGCGCCGAGGTGCGGACCGCGACCACGGTCACCGAGGTGCGCGACGCCGGCGCGGACGGGGTCGCGGTGGCGGTGCGCGGCGGGCCCGACCTGGTCGCCTCGGTCGTCGTCGGCGCGGACGGGACGTCCTCGCGCGCGGCCAGCTACGTCGGGGTGCGCTGCGACCAGGTGGACGTGGGCCTGGAAGGCGAGTTCCGGGTGCCGTCCTACCTCGCCGCCCGGTGGGAGCGGCGGATGTTGCTGGACTGGGGCCCGGTGCCCGGTTCATACGGCTGGGTGTTCCCGAAGTTTCGCCGGACAGGGGCCGCCGGAGGTGCGAAGGAAGAGCATTTTCGCACCTCCTTTGGCCCGGAGGGCGACGTCCTGACCGTCGGCGTGATCGGGTCGCGCGACGAGGGCCCCGCGCTGCGCGCCTACTACGAGAAGTTCGTCGCCTCGCTGGGCATCGCGGACCTGCCCCGCCAGCACGACTCCGGACACCTCACCCGGGTGCGCGCCGGCGACTCACCGGTGCGCCGCGGCCGGGTGCTGGTCGCCGGGGACGCCGCCGGCCTGCTCGACCCGTGGACGCGGGAGGGCATCTCGTTCGCGCTGCGCTCCGGCCGGCTCGCGGGCGCGGCGGCGGCCGCGGCGGCGGGCGGCGACCCGGCCGCGCTGGGCACCTACCCGGAGCGGGTCGAGGCCGTGTTCGGCTCAGAACTCGCCGCAGGCCGGGTACTGCTCGGGCTGTACAGCCGCCGGCCGGACCTGATGCACACGATGATGTCGGCCGGCCCAGGTGCGTTCGGCCTGTTCACCCGGATCATCGACGGCCGCTCGACGATCGCCCGCCAGCTGCGCCGCCCCGGCGTCACCGCCACCGTCGCGGCCCTGTCGCGCTAGGGCCAAGGCCACGCGAGACCCGACGCGCGCCGCGCGGGACCTACCAGCATGGCTCGGGCGGTCAGTGGTCGTCGGCGGAGCGCAGCGCTGTGTGTAGCGAGGCTGGGGTCAGGTAGCCGGCGAGGCTGCCGGGGCCGTCGCCGTTCCCGTCGTCGTAGACGGGCAGCCGCGCGTCGGCACGCGCCAGGAGAGCGGTGAGCGCCTCTGAGAGCGTCGCTCCGACGACGATGGGCTGCTCCGGGCGATACGCCGCCGACCCGCCCGCGACCCCGGGGCCGGATCCGCCGGCTACAGCGGCGGCGGACGTGGGAGCCGCCGTGGTCTCCGCGGGCACGGCGCCCGCCGGTTGCGCGGCGCGCGCACCGGCCGCGGGCGGCTCGAGGGCTTCGCGGCGCAGCGGGATGACATCCAGGCGACGCAGGGTGCGTTCGGCGCCGGTGAAGTCGGCGACGAACGGGGTCGCCGGCCGCGCCAGGATCCGAGCGGGGGTGTCGATCTGCTCCAGGCTCCCGCCTTCGGGGCCCGCGCGGAGGACCGCGACCCGGTCGGCGAGCCGGATCGCCTCGTCGATGTCGTGCGTGACGAAGACGATCGTCTTGCTGATCTCCCGGCGCAGCCGGGCGAACTCGTCCTGGAGGCGTGCGCGGGCGATCGGGTCGATGGCGGAGAACGGCTCGTCCATCAGCAGCACCGGCGGGTCGGCGGCGAGCGCCCTGGCGACCCCGACCCGCTGCTGCTGCCCGCCGGACAGCTCATGCGGATAGCGGTCGCCGACGACCGCCGGGTCGAGCCCGACCAGTTCCAGCAGCTCGTCGGCGCGCGCCCGGGTCCTGGCCCGGTTCCAGCGCAGCAGCCTGGGCACGCAGCCCACGTTCGCCCGGACCGTCAGGTGCGGGAACAGGCCCACCTGCTGGATCACGTAGCCGACCCGGCGGCGCAGTTTCACCGGGTCTAGCGCGCGCACGTCCTCGCCGGCGAGCAGGATCCGCCCGGCGGTCGACTCCACCAGCCGGTTGATCATTTTCATGGTCGTGGTCTTGCCGCACCCGGACGGCCCGACCAGACAGACCAGCTCGCCGTCGCCGATCTCGAACGACAGATCCGCGACCGCGACCGTTCCATCCGGGTAGGTCTTCCCTACCCCCTCCAGTACGATCATCGGCTCGGCAGCCGGCACGCGGCCCGCTCCTCAATCCGTGAGGTCGGCGACGGGATCCGCCGACCGCGACGGGACTCGCCCAGACGGGATACGCCCAAGGGAAACAGGCAGTGGCGACGCCGGCCATCCGCTCATTCCGGGCAGGACAGCGGGTATTCGCACCCAGCCGGTCGGATAGCGTGCGGGCATGGCGTCGGCGGGTGGGAACTGCCTCACGCGCAACGAGTGGATCTGCGGCCGGTACCTGAGTACCAGGTCCGACGAGATCCTCGCGGCGCTACGCGAGCACATCGACCTCACGGTCACCTCGGTCGCGCTCGGGGTCGCGGTGGCGGTACCCCTCGTGCTCGTCGCGCGCCGCTGGCGGCCCGCGGTCGGCGTAGTCGGCGGTGCCACCAGCATCCTGTACACGATCCCCTCGCTGGCCTTCTTCGCGCTGTTGCTGCCGGTGTCCGGGCTGTCCACGACGACGGTACGCACCGGCCTGGTGATCTACACGCTCGTCATCCTCTTCCGCGGCTTCATCGCGGGCCTCGACGGGGTCCCGCCGGACGTCCTGGAGTCCGCGCGCGGGATGGGCTACGGCTCGGTGCGGCTGCTGCTCACCGTCGAGCTGCCGCTGGCGCTGCCCGCGATCGTCACCGCGCTGCGGGTCGCCACCGTCTCCACGGTCGCGCTGGTGACGGTAGGCGCGACGATCGGCCACGGCGGCCTCGGCAATCTGATCTACGACGGCCTCGGCAGCACGTTCAGGGCCGAGGTGCTCACCGCCTCGGTCCTGTGCCTGGCGCTCGCCGTGGTCGCGGACCTGCTGCTCGTCGGGCTGGAACGGCTCGTCACCCCGTGGCGGCGGGCGCGCGGCACCCGGCGGCCGGCCGGCGCGGCCACCGCGGCCAAGGCGGCCGCCGCGACGTCCACCGAGGCGCACTCGTGAGCACGGTCGCCGACGCCACCCGCTGGCTGACCGACGGTGCGCACTGGTCCGGCGACGACGGGATCCCGGCGCGCCTCGGCGAGCACCTGATCCTCACGGGAGCGTCGGTCGGGATCGCCGCGGCCGTCGCGTTGCCGGTCGGGATCTGGCTGGGCCACCGTGGGCGAGGCGGGGCACTCGCCGTCAACATCTCGGGCGCGCTGCGCGCGGTGCCGACGTTCGCCGTGCTGGTGCTGCTGGCCATCGGCCCGCTTGGCATCGGTGACCGGACGACGATCGTCGCGCTGGTCATCTTCGCGGTCGCCCCGCTGGTGGCGAACAGCTACGTCGGCGTGCGTGAGGTGGACGCCGGCGCGCGCGAGGCGGCCCGCGGCATGGGCATGTCCGGCTGGCAGCTGCTCACCCGGGTGGAGCTGCCGCTCGCGCTGCCCCTGATCATGCTGGGTGTCCGGCTCGCGGCGGTGCAGGTGGTGGCGACGGCGACCATCGCCGCGCTCATCGGCGGCGGCGGGCTGGGCCGCTTCGTCGTCGACGGCCTCGCCCAGCACGACCAGCCGCAGGTGCTGGGCGGCGCCGTCCTCGTCGCCGTGCTGGCTCTCAGCATGGACGGCCTGCTGCTCGGGCTCACCCGCCTGCTCGCCCCGGCCGGTGCCACCACCCGCCGGGGAGCGAGTCGACGCGGGCATGCCCGCCCGGCCGGCTCCACCGTGAGGTCGGTGACGAACTCGGTGACGAACTCGGTCGCGGGCCCCGCTGTCGGGCCGGCGCCGGCGACCAGGCGTCCGGATCAGCCGTAGGGGCGCCAGCGCACGGTCCGGTCGCCGGTACGCAGGCTCTGGAGGCGGACCCGGAACTGCGCGGCGGCGGTCGGGTTGCTGGAGAGGATCGGCAGCACGCTGGTGACCAGTTTCAGCTCGCGGACGGCCCGCAGCACCGGCCAGCCGTCCCACCGAGTGACGTCCACGCCGTAGGCCGCGGCGAGCTGGGTGTGCGAGCCGGGCGGGTAGGCGAACCGTGTCGCGCCGACGGCCAGGGGGATGAGGTCCCACTCGGCTGGGCCGATGCTCACCGAGTCGAAATCACAGAGCACCACCTGCCCGTCCGGTCGCCTGATGAGGTTGCCGAGATGGGCGTCCCCGTGGATCACCGCGGTCGGCAGCTGGTAGCGGACGGTCCGCAGGCCGGCCTCGACCCGGCCGACCAGCTCTTCGAGGAACACCCGGTCGGCGGCCGGCAGCGCCTCCGCGTCGGACATCCGCCGCCGGACGTCGTCGAGCGGATCCCACCGGGGCAGCGCCGGCCTGGGCGGCGCCAGGGCGTGCAGGCCGCGCAGCGCGGCGCCGAGCTCGGCGGCCGTGGGTGCCGGCGGGGCGCCAGGACCCGCGTCGACCCAGATCGTGGCCTGTGCGCCCCCCGCCGCCACCGGCGCCGGCACCGCCGGCAGCAGCCGGACCGCCGGCACGCCCTCGTCCTCGAGCCAACGGGCGACCTGGACGACCTTGGGTATCCGGTGCGTCATCGCCGCCGAGGTGGCGACACGTACCACGGCGCCGGCCCGCGGCAACCGGTAGACGGAGTTGACGGTGAGCTTGAGCGCGACCGCGTCGGTGTCGTCCAGCCCGGCCACGGCGCAGATCGCCGAGAGGGCCCGGCGGGATGCCTCGGCGGTGAACCGGCCGTCGGCGCCCGGTAACTCGGGATCCCGCTCGGAAGCAGGCGAGTCACCTCGCTCGTCACCCGGTCCGCCCGCCTGCGTTCCCCCCCGGGAACCGCCCGTCAGCCGTTCACTTCCGGGAGCGCCCGAACGGGCATGCCAGGTCCACCGGCCGCCGTGGCGGCACCCGGCGGGCCGTTGCCCGGCCGCTGCTCGGACGCCGAGCGCTGCCATTCGCGGACCAGGGTGGCCAGCTCACGCACCTCCGGCACCTCACCGTGTACGCGGGTCGCCGCCAGCACCTGGTCGGCGCGGCCGGACACCGAGGCGACCGTGCGGCCCCAGGAGATCTGGATCGCCTCGCTGGCCAGCGAGCACACTCGCTCGAGCTCGAGCCGCCCCGCCCTGGCGAGAGCCAGCGACAGGTCGAGGCGGATCACCGAGCGGAAGCCCGGGGCGTCCATCCCGTCCAGCTTCGGCAGCGCCAGCTCGGCATGCTCCTCGGCGGCTCGCGGCCGCCCGAGCAGGCACAGCGCCGTTGTCGCGTTGTACGCGACCTCCACCGGGTTGAACTCGTCGAAGCTTGGGCCGGGCCGTCCCCAGCGGTCCGGCGGGATCTCGTCGGCGAGGTCGTAGGCGTGGTCCAGCGCGCGGGCGGCGCCCTGGACGTCGCCCAGGCCGGCGAGCGCCCTCGCCTCCTGGCAGACCAGCCGGGCGCGCACGGGCCCGCCCGTGGCGTGGCGCTGTCCGTCCCTGGCCAGCCGCAGCGCCTCGTCGGGCCGGCCGTCGTAGAACTCGGCGACGGCGCCGACCTCACGAGCCGAACCGCACAGCTGTCCGTCGCCGGCGGCGAGCCCGGCGGCGTACCCCTGGGCGGTGAGCGCCCGGGCGGCGGTGACGTTGCCCTGCTTGAAGGCGGCGTCGGCGCGCAGCACCGCGACGCGGCCCGCCACCACCCGCAGCCGCTTCCACTGGCCGTCGGCCATCCGGCGGCGAGCCAGCCGCTCCAAGCCGCGGTGCAGCCGCGCGGTCTGGGCGAGGACGTGCGTAGGCGGGATCACCTCGTGCGCGCCGAGCGCCTGGCCGAGGAGGTGCTCGGCCCGATCGAGGGCCAGTTGGACGGGACTGGCGGCGAGCATGCCGGATACCTCCAGGATCTGGCCCTCGAGAAGCAACGCGCCCATGGCCACGCCGACGGCCATCCGATGGAACTGACGGCGATCTGAGGACCCTGTATCGGAATCGTCCTCGCCGCGAGGCGTCGCGACGGCCTCCGACGTGGTCTCACGTGTGGTCTCCGCCGGCGGGTGAGCGGGCGTCCCCTGACGGGGGTCGGTCGTGGGCGCCGGTCGCGGCGCGCTCTCGGCCGGCTGGGATCGCCGACCGCCGGTCAGGCCCGGGTAGTCCCCCGGATGGTCGTCAGGAGACCGCCGGGCGACCGGGATGACCGCCTGCCCGGTGGGGCCTGGCGACGCGGGCCAGCGGGTCGCGCCATCGAGGCCGGCTCCGCCGGCCGCGGCGGGCGCGACGGCACCGTCACGCCCGTCGCGCATGTCGTGCCCGTCGCCGGTGTCGGCCGATGCCGACGGCGCGGCCGCGTCGGCGGCATCGTTCCCAGGGTCCTGGGGCAGTCCACCCGTGGCTTGCGGCATCGGGTGTCCCTCCTGTGAAAGGCCGAATCGCCGATGAACCGGCCGTATGGACTAAAATCGGGCTACTTTTGGGACCTTCGACCCTAGCGAAGAGACTAGATCGCCTTTGTGGCAGCGCATACCTGCTCCCGAGAGGGCCCACGGTCGGACCACGCGCGGCGCGGCCCGGCCGGCCCGACCGCCTCGTGATGCCACCCACGCCATCCCGAGCCATACGGGCCTCGCCGCCCCGCGGAGGCGCGGCCTTGCCTACGGACAGTCAGGAATACTCGCGACGACAGCCGCCGCGGCATCCCCTTCCGGCAGATCGTACGAGCGTCCCTGGACCAGCCTCGCGACCTGTCGATGCCGGACTTGTCCGGCATGGTCCCGACTTGTGACCCGGCAAGGCCGCGTGTGCCCAAGCGGATCCCGTCAGCGAGCCGTTGGCATCCTTCGCATGAATCTGACTACTGAAGGTTATGGGCACGGCCTCTCGGTGGCCGTCGCGGGGCGGCGCGCCCGTTCGGTGCGCCCGATGGCCAGGGCCTGCGCCGCACGCCACAGGCCTCCCAGATCCCGGACGGCGGTGGCCGGCATCACGTCCTCAGCCGCCACCTGGCGGCCGGCGAACCCCGTCTGGCCGAGGGGGTTCTCGGTAGCCTCGGGAGCATGTCGGCTCGTGGGGACGCGGTGAGCTCCGGCCGGGAGCCGGTAGCCACGGACCCACTGGTCGCGCCCCGCCGGTTCACGGATCTCGCCGACCCCGCGGCCGACGCGGCCCTCACCCACACCACCGGGTTCGCGGACCGGGCAGCGCTGGCCGCCCACCTGGAGGTGCTGGCCTTCCGCGGCTGGCCGGCATTACGTACCCAGACGCTCGACGGCTGGGTGCTGCGGGACTCCGCCGGCGCCACCCGCCGCGGCAACTCGGTCTGGACATGCGGCGACGTCGCCGACGCGGCGGCGGCCATCGCCGAGGCCGAACGGTTCTACGCGCGCGCCGGCCGCCCATCGACCTTCCAGCTCACGCCCGTATCGCGGCCCGAAGGGCTGGGCGTCGCGTTGGACACGGCCGGCTACGACGACGACAGCGGCCCGACCGATGTGTGCGTCGCGGACCTGGCCGTCCTCATCGCGGGCGTCGCGGGCATCGCCGAGTACGCGGCCGGCCGGACGCGACCGGGCACGGCCGTCCGGACCTGGCAGGATGACGCGCCGGACGAGAGCTGGCTGGACGTCGGCGCCGCCGGCGGGATGTCGATGTTCGGCCCGTACCGGCCGGCGAGCGTCGCGATCCTGTCCCAGATCACCCTGCCCGTGGTCTACGTCACCGCGGCGCTGGACGGCAGACCGGTCGGGGTGGGCCGAGGCGTCGTCGACGGCGAGTGGCTCGGCATCTACAGCATGGCGACACTGCCGGCCGCGCGCGGCCGAGGCGCGGCTACCGCGGTGCTCGCGGCGCTCGCGCGGTGGTCGGCGGCGCTCGGCGCGCGGCGCGCCTACCTGCAGGTGGAGGAGCGCAGTGCCGCGGCGCGCCGGCTCTACGCCGCCCTCGGCTTCCTCCCGGTCTACCGCTACACCTACCGCCGGCGCCCGGCCGCGCCGATGAGGCCCGCATGACCGGCGCGGAGCGCGATCCGGCCCCCACCGCGGACCTCATGGCGCGGCTGCTCGTGCCGGGGCCGACCCGGGTCATGGGCGTCGTGAACGTCACCCCCGACTCGTTCTCGGACGGCGGCACCTACGCCGACCCGGTCGAGGCCGTGCGTGCCGGGCTGCGGATGGTCGCGGACGGCGCCGACCTGGTCGACGTGGGCGGGGAGTCGACCCGGCCGGGCGCGGCCCGCGTCGACGTGGCGGAGGAGTGCCGCCGGGTGCTGCCGGTGGTCGCCGCGCTCGCCGCCGCCGGGGCCGCGGTCAGCGTCGACACCACCAGGGCGGCCGTCGCCGAGGCGGCGCTAGACGCCGGGGCGGTGCTCGTCAACGACGTGTCCGCGGCGGCCGAGCCCGACCTGCTCGCGCTCGTCGCCGAGCGAAGGGCGTACTACGTGCTCATGCACGCCCGGGGAGCGAGCGTGGACATGGCCAAGCGGGCGTACTACGGGGACGTCGTCGCCGACGTGGTCACCGAGCTCGCCGAGCGCCTGGCCGCCGTGCTCGACGCGGGCGTGCGCCGGGAACGCGTGATCATCGATCCGGGCATCGGGTTCGCCAAGCGCTTCGAGCACAACTGGGCGCTGCTGGCCCATCTCGACGCCGTCGCGGCCCTGGGCCGGCCGCTGCTGGTCGGCACGTCCCGCAAGTCCTTTCTCGGCGCCGTGCTCGCGGCGCCCGACGGCGCGGCGCGCCCGGTGGAGCAACGCGAGGACGCCACCCAGGCGACCACCGCGCTGCTGGCCTACCAGGGCGTGTGGGGCGTGCGGGTACACACAGTGCGGCCGGCGGTGGACGCGGTCCGGGTCGTCGGCGCCTGGCGGGCCGCGGAACGTGACGGTTCGTTTGGCGCCTGACGGCCGAAGGCGTCCGCTCGGGCGAGCCTCCAGCCTCCACTGGCTCACCCGAGGTTCCCGCCGGACCGGCTGCCGCGCGAGGTAGGCGCCAAGTGGACGGGCCGGTGGCCGGACCTCTCCTGGCCGATCGGCGGGGAAGGAAGCGTGGTAGGCATGAGCACGGCCCGCGAGACGTTGAGAGGTGGAGTCCGTGGGCGGGCCGGCGCCCACGGCTTCCGGGTCGGCTTCCGGACCTCCCCGATTGGCTTCGCCGGTCGAGCAGGAACCCCGGATCAGGAAGGAACCCGGGTGCCGACGGCCCTCCAGGCGTGACGCGCACGCCGGGCGCGGGAGGTAGATCAGAGCGGACCGACGAGACAGGTCGGGCCGCAGCGGCGGCACGGGAGCCGGCGACGAGCCGGCGGGAGGCAGGATGGTGGTGCGACGGTGGTGACGGCGCGCGCGGATCAGGCGAACCCGGAGTGGGCGATGGGTCAGCGGCCGGCATGGGCGCTGCCCGCTGACCGGATCGCGCTGACCGGGCTGCGGGTGCGCGGCTGGCATGGTGTCCTCCCGGCCGAGCGTGAGCTCGGCCAGGAGTTCGTCGTCGACGTGACCCTGTGGCTCGACACGGCACCCGCCGCCGCCAGTGACGACGTGACACTCACCGTGCACTACGGCGAACTGGCCGAGGCGCTGGCCCGCGTCGTCGCCGGTGAGCCCGTGGACCTGCTCGAGACGCTCGCGGCCCGGCTCGCGGACGTCTGCCTCGCCGACCCGCGGGTGGAGCGGGCCGAGGTGACCGTCCACAAGCCGGCCGCGCCCATCCCCGTCCCGTTCGGCGACGTCGCGGTCTCCGTCGTCCGGGACCGCCCGTGACCGGTGCTGGGCCGAACGACCCGGCCCGGCCGGAGGTGGAACCCGGGCCGGCCGCGGCGAGTGGACCAGCCGTCCTGGCGCTCGGCTCGAACCTCGGCGATCGAGAGGCGACGCTGCGCGCCGCCGTCGCCCTGCTCGACAAGCGGCTCGGGGTGCTCGCCGTGTCACCGGTCTACGAGACCGTGCCCGTCGGTGGGCCACCGCAGGACGACTACCTCAACGCGGTGCTGCTCGCCGGGGCGGCGTCCCCGCGGGAGCTGCTCGCGGCGGCGCGGGAGGCCGAGCAGGCGGCCGACAGAGTCAGGACCGTGCGCTGGGGGCCGCGCACCCTGGACGTCGACGTGATCGCCTGCGGTCCGGTGGTCAGCGACGATCCGGAGATTCTCCTGCCGCATCCGAGGGCCCACCTGCGTGCGTTCGTCTGCGTGCCGTGGCTGGACGTCGCTCCCGACGCGGCGGTACCCGGCCACGGGCGGGTCGCCGACCTGGTCGCCGGCCTCGCCGCGACCGGGGAGACCGCGGGCCTGCGCCGCACAGCCGTGAACCTCGGCGAGGGCCTCGCGCTCGGATGAGACGTACCCATGGTTCCCGCGCCAGCCGGCCGAGCGGGGCGGCGCGTCTTCGGGGACGGCGCGGATGAGGCCGACGCGGGCACGCGACCTCGTCGGCGCCGCCGTGGTCGCCGGTGTGCTGGCCTACCTGCTGCTGGTCTGGACCTACCGGTCGCTGCCGCAGCTGCCGCGCACCGGCCCGCTGTCGGTGTTCATCGTCGCCCTGCTGGAGGTGCAGACGGCGAGCATCACCCGCCGCAGGCTCGCCGGCAGGCCCGGTACCAAACCCATCATGCCGATCACCGTCGCCCGGCTCGCCGTCCTCGCCAAGGCCAGCTCACTCACCGCCGCGGTCATGGCCGGAGGGTGGGCCGCGCTGCTCGGTTACACCGCGTCCAGGACCGACGAGTTCGGCACCGCCAGCGCCGACCTGGTCACAGCGGGCCTAGGTCTTGGCTCCGCGCTCAGCCTTGTCGCCGCGGCGCTGCTCCTCGAGCACGTCTGCCGCGTCCGCCACCGATAGTCACCACGCACCCCGCCGTCCGGACCAGAACTCGGCCACTTACGCTATGCACTGACTGTGACCGATACGGCCCTGCTCGCCGCGTGCCGCCGAGGTCCGCGCGCGCATGTGGCACCGCCGCCAGGTCGCCGCTTCAGATCGCCGCTTCAGATCGCCGCTGTCACCCGGGCAGGCGGTACGCGTGGACCCAGGAGGTTCCCGCCGTGGTCATCAAGGTCGAGGGGGCTCGGGGCGACAGTTGGGACGACTGGTCGGGTGACGACTGGTCCGACGACCGCCGGGCCGCCGGCCACGCGCCGACGGCCGACCACGCCGCCGGCGGCCGCCGTGGGGACCCGTGGGATGAGCCGCCGCCCTCCTCGCCGGCGGTGCCAGACGCGGCGAACGGCTGGTATGGCTCCCCCAACTGGGACGTGTCCGTCGGCGAAGCTGACGGCGGGTTCGAGCGGCCGCCGTACGCGCCGCCCGGGGAGGACGGGCGCCCGCCGCCCGCCGCCCGGTCCCCACACGCCGACTACCCCGGCCACACCGACTACACCGACTACACGGCCCATGGCGACCATGTCGAGCGCACCGACCGGATCTTGCTTCCCGGCCGCGGGCGCCCCCGCCAGCCCGAGGGCGATGAGTTCCGTGGCGCGGCTGACCGCGACGGCTGGCCCGACCACGGGCGCCAGGCCACCCGGGATGCTCGCGGCGACCAGTCCGACCAGTCCGACCAGTCCGGCTACGGCGGCCGTGGCGGCCGTGGCGGCCGAACCGACGGGTCCACCTGGGACGAGCCTGACGGGAGCGGCGGGACCGGACGGACCGGCGGCACTGGCCGAGCCGGACGAGCTGGCGCGACCAGCCGAACCGAAGCCGCCCACGCCCGCCGCCACGACCGTTCTGAAAGAACCGGGCGAGCCGAGCATGAGGGAACCGGACGGACGGCCGGGACCGGACGAACCGGCGCGACCGGCCGAACCGAAGCCACTCACGCCGACCGCCCGGATCGCTCCGACCGCTCCGACCGCTCCGGGCGTCGTGACAGGACCGGGCGAGCCGAGCGCGAGGGAATCGGGCGGGCGGGACGGGCTGGCGCAACCGGCCGGACCGAAGCCGCTCGGGCCGACCCGGCCGGCGGAACCAGCCGGACCGGACGGACCGGCGGCGCTGGAGGTCCGAGCCGGCCTCGCCGGGCCGACCGCGACGGCCGGGCCGCCCGAGCGAGTGGCGGGGCAGGCGCGCCGGACAACGGGCTGGACGCGGTCAGCGCCACCAACCTCAATCTTTCGATCCGCGGCGACCTCGCCCCGGCGAGGCCGGCCCGTTCGGGCCGTGCGCCGTCGAGCGCGGCCTCGCTCGACGATGCCGAGGCCACCGGCTGGCGGCCCGGAACGGGAGACATGCCGGCCCGGCGGCCCCGGCGCCCGCCTCCCGAGCACCGGCCGATCGCCAGGACGGTGAAGACACTCGTGCTGGTCGGCGTCGCGTCCGTCGGCGTCTCCCTGGGCCGCCAGCTCGCGCTGCCGGGCGACGCGAGCCTGCAGATCCGGATCTCCGACTGGGCCAGGGACCACCGCCTCGGGTTCATCGTCGAGGCGGGTTTCTGACGCGGGCCGTCAGCCCGTGCCGCAGGCCGGGCCGCTGACGACGGGCTTCGACGAGAGCGGCCCGCGGGCCCCACGCCGACGCGCGCCGACGGTCCATAAGGACGCTGGGCTACCGTCGGAGCGTGTCATCGGCGGTCAGGCAGGACGATGAGGAGCCGGCCACGCTCGCGGCGTGGCTGCGCGCCCGCTCTGACGACGAGCTGACCAGGCTGTTCGAGCTACGCCCCGACCTCGCCACCCCGCCACCCCCTGACTTCGACATCCTCGCCGCGCGCCTGGAGATCCGGGTCAGCGTGCTGCGCGCGCTGGACACCCTTGACGCGTTCACCCTCGAGGTCGGCGCCATCCTGACGCTGCTGCCCGCCCCGGTCTCCATTCGGCGGCTGGCCGTGCTCTGCGGTGGCCTCGACGTCGGGCCGTCGGTCGCCGCGCTGCGTGCCCGTGGCCTGCTCTGGGGCCCCGCCGACGCGCTGCGGCTGGTCGCGACGGCGGGCGACGTGCTCGGAGACCGGCCGCTGGGCCTCGGCCGGCCAGCGCGGGACTGCCTGGCCACCTACGGCCCCCCGCAGCTCGCCCGCCTCGCCGCCGCCCTCGGCGTGCCCTCGGGGTCTGACGGCGACGGCCGCGACCGCGGCGCGGCCCGGTCGTCCGAGTCCCGCGGGCCGCTCGTCGCCGCGATCAGCGCCCGGCTCTCGGATGCCGACCTGGTGCGCCGGCTCGCCGCCGAGTGCTCTCCCGCGGCCGGGCGCATCCTGGACCGGCTGGCGCAGGGGCCGGCGCGGGGCGCCACCGCCGACGCGGGCCGCCTGCTCACAGTCTCCGCCGCGCGCACCCCCGTCGAGGAGCTGCTCGCCCGTGGCCTGCTCGTCGGTGTCGAAGCCGAAGAGGTGGAGATGCCCCGCGAGGTCGGGCTGGCCCTGCGCGGCGACACGCCCACCGGGACGCTGCACCCGCATCCGCCCGCCCTGACCGGACGTACCGTCGCCCCGGCCTCCGTCGACCCGGCGGCCGCGCTCGCCGCCGACACGATGGTCCGCCACGTCGCCACCCTGCTGGACGGGTGGGGAACGACGCCGGTGGTCCCGCTGCGCACCGGCGGGCTCAGCGTGCGCGACCTGCGGGCCGTCGCCAAGCTGCTGGACATCCCCGAGCCGGTCGCCGCATTCGTCGTGGAGCTGGCCTCGGCCGCCGGGCTGGTCGACGCCACCGCCGGCGTCGACGTGCGGATCATGCCGACGACCGCGTTCGACAGGTGGAGCGTCGACCTGCCGGCGCATCGGTGGGCGATGCTGGTCGATGGCTGGGTCAGGTCGGCCGCGGTCGCCTCGCTGGTGGGGGAACGGGACGAGCGCGGCCGGCAGATCTCGGCATTGTCGGTCGACGTGCGCCGGGGTGCCGCCGTCACGACCCGCCTGGAGGTGCTGGTGGCGCTGGCGGCCGCGCCGGACGGCGTGGCGCCCGCCCCGGAGTCGGTGCGCGCGCTGCTGGCCTGGCGCGCGCCGAGACGCGGCGGGCCGCTGCTGGACCGGATGGTCGACGCGACCATCCGGGAGGCGGAGCTGCTCGGGCTGACCGGCCGCGGCGTCCCGGCGACGACCGGCCGGCTGCTAGCCGAGCTGCTCACCCCCGCGCGCCCGCCGCTGCCGGGCGGAGCCGGCGGCGCGGCCGGCTCGATCGCGCCTGGTGGCGCGAGCCCGTCGGGGCCGCCGGGGTCGCTCGCCGACGCGCTCGCGGACGCGCTCGCGCCGCTGCTGCCCGAGCCGGTCGAGGAGCTGCTGCTGCAGGCCGACCTGACCGCCGTCGCGCCCGGCCCGCTGGTGCCCCAGGTCGCGGCGGAGCTGGCCCAGCTGGCCGACATCGAGTCGACGGGCGCCGCGACCGTCTACCGGTTCTCGGAGGCGTCGCTGCGCCGTGCGTTCGACGCCGGCCGTGCACCGGCCGACATCCACGACCTGCTCGCCCGGCTCGGCCGGGGCGGCGTGCCGCAGGCGCTCGCCTACCTGGTCGACGACACCGCCCGTCGGCATGGCCGCCTGCGCTCCGGCCCGGCGGAGTCCTACCTGCGCTGCGACGACCCGGTGCTGCTCTCCGAGGTGATGGTCTCCCGGCGCACCCAGGCTCTCGGGCTACGCCGGATCGCCCCCACCGTCGTGATCTCCCGGCTGCAGGTCTCCGACCTGCTGGACGGCCTGCGCGCCGCCGGGTTCGCCCCGGCGGCCGAGGGCCCGGACGGACGGGTCGTCGTCAGCCGGCCAGAGGCGCACCGGACACCGGCACGAGCCCGCGCCGCGGCGGCCGACCCGGCCGCGGTACGCCGCGGCCAGCTGCGCGACGCGGTGCGGCTCGTGCGCCGCGGCGACGAGAACGCGCGGGCACTGCGGCTCGCCGGTGTCGGCCCGGGGGGCACGGGAGGAAGCCAGGTGGACGGCCTGGTCCGGGCCGCGCCGATGATCCTGGTCCGGCTGCAGGCCGCGGTCCGCGACCGGCGCCGGGTGGTGCTCGGCTACGTCGACCAGCAGGGGACGCCGAGCGACCGGATCGTGCGGCCGACCGCGCTCGACGGCGGTTGGCTGACCGCCTGGGACGAGAACAGCGGCGCCCCTCGCCGCTTCGTCCTGCATCGCGTGACCGCCGTCGCCGACGTCGCCGACCCTTTCGCCTTTCCCGACGCCACGGGCTGACCACCACATGCCGCCTCAGCAAGGTGGCCTGCGGATCGTGGACGAGCAGATCTCGGACGCGCTCGCGGCCACGGTTCGGCGTCGCCCAGTCCTACCGACCTGGCCGACCCCCACCGCAAGCCGCCGCTGTCTCAGTCCGGATGCGCCGGGTGGCCCGGGTAGCTGTCCGACAGGGCGTACCGCAGCAGGACGATGTCGTCGATCCTGGTGACCTCGGCGAGACGGGCGGGGCTGACCGGGTTCCACGGGAAGGCGCCGCCGTGGACGAAGCGAGGGGCGCGCGGGTCGCCGACGAAGAACGGCGCGATCGCGAGCTGCAGCTCGTCGGCGAACCCCGCTGTCAGGAACTGGGTGTGGACGGTGCCGCCGCCCTCCACCATGAGCCTTCCGACACCCCTGGACGCCAGGTCGTCGAGCATCCGGCCCAGGTCGGCTGGCTCGCCGACATCGACGATCTCGGCGACCGCGCTGACGCGGTCCCGTGTCTTCTCCAGTGCGGATGTAGTCGCATAGACGACCTTCGGGGCATCTCCGGCCGTGAAGAACAGGGCCTCGGGGTCGAGGTCGCCACGACCGGTGAGAGTTGCCTTCAAGGGGTTCACGGGCCGGCCACGCCGGGCCCGGGCGTCGCGGCGGGCCTGGGAGCGAACGAGCAGCTTCGGGTTGTCCGCCCGGATGGTGCCCGCGCCGATGAGGATCGCGTCGCATCCGGCCCGCGCCTCGTCCACCCGGTCGAAGTCGGCCTCGTTGGACAGCCGCAGCCTGCGCTCACTCGCGTCGTCGATGTACCCGTCGATCGACGCGGCGCAGCTCAACAGCACATACGGCCGGCCGCTCACCCGCGCGTTCCCCATGTCCGCACGCTACGCGGGCCCTGAGCCCTGGCCGCCCGGCCCTGGTGCCCGGCCCCGGCCGGCGGGTCAGGAGAACAGGCGGTCGTTGTAACGGGGCTGAGGAATGGGATAGCCGGCGTCGTCGAGATCTGGTGGGGCGAAGCGCTCGGCGACGGCGGCGGCGAGCTCCTGGTAGGCGCGGCGCGTCTCCCGCTTCAGCTCGTGCAGGTCGATCCGCCCGCCGGTGGCCAGGTGCGGGTCCCATGGCACGCGCACCACCCGGCGAGTGCGCGCGGCGAAGTGCTGCTCGAGCGAGTCGACGTCCACCCCGTCGCCGTTCTGCGGGAACATCGAGATCACCGCGACCGCGTCACGGACCCGGTCGGCGTAGCCGTGCGCGTCCAGCCAGTCCAGCGTGGCGCTGGCGGACGTCCCGCCGTCGGCGCTGGAGCTCGTCACGATGACCAGCGTGTCGGCGAGCCCGAGCACGCCGCCCATGGCGCTGTGCAGCATGCCGGTGCCGCAGTCAGTCAACAGGATCGAGTAGTAGCGCTGCAGCAGATTGTCGACAGCGCGGTAGTCCGAGTCGGCGAACGCCTCGGAGATCTCGGGATCGTCCGCCGAGGCCAGCACGTCCAACCGCGAGTCCGAGCGGGCCATGTACTGACGGATGTCGACGTAGCGATGCAGCCCGGGGGCGTGCTCGAGCAGGTCGCGAACGGTGTACGGAGAGGGCCGTTGCACCTTTGTTCCCAGGGTGCCGCGGTCCGGGTTGGCGTCGATCGCCACGACCCGGTCGTCGCGCAGGTCGGCGAGCGTGGAACCGAGGCCGATCGTGGTCGTCGTCTTGCCGACGCCGCCCTTGAGCGACATCACGGCGATCCGGTGGCAGTCGATCAGCGACGTCCGGATATGCGCGAGCAGCCGATTGTGCCGAGCCTCGTCGGGCGACGGCCCGGGGTTCACCGCGCCGCCGGACATCTGGTAGACGACCTTGCGCCAGCCTCGGGCCGCCGTCTCCTGGGACGGCCCCAGCAGGGCGTCGCTGTAGAGCGCCGCCCCGGGGTGCCCGGTACCGTGCCGGACGCCCGTCCGGCTGGACACGTCGTCGGCGGCGGGTCCGCCCACGTTCCCCGAGCCGTCCGGCATGTTCCGCCGCCGGGGCGGCGAGTAGGGCGCCCCGATGTCGTCCCTGGCCTCCCGGCCCTCTCTGGCGTCGCGGCCGTCCCTGGCCTCCCGGCCCTCTCTGGCGTCGCGGCCGTCCCTGGCCTCCCGGCCGTCCCTGACGTCGCGGCCGTCCCTGACGTCGCGGCCGTCCCTGACGTCGCGGCCGTCCCTGACGTCGCGGCCGTCCCTGACGTCGCGGCCGTCCCTGGCGTCGCGGCCGTCCCTGGCGTCGCGGCCGTCACGGATCGGGCGGCCGCCGCGGTTGTCCGCCGGCGCCGCGCCGGGCCGGCGCCCCGCGACGTCGAACTGGTCCCACGATTCGCGCTGGCCGGGCTGAACCCGGCCGAGGCCTGGCTGAAGGGAGGCCACCGCCCGGCCCGCCTCCGGGTAGCCCGAAGGCTCGTGACCCACCGGCGGAGGGCCGGGCGGCGGCCGGCGCCTCCCGCCGTCGCCCCCGGGGGGCGGGGCCACCGGCGGCCGTGGCGGTGCCACCAAGCCGGCGGCGGCCGCGGTGGGCGGCGGCTGCGCGCCGGGCGGGGCCATGCCCGGTGACGGGGGCGGCGGCTGGGGGAGCGGGCTCGGTGCTGGTGCTGGGAACTGCGTCGACGGTTGGAAGCCGGGCGCCTGGTCGTGCAGCGGGGCGAAGGCGACCGGCGCGCCGGGGACGCTCACCGGCGAGCCGCCCGGCGCGCCAGGAGGCGCCGGCGGCCGCGGTGGGTAGCCCTGGCCCGCCGGCCCATGTGGGCTGGGCGGGACACCAGCGATCCCCGGCTGGGCGCCTGGCGCGCCCGCGCCCGGACGGCCGCCGGCGATGGTCGCACCCGCGGCGCCATACGGGCCGCCCGGCGCCTGGCCGACCGGGAAATCGTCGAACAGTGGGTCGAACGCCTGGGTCGGCAGGCCGGCCGAGGCCGGGCGCTCACCGGGCCCCGGGCGGCCGGCACCGGAACCGGCGCGGTCGCGGCCCGGACTGGCGGGCGGCCTTCCCGCCCTGTCGGCCGAGCCTTCCACCACCCACGGCCCAGCGGCTGGTTGGGGGCGGACGGACGAGCCGGCGTCACCGCCAACGGCGATGCCACCAACGGCGATGCCACCAACCTGGCCCCCGACGCCCTGGCCAGGCCCACCACCGTGCACCAGACCGGCGCCGTGACCCGGCCCGGCCCGGTTGCCCCGCGCGGCTCCGTTGCCCAGTCCGGCGACGGAGCCCAGCCCGGGCCCACGGCCGGCGTTGGAGCCGCCGTCCACACTCATCCCCGGGCCGGCGCCCACGCGCCGCCCGTCATCCGCGCCACCGAAGACGATCGGGCCGCCGGGCTGTGGCGATCCGCCACCGGGACCATCGCCGCGCCCACCGGCTGAGACATCCCAGCCGCGCGGGCGAGCCGGCGGCTCGCCAGGAAACTGGCCGGCGGGCCCGCCGCCGTGCGGCTGGCTCGCGAGCGGCGGCCCGGACGCCGGCCGGCTGCCTGGCGGCGCAGGTGGCACGCCGGGGGGTGAGAAGGCACCGGCCTGCCGGGGGGGGCGCGGCCGGGAAGGCGCGTTGGGGTCCTCCACGGCGAGGCCGGTCGGCCAGGACGGATGCCCCGGCGCGTAGGGAACACCGCGACCAGCGGCCGCCTCCCGCGCCGGCTCACGCGTGCCGGCGGGCCCCCGCCCACCGAGCACGAACGGGTCGCGCGCGGCGACGCCGAACGGGTCGGCGGGCGCCGGCGCCGCCTCGACCCTGGCGGACGACGGGTCTCGGCCCGCGACACGGTCGGCCGGGCCAGCGGGCCTCGCGGCGGGACGGCCTGGCGGTGTGCCGGGAACTGGCGGTGTGCCGGGAAAAGGGTGCGCCGCGTGGTCCAGCTGCCAGTCCTCGACGCGCCCGTCCACGCTGAATGACCCACCGGGGCCCGATGCCGGCACGCCCCGGTAGGGCGACGCCTGGCCAGGCGCGGCGCGCGGCGGGACGGCCGGCCGCGGTGGCGGCGCGGCATGGATGGACGGATGGTCCGGAGCTCCGACCGACCACCCATCGGGCATCGGCCTTGGTGGCCCACTCGGCATCGCCCCCGCGTCGACGGTGAAGCCAGCGAGCGGATCGGGCCGTTGCCCCCGCCCAGCCCCGTTCGGGCTGCCGGCCGCGGGGCCACCGGGCGGCGGGAAACCAGGGCCGGCCGGAGCCGGCGGACCAGACGCGCCAGCCGTGCCGGCCTGGGCCGCGGCCCAGGGGTCGGGGCGCCAGCGGGGGGTGCCCGCCGGCGGGGCGGGCGGATGGCCGGGCATCCTGGAGCCCGCGTCGAGATCGATGGGGCCCTGTCCGGACGCCATCGGGGCAGCCGCCGAGCCAGGCACGAACGCAGGTCGCGCGCCACCCGCGGACGGGAACGGCGCGGGGGGAAGCGATGACGGCCGCGGCGATGACGGCGGCGGGCCGGGCCGCGAGCCGCGAGGGGGCGCACCCCTGGCCTCGTCGGCCGCCGGCCGCCAGCCGGCGGCCCCGGCGCCACCAGATCCGTTCAGCGCCCCCGGTCCGGGTGGGCCGCCGACACCGCCCGGAGCACCGAACCCGCGCGGATCACCATGCCCATCCGGGGCACCGAATCCGTTCGGGGCGCCGTGACCGTGCGACGCGTCGAATCCGTTCGGAGCGTCGAAAGTGCTGGGGGCGCCGAACCCGCCATGCCCGCCCGGCGCCGCCGGTGCCTGCCCGAAGGCGGCGTGCGACGACGGCCACCGCCCGTCCGGGGCGCCGCCAGGCGCGACCGGGCCGGGACCGGCCGGCGCGCCGTACCGCGGGTTCTCTCCGCCGGGCGGCGGAACCGGTGGGGGCGGCGGAGGCTGGCCCGGCAAGCCCACGCCCGGCAGGCGTCCGGCCGGGCGGGTCCCCGGAGGGCCGTCGGCGCCATACGCGCCGGCAACGCCGGTTTCTTGCCCACCAATGGGCTCGCCGGCGGCGGCTCGGCCCAGGTATCCGTCGGCGAAGGGCAGCGCCGTGGGGTCGAGACGGTTCGCGCCCGCGGGCGCCCTGGCGACGTCCACGCGCGGCTGACCGGCGTACCGGGAGGGATACCCGTCGCCGGCGTCGAAGTCCGCGTCGCTCCTCATGATCCCGCCCGGTCCGCCCCGCCATGGGCGGGACACTCACGATCCGGCCTGGCGCCCGCTCGGTCCACAGGAACCCCTTCCGTCGGGGGCTGGACACACCGAGGACTAGAACACCGGTGGGCTAGCCCATGGCGCGGAAATGGCCAAAGATCACTATAAGCACCCACCCCATAGTCCCATGCCACACTCTGGTCGGCCTACCCGAGGGGCTTAGCTCGCCTCGGTTGCGGTCACGGTTGCGGCTTCGCCTTGCCCAGCGCCCCCACACCTTCTCACGGCTCACCCATGCCCACCCGGCCGTGGAGATCACCACCAGCCCGCCCCGCGCCAGCGCCGAGCCACAGCGCGGCCGGCGCGGGGCCAGGTCGGGCAGCGCCGGTCAGGTCGGTGCGGGGCCGCCGTCGGCGGGCTCGGAGACGCCCGACCACTCGCCGCGGTGCGCGAGCGCGTTCGCCGCCGCGAGCACTCGGCGGGCAGGCCAGCCGAGCTGATCCGCGACCAGCGCCACGTCCTCCCACTCGGGCTGGGCCACGCCTCCGGCACCCCGGTCACCGGCGTCCTGGTCCCCGGCACCGTGGTCCCCGGCGCGGGCGCTGGGGAGACCGGGCGAGACCTTGACCCGGATCGGGTGGCCGGCGACCTCGACCACACGCACGCCGCGGGCCAGCGCGCGCTTGCGCACCGCCGTCTCGCGCAGCCCCAGGGTCGAGGTATGCGCGAAGACGGCGGCCCGCACGGCGGGCGCGGCCGCGAGGGGCACCAGTGCGCGCAGGGTGTGCGCCGGGCGGCCCTTCTTCATCAGGATCGGAGTGAGCCACGCGTCCACGGCGCCCGCCGCGAGCAGCGCCGCGAGCACCGACGGCCATACCCGCGGGTCGAGATCGTCGACGTTGGCCTCGAGCACCAGTTCGTCGGTCGCGACGAGATCGCCCGGCTCGCCGGGTCCGCCGGGCTCGCCGGGTCCGCCGGGCTCGCCCAGTCCTCCGGGCTCGCCCAGTCCTCCGGGTCCGCCGTGGTCGGCGATCTCGGCGGCCTGGTCTGTCAGCTCGGGCGCCGGAACGGTATAGCCGCCATGATCGTGGCCGCCACGCGAGTGGCCATCATGATCGTGACCATCATGCGAGTGGCCGTCATGCGCCCGACCAGCGGATGGCGGCACCATGGGCGCGGCGGAGGAGGCGCCGCCCCGCCGGCCACGGCCGCCGTCCGCGTCCTCGAGCGCCTCACCGACGACGACACGGACGATGTTGGGGCGGCCGGGCAGGTCCCGGGTGCCGGCCCCCGCGCCGACGGCGGTGACACGCAGCGGCGGCAGGTAGCCGTAGCCGGTCGCCGCCGTGACGACGATGGCGGCGCCGGTCGGCGTGCACAGCTCGACCTGGGCCGGGCCGCCGGCGGCCGGCGCGCCGGCGGCTCGCAGCAGCTCCAGCACGGCCGGCACGGGAACCGGCAGCACGCCGTGCGCCGTCGCGGCCCGCCCACCGCCGAGCGCGACCGGAGTGGCCACCAGCTCGTCCAGCCCGAGGTGGGCGAGGCCGGCACTCGCGCCCACCACGTCGGCGATGGCGTCCAGCGCGCCGACCTCGTGGAAGTGGACCTCGTCCGGCGCGATTCCATGCACCCGTGCCTCGGCCGCCGCGAGCGCGGCGAAGATGGCCGTCGCGCGGTCCCTGACCGGCTCGGCCAGGGGCGCGCCGGCGAGCAGCGCGCGGATGTCGGCCCAGGTGCGGACGGTGTCGCCCGGGGGCACGACGACGTCGATCTTGGTCGCGGCGAGGCCCGCGCGCCGTACCTGGCGAACCTCGAACCGGACGGGCAGCCCCAGCGTGTCGACGGCGGCGGCGATGACGTCGAGCGGCACCCCGGCACCGACCAGGGCGCCCAGCAGCATGTCGCCGCTCGCGCCGCAGGACAGGTCCAGCCAGCCAACCCGCCGCGTCACCGCGGTCCGATCGGGCCCACCGGCACCGCGACGGCGGCGGCCGTGCCCTCCGGCTCGTTACCGTCACCGGCGGCATCGACGCCGGCGGTATCAGCGCCGGCAGCGGTGACGGCGGTCGCGGCGCGGGCGACGGCGGCGGCGCGGGCGACGCGGGCGGCGAACAGGCCGGCGCCGAAGCCGTTGTCGATGTTGCAGACGGCGATCCCCGGCGCGCATGCGGTCAGCATCCCGAGCAGCGCCGCGATCCCGCCGAACGCGGCGCCGTACCCGACGCTGGTGGGAACGGCGATGAGTGGCACCCCGACCAGGCCGCCGATGACGCTGGGCAGGGCACCTTCCATCCCGGCGACCACCACGAGGCAGTCGGCGCTCGCGAGCACGTCGCGCACCGCGAGCAGCCGGTGCAGCCCGGCCACGCCGACGTCGCGCAGCGTCTCGACACCCGCGCCGCTGGCCGCGGCCGTCAGGGCGGCCTCGTCGGCGACCGGAGCGTCGGAGGTGCCCGCGCAGACGACGACGACCCGGCCGCGCGCCGGCGGGAACTGGCCGACGGCGACGCTCGTGAGCGGGCGGGCCGTGTCGGTCGCCGTGGCGTCCGGCCAGCGGGCGAGCAGAGCGTCGACCGTCTCCCTGCCGGCCCTGGTGACCAGGGTGGGCCGGCCGTCACCGCTCGCCGCGCGCAGCGCGGTCACGATCCCGACCGTCTCGGTCGCCGTCTTGCCGGCCGCGTAGACGACCTCCGGGTCGCCGGTGCGCACGCCGCGGTGGGTGTCGACCCGCGCGTACCCAAGATCGACAAAACCTGCGCCGTCGCCGAGCGGCCCGGCCGCGAGCCGGGCCATCGCCTCGTCCGTGTCGACCCGCCCGGCGGCCACCTCGGTCAACAGCGTGCGCAGCTGCTCTGTGTCCATCGGTGTCAGTCTCACCTCCGCCGCCGATCCGCTGCCGCCTGCCCGGCGCCCGATCGTACGTTCGCTCGCCGGCAGCCGGCAGCCGGCAGCCGGCGTCCGGCGCTGACGGAGTTGACGGAGCTGACAACGTGCCCTCACCCGGCGGCTACTCCTCACCACCGTTCGTCCGCGTCCCGCGACCGCACTCGCTTCTATTACACGAGAATTACAGTTCTGTGGTTCTGCACCGGGATTAGGCAGCATCTGGTTGCGTCGCCTCGGTCTGCCGGACAACGTCATGCGGAACGTTGTCCAGCACGCTCCCACTATGACGAAGCCTGGCCAGCCACCGGCGCGCCAGGCAGGGCACAGGGCGCCCCATACCCAGGAGAGTTACCTGTGGCAGAAACGACACAGTTCGCCGAAGATCCCCGGCCGCGGCGCCGCGACCGCCCACGCCTCGGCCGGCTCCTCGGCCGCGGCATCGGGCCACGCGCTGTCGGTGTCGCGGCCGTGCTGGCAGTCACCCTCGGCGCGGCAGCCTGCGGCGGCTCCGACGGCTCCGGGCAGACCGGCGCCGCCAGCACCGGTGGCCCCAAAGGGACTCTGACGATCGCTGACGCCGGCTTCACCGAGAGCAAGATCCTGGCCGACATGTACGGCGAGCTGCTCACCAAGGCCGGCTACAAGGTGGACCGCACATCGGTGCAGAGCACCGAGATCGCCCAGTCGTCGCTGGAGAGCGGCCAGATCGACGTCATGCCGCAGTACGTCGCCACCTACGCCGACCTGCTCAACTCGCTGGTCAACGGGAAGGACGCGGCGTCGGTCTCGTCGTCGGACCTGGACACGTCGATGGCGGCGCTGCGCAAGCTCGCCACCGGCAAGGGCCTGACCGCGCTGGACCCGGCGGACGCCGTCGACCAGAACGCCTTCGCCGTCAGCAAGGACCTCGCGACCAAGAACAACCTCAAGACGCTGTCGGACCTGGGCGCCAGCGGCCTCGAGGTGAAGATCGCCGCCGGTCCCGAGTGCGCCACCCGGCCGTTCTGCCAGCCTGGCCTGGAGAAGACCTACAACATCAAGGTCTCCGGGATCGTCGAGACCGGCGTCGACACAGCGCAGACGAAGTCCGCGGTCAAGGACGGCACCGCCCAGCTCGGCCTGGTGCTGACCACGGACGCCACCGTCGACGACTACGACCTGGTCGTGCTCGACGACGACAAGAAGCTGCAGAACGCCGACAACCTGGTTCCGATCGTCAACACCAAGTCGCTCACGCCGGAGATCAGCGCGGCGCTGAACGCGCTGGCGCCGGTGCTGACCACCGCCGACCTCGCCGACCTGAACAAGAAGGTCGACTCCGACCGGGAGCGCAGCTCCGACGTCGCCAAGGAGTACCTGAAGAGCAAGAACCTGCTCACATAAGGCGGTCCCGCCGGGCGCCGCCGGTCGGGCGCTGAGCCTAACCTCCCGGATCGTTAACCTCCCAGATCGGCTCCGCCGATCCAGCAGGGACCCTGTCGCCGATCCGGCAGAGACCCTGCTCCCCGCGTGGTGCCGGGCCCTGGGCATATGACGGTGGTCTGGCTGGTCGCGAGGTGGACGATGTGGGTGCGTCCGCGCCAGCGCTGATGCGCGGTCGCCTTCTGTGATCATGTTGCGCGAACAAGTCACTATGGCGACGCACCTTGCCTGGCAGCAAAGCCGGGACAGGGAACGCTAGTCAGTAGGAAGATCGGCCCTGGGCGGCGGCATCGATGGGTGCCGCCGTTCCTCGTTGAGCGGGAGGGTCGTGTCCGAATCGAGGCCGTCCGCCCGCGTACCGGCGCGCGGGCCCCACCGCCGGCGGCGGGCCGGCAGGGTCACGTCCGGGTCGAGGGCGGGCGCCCCGGCGCCCGGCCAGCCGGCACCTCCACCCGGGCCCATGCCGGCCGCCGGCGGCAGGTCCGCGGACTGCCCGGGCTGACCGGGCTGACCGGGCTGGGCCCAGTCCGGTGTCGTCGGTGGCACCCGAACCGCTCCTGGCCGCGTGCGGCCTCTCCATCGCCGGGTGGGCCTCGGCTCGTCCCTGGGAGACGCGACGGTCGGTGACCAGGCGGCCGGCGGCGACTGGTCACCGGGCGGCGGCATCATCGTCGGAAGGACGGCCGGGTCGGCCCGCCAGGACGGGTCGGCTGACCAGGACGGATCGGACGGCCAGTCGCGCGCCGTCTCCGGCGCGGCGGCCCCGGCCCGGCGGGCCGCGCGGACCCGCCGTAGCTCCCGTGCCTGGCCGAACACGGTCGCGCCGGCCGCCACGGCGGCCAGGACGAAGCCCAGCGGGCCGGGCATCTCTATCAGCCCGACCGCGCCGCCACCGACCCAACCAAGTTGCAGGACGGTCTCCGAGCGGGCGAACGCCGAGTTGCGCACGTCCTCAGCGGTGTCCCGCTGGATGATCGCGTCCAGGGCGAGCTTGGCCATCGAGGCGGCCAGCATCGCCAGCAGCGCGGCGAGCAGCGCCGTGAGCTTCGCGTAGGTGACCGCCGCCAGCGCGCAGCCGCCGGTCGTCAGCAGCAGCGCGAGCGTCAGGAGGCGCTCGGGGCGGCGCCGGCCGAGCCGCCCGCCGATGACGACGCCCAGCCCGCTGCCGACCGCCGCCGCGGCGGCCAGCACGCCGAGCCACAGGGAGGTGCCGCCCTCGGCGCGCAGCAGGAAGGCCAGGTAGAAGGTCAGGAATCCCACGATCGTGCGCAGCACCAGGGTCGAGCGCAGCGCCGCCGGCGACCCCCCGAGCACCGCCCTGATCGCGGCGTGCGCCCGGGCCGACCGGCTCTGCTTCCCCGGTCCGGCGAGCATGGGGGCCCGCGGCCCGGTCGCTGAGGCGACCACGTCCCGCAGCCGGCGCTCCCCCTCGCTCGAGTCGACCCTCTTCGGCAGCTTGAACGCGTACGGCACGCCGGCCAGGTAGAGCACCGCGCAGACCCGCAGCACCCATGGGTAGCCGACGTAGGGGATCTGCGCGATGCCCAGGCCGATGGGCGCGGCGACGGTGCCGGCGACGATGTTGACCATCGACAGCCGTGAGTTGACCTTGACGAGTGTCAGCTCAGGCGGCGCTACTCGCGGGATGACCGCGCTGCGCGCGACCCCGAACGCCCGAGAGAGCATGAGCAGGCCGAGCGCGAGCGGGTAGACCGCGATCCCGGTCAGCGAGGTGGCCAGCTGCCAGGCAAGCATCCCGCGCCCGAGGCAGAGGGCGGCGAGCGCCGAGCGCCGCCCGTAGGAGAACCGGTCGAGCACCGGCCCGATCACGGGCGCGAGCAGCACGAACGGAACCATCGTGATCAGCAGGTAGAGGGCGACCTTGGAACGAGCCTCACCCGTCGGGACGGAGAAGAACAGCGCCCCGGCCAGCACCACGGTGACCAGCGCGTCGCCCGCGGCATTGATCACGGAGAGGTCGAGCAGGGCGGCGAGCCCTGACCGGTCCGCGCCATCGCGCCTTGTCGACGCGCGCAGCCGTGTGATGCCCGTGCCCATCCCGGCGCGGGCCTTTCCCACCGTTCGGCCGATCCCGCCAGTGCCCACCCTGCAGAGTGTGCCCGCGAAACAGCCGCAGGGCCACGACCACGCCGGGCGTACTGGTCACGACTAGGCGACAATGTATCCGTGGACGACGTGACAGGCGCTGACAACCAGGCAAGCGCACCCCCGGCGACGCCGGAGGTGGTTTCGGCTACACCTGAGACCGCGCCGCCGGATATGTCGGACGCAACCGGGGCGCCAGACCCCGCTGCCGACGAGGAGGCCCCGGGCACACTCACCGATGAGGCCACCAAGGCGGCCGCTCCCTCGGCCTCGTCTGCTGAGGCACCGACGGGGGATCCCTCGGTTCCCGAGGCCCCGGCCGTTGAGCCCCCTGCCCTGGAAGCCCTACCGGTCGAGCAGCCAACCGCCGACCAGGCTCCGGCTGAGTGGGACACGCGGCCAGCCGGGACGCCGCCGGAGCTGGCCGCCTCCGCGGCGGCCACCGAGGCCGCTGAGGCCGCCGCGCGGCCCGAGCCGGTCGCGGCGGCCACCATCGAACCCGGGCCGGAACCGGCCCCCGCGCCGACGGCCGAGCCCGAAGCACTGCCCGAGCCCGCAACGGTCCCGGAGACGGCAACGGTCCCGGCGACGGCAACGCTGCCCGAGACCGCAACGCCGGCTGGATCCGCAACGCTGCCCGAGACCGCAACGGTGTCCGGATCTGTACCGGTGCCCCAGCCGACCGCCAAGGCCTCCACGGAACCCGAGACGGCCGCGCTGGCCGGACCGGAGTCGGCCACCGAGACCGAGACCCGGGCGGCGGTGGACGACGACGAGACGGTCGACGAAGGGGGCCGCGGTCGCGCGGTGCGGGCCGTCCGGGGGCCCGACCCGGTCTGCGCGGCCGCGGTCGACGTCGCGCGCGAGGCAGCCATCGAGGAGGCCGGCGGCGCGGACGCGGTCGGCGAGCACCTCGGCGTCGAGGCCGAGGGCGAACGGCTCGCGCTGCACCGGTTCGCCTGCCTGACGCCCGCATACCGGGGCTGGGTATGGGCCGTCGTCACCGCGAGGGCGCCGCGGGTCCGCAGGGTGACCATCGACGACGTGGTCCTGATGCCCGGCGAGGGCGCGCTGCTCGCGCCGCCCTGGGTGCCGTGGTCGCAGCGGCTGCGCCCGGGTGACGTCGGCGTCGGGGATCTGCTGCCGACCGCCGTCGATGACCCTCGTCTGGCGCTGCGCCGCAGCGATGTCGAGGAGTTCGCCGACACTGACGCCTTCCTGGAGCTCGGCCTCGGCCGGCCGCGGGTGCTGTCCATCTTCGGTCGCGAGGAGGCCAGCACGCGTTGGTACGCCGGGGATCCCGGCCCGGACGCGCATGTGGCGAAGGTCGCCCCGGCGACCTGCCTTACCTGCGGCTTCCACGTCCGGTTGGCCGGCGGGCTCGGCCGCCTGTTCGGCGTATGCGCCAACGAGCTGGCGCCGGACGACGCCAAGGTGACCTCCATCGACCACGGCTGCGGCGCCCACTCCGAGGCCTTGGTCGCGCCCTCGGCGCATCCCGAGCCGGTTCCCTTCGACGAGGACCCCTCCGACCTGGAGCCCACGGACGTCGAACTGGTCGGCGCGGCGGCGGGTGGCGCAGGCCAGGACGCCGCCGGCGCCGGCCATGGTGGCCGCCCGGAGCCCTACGGTCACGCCTGAGCTGTGTTTCTGGTTCGCTCCGTGCGGGCACGGCGCTACGGCCCCTTACTCGCTTCGCTCCCAAGGGACCTCCGCGCCGTGTCCTCCTCCGCTCACGTGCGCTCCGGCGACCTCCGCTGCGGCCCAACCACTTCGCTTCGCTCGTGGCCGGGCCTCCGCGGAGGCGCGCCTCCGCGCCAGCCCGGGTGCTTGCCGCTGTGACGTCACCAACCCGAAACCGCCATCACGGGGGGCCACTTCGCCGCGCTCGTAGGGCCTTCGCGGAGGCGCGCCGCCGCGGCCAGCTCGGTCGCTCGCCGCTGTGACGTCGCAGTCCACGATCGCCCGCCCGAAACCGGACCTCTGCCTCGGCGACATGACCGCTGCCGCGATTCGAACGGGCGGTGACGACGTGTTCGGGCAGGCGGGCGACCTGTGCGGGTGACGATTCGGGAGCCGGTGGGCGCCCCGCACCCCGCCACGCACCGTCGACGGCGATGCTAAGGTCCGTCAGCAAAGTCCTGTTTGCCCTCCTTGGAAACCCCGTGCTGTCACCGCGCCGTCCGACACGGTGGCGCTTCCCGGCGGGTCTGCTGATTCCTTCGATGGCGCACGGAACCGACCATCGGGCACCAGGCGGGCCCCGGACCGCGAAGGAACCTGACAGGACAGGGCCGACTACATGCTCAAAGCGTAACAATAGTGCAACGCAACGTAACAGCGATACGAAAGCCAGGAACCATGCCTCGGACACGCCGATGAGCCGCACCTTGATCGTCACCGCTGTGCAGGCGGAGGCGGACGCGGTGTGCGCGGGCCTGATGGGTAGCTGGTCGCGCTCCCGCGGACGTTCCACCGAGGCGCCGAGCGCGCCCGTCTCGCCCGACTGGGACCGCCAGCTTCTGACCACGTCCACTCTCGGCCCCTACGTCGGGCGCCGCCGCGGCCCGGTGACGGTGCTCGCCGCCGGCACCGGCGGGCCCGCGGCCGCGGCCGGCACGGCGGTGGCGCTCGCCGTCGCGCAGGCGGCGGGCGACCCGTTCACCCTCGTGCTGTCGATGGGGGTCGCCGGCGGGTTTCGTGGCTGGGCCGAGATCGGCGATCTGGTGGTCGCCGGGCGGCTCGTCGCCGCCGATCTGGGCGCCGAATCCGGCCTCGACGACCTGCGCGAGCCGCAGGGCCAGATCCACGAGATGGACCGCAGCCTCGGCTTCCACAGCACCGGCGCGCCACCGCTGCCACGCACCACCAGCTCGTCCATCGACGGCAAGTTCCTCACCCTGGATGACCTCGGCCTCGGCTCTTCCACGATCGTCCCGGATCCCGAGCTGGTGGAACGGCTGCGCACGGTGCTCGGGCTGACCGGACGGCGGGTGGCCACCGGCCCGGTGCTCACCGTCGCCACCGTCACCGGCACCGAACTGCGCGCGGCAACCCTGACCGCCCGCCTCGACCCGGTCGCGGAGGGGATGGAGGGCTACGCGGTCGGCGTCGCCGCCGCGGCCTTCGGGGTGCCCGTCAGCGAGATCCGCGCGATCAGCAACCAGGTGGGCCGGCGCGACCGGAGCAGTTGGAACATGCCGGGCGCGCTCGCCAGCCTGCGCACCGCGGCGGGCGCCCTGGTCGCCCACCCCGAGGGCCTGCTTCAGCCGCTGCGCACCTGACTGGTTTCTTGGTTCGGCTCCGTCCGGGCGGCGCGCGGAGGTCCCGTGGGAGCGAAGCGAGTACGGGGCCGGAGCGCCGCGCCCGGACGGAGCGAACCAAAATAAACAGCATGACGGCAACCGAGGTGACCCAGCCCAACACGACCGCCGAGCCTCAGGGCATGGCGCCGCTGAGTCTGGCGATCTCGCCGTGCCCGAACGACACATTCGTGTTCCACGCGCTGGCGCACGGTCTGGTGGCGGGAACGCCACCTGTGTCGGTGACGTTTGCCGACATCGACGTGCTCAACACCCGGGCGGCCGACGGCCTGGACCATCTGGTGAAGGTTTCCTATGCCGCGCTGCCGTGGCTGCTCGACGGCTACCGGCTCCTGCCGTCGGGCGGTGCGCTCGGCCGTGGCTGCGGCCCGCTGGTCCTCATGGCCCCCGGCCGCGCCGCCGGCGGCGACCCGGGCGGTGACCGGACACCGGGCGCCACGGGGCCGGGGATCCTGCGTGGCGCGAGGGTCGCCATCCCCGGCATCCGCACCACCGCATACCTGCTGTTCCGGCTGTGGGCGGCCGGCGTCGACGTCGCCTCGATCGACGTGCTCCCGTTCGATCAGATCATGCCCGCGGTCCGTGACGGCCGCTACGACGCGGGCCTGGTGATCCACGAGTCCCGGTTCACCTATCCGTCCTACGGACTGGTCTCGGTGGCCGACCTCGGCGACTGGTGGGAGGGAACCACCGGCCTGCCGATCCCGCTCGGCGCGATCCTCGCCCGCCGGGATCTGCCGGCCGGCGCCGGCGACCTGGGCGCCGCCGTCAGGGACAGCGTCGCGGCCGCCTTCGCCGACCGGACGGCGTCCGCCGACTGGGTGCTCGCGCACTCCCAGGAACTGGCGCCGGAGGTCGCCGAGGCGCACATCAACCTCTACGTCAACGACTTCAGCCTCGACCTCGGTGACGAGGGCTACGCCGCCGTCGAGGAGCTCCTCGGCCGCGCCGCCGCCGAAGACCTCGTCCCCCGCCTCTCCACCCCCCTACGCTGAACCACCATCGACCCGCGCTGGGGCTATGCCATTCCGGTGAGGAATGCGCGCAACCCAGCCACAGCTGGTGACGGCGCCTCAGCGCAGTACCAACTCAGCCACCTCGCCAGCATCGACCCGCGCTGGGGCTACGCCGTTCCGGTGAGAAATGCGCGCAACCCAGGCACAGCTGGTGACGGCGCCTCAGCGCAGTACCAACTCAGCCACCTCGCCAGCTCGGACCCAGCCGGACCACCGCCATATGCCAGGGCCCGGCACCACGCGAGGAGGGCGCTCAGCGCCCGACACGGGGCGAGCGCGCCCAGCGCCTCGCCCCGACAGGCGCCGCCCGGGTGCGGGCGCGGAGCGTCCGGCACCGGGAGCGCCCTAGGCTTCGAACTCGCTGGCTACGGCGTGGACGACCTTGGCGACGCGCTGGGCGACGCGGCGGTCGGGGTAGCGACCGCGTCGCAAATCACGCTGGACCTCGTCGAGCATCTTGATCATGTCCTCGACCATGCTGTGCAGCTCGTCCGGGCTACGCCGGGCGGCCTGTGCCGCCGCCTTCGCGACCGACGGGGGCGCGGCGAGCACCCGGACGGACAGGGCCTGGTCGCCTTTGCGGCCGGCGGCGATGCCGAACTCGACGCGGTCGCCCGCGCGGAGCTTCTCGACACCGGGTGGAAGAGCCTCCTTGTGGACGAACACGTCGCCGCCGTCGTCACGGCTTAGAAAGCCAAATCCCTTGTCGACGTCATACCACTTGACCTTGCCGGTGGGCACGGGCGACCTCGTTCTGCGACACGACGGGATGGAACAGGGCCAAAGAAGGCGCGGCCACACGTACTTGGCCGCGCCTTCGCCGGCCTTCGCCCCAGGAAACCGGGACGGCTCGACCAGCCAACGACGGTCATCAGGCTATAGGGCGAGCGCCCGTCAGGCGCAGAGATTCCTTCTCCCCGCAGATCGGCTGGCCCGCGGCCGGCTCGGCTCGAAGCAGGAGCCAGGAGCCAACGGTCAGGAAAGTAGCTCGTTCATCGCGCCGGAACGGAAGCCACGCCGGTCGACCTCGACGGCGGGGAAACCCTCCACGACGGCGACCAGGTCCGGCCGGTCGGCGAGCACCGCCACCAGCCCGGCGTCCACCTCGATCCGCGCGCGATCGCCCAGGTCGCGCACCCGCAGGTCGCGGACGTCGAGCCCGGCCTCCGCCAGCGCGTGCCGCAGCGCCCCCTCGGCCCGCTCGACCCGCTCGAGCCTGCGGGGCGTCACCTCGATGCCATAGGCGATCCGGCTGGCGAGGCAGGCGGCGGCCGGCTTGTCAGCGGTGACGAGCCCGAGCCGGCGCGAGGCGGCACGCACCTGGCGCTTCGTCAGACCGGCGTCGAGCAGCGGGGTGGCGGCCCCGCGCTCGGCCGCCGCCCGGATGCCGGGGCGGAACCCGGCGACGGCGTCGTCGGCGTTGGTCCCGGTGACGACATGCGCGAGGCCCAGCTCGGCCGCGAACGGCAGGAGAGTCTCGGTGAGCTCCGCCTTGCAGAAGTAGCACCGGTCGGCACCGTTCGCCCGGTAGCCGGGCCGGGACTGCTCGTCGGTCGCGGGCAGTACGTGGCGCACGCCCAGGTCGCTGGCGAGCGCGCGCGCGCCGGCGAGCTCCGCCGCTGGCAGCGACGGCGAGACGGCGGTCGCCGCGACGACGGCGTCCGGACCGAGCGTGCGCGCCGCCCACGCGAGCAGGAAGGCGGAGTCGGCGCCGCCGGAGAAGGCTACGAGTACCGAGCCAAGGTCGGTCAGCCGCGCGGACAGGTCCGCGAGCCGCCGGTCGAGCACGGTGTCGGCCAGCCAGTCGGGAAACTCGGCGAGCGCGCCCAGCACCACGTCGGCGCCCGCGGCCGCGAGGGCGGCCGCGTCGTGCGGCCCAGTTGTCAGCCCGATGGCCAGCGCGCCACCGGCTCGAGCCCCGATCATGTCGCCCTCATGGTCGCCGACGAAGATGTTGACGCCGTATTCGCGGATCGCGTCACCCTTGGCGGTGGCATACCGGTTACCGACGACGACGTCCGGCTCGATGCCGATCGCCGCGAGACTGGCGCGTGCCTGCGGCTCGTTCTTGGCGGTGACCACGACCATCCGGCCGCCCTCCCGGCGCACCGCCTCAACGGCTTCCCTGGCGCCAGGCATCCGCTCGGAGACCGGGACAGCGTGCACCGTGTACAGCTCGCGGTACAGCGCGGCGGCCGCGGCGACCTCGCCGGGCGGGAACCAGTTCGCGAGCTCGTCCTCCAGCGGCGGCCCCAGCCGGCTGACGGCCAGCTCCCCGTCGACCGCGACGCCCGTACGCGCCGAGAGCTCGACGAATGTCGCCACGATGCCGCGGCGCGCGTCCAACAGCGTCAGGTCGAGGTCGAACCCGACAACCAGCGAAGAAGAAGCACCGTCTGACACCCCCTGAGCGTAACGACCGCTCTCCTCGGTCCGACCTGTTCGATGCGGCGGCGGGCGCTGGACGCGCCGCCCGCCGTCGGACGCTGAGCGTCCTCCCAGCGTGGTGCCGGGCACAGGCGTATGGCCGTGGTTCAGGTGGTGCCAGGTTGAGGACGTAGCTGGGTTGACGCAGCGCTAATGGCGCTGTCACGTTCTATGGCTGGTCGCGCGGACTAGTCGCGAGCGAGGCGGATCGCGGGCATGGGGTTCGGTCCGGCGGTGCCTCAGAGCTGGATGGTCACACCATCGCCGAGAAGGCCGTCGTGCAGCTCGAGACGCGATGGATGGGCGTCCGACGGGATGTCGAACACGAGCGTCCCGCTGACCTCCCCGCCCGGCTTGATCGAGTTCCAGAGGCTCTCCAAGAAGTACCAGCGGGAGCCCGAGTAGGCCTCGTGCTTGCCGCCGCTCTGGTCGAACATGAACTGCTGGTTGGCCACCAGACCACGCGCGGTGTTCCCGGTGTTGTGGACGCTCACCTTGACCAGGCAGTACTGCCCGTCCGGATGCTTCTTGATGATCACACCGATCTCGGTCACGCCGCAGCGCAGGTCCTTGATGATGAACTCCAGCGATCCGTCGCGGTAGACCCGCTCGGTGGGCGTCGGCGTCCCGGGCGCCGTCGGCTTCGACGTCCCGGACGAGCCAGAACCGTCGTCGCTGGACGCACCCGGGTTCAGCGCGATCGCGGCGATCGCCGCCGCTCCCAGGACGAGCAGCAGGACGGTGAGCCACAGCCCGACGCGGCTGCCACGGTTGCCCGGCCCACGCCGTCGCGCAGGCGGCGGACCGCCTGGCCCGCCGCCCGGTGGGCCGCCTCCAGGCCAGCGCCGTTCCCCCCCGACGGGGGTCGACGGCCGTCGCGGCGACACGATCTCCCCGGGGGCTCCGGGGTGGGCGGCCTGGCCCCGGTTGGGTGGGACGTACCCCTGGGCCGCTTCCCGGCTGCCCGGTGGGCGCTGACCCGTCGGGCCGTTGTTGGTGGCGCCGTAGCCGGGCGGCGCGACCCGCGTCCTGGGCAGCGCTCGGCCCTGGCCCGCGCCGCCTTGGTCCTGGCCTTGCTGACCGGGGCCTTGCTGACCGGGGCCGTGCAGATCTGGGCCGTGCAGATCTGGGCCGTGCAGATCTGGGCCGGTCAGTGCCGCCACGACGGGACCGGCCATCACGTCCGCCCGATCCGCGGCGAGCCCGAGCAGTTCTTCCCCGGGGGCGAGGCCCGCGCCGCCGGTCGGGCCCGTCTCGACGAGGGCGAGCAGCAGGTCGCGAGCGCTGGGGCGGGCGTCGGGGTCCTTCGCGAGCGCCGCGGCGACCACGCCGTACAGCGGCGGCACGAGGCCGGTCAGGTCGGGTTCGGCCGAGACGGTCCGGTAGGCGAGGTCGATGTCCTGCCCCTCGCCGAAGGGGTGCCGGCCGGTACCGGCGTAGGCCATGAGGATGCCCCAGGTGAACACGTCCGCGGCCGGCCCGATCGACTGCCCGTTGATCTGTTCGGGCGCCATCCAGCCCGCGGAGCCGAACCCCCACGACGTCGGCTTGGCCTTGCTGTCCGCCGCCACCGCCTGGGCGATGCCGAAGTCGATGACCCGGGGACCGGACAGTGACAGCAGCACGTTGCTCGGCTTGAGGTCACGGTGGATCAGCCCGGCCCGGTGGATCGCGGTCAGCGCGGTGGCCACCCCGACCGCGAGGCCGGTCAGCGTCGACGACATGAGCGGGCCGCCCCTGGCGATCGCCTGGTCCAGACGCAGGCCGTCGATGAACTCGGTCACCAGGTACGGCGCGGCCGCGTCGGGGTCGGCGTCGAGCACCTCGGCGGTGCAGAACGGGGCGACCCGGCGGGCGGCGGCCACCTCCTGGCGGAACCGGCGGCGGAACTCCTCGTCCGCCGCCAGGTCAGGCCGGATGACCTTCACCGCGACCAGCCGGCCGGCCGGCCCCCGGCCGAGGTAGACCGTCCCCATCCCGCCGGTTCCCAGCCGGCTGAGCAGGGCATACGGGCCGATCCGGCGCGGGTCGTGCGAGGCGAGATGCTCGCCCGGCACCCCGGAGGCCGGGCGTCGCGCCGCGCCCGCCACGTCCTCCGTCACCCGCGCCCCCGGTCTCCTGGCCCGATGACCCCGGTCACCCTCGCCGTCGTCCCGCCTGTTCTCGCATCCGCCTCGCCACGTCGCCTGCCAGTGAACACCGCCCGACCCGGCGCGACCCGCCAGCCGCAGTCTCCCTCATCACCCCGCTTCTCCGCCCCCCGCGTTCAGGTAGCCGACACACCGTCCCGTCCTCGTCCGCTGTTTCCTCGTCGTTACACGGCCTCTGCCCGTTCAGCCACGACTCCGGTTCGGCCGCCCCTTCGCCGCGGAGGCAACGGAGACTTCACAGAAATCCGAAGATTGGCTCAGGACGCCGGCAGATCGGGCAACGGCCTGTTGGGCTCCTCTGGCGGGAGGAACGAGACACGGCGACCGCAGCCCTCGCAGACAGCGTTCACGGTTCCCGGCTCCTCGTCAGAGGGAACGAGGTGAGCCAGCGGGACGATCCCCGAGCACCAGGGGCAGGCCAGCCACGGGCCATCAGTCAAGCCGTCATGGACCGAACCGCCAGCTGTCATACCTCCACGATCGCACGCGGTAGGGGACACTGGCCTCATGCCGGAGCTGCCCTGACCTTCCTGCCCCTGGGTCCCGTCTCCTGCTTCTGAATGAGTTGCCCGCGGGGTCCCCGCCGATTGGCTGCCGACTGGCACAGGCGCCGAACGCGCCGGCGGGCGCCAAACCCCGACCTAGCCAATCGGTGGGGGAGGTCCCATGCCGGAGCTGCCGGAGATGGAAGCGCTTGCGTCGGTCCTGAGGGAACGCGCGGTCGGCAAGGTGGTCGCGCGGGCGGAGCCGGTGGCGATCAACGCGCTGCGCACCGTATCTCCAGGGCCGGGCGACCTGCTGGACGCGACACTGGTCGACGCCACCCGGCACGGAAAGTTCCTGGATCTGGTCTTCGCCGCGGCGGGCGGCGAGCGGCTCGACCTGGTCGCCCACCTGTCCAGGGCCGGCTGGCTGCGCTGGAAGGAGAACCAACCGGCCGCGCCGGGCCGGGGCGGCCGCGGGGGTCTCGCCTTCCGGCTGGTGTTCACCGACGGGTCCGGCTTCGACCTGACGGAGGCGGGTACCCAGAAACGCCTCGCCGTCTACCTGGTGCGTGACCCGGCCCAGGTGCCGGGCGTCGCCCGGCTTGGGATCGACCCACTCGACGACGCGTTCACCGTCGACGCGCTCGCGGGACTGCTCGCCGCCGCCGGGCGCGCCCAGACAAAAGGGGTTCTCACCGACCAGTCGGTGCTTGCCGGCGTGGGTAACGCCTATTCCGACGAGGCGCTGTGGGCGGCACGGCTCTCGCCGTTCGCGCCGGCGAGCGGTCTTGGCGCCGAGCAGGTCTCGGCGCTGCACGCCGCGCTGGTCGGGGTGCTGCGCGCCGCGGTCGACGCGGCCGGCGGCCTGGGCGCCGCCGACCTGAAGGCGGAGAAGAAGGCGAACCTGGCCGTCCACGGCCGCACCGGGCAGGCCTGCCCGCGGTGCGGCGACACCGTACGCCAGGTCTCCTTCGCGGACCGGAGCCTGCAGTACTGCCCCACCTGCCAGACGGGCGGTCGGGTCCTCGCCGACCGCCGCCTGTCGCGCCTCCTCAAGTAGCGAAGGCCGAGGCACCTCCCCGCGCCATCGGCGGAGTGGCGCGCGGCGGGCCGGCCCCAGTCGCGAGACTGCCGCGGCGGGGTGCGAGGATGGCGACGTGGGATCTGACCAGGTGCCGACCGTCACGGTCGCCGACATTCCACCGGGAACCCCGGGCGAGCTGTTCCTGCTCGACGTGCGCGAGCCGGAGGAGTGGGCGGCCGGCCACATCGACGGGGCGGCCCACATCCCGATGGGGGAGCTCACCGGCCGTCTCGGCGAGGTCCCGCGCTCGGCGCGCGTGGTCGCGGTCTGCCGCTCCGGCAACCGTTCAGCCAGGGTCACCGCCTACCTGGTCGGCGGCGGCTGGGACGCCCACAACCTTGAGGGCGGCATGATGGCCTGGGCCGCGCTCGGCCGCCCGATGACGGCCGACACGTCCGTCCCACCCTTCGTCCTGTAGACGGCGGGTCTGCCCGCCGCGGACGTCTGCCGGCGGCTGCCCGCGTTCTCCCACCGGGCGGCTTACCCGAGCTCGGCGGTGGTCAGGGGCGCACCGGCCAGCTGGGCGAGCGAGACCGGCGGATCGTCGAGGCGGCTGTTGTGGTCGCTGGGACGCAGCGCATCGAGCATCAGGTCGACATAGCGGCGCCACGTGCCCTCGGCCGACGCGTCCGTGAGTTCGAGGATCACCCGCAACGCGCGTAGCAGGACGATCAGGTCCGCCAGCACCACATCCGGGCGCAGCAGTCTGACACGCTGAGCATCGGCGAACATCTCCCCGATCAGCGGCACCACCTCGTCGAAGACGGCCGCGCGGGTGCGTCCGGTCCAGAGCCGGCGGGAGACGAATGCCCAGCGGCAGGCGTCGTCACTCAGCCCGGTCACCAGGAACTCGCGCAGCGCCCGCCCGGGAGGCTGCGCCTCAAGAGCGGCGACGGCGAGTTCGCGCACCCGCGCGACCGCCGTCACGAGCGTCTCCTCCACGAGCGCGTCCTTGTTCGGGAACCGGCGGTACAGCGTTCCCATGCCGACGCCGGCGCGCCGCGCTATCTCGTCCACGCCGACGCTCAGGCCCTGCTCGACGAACAGTTCGCGGGCCGCCCGTAGGATGCGCTCCCGGTTCCGTTCCGCGTCGCGGCGCAACGGCCGGCCTGGCACAACCACCTTGACCACCTGCGAGCCCCCCACGTGCATGCGGCCACTGTAAGGGCCCCAAGCCGGCGGGATCGACCCGTTCGATCACACACCCGAATTCGTGGGTCGCAACCAGCACCAGAGGTGCCAAAGCTCACGATGGGGGCGGCTCGTGCATCTCGTCGGCTACCCGGAAAACTGGACCGATGAGGCAGACTGCCCACGGACGATCGGGCGGCAGCCGCACGGGCGGCGGACAAAGGACAGGCGGGCCTAGATGAGCAAGTTGGTGTCGCGACGAGTGAGCGTGGCGGCCGCCGTGGCATTGGTGGCCAGTGTGGTCGCCGCGATGCTGTTGACCTCGTGCGATGGGGTCCAGCAGGCCGTCGACAGTCTCGCGAGCGCGTCGCCCACGCCCGCGGACGGCGCGGCGACGGGCGGCGGGGGCGGAGTAGCCGCGGATGGCTCGGCGCTGGCGGTGCTGGCCACCTTGCAGGTGCAGCCGCTGAGCACCGAGAAGAAGTACCAGCGCGACGAGTTCGGCACCGCCTGGAAGGACGTCGACCACAACAGCTGTGACACCCGCAACGACATCCTGCACCGCGACCTGCGCTCGGTCACGGTCGGTAAGAGCGACGACTGCATCGTCCTCACGGGCGAGCTGACCGACCCGTACACCAACCGGATCATCCGCTTCAACCGGTCCAGGGACGCCTCGGCGGTACAGATCGATCACGTCGTCGCGCTCGCCGACGCCTGGCGCACCGGCGCGTACGCCTGGACCGACGACACGCGGCTGGCGTTCGCCAACGATCCGCAGAACCTGCTCGCCGTCGACGGCCCGACAAACATCAAGAAGAGCGACCAGGACGCGGGCGAGTGGCTCCCGCCCGCCAAGGGCTACCAGTGCACCTACGTCGCACGTCAGGTCGGCCTGAAGGCCCGCTACCACCTTTGGGTCACCCAGGCCGAGGCCGACGCCATGCGCGGCGTCCTGTCCACCTGCCCCGCCCAGCCCGAGCTCGGCGAATAACCCGAGCCGACGCCACCGGCGGCGCGAAGGATCAACGCCTTCGCGCCGCCCTCGGCCGGATCTCCTCCTCGGACGCACGCGCCGACGGACTGGCTCTCCGTGGTCCATGCGGGATGCGTCGACCAAGGCAGCGAACTCGTCCTTCAGCGGTCGAGACGGCGGCGGCTGGGCGGGTCACGGGTCGGTGTGCTGGTGTCGCCCCGCGCACCGGTGGCGAGCCGGTCCGAAGTCCGCGGACCGCCGTCGGCGCGTGGCGCGTCACGTAGGCCACCCGCGAGGTACCGGCGGTCACCGCCAGCCGTCCTTACCTCGGCAGCAGTCACCCGATTTCGAACACACCCGCAACAACCGCCCTCGATTCCACTCAGGTATCGGCGACGGCGACGAATTCTCCATCCCTGTCATCACGCCTCCCCCACCGGCAGCAATTCCATCCCCGCAATTCGGGATAAACACCCCGACCAGGCCCGTCTCGACAGGCGGGCCCGAATCGAAAGAAAGAAGGAAAGCAGCCAAACCGGCAAAATCGCCGCCGGCTCCACCCATCAGGGCCACCGGCACTCCGACGGCGGAGCCTGGTCCGACCGCCGCCCTTCACCCGTCGGAGATCGCCGGCAACCATTCGGCCGCGATCTCCAACACCCGCCTGGGTCCAGCGTCCCGACGGGTCAGAAACCACAGCCCGCTCTGGCACCCCCCGCGAGCCCGGGACGAACACGGAGCGAAACCCAGGACCGATCTCCGCCACCGCGCCACCACGGCCGACCGCACCCGCGCTGAAAACGGCATCCCAGCCAGGCCCCAGCCTTCTCCACGCCAGCCACTTGGCCGCCCAGCCCGGCGGGACCGGGAGGCAAAGCCCCAGCTCGACGCACGCCGCCCCACGACGACCGCGGGCACTCCACCCGAGAAACCAAGACCACCCACAGCACCGGCACCCGGTAACGCCAGCCTCAGTACCACCCCAATCAATGGACCAGGAGAAACAATCCCTCCACTCAGCCCCTGAACCTCACCCTCAAATCAACACCACAACCAAGACTCGAAGCACAGCAAGGAAGCACACCCAGCCAAACCTCAATTTCCGCAATGCTCAGAAAAACTCATCGCAACCCAAAAATTCAACCTGAACCAGCCACCACAAAAAGGCAAGGAACCAAAAAACGAAACCCACCCAAATCGTTCCGGGGGGTCCAGGGGGACGAAGCCCTCCCTGGCGCGGGGACCGGGGCTCGGCCCCGGAGCAATATAACGCGGGAGCCCGGGAGCAAATCCAAAGGATTCGCGAACAGGGAAGCCCGATCGCGTGGGCGAGGGGGGAGTTGAACCCCCACGTCCTTTCGGACACACGGACCTGAACCGTGCGCGTCTGCCATTCCGCCACTCGCCCGAGTGGTCTTATCTCGTGACCGGAGCTACCGTACCACGTCAGCGTGGGGCGCAGACGTGGGCCGCCCTCGCCGTCGGGCGCCGGGCGCGTGCCGGGACTGGCTGCGGGTCAGGCTGTATGGCGTGGGCGGCTGGGCTCGGGCCGACGCGGGCCGGCGGCGGACCGTGCGCTCCGGGGCGGACCTATGGCACCGGGGTCGGCGGGGTATCGATGAGACGACCTGCGCGAAGCGCCCGAAGACGGTGGCGCCCGGCGCCTCGTCCGATAGCGTCCCCTGCCGACCAGCGTCCCCTGCCGACCAGGCTGGCCACCACCCCGGCCCCAGACCACGACCGGCCCCGCCTACACACTGAACCTGTAACCAGTCCCGTCGGGCGCTCGACACCCGACGACGGGGGCGTTCTCACGCCCCCGTCATACGATCCACAGATCGGGCGAAGGGAGGTCGGGCATGGGCGTGCTGCAGCGCTTCGAACGCCGCCTGGGCGGCCTCGTGGAGGGCGCGTTCGCGAAGGTCTTCAAGGGCGGCGTCGAACCGGTCGAGATCGCGGGTGCCCTGGCGCGGGAGACCGACGACCGGCGGGCGATCAGTTCGAACCGGGTGCTGGTGCCGAACCAGTTCGCGGTGGAGCTGGCGAGCGGAGACTATACGCGTCTGGCGCCCTATTCCCGGGCGCTGTGTGACGAGCTGGCGGAGATGGTCCGTGAGCACGCGGCCGAGCAGCGGTACACGTTCGTCGGGCCGTTGAGCGTGAAGCTGTCGGAGGCGCAGGATCTCGACGTCGGTGTGTTCCGGATCCGCAGCAGCGTGGCCTCGGCCGATCCGGGGGTTGTCGCTGGCCCGCGCGGCGCCGGCCCGCGCGGCGGCGGCCCACGCGCGACGCCAGGTACCCCCCACCTGATGATCACGAGCAAGGATGCGCCGCCGGGGACGGAGCGGGAGTACGCGCTGACGGGCGAGTCGACGCTGATCGGCCGCAGTGTGGAATGCGATATCCGGCTTACGGACACCGGGGTGTCACGCCAGCACGGCGAGATCCGGAGCATGCCGGACGGCCATTTCCTCTATGTCGACGCCGGTTCGACGAACGGCAGCATCGTGAACGGCCGTCCGGCGACGCAGGTGAAGCTGGTCAACGGGGATCTGATCGAGCTCGGCAACGCGCTGATCACGTTCGTTCGGGAGGACGCGCGGCCGGCTCGGACGTCGACGCCGCCACCGGCGGACCCCTCCCGCCGCCCCGGCGGCCAGGAGCCGTATCGCCCACGTGAACGGGATCGCCGCCCCGAGCCGCCCTACGCGGACCGTTCCAACCCGCGCGCGGAGCCCTACCAGGACGCGCCGCCCGCCGGCCGGCCGGACCCGTACGCGGACCGGGATCGTCCCCACCCGCGTGGCGAGCCGTATCGAGACCGTTCCAACCTCCATGGAGAGCCCTTCCAGGACGCACCGACGCCGCCACCGCCACCGGCGGCGGCGGCGGCCCGGTCGGAACGGCCCATCCGGCCCGTCCGACCCGTCCGGCCCGTCCGACCGGATCGGCCAGGTCGGCCGGATCCATATGCCGACCGCTCCAGTCCGCCGCCGCGGGGTGAGCGCCATCGCGAGGACGCCCCCGGAACCCCGTCAAGCCCACGTAACGAGCCGTATCGAGATGCGGGCGGCCGGGACCCGCGCGACGGACGGGATGCCCGGGATGCCCGCTCCCGTCAGGATGCGGACGCCGATCTGTACCCTGATCGGGGAGACAACTATGGCTCCGGTCGCCGTGCCGACGGGCACCCCCGTGGACGCCCGGGCTCTGAACGCTATGGTTCTGAGCGGTTCAGCACCGAACGTCCCGGTGCTGAACGTCCCAGTACGGAACGTCCCGGTGCGCCGCGGGGAGCGAACGGTTTCGGCGGCCCCCCGGCCGACCGAGGTGGGCCCGGCCGCGGTGGTCGCGATGACCGTGCTCCCGACGAGATCTACGATGCCGACACCGAACTGCCCAGCGGGACCCCTGCTCGTCCTCGGCCCGACGACCACCGACGTCGGCCCGGCCCACCCCCTCCGAGCGACCGGAGCTGGTAAAGCCTGATGGATCCAACCCAGCCGAACGAGCTCGTCCTGCTGCTGGTGAAAATCGGTTACCTGACGTTGCTCTGGGCGTTCGTCCTGCTGGCGGTCCGCGCGGTGCGGGCGGACGTGCTCGGCCCGACGCGCCGACAGGCACGGCGTGGCGCGGGCGCGCCTGTCGGCCGTGGCCCCACCCCGCGAGGGCCGGCGAGGCCGCGAGTGGCTCAGCCACGGGCGGGCATACAGGTCCCGTCAGCACTGAACGCACCCAATGCATACCCGCCAAGCAAGCTCGTGGTCACAAAGGGCCCCCTAGCGGGCACAGTGATCCCACTAACTGGCGAACCGATCACCATCGGACGCGCGCCGGACTCGACGTTGGTTCTCGACGATGACTTCGCGTCCGGTCGACATGCGAGACTCGTCCCTCACGACGGGCGGTGGTTCGTCGAAGATCTCAACTCCACCAACGGAACGTTTCTCGAACACACGAAAGTGACCACGCCCATGCCGGTATCCCTCGGCGCGCCGGTCAGGATCGGCAAGACGGTCCTGGAGTTCCGCCGGTGAGCCTTCGGCTTCACTACGCGATCCGCTCGGACGTCGGCCACGTCCGAGAGGGCAACGAGGACTCGGCCTACGCCGGTCCCTACCTGCTTGCCGTCGCCGACGGCATGGGTGGTCACGCCGCCGGTGAGGTGGCGAGTTCGACGGTTATCTCCGCGCTCGCCGACCTGGATACCGAGATCGACGCCGACGACCTCCTCGAGGCCCTCGTCGCCGCCATGCATGACGCGAACGCGCAGCTACGCGCGATGGCTGCCCGGGACGGGACGCTCGACGGGATGGGCACCACGGTCACCGCGCTGCTCGCCTCCGGCGACCAGCTCGGCGTGCTGCACGTCGGGGACTCTCGCTGCTACCTCCTGCGCGACGAGGTGCTCAGCCAGGTCACGCACGACCACACGCTGGTGCAGGATCTCGTCGACCAGGGCCGGATCACTCCGGAGCAGGCGAACACCCATCCGCAGCGCTCGCTGCTCATGCGCGCGCTCGACGGCCGGGAGGTCGAGCCGGACCTCTCGGTGCGCCAGGTCCGGGTGGGCGACCGCTATCTGCTGTGCAGCGACGGCCTGTCCGGCGTCGTCAGCGGCGAGACGATCCTCGAGGCCCTGCTCGGGACGACCCCGCGGGACGCCGTGGACCGTCTGGTCGAGCTGGCGCTGAAGGGCGGCGGCCCGGACAACATCACGGTGGTCGTCGCGGACATCGTCGACGACGAGGAGTCGATGGAGGGCGCGCTGGTCGCCGGCGCCGCCGCGGAGAAGGGCACGGTCCCGGGCGCGACCGCCGCGCGGGTCGGCCCGAACCCCCGCGACCCGGACACCGACTCGGCTGCGGCCAAGGCCGCGCGGATCGGACGAGGCACCCAGCGCGGCGGATTGTCCGCCGAGGACTTCGCCGAGGGAGCGGGGCGGGGCCGCGGCGGGCGGCGCCTCATCTTCATCGGCGTGACGGTCGTCGTGCTGCTGGTCGTCACCGCGGTGGCGGGCCTGGCGTGGATGCGCGACCAGTACTACGTCGGCGTGCAGGACGACAAGGTCGCGATCTTCCAGGGCATCCCGAGTCTCGGCGCGCTGGCCCACCTCCACGCCACCTACGACCCGATCTCCACGATCGCTGAGCCGGACCGCAGCGCCGTGCGGTCCGGGGTGCGCGTGGACGACCTCAACGAGGCGCTGGACAAGGTCCATGGGCTGAAGAAGGTCCAGGACACTGACACCGACGAGTCCAACACGTCGACGTCCCCGAGTCCGAGCCCGACCGCGTCAGCGACCGTTCCGGGCTCCCCGGACCCGAGCGCGGCGGCGGCCTCGGCGGCCGCGTGCGCCACCAACCCGGCCTCCTGCCAGAGCGCACCCGTCTCGTTCCCATGACCCTGCCGCCTCGCCGGCAATGGTCCGCGAACCTCACGTCAGCCTTCGCCCGCGTCCCTTCGCCGCAGGGGGTAGAGCTACCCCCTTACCGGCGGAGCGAGCTGGTTCTGTTGGTGGCCGCGGGCATCCTGACGACCGCGGCGCTCTCCGCGCTGACGCTGGCGCATGACGGCCATCTGACCTACCACATCGCCACGTACGCGCTCGGGTTCTACGTGCTGTGGGGCTTTGTCCACCTGGCGATGCGCCGGTTCGCGCCGGCCGCAGATCCACTGCTGATGCCGCTGTGCGCTGCGCTCAACGGGCTCGGGCTCGTCATGATCTACCGGCTAGACCTGGCCAGGTCCGACGCCGCGAAGCAGGCCGGTCGCGCCATCCCACCCAGCGCGGCGCACACCCAGATCGTCTGGACCGCGCTGTCGGTCATCGTGTTCGCGCTGGTCCTGGCGCTGGTGCGCAACCACAGCACGCTCGCCCGCTACACGTTCACCGCGGGCCTGGCCGGCCTGGTGTTCCTGTGCCTGCCGGCGCTGCCGGGCATCGGCGCGACGATCAACGGCGCCAGGCTGTGGCTGCGGGTCGGCCCGTTCTCCTTCCAGCCGAGCGAGATCTCGAAGATCCTGCTGGCCATCTTCTTCGCCGGCTACCTGCGGACCTTCGGCGCGCTGATGTCGGCGCACGTGGTGACGAAGGCACGCAGGCGCTCGACCGGCAACGCCGCCGCCGCCCTCACCGGCGCGATCAGGCGGCTGCGGCCGGGGGCGCACGGCCCGGGCGAGCCGGCGGCGCCCGCCGACGTCACCGACTCGAGCGGCACGTACACCGGCGTCATCAGCCGGGTGTGGTCGAAGGGGCCACGTTTCTACGTGCCGGCGATCCTCACCTGGGTCGCCGGGCTCGGCGTGCTGGTCATCGAACGTGACCTGGGCTCGTCGCTGCTGTTCTTCGGGATGTTCCTGGTCGTCCTGTACGTCGCCAGCGAGCGGGCCCGGTTCGTCGTCGTGGGCCTTGGCCTGTTCATCGCCGCGGCCCTCGCCGCCTACCACCTGTTCAGCCATGTGCAGGTGCGGGTGGACATCTGGCTGCACGCGTTCGACGGGACGAACCCGAGCAACAAGTCCTACCAGTTGGTCCAAGGCCTTTACGGCTTTGCCGCGGGCGGGATCACCGGCACCGGCCTCGGCCGGGGCCATCCGAACAAGGTGCCGTTCGCGAACACCGACTTCATCATGGCCAGCCTCGGCGAGGAGCTGGGGCTCACCGGGGTCATGGCGATCCTGATGATGTACCTGCTGATCGTCGTGCGCGGGATGCGGGTGGCGCTGACCGCCCCGGACCCGTTCGGCAAGCTGCTGGCCACCGCGCTGGCCGCGACGCTGGGCATCCAGGTCTTCGTGCAGGTCGGCGGCGTGATGCGGCTGATCCCGCTGACCGGGGTCACGCTGCCGTTCGTCTCGTACGGTGGGTCGTCGCTGGTCGCGAACGCCGCGATCATCGCCCTGCTGCTGCGGATCAGCGATACGGTCCGCCGTCGTCAGGCAGAGGCGCAGGAGGTCCTGGAGGTCGAGCCCGACCAGGTCGCGAACGTGCAGACCGAGATCGTCCGCAGGGTCGAGGTTCCGGAGACCCAGGAGACCCATGAGCCAGCCGAGTAGTCCAGGCGACGCGCGGCGGTCCGGTCCGGACCAGCGCGCCGCGCACATGAACCGGCCGATCCGACGGGTCATGCTGGTCTGCGGCGCGCTGTTCGCCGGCCTGCTCGTCAACGCGAACTGGGTGCAGGTCGGCGAGCAGCGCAGTCTCAAGCAGGAGCCCACGAACAGCCGCGAGATCGCCGCCCGCCTGGACCGCCAGCGCGGGATGATCCTCGCCGGCTCCACCACGATCGCGTCGTCCACGCCGGTGGACGACGAGTTCAAGTACCTGCGTCAGTACGCGGACGGCCCGCTCTACGCGCCGTTGACCGGCTATTACGCGCTCTACAGCGCGACTGGGCTCGAGAGCACGCAGAACCTGTTCCTCAGCGGTGACGACGACCGGCTGCTGGCCAGCCGGGTGAGCTCGCTGTTCTCCGGCTCGGAGCGCAAGGGCGGTTCGGTGGTCACCACGATCGACCCGGCGATCCAGCAGGCCGCCTCGCAGGCGCTGGCGGGCCGCAAGGGCGCGGTGGTCGCTCTCGACCCACGCACCGGCGCGATCCTCGCCATGGTGACGGCGCCGACGTACGACCCGAACTCGCTGGCCAGCCACGACGTGGACACCGTCCAGCAGCAGTACAACACCCTCAGCGGCGACAAGGCCGAGCCACTGTTGAACCGGGCCGCGCAGCAGACCTACCCGCCCGGCTCCACTTTTAAGATCATTACTGCCGCCGCGGCCCTCTCCACCGGGAACTACAACCCGGATTCCGTGGTCCCGGCACCGGACCGGCTACCGCTGCCGCAGAGCACCGTCGAGCTGCCGAACTTCGGCGGCGAGCGGTGCGGCAACGGCCAGACCGACACGCTGATTCACGCCCTGGCGATCTCCTGCAACACCGCGTTCGCGCAGCTCGGCATGGACCTCGGCGGCGACAAGCTGCGGGAACAGGCCGATGCGTTCGGTTTCGACACCACGATCGACGGGTTCGAGCTGCCACAGGCCAAGAGCGTCTTCCCGGAGTCCCTGGACAAGCCGCAGACCGCCCAGTCCGCGATCGGCCAGTACAACGTGCGGGTCACCCCGCTGCAGATGGCACAGGTGGTCGCGGCGATCGCGAACGACGGGCGGATGATGAAGCCGTACGTCGTACAGGAGCTTCAGGGACCTGACCTCAAGCGGATTGCCCAGACCGAGCCGAAGGAACTCGGCCAGCCCATCAGCTCTCAGGTGGCCGACCAGCTGACTACCATGATGAAGTCCGTGGTCACGTCGGGTACTGGCCGGAAAGCACAGATCAGCGGCGTGTCCGTGGCAGGGAAGACCGGTACCGCCGAACATGGGGCGAACGAGCCGCCACACGCGTGGTTCGTTGGTTTCGCCCCAGCCGACAACCCCACCATCGCCATCGCCGTCGTCGTTGAGGACGGCGGCGGAGAAGTCGGGACCGGCGGTGCCATCGCTGCCCCGATCGCGCAGAAGGTCATGCAGACCGCATTGGACGTTCGAGGATGAACAACCCGTCGGGTCAGCCCACCCACCAGCCATCCCAGCCGTTCGCCGGAGCCGTTCCGCCGAACACCGTTCTCGACAACCGCTACCGCCTCGACGGCCGGATCGCCACCGGCGGCATGGGCGAGGTATGGCGGGGCGTCGACCAGACCCTCGGCCGGCCGGTCGCGGTCAAGCTGCTGCGCCCGGAGTATGCCAGCGACGAGTCCTTCCTCGTCCGCTTCCGCGGCGAGGCCCGCCATGCCGCCCGGCTCTCGCATCCGGGCATCGCCTCCGTCTACGACTACGGCGAGGTCGCGACCGTCGACGACCACCCGACGGCCTACCTGGTGATGGAGCTGGTCGAGGGCGAGCCGCTGTCGGCGGTCCTGCACCGGGAGAAACGGCTCTCGCCCGAGCGGATGCTCGACATCCTCGGGCAGGCGGCGGACGCGCTGGAGGCCGCGCACGCGCTCGGCATCGTGCACCGCGACATCAAGCCGGGCAACCTGCTGATCCGCACCGACGGCGCGGTCAAGGTCACCGACTTCGGCATCGCGCGGGCAGTCGACGCAGCCCCGCTGACGGCGACCGGGATCATGATGGGCACGGCGTACTACGTCTCGCCCGAGCAGGCGTCCGGACGCCCGGTCACCCCGGCCAGCGACGTGTACTCGCTGGGCGTGGTCGCCTACGAGTGCCTCGCCGGGCGCCGGCCGTTCGACGACCGCAACCCGATCGTCGTCGTCATGGCGCACCAGCAGGACACGCCGCCGCCGCTGCCGGCCGACATGCCCTACCAGGTGCGCGCGCTGGTCGAACAGGCGATGGCGAAGAACCCGGCGCGCCGGCCGTCGTCCGCCGGCGCGTTCGCGCGCAGCGCCGCCGGCATCCGCCGCGAGGTGTTCGCCTCCGAGCCGCGCTGGGCCGCCGGCGCCGGCGTGAGCCCCGACATGACGGCACGCCACCCAGGCCCCTCGGGGCCGCCGCCGCGCGGCCGGACCAGAACGCCCTCCTGGGTGGCCGACAGTCCCTCCGGCGTTCCCGCCGGAGACTCGGCGGCTTACCCCGGCGGTGCGCGCCCCGGCTACCCCGTCGCGGCGCCCGTGGCCCAGGGTGGTCACGCCAATGCTGGAGGCCCCGGACGGGGCATCCCCAGCCCGGCGACGGCGCACCAGCCCGGCGCCACCGGCTACCAGCAGGGCGCGCCGGGCTACCAGCCTGGAGCGACGGCCTACCAGCCGGGCGGCGGCTACCAGCAGCGCGGCGGGACCGGTTACCAGCAGGGCGCCAACGGCTATCAACCCGCCGCCTACCAGCAGGAGCAGCCAGGGCACGCCGCCTACCAGCCGCCCCCGACGGCCTACCAGCCGGCCGCCGCCGGTTCCTGGCCACCCGGTGAGGCCGACGACCAGCTGGCCGAGACCGGGCTCGCGGTGGCACACCCGGCGGCGGCCGACGCCGAGGACGCCGAGCCGGGCGGCTGGCAGCCGGGCCGGGCGGCGAGCCGTCGGGCCGGCGCCGGCCGGGCGGGAGCCGGACGGGCCGGAGCCGCCGGCAGGCAGCGCCGGAGGCTGACCCTGCCGGTGTTGATCGTCCTGCTGGTGATCACAGTGGCTGTCACCGCGCTCATCACGCGCTCCCTCGCCGGCTCGAGAGGTTCCTCGCATGCGGCGGCCTCCATCACACAGGCGGTGACGACCGGCCCCGGTGGTGGTGGGATCGTCGTCGGGGAGGGAATCGCTGGTGTCTGATGTGACAGAGATGTACGGAACGGAGCCACGGATCATCGGTGGCCGGTACGAGCTGGGTGCCGGCATCGGCTACGGCGGCATGGCCGAGGTCTACCGCGGCCGCGACATCCGCCTGGGCCGGGACGTGGCCGTCAAGGTGCTGCGCTCGGACCTCGCACGTGACCCGAACTTCCTCAAGCGCTTCCAGCGGGAGGCGCAGTCCGCCGCCGGTCTGAACCATCCGGCGATCGTGTCGACCTACGACACCGGCGAGGACGTCATCAACGGCGTCCATCTGCCGTACATCGTCATGGAGTTCATCGAGGGACGCACGCTGCGCGAGGTGCTCCAGCAGGAGGGGCCGTTCCCCGAGCGCCGGGCGATGGAGATCACGTCCGACATCTGCGCCGCGCTCGACTACAGCCACCGCCTGGGCATCATCCACCGGGACATCAAGCCGGCGAACGTGATGCTCAGCCCGGACGGCTCGATCAAGGTGATGGACTTCGGCATCGCCAAGGCCAACAACGCGACGTCGTCGACGATGACGGCCACGCAGGCCGTCATCGGCACCGCCCAGTACCTCTCCCCGGAGCAGGCGCGCGGCGCCAAGGTCGACGCGCGCAGCGACGTCTACTCGACCGGTGTGCTGATCTACGAACTGATCACCGGCGAGCCGCCGTTCCGCGGCGACAACCCGGTCGCCGTCGCCTACCAGCACGTCCGGGAGCTGCCGGACCCGCCGTCGCGGCGCAACCCGCAGCTGTCCGCCACCGTGGACGCGGTCACGCTCAAGGCGCTGGAGAAGGAGCCGGACGACCGGTACGCGACTGCCGGGGAGATGCGCGACGACCTCGAGCGCGCGATCGCCGGCCGGCGTGTCTTCGCGCAGCTGCCCTCACCGCGGCCGGCCGCCGGCGGCGGGGCCTCCGCGGCGGCCACCCAGCTGGCCCCGGGCGGCTACGGCGACGACTACCGGGGTGGCGGCGGCGCCCGCTACGGCGACACCGGGTACCGCGACACCGGGTACCGCGACACCGGCTACGACGACCAGACGGGCCCCTACCCGAGCGGTAGCTACGGCGGTGGCGGCGACTACGACGACCAGCACACGCGGATCGGCGGCTACGGCGGCCGCTACGACGACGAGTTCGACCGAGCCGGCGCCCCCGGCGCGTCCGACCGCTACGGCCCAGGAGGCGGTCCGGCCGCACCGGAGCCCAGGCGCGGCTCCAACGCGTGGAAGTGGGTGCTCGCCGGGCTCGCGGTCGTGCTCACCTTCGTCGTCGTGTCGCTGGTAGCGACGTCGCTGTTCAGCAACAAGGGGGGCGGCGGCGACGGCGCGACCGGCGCTACCCAGGCGACGATCCCGCAGGGCCTGCTCCTCCAGTCGCGGGAGGTGGTACAGAACCAGCTGAGCGACCTGGGCTTCACCAACATCACGGTCGACCGGGTCAAAACCGCCGACGCTCCGACGGACGTGACCGAGCCCGTCACCAAGATCGACCCGGTCGAAGGCAGCAAGATCGACAAAACGGCGAAGATCACGCTGACAGTCGCGGTCCCGCCGGACTCGGTCGAGGTCCCGGATGTCACCGGCATGAGCAGGAACGACGCGGTGAACATCCTGACCCAGAAGGGCTTCCAGCCCGATCCCGAGGACTTCATCGGCCAGGCCACCCAAAAGGCGGGCACGGTGGAGAAGACCGACCCGGCGGGCGGCCAGCCATGGCCCAAGGGCAGCAGCGTCAAGGTCTACGTCGTCAGTTCGAAGGTCAACGTCGGCGACTACGTCGGCCGGGATGTCTCCATCGCGCAGTCGGAGCTGACCAGCCTCGGCCTGAAGTACACGATCAGCGAGCGGGCCATCGCCGACCAGCCGGCGGGCACCGTCCTCGACCAGAACCCGAGGAACGCGACCGTCAACCGCGGCGACACGATCACTCTGGTCGTCGCGGCGCAGGCGGCCCCGACCGAGACGCCCTCGCCGACGGTCACGCCAAGCACCAAGCCGCCCACCAGCGGGCCGCCGACCGAGACGCCCACCTCGCCCGCCGGCGGCACCGGGGCGCCCACCACCGCCGCGACTGGCGGGTAGCGACAACAGGCACTGACGCATCGGCGGCTCGGCCCTGGTCCGCCAGGGCCGAGCCACCGGGATTACCCGGAAGACAAGTGGGAAGCGGGAGCGGCATGCGCATCCTGGTCGTCGACAACTACGACTCCTTCGTCTTCAACCTCGTTCAATACCTGGGGCAGCTTGAGGCGGAGTGCCTGGTGCGACGCAACGACGAGGTGGAGCCGGAGCTCGTCGGCGAGCTGGGGGTGGACGGCGTGCTGCTCTCCCCCGGTCCGGGCACGCCAGAGGCGGCGGGCGCCACCATCCCGATGGTGATGGCCGCCGGGTCGGCCGGCCTGCCCGTGTTCGGCGTCTGCCTCGGGCACCAGGCGATCGGGGTCGCGTTCGGCGCGACCGTCGACCGCGCGCCCGAACTGCTGCACGGCAAGACCTCGGTCGTCCACCACGACGGCGCCGGGGTGCTCGCGGACCTGCCGAGCCCGTTCATCGCGACCCGCTACCACTCGCTCGCGGTGGAGGAGTCGACCCTGCCGGCGGAGATCGAGGTCACCGCCCGGACGGAGAGCGGCGTCGTGATGGCCATGCGGCACCGGACGCTGCCGATCGAGGGCGTGCAGTTCCACCCCGAGTCGGTGCTCACCCAGGGCGGCCACCTGATGCTCGCCCGCTGGCTCGAGTCCTGCGGTGACGGCGGTGCCGCCCGCCGGCTGGCGCCCGGGCTGTCCACCGAGGTCGAGACCCTGCGCCAGGCCGCCTTCGCCTGAACCTGGCAGACATGATCGCGGTTTCAGCCCTCAGGTGGTTGTAATCACCGCCGTTCACGACCATCAGAGGACGCTACCGGCGATCACGCCAACGGACTGATCTGGCGGTCACGGCACTACTCGGGCAGCGGGGTGGCGTAGCGCGCGCTGGGCAGGCTCGCGGCCGGGAAGGTGGCGTTCGTGACCATCTCGACGTCGTAGCCGAGGCCATAAGCGGCGACGTACTGGCGGTACAGCGCCACGTCGGCGTCGTCCTCAAGGGCGGTGCTGAGGCGGTTCTGATCGCCGATCGCCGAGATCACAAACGGCGGGGCGTAGACGCCGTCCTCCAGCCGCAGTGTGTTCCCGACGCACCGGACCGCGGTGCGCGCGGTCACCCGTATCCCCATGATCGTCATGGCCCGTGCCCCGCCGGCCCAGAGCGCGTTGACGACCGCCTGCACATCCTGCTGGTGCACGACGAGGTCGTCCGCGACCGGCGGTCGCAACCCGGGCTGCCATGGCCCGGCGCGCCGCTCCCGCGGGGTGTCATCCAGCGTCACGGTCACCGCCGCTCCGTGAGTCTCGGCGAGGCCCGCCTGTTCCAGCGCACCGGCTGGAGGTGCCTGCGCGGCCCTGGTAGGAGCGGCGGTGGCGGGCGGCGTGCCCGGGCCGTCCGCGCGTAGCTGGGCGAGCCGCCCGCGCGCCCGGTCGACACCCGCCCGGTCGGCGGCGACGACGTCGGCGAGACCGGCCCCGTAGGAGCGCGGATCGCCACGGACGGACGCGCTCCCGCCGTCCTCGCCCGCGGTCACCCCGGCGAGCGCGACGACGAGACCGGTGAGCCCGGCGCCAAGCACCCCCGCCAGCCGGCGCCGTGGGGAGGCACCCAGCGGGTGTAGCCGGTCCACCCGCCGCGCCGTCCACCGCACACGCGTCACCCTCCTACGGTGAGGACAGTCGCGTCCATCTTGCCGGCCCGCACGGAGCGTCCTTCCCGCGCTGGTCGCCAAGCCCTTTCCGGCCTGGTCGACTCCGGCCTGTCCGGCCTGGTCGACGCCTTGTCCCCGACCGAGTGGTTCGCGGCACCCCGGGTTCCCCCCGGCGGACCCGGTGAGAGCCCCGGACTGGCTGCCTCGCGATGCCGACACCGAAGGCGCCGATAGCGGCCAAGCCCTTACATAGCGAGTCGGTGGGGGTGGGAGGGTAGCCTTCTCGCAGTGTTTGTGTAGCCCCCGACGAGGAGAATCTTCCGTGCCCGAGTCGCGACGTCGCAAGCCGAAGAAGTCCACCTCGGCCCGTCCCACCACGACCGTCGCCGCGAAGCGCCGGGCGCCCTCGCCACGCTGGTTCGGCGGTATGATCCTGGCGTTCTTCCTGATCGGGATCGCCTACCTGCTGACGTACTACTTCTCCAACGGCGGCGTCCTGGGGATGGAGTCGCTGGGTGGGTGGAACATCCTGATCGGATTCGGTTTTGTGGTAATTGGCCTGGGCGTGGCCACCCAGTGGCACTAGTCGCCATCGCGCGACACCAGGAAACGTCCGGCGCCGCGGCCCGGCTGGTCGTGGCGCCCCCGGCGAAGTTGCACGGCTGAGATTTATCCACAACCGTTGTCCACATGTGTGGATAGAGGTCCACCATAACGACGGAACACAAAGTAGTGGCCTAGCTACCCAATGTGGTCACGTCCGAACGCCTCAGCCGATCCCGACGCTCGCGTCGGTACCCTCACGGCCCCAAACACCGTGCACGCCAAGAGCCCGGGCCCGGGGCGGCCGAGCGCGAGCGCGCGGGAGGCGTCAGAGCACGGACGCGGGGGTCGTGCCGGGAGCGATCGCGGCGAGGATCCTGGCCACCGTCTCGTCCGGGTCCTCGACGCCGATGATGAGGCGCTCGAACTCGCTGCCGGGGGCGAGCACGACGACGACCGCCGGCCGGCCGCGGTAGATGGCGACGAAGTCCTTGCCGCCGCGATGGCGCCAGGTGCCGATCGCTATCACCGCGGGCACCCCCGTCCCCGGGGCGCGGATGCCGCGCAGCTCGCCGAACGGGTGCGGCGAGACGCGCACGTCGGCGATCTCCCCGAGGGCCGCCGACACGTCCCCGCGCAGCGCGGCGAGCCGCTCCTTCTGACTGAGAACGACCTCGACCCGGCCGCCCGCGACCTCCACCTTCGCCACGCGTCCATGCTAGAAGCAGCGCGGCCATACGCAGTAATCGACGCGTCTGCGCGTTATGCCGGTTCGGGCCACCCGGCTGCCGCGGCACAGCCTCGGGTCGGGTCGGACGGGGTTCGGGTCGGGTCGGACGGGGTTGGGCGGGAAGGTTGCTTGCTGGTTCGCTCCGTCCGGGCACGGCCCTCCGGCAGCCCGCTCGCCTGGCGGCTCGCGGGCTACCTCCGCGCCGTGTCCTCCTGCGCTCACGGGCGCTGCGGCGACCTCGCTGCGGCCCCCCTACATCGCTTCGCTCGTAGGAGGGCCTCCGCGAGGCGCGCCTCCGCGCCCAGCACGGTCACCCGCCGCTGAACGTCACGTCCGAAGCAGACCCATCCGTAGCGCCACTTCGCTTCGCTCGTAGAGACGTCCCGGAGCCCCGCCCACGAGCGCAGCGAAGTGGCCCCGCCCGGTGCGCGGCTTCGGCTTGGTGACGTACGACGGCACGCAACCGAGCTGGGCGCGGAGGCGCACCTCGCGGAGGCCCGGCCCACGAGCGAAGCGACGTGGGCCGGGCCGCAGCGAGGTCGCCGGAGCGCCCGTGAGCGCAGGAGGACACGGCGCGGAGGTCCCTTGGGAGCGAAGCGAGTAAGGGGCCGTAGCGCCGTGCCCGCACGGAGCGAACCAGCAACAACCTTCCCGACCGGCCCGAGACTCGTTCCAGAGCGAACCAGAAACAACCTTCCCGCCCAACCCCGGCCGACTCCGACCCCGACCCATCTCCGCCAACCAACTCGACGGGAAGCGAAGCGAGTACGGGGCCGGAGCGCGCCGCCCGCACGGAGCGAACCAGCAAGCAACCTTCCGGACGGAGCGAACCAGAAATTAGGTGGAGGGCGACGGTCGGGCGTAGGCTTCGGCGTCCTCGGCGCGAATGACGTACATCACCGCGGTGATCAGCGCAAGGTGGGTGAACGCCTGCGGGAAGTTGCCCAGATGGCGCCCGGTCGCCGGGTCGACCTCCTCGGCGAACAGGTCCAGCGGGCTCGCCATGGACAGCAGGCGCTCGCACAGCTGCCGGGCGCGGTGCAGCTCGCCGATCTCCACCATCGCGGACACCAGCCAGAACGAGCAGATCAGGAATGCACCCTCCTCGCCGCCCACGCCGTCGTCGGTCTCGTCCGTGCGGTAACGCAGCACGAGGCCGTCGACGGTCAGCTCGTCGGCGATCGCCAGCACCGTCGCCTTCACCCGGTCGTCGGAGGCGGGCAGGAAGCCGAGCAGCGGCACGAGCAGGGCGGACGCATCCAGCGACGTCGACCCGTAGTACTGGGTGAACACGCCGCGCTCGTCGACACCGTGCGCGCAGACGTCGGCGTGGATCTCCTCGGCGATGGTCTTCCAGCGGGCCGCGGACTTCAGGTCGCCGCGCATCTGCGCGAGCCGGCGGCCCCGGTCGAGCGCGACCCAGCACATCACCTTCGATGTGGTGAAGTGTCTGGGCTCGCCGCGCACCTCCCAGATGCCGCGGTCCGGTTCCCGCCAGTGGGTGGCCGCGGACTCGACGAGCCGGGCGAGCACCGGCCACAGCCGCTCCGAGAGGTAGTCACGCGACTTGGTGTGCAGGTAGACCGAGTCGAGCACGGTGCCCCACACATCGTGCTGGCGTTGCTTGTAGGCGTCGTTGCCGACGCGGACAGGGGTGGCCCCGTCGTAGCCGGACAGGTGCCCGAGCACCTGCTCCTGCAGGTCGGACTCGCCGCCGACCCGGTACATCACCTGGATGTCGCCGTTCTCCTCGCAGACGTCGGCGATGAACGAGAAGAAGTCGTTCGCCTCGTAGTCGAGCCCGAGCGTGTACAGGCCCCACAGCGCGAACGTCGAGTCGCGGATCCAGCTGTACCGGTAGTCCCAGTTGCGCTGGCCCCGGGGAGTCTCGGGCAGCGAGGTGGTCGCGGCCGCCAGCAGCGCGCCGGTGGGGGCGTAGGTGAGGCCCTTGAGGGCGAGCGCGCTGCGCTGCAGGTGCCGCCGCCAGGGATGGTCGGGGAACATGCCGCGCGAGAGCCACTGCCGCCAGAACTCGGTGGTGGACTCGACGGCCGCCATGGCCTGCGCGTAGGTCGCGGGCAGCATCGGCTCCTGCGCCCGCCAGGTGAGCGCCACGAACGCCGTGTCGCCCTCCTTGAGGGTGGTGCGCACCAGCGCGCGGCGGCCGTCGAAGCCGAGCCGCAGGTCGGTGCGCAGCCGCAGCGTGAGGCCGGTGTGGGCGTTGGAGATGACCCCGGACGCGTAGCCCTCGCCCTCGTACTCCCAGGACTCGGGCTGGCGGCCGTAGTCGAAGTTCGGCTCGCAGACGAGGCTCAGATCGACCTCGCCATGCTCGCAGCGCGCCGTGCGCAGCAGCACGTGCTCGGCATCCCAGTCCATCGGGGTGCGCCGGAGGGTCTTGGACCGGGCCGCGGTGCGGTGCCAGCGGCCGACGACCAGGCAGTCGGTGACGATCAGCCAGCCGTTCGGCGTCTGCCAGGTCGTCTCCATGACGTTGGTCCCCGGCAGGTAACGCCGGCCAGCCGGAATCATGATCCGTTCGGGGCCGAACCGAAATCCGCCGGCCGAGCGGTCCAGGATCGAGCCGAACACGCTGGGGGCGTCCGGCCGCGGCACGCACATCCACTCGACGTTGCCGCTGGGGGCCACCAGGCAGGACGTCTCGCAGTCCGACAGGAACGCGTACTCGGCGATCGGCGGGAATGGGCTGCCCCCGAGCCGACGTGTCGGTGAGTGTGCCACCGCGACCACCCCGTCTTTCCGCGGCCCGCGGGGACGCCGGGAAGAACCCTGTGCCTCGCGTGGCCCGCCCACTGCCTAATCCGTCGCCGGTCCTCGCGGCCCGTCACCCACCGGGGCCTCACCAGCCCCAGAACCATCGCTCATTGTATCGACCACGAGAGCGCATGGTAATCATGTGGACCGTGGCTGTGGATGGCTCCCGCGACCCGGGCGATTCCGGACGACTTTGCGGAGAAAACTGGCATCCAGGTCGGGGGTAAGCCCTTATTCACGGCGGCGCGACACACGGATAATCTGTCCCCGCGCACGGTGAGGGACCGCATGCTCGGCCGCACCCGATGGGTCGGCCTCCGCAGAGGTAGCAGGAATGCCAGCATCACGCTCATTCCCGCCCAGGCATGCGGTCAGCGGCTGGCTCCGCCCGCGGCTATCACTGGCTGTGCGTCCGCAGTCCCGGCGACGTTCGGACCCGTGCCCCGAACGCCGCCGGTCCGTGTCCGGTTCCGCCCTCGGGCCCTCGGCCTGCTGGTCGGGCCGCTGTCCGGGGTTCGTCCCGTGGCCCGCGTGCCCGTCGTCGGCGACCGGAGGATCCGACCACGGCGTCCACCGCCCCGGCCGGTGGTCGCCGACTCGCAGGTAGTGAAAGGTGACGACATGACGTCCACCGGGCCCATGCTCGCCAGAAGGCACGGCGGCAGCATGCCCATAGCCGCGTCGCTCCCCGCGCGCTCCAGCGGCCGGGAGCGTGGCCTGGGCGACGGCCCAGTCCGCGCGACCCAGCCAGCGCGTCAGGGGGACTTCCCGGCCGTCGGCCCGCTCAGGTCCGGCGGCGCGTCGCGGACGGTCGAACCCCGCGGCCCGGCCGGCCCGCTCCGGGTCTCGAACATCATCGATGCCTCCGGCCCGTTCTGGCAGCGCGGGCAGGACGAGCCGATGAGGCCCGTCGGACCGGTGCGCCCGGTCGAGCAGACCGGCCCGGACGGCGCCCTCACCGTCCCGATCCCACCCGAGTTCCACCCCGAGGGAGACCTGAACGAGCTCCCCACCCCGGCTGGCATCTACGACGCGCTGCTCGGCGGCACATCCCATCGCCGGGCGGACCGGCGGTGGGCGCTGCGGATCCTGCTGGAATGGCCGGAGGCGCCGGCCGCCGCGCGCGCGTCCAAGGAGTTTCTCGTCCGGGCTGTGCGGTTCGCCGCCCGCAACGGGGTGAACCAGTTCCTCGCCCTCGGCTGCGGCATGCAGACCGCCGACCCGGTCCACGAGATCGCCTGCTCGGTCGCGCCGGAAAGCCAGACGGTCTACGTCGATCCGAGCCCGCTGACGGTGATCCGCGCGACGCGCGACGTGCCGACGGAGCAGGCCGCCGTCGTGCGGGCCGACATCGCGCACCCGGCGGAGGTCCTGGCGCACCCGGGCGTGCGCGCCCGGCTGAACGTCACCCGGCCGCTCGCCCTCGTCGCCGTGCCCGGGATGCCACAGATCGCCGACCACGAGGACCCGCGCGGCATGCTGCTCGGCTACCGGGAGGCCACCGCCCGGGGCAGCCTGCTGATCTTCTCCCAGCTCTGCGACGAGACCTCCGCGCGCGGGCTGCGAGGGGTGCTCACGCGGGCCGGCCTGCCTGGCTGTCCTCGGCCGCACGCGCAGACCGTCGACCTGGTCAGTACCTGGGAGCCGATCGAGCCGGGCCTGGTCCCGGCCGAGGAGTGGCACGCGCCGGATGAGCGCTCACGCCCCCACTTCGGCCGGCTTCCCGTCTACGCCTCGATCGGCTGGCACTGACGTCCATCACCGGTCGGCCGAAGATCAGCTACCGGTGATGGATGTCAGGCTCTGGGAGTTCAGGACCGCGGCGGCCAGCAGCACGGCCACGACGGCGCCGGTGCCGAGCGCCTGCAGAACGACGCGGCGCGCCGGGACGTAGGCGTAGAGCAGGCCCAGCAGCAGTCCGGTGCCGAGGCCGCCGAGATGTCCCCACTTGTCGATGCCGGAGATCGTGAACGTGATCACCAGGTTGATCCCGACGACGATGAGGATCTGGTTGGTGTTCAGCCGCAGCCGACGCGCGATCAGGTAGTAGGCGGCGAAGAACCCGAAGATCGCCGTGGACGCGCCGTACGAGAACGTCTGCTCGCCGGACATCAGGTAGCTGAACGTGTTACCACCGATAGCGCAGGCGAAGAACAGCGCCAGGTACCGCGCCCGGCCGAGGACCGTCTCGAGCTGCATTCCAAGCAGGAACAGCGCGTACATGTTGAACAGGATGTGCAGGACGCTGCCGTGCAGGAACGCGGCGGTGATCAGGCGCCAGTACTCGTGGTTCTCGGCAATTTTGAAGCCGATCAGCGAGTAGTCGACGGTGAACTGGTTGGCCCGGCTGGTGCCCGTCAGCCCTGGCAAGCCCTGCAGCACGTACGCGACGAGACACAGACCGATCAGGATCTTCGTGACCAGACCCGGCGACGCCTGGGCGCGGCCGCCGAGGTCGGTGCGCGGCGCCTGCTTCGCCGAGCCTTCCTCCTCCGGGCAGTGGAAGCCGACCGAGGCCGGGCGCATGCAGTCCGGGCAGATCGGACGCCCGCAGCGCTGGCAGAAGACGTACGCCTCCCGCTGTGGGTGGCGGTAGCAGCGCGCCTGCTGCCCGGACAGTTCGGGGCCTGATCCCTGGCCGGGGCCACCCTCGCCGGTGGGCCGCGCGTCCTGGCCGGCTCCCCACACCTCGGCACCGTCAACCCGCGGCGCGCTCCAGGACACCTGGGGAGGCTGGGTCGCGGGTGGCGCCGCCCAGCCGGGATGCCCCGGCGGCGGGGCGCCCGGTTGCCCGGCACCGTCCGCCGGGGGGACCTGCCGGCCGGGGTCGGCCGAGACGTCCCGCCCGGGTGACACGGTCGGGGAGGCCTGCGCGGACGCGGCCCCTGCCGACGACTCCCCCACGGTCGGACGAGCCCAAGGGGAGTGCTCGCCGCCCGCGGGCGGCGCGCCCTGCCCGGGCCCCGCGTCGCCGGCGCCCGATGCCGCCAGCCCCGAGCCGGTCGCCGGCTCGGGCTCGGTGCCCTGCGCGGTCACCACGCCACCCCCTCCGGGCCAGCCGGCCCGCGGTCCTGTCCGTCCGAGTCCTTCGGCCTGTCCATGCTGTCCTGCTCGAGCCTCCAGTCGCGCGAGGCCCGGTCATCGTCACGCTGCCTTCGGCGACGTCGACGAATGCCTCCGGCCGAGGTCGGCACCAGGGAGGCGTGGGCATGGTCACGGCCACGCCTCCCAGGCGGTACGGCCAGCTAGACGGGGCGGCGCTCGACGGCGATCTCCTCGATCACCACGTCGGTGCGCGGCCGGTCCTGCTGCCCGGTCGGGGCCTTGACGATCGCGTCGACGACGTCGGTGCCCCGGGTGACCTCGCCGAAGATGGTGTGCTTGCGGTTCAACCAGTCGGTCGGGGCGACGGTGATGAAGAACTGCGAGCCGTTCGTGCCGGGGCCGGCGTTCGCCATGGCCAGCAGGTACGGCCGGTTGAACGACAGGTCCGGGTGGAACTCGTCGGCGAACTTGTAGCCCGGGCCGCCGCGGCCGCTGCCCAGCGGGTCGCCGCCCTGGATCATGAAGTTCGGGATGACACGGTGGAAGATCGTGCCGCTGTAGAGCGGGGTGCCGGTCTTCTTCGCACCGGTGGTCGGGTCGGTCCACTCCTGGTCGCCGGTGGCGAGACCGACGAAGTTGCGGACCGTCTTCGGAGCGTGATCCGGGAACAGCCGGATCTCGATGTCGCCCTGAGTCGTCCGCAGCGTCGCGTACAGCTCCTCGGCCATGTGTCTCTCTTCTCTTCGTGTCCGCGGGCCGCCTGACCCGCGTCGGATTGGCGTCACCGGCCGCATACCCATCCGGAAGACGACTGCGCGCCGCGCGGCGTTCCGGCGGCGCATGACGCTCTTCCCTCAGGACTGCGGCTCCCTTGTGTCGGCTCGGCTCGGCCGAGCGCTGGGCCCGGCAGCGAGGCTCGCCCGCCGGCGAAGCTCGCGGGCTCGAGGCAGGCTGACCAGACATCAGCGGACCCGCCGGCCCGACCTCGCCCCGGCACGGCCGCCCCGAACCGGCCGCACTGACGACGATCGTATGTGCCGCTCGCGCACCTCGGTGCGACAGCAGGAAGGCACCAAGCGCCCGACATCCCATGGGCCATGGCGTCAAGCCGCCGGTGGTCGCGATGTCGTTCTGGCGACCAATACGCGCAACCAAGCCACCGACGGTGACGGCGCATCAGCGCAGCACCAACCAGCCACCTCGTCGCCGCCGCTGGTCGCCACGTCGTTCTGGCGACCAATACGCGCAACCAAGCCACCGATGGCGACGGCGCATCAGCGCAGCACCAACCAGCCACCTCGTCTGCCCATCCCCAGCGCGACCACCGCCATATGCCAGTACCCGGTACCACGCGGGGAGGGCGCCCAGCGCCCGACACGCGGCGAGCGCGCCCAGCGCCTCGCCGCGACAGGAGCAGGCAGAGGCGCGAGAGTGCTACCAGCACTACACAGAGTGAAGGTGATGTTTGGCGGCGGTCGGGGGATATCCCCGGGGCAGACATCGCTGGCCCCGGGTTCTGGCCACCGTGCCGGCCCGCTCGATCCGTCACGCGGACCGGCGGAGGCCAGGCGGCGGGCAGACGGGGCCAGCTCGTCCCACCACGCCAAGAGGCAACGCCAGGAGAGGGAGACCGATGGGTAGCAGTTTGCGGAACCGGCTCTCGCGCGTCACCGGGGCGGCGCCGAGCGACACGAGGCGAGGCCGGGACGCACGCGGCCAGGAGCGCGGCGGCGTCAGGCGCCGCCTGCGCCCCGGCGGCATGGTCGAGCAGCGATCCGGCCGCGGCCACGAGGGCGGCGGGCCCATCTCGGGCCTGCTCGGCACGTCGCAGTTGTTCGGCGGTGCCGGCTCGGGCGCTCCCGGCCACGCGGGGATCCGCGCGGCCTTCGGCGACGGCGGGCAGGAGTGGCAGGCCGGCCTCCAGACGGCCGCGCGAGGCGCCGCGGGCAGGGCTGGCTCGGCGGTCACCGGCGCGGCGGGACTGGCGGCCCGCGCCAGCCAGTCGGCGGCCTCCGCGACCCGGGACGCCAGCAGCACCCTGGCCCACCGGATGTCCGACGCCTCCAGCCGCATGTCGGAGCGGTCCGACCGGATGTCGGAGCGTTCCGACGCCGACCTGGGCTGGGCGGCGAGCAGGATCGGCGAGCGGCCGAGGCGCGAGCGTGGGCGGGCCTGGGACGAGCGGCGCGACCGGCCGTCGTGGGAAACACCCGGCCAGCGGCCGTGGGGCGAGCCGGACGGCGGGGGACGGACGGGCCGCACGGCCCACGTGGGGCGGCGGCGGGCAACGACGGCGCCCGGCGAGGAGATCGCCGGCCGCGTCGAGGAACGGACCGGCCGCCTGCCTGGGCGCGGCCAGCCGTGGGGCGAGGAGGGCCGCCAGGAGCGGTTCTCGGGGGAAGGGGGCCAGCGCCGGGAGCAGCCCAGCGGGCGCGGCCGGGGCGCGGGCCGGCGCGGGGAGCGGGGCGAGCAAGCCCGCTCTGGCGACCTCGCGTTGCGGGAGCGGGGCGGCGAGCCGTCGCGGTGGGCCATTCCGGAGGGGCTTTCCTGGGAGGAGATCAGCGGCGGGCAGGACCGGGTGCGCGGCGTGTCCAAGCGGCACCAGCGGCGGATCGAGAAGGCCCAGTCCGCGGCCGACGACCTCACCCAGCGTGCCTACGAGGCCAGCGAGCGGGCCATGCGGCACAGCCACTCGCGCCGCGCGCGCCGGTCGGAGCGCAAGACGACGGTGCAGGCCGACCGCGCCCAGCGCCTGCTGGAGCAGCACCTCACCCGCGCCGAGCGCCGGATGGCCCAGTCGCACCAGCGCCGTCGGCGTGGGGTGGGCCTGCTGCTCCTGGCGGGAGCGGGGGCCGGCGCCGCCGTGGCCGCCCGCCGGTACCTGGGACAGCAGGGAACCGGCCAGCCGGCCATGCCGCTCGAGGAGCAGGCCGGTCAGCGGCCGATGCCGACGGCCCCTGGCGGGTTCCCGGGCACCGACCGGCTGTCGGAGCGGATGGCGAGCGAGGCCACCTCCGGCCGGGTCGAGGAGATGCCCGGCGTCGACACGATGAGTGACCCCTCGGCGCCCCGTCGCTTCTAAGACTGGGGCGCGGAGCCCTCCAGCCATCGGACGCTCCGTCCTACCGGCTAAGTGGATGGGAGGGGACCCGCGCGGTCGACGCCGCGCGGGTCCCCTCTGCCACCTGCGGCCAACGTCAGCGCCTTTCGGCCTCCGGGACGCGGGTAACGACCGGCAGGCCGCCAATCCGGTAGGCGGCGGGGGCGAATGTCGGGACGGCGGGACGACGCGGCGTCACCGGGTCGATCCGGCGGTATGGGGCGCCCAACGGGGGACGTGGGTCGGAGTCGCCCTTGTTCGGCCAGAAGGACATCGCGCGCTCCGCCTGCGCGGTGATGGTCAGCGACGGGTTCACCCCCAGGTTCGCGCAGACCGCGGCGCCGTCCGCGACGTGCAGCCCGGGGTGCCCGAACACTCGTTGGTAGGCATCGACGACCCCATGCTCGGGGCTCTCCCCGATCGGCGCCCCGCCCAGGATGTGCGCCGTCAGCGGGATGTTCGCGACCTCGGTGATCGAGCCGGCCGGATGCCCGCCAATCCTGGCGGCGATCCGCCTGGTCGCGTCGTTGCCCGCTGGGATCCAGGTCGGGTTCGGCTCACCGTGGCCCTGGCGGCTGGTCAGCCAGCTCGTCCCGAACGGGCCGCGCCGGCGGCGCACGACCAGCGAGTTGTCCTGGGACTGCATCACCAGGACGATCATCGTCCGCTCCGACCATCGCCACGGCAGGCCGGCCGCGACGGCCAGGTGCGGCCGGCGCAGGCAGGCACCGAGGAACCGTGCCCACCGCGGCAGCCGCCCGCCGCCGTCGGTCATAGGGGAGGCAAGCGGCGCGAGGAGGTTGCTCCCGCGGCCGTAGCGGACCGGCTCGACGTGGGTGTGCGGATTCGGGTAGAAGCTCGACGTGATCGCGACGCCACGGGTGATCCGCTCGTCGGGGCGCGTCTTCACCGCCCCGAGGATGGCCTCCGAGTTCGTCCTGGTCAGGTGGCCGAGGCGTTCGGACAGGCCGGGCAGCTGACCGCCCGCCCGCATCGCGTGCAGCAGCTGCTGGGTGCCGAGCGCGCCGGCGGCGAACACCACCTGCCCGGCTCGCCAGCGGTGCTGGCGCCTCCGAGCCCTCGCCCGGCCCCACGGAGTGACCGCCGGCCAGGCGCCGGTCGGCTCGCCGACGACCTCGTAGCCGCCGCCCGGCAGCGGCGTCACCGAGCGGATGGTGGTGTCGGCGACGATCGTGACGCCAAGCCGCTCCGCCAGGTACAGGTAGTTGCGGTCGAGAGTGTTCTTGGCGTCGTGCCGGCAGCCACTCATACATTCGCCGCACTGCAGGCAGCCCACCCGCCGCGGGCCCGCCCCGCCGAAGTACGGGTCCTCGGCGGGCTCGCCCGGCGCCGGCCGCCCCTCGGGTCCGAAGTACACGCCGACGTCGGCCAGCTGGAACGTGTCGCCGACGCCCATCTCCTCGGCGACCGTCTGGAACACCTTGTCGGCGTAGGTGGCCGTCGGGTTGTGGACGACGCCGAGCATCCGCTCGGCCTGGTCGTAGTACGGCGCGAGCTCGGCCCGCCAGTCGGCCAGGCCGGCCCATTGCGGGTCGGCGTAGAACGGCTCCAGCGGGCGGTACAGCGTGTTCGCGTAGACCATCGAGCCACCGCCGACGGCGGCCCCCGAGAGCACCAGCACCCTGCCAAGCAGAGTGATCTTCTGGATGCCGTGACAGCCAAGCCATGGCATCCAGAGATAGCGACGAATGTCCATGCTGGTCCGGGGCAGCGTCGCGACCGCGCCACCGCGAGAACGCTCTTCCTTCGGCGCGCCGGAGGCCTCCGGCGGTGCCTGGCCGAAGGCGCCGCGAGAATGCTCCTCCCTCGCGGCGCCGGAGGCCTCCGGTGGTGCCTGGCCGAAGGCGCCGCGAGAATGCTCCTCCCTCGCGGCGCCGGAGGCCTCCGGTGGTGCGCTGTAACGGCGGCCGGCCTCGACGACCGTCACTCGATAGCCCTTCTCGGCCAGCCGCAGCGCGGTGACGCTGCCGCCGAACCCGCTCCCGATGACCAGGACGTCCACATCGAGACCGCCGGCCCCGTCAAGCTCGGTATCTGAGCTGGTGTTGCCCATGGCTCCATCATCCCGCCCGCCCTGGTATCCGGCAGGCGGGCGGGCCGTCGGGTCAGGAGGCGCGAGCTCGGGCGAGCAGGGCCGCCTGCTCGGCGCCGACGGCGGCGGCCCGCTCGATCTCGGCCAGGCCGGGCGGCGCGGACGCTGACCCGTCCCCGTCGGCGCCGGGCGGGCCGGACGCGGCACGTGGCTCGGATTCGGCCGTGCGCCAGGACCGGCAGGCGCCACAGGGACATTCGTCGCTGGTCCTCGGCAAGTGCTTCAGCCGCCAGGTGAGGCCGTCGGCGGGGCTGTCGGAACCGACCTTCACCCCGCCGACCACCAGGTGGACGAGGTGGGTGGCGAGTGTGGGCGGCGACCAGCCGCCTTCGTTGAGGATGTCGGTGAGCTGGCCTACGCAGTCGGCAAAGACCTCCGGTTCACAGCGCATCGCGCTGGCCAGGGTGCCGACCAACTGCGCCGCCGCCTCGGCCACAGGATCGCGCGGCGCCTGGATCACCGGCTCCGCGGGTACGGGCGGCTCCCCCGGCGCGGGTGGGTCCGAGGGTGACGCGGTTGCCGGCTTCGTGTCCACTGAGGGCGGCCCGCCCGCGCGCTCGCCGGCGGAGGGCGGCGAACCTCCGGCCACCGACCCGGATGAGATGCCACTGGGCACCACGTCCGCGGGGACAACACCCCCGGACGCGACGCTCTCGGGCATGACGTCCCCAGGCCCCGCATACCCGGCGTTCGTGGGCGGGGCATCCAGGCCCGCGGCATCCCGGGCCGCCGAACCCCCGCCATGGCCGGCACCAGACGACGCGGTGGGCCCGGCGGGCGCCACGGGCGCCACGGGCCCGGCGGGCGCCATGGGCCCGGCGGCCGAGGCGGGCCACGTCGGCCTGGGGGCGACGGGCAGCGTGGGCAACGGCGACCAGCGCGGCGCCGCACGGCGGCCGACGGTGCCGGTCAGCAGGCTGAACGGGTCGGGCAGGACGTTTGGCGGCAGCGCATCCACGTCCTCGGTGAACTCCATGCGGGAGCCCGGGGCGCTCGGCCGCGCGCCGAGGCGCATCAGCGTGCCGGCGATCCTGGCCCGCCCTCGCTCCCCCGGAGCCGGCCGCGCCGGCCGCGCCCGCCCGCCCGCCCGGCGGCGCAGGTGTCCGCCGGCGGTGACCGCGGCGCCGGCGCCGGCGCCGGCCGCGGTGGGCGCCAGCTCGGCGTCGGCCGCGGCAATCGCTGCCACCCCGTCGGGCGCCTCCTGACGGGCCGCGCCGACGCGGGTCGGGCCGTCCGCCGCGTCCTCGGTGGCGCCGACGGCCGCGAGCCGGCCGTACGCCGGTTCCGCCGGGTCCGCGGTGGCGGCCGGGGCGCCCGTGGCCGCCATGACGTCAGCGGCATCGTGGGCCTTGGCCTGCTCGGATGGCGTGGCCAGCCCTACTCCGGCGGACCGGGCGACGTCCCGCGGCAGCGTCAGCACGAACCGCGCCGGACGGCCGGCGGCGGGCCGGCCCACCGAGGTGAGCCAGCCCAGCTTGCGCAACTGCGCGAGCTGACGCTGGACGTGGGTCCGGCTGTACTTGGTCTGCGTCACCAGCACCCGCAGGCCGGGCGCGCAGACGGCGGAGCCCGCCGGCAGCTCCGGATCGGCCCCGCTGGCCGGTTCGACGTGACTCGCCAGGATGAGCGCGACCAGCTTGGCCGCGGGCGGGAGCCCCGCCTGCGCGACGGCACGCTGCCAGCCCACGTTGTCGGCGACGATCGCGCTGGTGGACGGCGTGGAGACCAGGACGAGGACTCCGGGAAGCGGGAGCTGACGCATCGGGTCGGTTACCACGGAGCCTCGCCTCCTTCCTGCGCGCTGAGCTGCTGGCCGCGTGGCGGGTGGACATCAGGCCTGCGAGCCTGGGAACGGCCGGGCCAAGGGACTCTGGGTCGGTTCGGGTCGGTGTCGGGCGTCGGCGGTCTGTGCGACGCGCTGGCTGGCTATGCCGGTTGAGGAACGTTACCCCGCGCTGGCGGGGCGGTAAGAGGAGCGCGGCCAAGGGGCACACATAACGGCAACATGCCTGCGCGAGCGCGCAGAGAGCGCTTGACCAGCGCTTATGCACGTCCGCGATGCGCTTGCGACGGGTCCAGTCGACAGCCAGTCCGCCCCCGGCCCGACGAGAACCGACGCCGGGAAACACCGGCCCACCGACAGCCCACCCGGCCGCAACCGTCTACCTACGACGGCCCCGCGGCCTTCGACCGCACGCGGGCCGGTGAGCGGCCAGACCGTCGAGCCGCGACGACGGCGAAGCCGGAAACCGCCGGAAGGTGTCAGAGGTCCCCGGTAGCGTCGAGACATGTCCGCCGAGCAGGCCGGCCAGGCCGGCGAGGGCCCAGCCGTCGCGAGCACGGTGGACGCGGGTGATGTCTCACCACCGGCCGACCGCGTCGACGTCGCCGCCCTCGCCCGTGTGCTGGTGGCGGCTCCTCTCGAGCGGCACTGGCTCGACCGGACATCCTGGGTGGACATCGGTCGTGGCTGGCTGCCAGGCGCGGACGAGCTCTACCAGCGGGTCCGTGACGCCACGCAGTGGCGGGCCGGCGCGATGTGGCGCTACGAGAAATACGTGGTCCCGCCACGGCTGAGTGCCTGGTACGACGCGGGCCGGCCGCCGCCCGTCCCCGAGCTGACGGCCGCGCATGCGGCGTTGCGGCGCCGCTACGGCATCGAGTTCGACGGCTACGGCATGTCCTACTACCGCGACGGCGCGGACTCGGTGGCGGTACACCGCGACAAGGAGCTGCGGTGGCTCGACGACACCGTGATCGCGATCCTCACGCTGGGGGCCCGCCGGCCGTGGACCGTGAAGCCGGTGCGGCTCGCCCCAGGCCGCCGCATCCTGAACGACCCGAGCGACGCCACCGGCCTGCTCGATCTCGCGCCAGGCTCGGGCGACCTGCTCGTGCTGGGCGGGCGCGCCCAGGCGGACTGGCTGCACGGCGTGCCCAAGGTCGCCGGCCACGTCAGCGGCCGGATCTCGGTGCAGTGGCGATGGACGTCCCGTACCGGCAAGCCACTGCAGGGCGCCGGCTACGCGGCCGCCCGACACTTCGGCCGCTGAGCGGGACGCGCGACGAACCATAGGTGAACCATAGGTGAGCGGTAGGCGAGCGGTAGATGAGCGCTCGACCTTCGGTGGGGCGAGCGGTGATCGAGATGGCCGGCGAGCGCGCGGCGAGCGCGCGTCGCGCGCTCGCCGCGACGCGGCCGCACCATCGCGACCGCAACCAGCGGACGTATATGCCCAACGGGCATACGCGAGTCGTGCTCACGGGCCCACGACGGGGCGTGGCGGACCACCTGAGGTGGGTTCCCAGCAACATCCAGTCGGCACAACTCGCCCTGAGCGAGCTGCCAAGCCCTGACCCCAACCTCAACCGCCGGCCGGAGCAGCCCTAGGCGGCTCGCGTCAGGACGTCGGGGTCAGGGTGACTGCCCGGAGGCACGAGCGCAGCTCGTCCCAGCGGTACCAGCGGGCCAGTTCCTCGCCGGGGCTGCTCCACGGGTTGCGCAGCAGCAGCCGTCCACCCGCGACGTCCGCGGCCAGAACCGTGTAGGCGTGCTGGCCCACAAGACCAGCCGCCGACCCGGCCGCCGGCTCGTCCGCCACACCCGGGCGGGTGGAGACCGTGATCACGTCGCCCGCGGCCAGCCGCGACGCGACACCCGCGACGCTGACGGAGCCCGGCGGCACCGCGCGATGTGGGTGTCCGGTGAGGTCGGTTGCGGCCGCGCCGGGATCGCCGCCGTTGATCGCGTCGTAGCCGCCGTAGAGCCGTGCGTAGGCCTTCTCGTAGACGGCGGCCCACAGCTCCGGCCGCCCGGCGAGGTCGAACGCGGCCATCGTGGGCACCGGCCGCGCGCCGCCGGCCCCGCCGCCTCCCGCTCCGCCCGCGGCGTCGCCGGTGGGCAGGCCGGGCAGCGCGCGCGTCACGGTGACCGGAAAGGGCCGGCCGTCGCGGTAGAAGGTGACGGTGAGCGTGCCGTTCGGGTTCTCCCGGATCCCCTCGACAAGCAGATCGGGGCGCTGTCTGGCCAGACCGATCAGCACCGCGGCGAGGTAGCAGTCACCGAGGCCGCCCTGGCCGACATCGGAGGTGCTGACGCCGTCTCGGACGACCGGGTCGGCCCGGTTCGCCTCATCCACGTCCACGCCGTCGGAGCTCGGAGTTCCGGTTCCAGGAGGTGCCGGTTCGAGGACGGGCAGCAGGCGGACGAGCTCGGTGAGCATGGCGGCCGGCGCGCTCGCGAGCAGCAGGTCCGGCACCGCGGCCAGGGCCTCGAGCTCGTCGTCCGAGCCTGCCGCCACGTGCCGCAGCAGGCGGGCGAGCGCCCCCGTCAGCACCTGTAGCGGCTGGCCGCGCAGCCGGCTGACCACCGCCTCGCGGGCGGCCGGCGGCAGCGCTGCCAGCCGCCGGCCGACCTCCCGCATGTCCGCGGCGGACAGCGCGCCGGGGTCGGTCCCGACCAGCGCGACGAGCCCGGCGGCGGCCGTCCTGATCCAGCCGAGGCTCGGCGGCGGAGCGTCGTCGAACCAGGCGCGCGGGTCGATCAGCACGCCGCCGGCCCGCACCGCCTCCTCGGCCGCCACGAAGTGAGCCGTCCGACGCTCGATCGCCGCCGCGAGATCTGGCCCGCCGACCGCGACGGCGTGCGCGCCCAGCCGGAGCACGTCGGTCGTCGTGGGCAGGCCGGCCAGCCGGAAGGTGCCCGGCGGACTCGCGGACACGGCGGCGCCGAGTGCCTGGGCGAGGCCGCCGCCCGTCGCCGCGGCCGCCGCGCCGAGAACGGCGACGACCGTGTCCAGGGCTGTCTCGTCCGTTCGCCCGACGGCGGTGGCTAGCCCGGCCGCGGCGGTGCCCGCGGCGCGTAGCCTGCCGGCCAGCGCGCCGAGCAGGCCGGGGTCAAAGGAGACCGGACCGCCTCCACCCAGGTCGCCACCGTGGGCGCCGCCGTCCACGCCGCGGCCGGCGGGGCCCACACCGGCCCAGACGTCCACCGCCCAGGCGTCGCCCGAGGGTGAGGGGCGGCTGCCCTGCCAGCCGCCAGCACCCAGCGGCCCGGCGAGGAACGGGTCCGCCGAGCCCGTCCCGGTGCCTGTCCCGGTGCCGGTGGCCAGCTCACGCAGCAGTGCCGTGTCGGGAATGTCCCAGCCGGGAGGCATCTCCGGCAGGCGTGGCACGAGCCCTACGTGCGGAGCCCCCGGCGGGCCGGCCCCGTCGCCCGCGCCGCCCTCCCCCGCCGCGCCGCCGGCTCCCACGGCGGTGGGCCCAACCGCGGCGGCGGCCTCGAACGCGTCGGCGGCCCTGATGTACCAGCGGGCGCGGGCGGCCATCGCCTCGACACCGCCGCCCAGCGCCCGCAGCCAGCCGTCGACCCGTGCCGTCGCGCGCCGCTGCCACGGCGACGACCAGGTCTCGGGGGTGTCCAGGCTCAGCACGGGGCCGAGCAGGCCGGAAGCTGTCGCGGCGAGCCCACGCAGCTCGAGCGCGGCGGCCCGCAGCTCGGCGGCCGCGCTCCCGAGCGCGGCCGGAGCCCGCCGTTCCAGGGCACTCCCGTATCCGGAAGGCATCGCGTCACCGACCTCCTGGCGGCCGCGCGGCCATGGCCGCCGGCGCGCGGCCCGCGCCACCGGCGCTACGCCGACGGCGACGCCCACGCATCGCGCCGGTCGGAGCAGGCCGCACGGAAGGATCATGCTGCGCCGATCGAGGTCAGGCTAGGACACGGCGGAGGTGATGTCGCGGGGCTACATGATCGCGGTCGGGTCGGATCACAGGCTCGAGAGGGCGAACTGCGCTAGCTTGGGCGAGGTGCCCGTTGCCCGGCGACGGCCCATTCCGGCCGGCGGGGCGAGCCCGGCGGGGCCGGTACGGGAGAACACCGAGGCGGGCCGTGCGGCCCCTACGCCCGGACACCGTGGAAGGAGCCCAACGTGCCCGAGGCTGTCATCGTCGCCACCGGCCGGTCCCCGATCGGCCGCGCCTACAAGGGATCGCTCAAGGATCTACGGCCGGACGACCTGGCCGCGACCGTCGTGCGGGCTGTCCTCGACAAGCTGCCCGAACTCGATCCCACGACGATCGACGACCTGATGCTCGGCTGCGCGCAGCCGGCCGGTGAGCAGGGCTTCAACATGGCGCGCGCGGTCGCGGTCGAGCTCGGCATGGACTTCCTGCCCGGTACCACGGTGAACCGTTACTGCTCCTCGTCGCTGCAGACCACCCGGATGGCCTTCCACGCGATCAGGGCTGGTGAGGGCGACGTCTTCATCTCGGCCGGCGTCGAGATGGTCAGCCGGTTCGTGAAGGGCAGCGCCGACGGCCTGCCCGACACCCACAACCCGCTCTACGCCGACGCCGAGGCCCGCACCAAGGCCCGGGCCGAAGCCAGCGCCCCGGTCTGGACCGACCCGCACGCCGACGGGCTACTGCCCGACATCTACATCGCGATGGGCCAGACGGCCGAGAACGTCGTCCAGCACACCGGGCTCACCCGGGCCGACCAGGACGAGTTCGCGCTGCGCTCCCAGCAGAACGCGGCCAAGGCCATCGCGGACGGGTTCTTCGAGCGGGAGATCATCCCGGTCACCCTGCCGGACGGCACGGTCGTCCGGGCGGACGACGGCCCGCGGCCGAGCACCACCCTCGAGGCGCTCGCCGGCCTGAAGCCGGTGTTCCGCCCGGACGGCACGGTGACCGCCGGCAACGCCTGCCCGCTCAACGACGGCGCCGCCGCGGTGGTCATCATGAGTGACACCAGGGCCCGCGAGCTGGGCCTGACCCCGCTGGCCCGGATCGTGGCGACCGGCGTGACCGGCCTGTCGCCGGAGATCATGGGCCTTGGGCCGATCGAGGCGGTGCGGCAGGTGCTCGGCCGCGCCGGCATGACGATCGACGACATCGACCTCGTCGAGATCAACGAGGCGTTCGCCGCCCAGGTCGTGCCGTCGGCGCGCGAGCTCGGCATCGACTTCGACAAGCTCAACGTGCACGGCGGCGCCATCGCGCTGGGCCACCCGTTCGGCATGACCGGCGCCCGCATCCTGACCACGCTGCTCAACGGCCTGCGCACCAGGGACAAGACCATCGGCCTCGAGACCATGTGCGTTGGCGGTGGCCAGGGCATGGCCATGGTCATCGAGCGGCTCAACTAACTGGTTCGCTCCGTGCGGGCGGCGCGCTCCGGCCCCGTACTCGCTTCGCTCCCACGGGACCTCCGCGCGCCGTCCTCCTCCGCTCACGGGCGCTCCGGCGACCTCCGCTGCGGCCCGACCACGTCGCTTCGCTCGTGGCCGGGCCTCCGCGGAGGCGCGCCTCCGCGCCAGCTCGGTTGCGACCCGTTTGACCCGCCCCAACCCGGGAGCCGGACCCCGTCCGGGCGGCGCGCTCCGGCCCCGTATTCGCTTCGCTCCCACGGGGCCTCCGCGGAGGCGCGCCTCGGCGCCCAGCTCGGTTGCTCGCCGCTGTAACGTCACCAATCCGAGGCCACGGCGTTCGCGGGGCCACCTGGCATCGCTCGTGGCACGCCTCCGCGCCCAGCTCGGTAACACCGCCGCTGTAACGTCACCAACCCGAAGCCGCAGCAGTCGCATAGCCGTCAATCCAGCGACCGGTTCGATCCGAAACCAGATGGCTAGACGGCTCCGGGAGTTACGTCGCTTCGCTCGTGGTGGGGCGCCGCGGCAGCCGGCTCAGAACTGGCTTGCGGGTCGTCCTCGGTGGTCTCGGGTTGGCGGTGGACCCGTATCCTGGCCGACGCCTGCGCGAGGGCGAAGGGGGCGGTGCCGCTGCTCGCCTGACGGGCAGGCGGGATCGGTCTCGCCATGGCGGCCACCAGGTCGAGCGACGGCGGACCAGCCGGCGGGTGTTCGGCTGGCAGGCGGTGGCGCAGCGCGGCGCGGACGCGTCGGGCTGGGGCGAGGGTGACCGCGGTGACACGGTCCCAGCGAGGCTGCCGGGTCAGGACGATGGCACCCCAGACCAGCCCGCCGCCTATCAGGCCGTCGAGCCAGTAGTGGTTCGCCGTGATCACGACCACAAGCGCGGTGACGATCGGGTGTGCGACGGCGAGCCAGCGCGCCCGCCAGCGCAGGATCGTGATGACCCCCCAGGCCTCCAGGATCGCCCAGCCGATGTGCAGGCTCGGCATCGCCGCGTACTGGTTCGCCTGAGCGGCGCCCACCTCGTTGTAGGCCGACGGGCCGATCACGACGCCGGTGTCGACGAAGGGGATGTTCGGGCTCACGGCCGGCAGGAACCGCGGTGGGGCCAGCGGGTAAAGGATGTGAATCACGAGCGCGACGCCCGTCGACAGCATGATCACGTTTCGGACCCGCCGCCAGTGCGCCCGCTGGAAAAGCATGACCCAGAGCAGGAACGCGATGGCGGCCGGGAAGTGCACGGTTATGTAGAAGCGGTTCGCGAACTCCAGCAGGTCGGTGGAGCGCAGCGCTAGCTGCTGGATCGATGACTCGTCGGGCAGGTCCAGCAACCGCTCGAAGTGCCAGACCGCCAGCGCGTGCCGCAGCGCCTCGACCCGCCGGCCATCCGCCAGGGTCCTGCCCAGCCGGTAGACCATGAACAGCCCGCCCAGCAGGGCAATCTGGCCGAGAAGATAGGAGGACGTCAGGAACGCGCGGCGCGCTCGCGACGGCGGGGGACGCTCGGAGCCGACAACTTCGGCCGGGCCGCGGAACCGAATGCCATCACCCGCTCGCGGGCCCGATGGACACGGAATGCTCGCCACATCGCACTCCTACGCATCAGATCACCTCCCCACCCCCCTGGGGACCCGCTCTACACCGTCCTACTAACCGACAGGTAAGCACAACCCGTCCGCCGGTGACACATCTCTCCGCCCCGATACGAAGGAGACGATCGCCCTGCGCGATGAATCCCGTCGACATGGCGACGCTCTGGAGTTCAAGCGATACTTTCCGTCAATAGTCAGTCACGAATTTGCCTCACCACTCGGTCTCGACGACGACAGAGAATCGGTCAATCACAACAAGTAGCGATTCCTGCCTCGCTCGCGGCTGGGTCGAGGTAACACAACAGCAAACTTCGGGCGACTATTTCCGCAAGATCTCCTGAATGGCCGTCCATCGACGCTCGCGGCTGTCATCCATCGGACACCCAGCCGCCATCCATGCCACCCGTCAGACACCTGAAGACGGCCGAGCTGTGACCCGAGTGCCGCGAATGCGCACTCTCGAGACCGAACACACGTTCCCGAGACGCGGCGAGCGGCACCCATCCCGGAGCACGGTGAACTGCGCCGTCCCGAACCATGACAGTGCCGCCATGCCGGGGGTCATCGCAGGCGCCCACCCGAACACACAAGGGCAAAACGGACGCACGCCCGACGCCGTCCACGGCCACCGCCCGGTCGGCGTTACTACGAGGAAGCACTGGGTAACTATCTTCGTGTGATCGCCTAAAGTCCTGCCGGCGACCATGTGCGCCCAACTCAGCCAAGATCCCGCCCCAGACCCGGGCCACCCGGTTGTCCGCACTGACCCGGAACCAGGCAGTCGGGCACGCCAGCGCCCGACAGGCAAGGCGCGAGCGGCACGCTCCGCGCCTTCGAGCGACCGCCGCACAGTCGAGGAGGATCGCGATGCACGCGAAGGTCGGCGACCGCGTATGCGTCCACAGCCGTACCATCGGCCAGCCCGAACGGCACGGCGTCGTCTTGGAGGCCCGCGGTGAGACCGGGCCGCCCTATCTGATCCGCTGGGACGACGGCCACGAGGGGCTGTTCTTCCCAGGCGCAGACTCCGTCCTGGAGATCTTCGTCGTCCAACACGCCGGGGTCTGAAGTCCGGCCAGAGCGGCCCGACAGCGGTGAGGGCCGTTCCCGCAGGTGGGAACGGCCCTCACGTCAAACGATGGGCGGCCGCCGTCGACGTCGACGGCGGCCGGCCGGGGATCAGTAGCGGTAGTGGTCGGCCTTGTAGGGGCCGTCGACGTCGACGCCGATGTACTCCGCCTGGGCCTTGGTGAGCTTGGTGAGCTTCACACCGAGGGCGTCCAGGTGCAGCCGAGCGACCTTCTCGTCGAGGTGCTTGGGCAGCGTGTAGACGCCGACCGGGTACTGGTCGGTCTTCGTGAACAGCTCGATCTGGGCGATCACCTGGTTGGTGAAGCTGTTCGACATCACGAAGCTCGGGTGGCCGGTGGCGCAGCCGAGGTTCATCAGCCGGCCCTCGGCCAGCACGATGACCGAGTGGCCGTCCGGGAAGACCCACTCGTCGACCTGCGGCTTGATGTTGATCTTCTCGACGCCCGCGATCTTGCCCAGGCCGGCCATGTCGATCTCGTTGTCGAAGTGGCCGATGTTGGACACGATCGCCTGGTGCTTCATCGACGCCATGTGGTCGGCGGTGATGATGTTGAAGTTACCGGTGGTCGAGACGAAGATGTCGGCGATCCCGACGACGTCCTCGAGCACGGTGACCTGGAAGCCGTCCATCGCGGCCTGCAGCGCGCAGATCGGGTCGATCTCGGTGACGATGACCCGGGCGCCCTGGCCGCGCAGCGCGTCCGCGCAGCCCTTGCCGACGTCGCCGTAACCGGCGACGACCGCGACCTTGCCGCCGATGAGCACGTCGGTCGCCCGGTTGAGGCCATCGATGACGGAGTGCCGGCAGCCGTACTTGTTGTCGAACTTGCTCTTGGTCACCGAGTCGTTGACGTTGATCGCCGGGAAGAGCAGCGTGCCGCCCTTGTGCATCTCGTAGAGGCGATGCACGCCGGTGGTGGTCTCCTCGGTGACGCCCTTGATCGCCTCGGCGGCCGCGGTCCAGCGGCCGGGCTTCGCCGCGATCGTGCTGCGCAGCGTGTCGAGGATGATCGCGTACTCGTCGGAGTCCGAGGGGTCGGTCGCCGGCACGGCGCCCGCCTTCTCGAACTCGGCGCCCTTGTGGACGAGCAGCGTGGCGTCACCGCCGTCGTCGAGGATCATGTTGGGGGCGCCGCCGTCCGGCCAGGCCAGCGCCTGGTCGGTGCACCACCAGTACTCCTCGAGCGTCTCGCCCTTCCAGGCGAACACCGGGACGCCGGCCGGGGCGTCCTTGGTGCCGTTCGGGCCGACGACGACCGCGGCGGCGGCGTGGTCCTGGGTGGAGAAGATGTTGCAGGAGACCCAGCGGACGTCGGCACCGAGCGCGACGAGGGTCTCGATGAGCACGGCGGTCTGGATCGTCATGTGCAGCGATCCCATGATCCGCGCGCCCTTGAGCGGCTGGCTCGCGGCGTACTCGGCACGGGTCGCCATCAAGCCCGGCATCTCGTGCTCGGCCAGCCGGATCTCCTTGCGGCCGAACTCGGCCAGCGCAAGGTCCGCGACCTTGAAGTCGAAGCTCATCTCTCTCCTTCAGCGCTCGAAGCGCGCCCTGACCCCGGGGTCAGGGCGCGCGCGAGCGCGGGTAAACCGTGCCCGTGCCGTACCGCACACGGTACTGGGTGGCACTGGGCGCCACGCCCTCGGGCGCGTAGCGCCACCCGACACATTCACCGGCCCGCCGCCGCCTCAGCACAGCGCCAACCACCCCGCTGACCCGGACCGGGCAAGGCCACCGTCATATGCCTCGACCCCGAACCACCCGGGCGGGCCGCCCGGCACCCGACAGCGCGGTCTGGCCGCGAGGCGCCGAGCGCCTCGCGGCCAGACCCGCCTCAGGAACGTGCGTCCCCGGCGACCGGCGACCCCTGCGTCAGAGTCTCGCCCGTCGGTGACTGGTCTGGCACCCGCGGGCCGGTGCCCTTCGGCCGGTAGACCCAGCCGCGGTCATCCATCCACACCAGCAGCGGCGGGAGCACAACCAGGGCGGACAGCAGCGCCACCGCGACGTTGACGGCGACCAGCAGGCCGAAGTCCCGCAGCAGCGGCAACGAGCTGAACGCCAGCACCAGGATGCCGATGACCGCAGCGGCCGCGGACACGAGGAACGCCCGCCCTGTGCGCGCCGCCGCCTCGTCGACCGCCGCGCGGGGTGAGAGCCCGCGCGCCCGTTCCTCGAGATGGCGCTGCACGATCAGCGCGGTGAACTCGGTGCACAGGGCGATGACCAGCGGGCCGCTGACGACGGTCAGTGGCGAGAGCTCCAGGCCGGATACCCAGGCGATCAGCGAGGTGAGCCCGACCGCGATCAGGACGGGCACCACCGACAACAGTGCCTTGACCGGTCCCCGGTAGCGCAGCAGCAGCACCAGGAAGACGCCGATCAGCGCGAAGTAGGTGAGCTCGACCCGCTTCTTCTCGATGTTGTCCAGCAGGCCGGTGCCGACGACGGCGAGGCCCGACGGAGTGGCCCGCACGCCCTCCGGCGGGTTCACCGTCGCCCTGATGTCCTTGACGACGACCGCGCGCTGCTCGAGCGAGCGCGGGCCGGTCTGGAAGATCAGGTTGAGCGAGCCGGCGTCGCCGTTCGTGCTCGCGAGGTTCACCGTGCTGCGCTTGATCGCCTCGGGGGCGACCTGGTAGGCCGCGCGGACGTCGTCACCGGTCGGCGGCACCGTCTTCGCGCCCGGGACGTCGAGCAGGAAGCCGACCGTCGTGACCAGACTCGAGGCGTTGGTCAGGTCCTCGTGGTGCTTCGCGAGCTGCTCGCGGGCGAAGCCGTCGACGAACGCCACCGTCTGGTCGTCGAAGACGTTGTTCGACTGGATGAAGACACCGAGCTCGCTGGTCGTGCCTGTGTGGTCGCTCAGGTAGTCGAGGTCCTTGACGACCTGGCTGTTCTGGTTGACCCACTTCTGCGGGTCCGTCTGCACCTTGAGCTTGCCCTCGGTGGCCGCGCCACCGGCGAACAGCGCGACCGCGATGACGACCAGCGGAATGGCCGCGGCCCGCGGGATCGAGCCGAGCACGACCGTGGCGCGCCCCAGCGGCCCGCGGGTGTAGTCCTTGGCGGGCGTCGGCCTGCGCTGCTCGCGCCACGCCAGCGACGCGGACGTCAGCAGTATGGTCGCGATGACGATCACCGGCAGGCCCAGAGCCAGCAGCACACCGAAGTCACGGATCATCGGCACCGCGCTGAACTCCAGCGCGAGGAAGGCGACGACGGCGGCGACGGTGGCCAGCGCCAGGCCCGGCACCAGCCGGCGCAGCGTCTCGGCGACCGGATGGTCGGCGCGGTCGAGCTGTGCCTCCTCCTCCACCCGGCTGTGCAGCTGCACGGCGAAGTCGATGCCCACGCCGAGCAGCACGGGCAGGCCGCTGATCGTCACGATGTTCAGTGGGAGGCCCAGGTAGCCGGCGAGACCGAACGCCCAGACCTGGCCGACCACGACGACGCCCAGGGACAGCAGACGCCACCGCACGGCGAAGGCCACCAGCAGCAGCGCGATCATCAGCGCCGCCGCGATCGCGCCGAGGGTGAGGAACCCGCCGCGCAGGTAGTCGTTGATGTCGCGCAGCAGCACGGTGGCGCCGGTGGTGACGACGTGGGCGTTGTCGAAGTGCCGCGCCGCCATCGCCTTCTGCACTAGGGACGCCGCCGCCCCCGCGTCCTTGATGTCCGCGTTGCCGGCCAGCCGGACGACCATCTGAGCGTTGTCGTCGTTCGGGAAGAACGGCAGCAGCGAGGCGCGTACCTTGCCGGTGTTGTCATGGAGCAGGAAGTCGACCCAGGCCGGGTTGCTGAGGGTCTGCTGCGCGGGCGGGATCTGGTTGATCCGGCCCAGGGTCGCGATCGAGTCCTGGAGGCGCTTGGCCTGCGAGGTGGGATCGGTGTCCCGCTGCTGCGCGCTGAGCAGCATCTTCCCGGCCGGGCTGTTCACCGGGTTGCCGTCGGAGCTGGTGACCAGGTTGTGGGTGAACTGCAGGGCGGTCACCGGGGTGATCACGGCGACGATCCGCGGGTCGGCCTCGAGCTGCTTGGTCACCGCGTCGAACTCGGCGAGGTTGTGCTGGGTGAACAGGTCGGTGAGTTTCTTGCCCTTATCGACGGTCAGGTCGGAGATCATCGCCTCGCCGCCGAACAAGGACTGGTAGGAGACGTTGTCCTTGGCGATCTGCGAGTCGGAGTTCAGGTAGTTGCTCTGGTCGGTGCTGAACTCCAGCTGGGTGATGCCGAAGCCAAGGCCCACCGTTAGCAGGACCGCGATGATCGCGACAATGCCGCCACGCTTCCCGGCCTCCTGCGCGACCGACGTCCAGAAGGCGCTGGAGCGGCCAGTTGGCTCGGGTCCGCGCGGCTCGGCGGGACCTGGGGGTGTGGACACGAGCGGGCTCCCAGCGGATCAGTGGGGCGACGGTGGCGGCCCCGCAGGTTACTTGTGAGTTAGGCAACAGGTTCCAAGCTGTATAGCCCAGAAGACGCCGACGTGTGGAGCCCTGACGGACCAACCAGCACAACAACTTCGCGATGCAGCAAGAGCATTACAATACGAACCGGTCAGGGTTGCGACAGTAGCTCTCTGGTATACCGGAACTCCGTTGTGTTGGAGAGGTCACGAAGCTCGCGGGCCTCTCCTGTCGCTACGTAACCAAGTCGTTCGTACAAGCGATGCGCGTCGGTGAACCTCGTGTCGGTCCACAACTCGACGACCGAGGCACCCCGTCGACGCGCCTCGCGTTCCACCAGGCGCGTCAGCGCCGCGCCCAGGCCGCGCCGACGGGCGGTGGCGGCCACGTAGAGCGACTTCAGCTCGACCCGGCCCGGCCCGGTCTCCCGCACCGCGACGCAACCCGCGAGCGGCGCCCCATCGGCGGCGCTGTCTTCCTCGGCGACCACCCACATCGCACCGCGATAGCGGCCGGGGAGGGCGTCACCGGCGTAGGTGGCGGCTGGGGCACGCAGCCACGGCTCCTCGCCGTCGACGTCGAGCACGCAGCCCGGATACTCGGCCCAGATCCCGCCGATCATGTGCTCCAGCGCCGGTCCGTCGGCGTCCCTGACCGCCCGCAGGCCCGGCAGGATCGAGCGGGCCATCCAGACGTGCTCGATCCCCGCGGTCAGATCACGCGGCCCGAACGCGTGATAGCCGAGCCCGACGTAGAGCCCGACGACCGCGGCCTGCGCGTGCAGCCGGATCACCGGCAGGCCACGCTCGGCTGCCCGCCGCTCCAGCGCCGCCATCACAACCCGCGCGAGGCCCCGCCCGCGCGCCTCCGGCCGGACCGCGACCCGCCCGATCACCCCGGCCAGCTCCGCCGGCAGGCCGCCGGGCACCGCCTCGTCCGGACCCGGCTCGGGACCCGTGTCCAGGCCCGGAACCGACGCCGGGTCAAGCAGGCGGCCGGTCGCGAGCGCCCGACCGCCGGCGTCCCAGACAACCGCGTGGTCGGCGTACGCGTCAGCGTCGTCGTGCTCGAGCTCGGCGGGGACCCTCTGTTCGTCCACGAACACGGCGGTCCGCAGCGCCCGCACCGCGGCGGGCGGCGGACCGGGCAGGACGGCGACCTCGGCGACAGCCTGGTCGTCAGCATGCGGACTGGTAGAAGCCGGCACAACCATGCGCCGAAGTCTAGAAAGAGGCGGGGCGGCGGCCAGGCTGGTTCCAGATCGACGAGACGGCTGGTATGGCGCTGTGCTGATGCGCCGTCACTGGCGGTATCCAAGCTGTGCCGGCTGGGCGCATGCATGGCATCGGGGCGGATCTCACGGGCGGGGTGCTCTACCGTCTACCCAGCCGATTTCGGGCAGGATCGCCACCGTTCGGGTCATGAGTGAACTACTTCGTGACGTCAGCGCGGGCCGCGCGAGTCAGACCGGCGGAATGCATCTCCGCTGGTACCGGACGTATCGGCCACTGGCCCGTTGAGCCGACACCCAGAAACGTGATGGACACCACAGCCGATGTTTGCGCAAGTTGCGCTTTTCTGGGCAGGGCCGGCGACGGTGCAGTCATCGGGTCAGACAGGGTTCCAAAACAGGCAACGGTGGTAATAGAGGTTTTTATGGACACACGGACCAGCACGGCGAGGGCGGCAACGGGCTCGCGCGGCGCGGTGGTCACGGCCGCCATGCCGCGACGGCGAGGGCGGTAACCGTGGCTGCCACCCGATATGCGCCCGCCGCCTGGCGCCCAGTCCGCAACACGTCCGGCGCGATGGTGCAGCCGACCCGGGGCCTGATCCCGCACGTCCAGGTGGGCAACGGCTCGCTGTACGGGATGTTCAACAACCCGGCGACCGAGGTCTCCAGCCACCTGTGGGTGTCCAAGGGTGGCGCGCTCGAGCAGTACGTCGCACTGGACCAACGCGCCTGGGCGCAGGCGGCCGGCAACCCGTACTGGATCTCGGTGGAGTGCGAGGGCTACGACACCGAGGACTACGCCCCCATCCAGATCCAGCGGCTCGCCGAGCTGTACGCGTGGGGAATGGCCGAGTTCGGCTGGAAGGCCGAGATCACCGACAGCGTGAACGGGTACGGCATCGGCACCCACCGCATGGGCGGCGTGCCCTGGGGCAACCACTCCTGCCCCGGCACCATCCGCGCGAACCGCCGGCCGGACATCCTCGCGGCCGCGCTGGCGATGAGCGGGGACCTCGGCACCACGCAGGCGCAGCAGCGCTACGTCTCGATGCCGACGCTGCGGCAGGGTGACCGCGGCCCGGCGGTCGTCACCCTCCAGAACGCACTGAACATCATCTTCGGCCACGAGGCGCCGACCGGAGACCCGAACCGGCTCACGCCCGATGGCGCCTTCGGCCCGAAGACCGTGGCCAGGGTCGGCTCGCTGCAGCGGCTCAACTCGCCGTACTACGGCCCGATCGCCCCGGACGGCGTCGTCGGCCGGGAGTCCTGGCTGAAGATCGGCTACATCCTCACCGGCATGAACCGCTGGGTCTAAGGCGGGCTCGGTGAGGCGCTGGGCGCCTCGCCCGAGCCGCCTTAGGAGTTCAGATAGGCGAGGACGGCGAGGACCCGGCGGTTGTCGTCGGCGGACGGCGGCAGGCCCAACTTGCTGAAGATGTTGTTGGTGTGCTTGCCGACGGCCTTCTCGGTGACGAACATGCGGCCGGCGATGGCAGCGTTCGAGCGCCCCTCGGCCATGAGCCCGAGAACCTCGCGCTCGCGGGCCGTCAGGGTGCGCAGGGGCTCGTCCCGGGAGCGCCTGGTCAGCAGCTCGGCCACGACCTCCGGGTCCATCGCGGACCCGCCGGCGGCGACCCTGCGAACCGCGTCGACGAACTGGCCGACGTCGCTGATCCGGTCCTTGAGCAGGTAGCCGACCCCGCCGCCGGGGCTGGCCAGCAGCTCCCGGGCGTACAGCGGCTGCACGTCCTGCGAAAGGACAAGCACGGGCAGCCCAGGAACGTGCGAGCGTGCCTCGATCGCCGCCAGTAGGCCTTCGTCGGTGAAGGTCGGCGGCAGCCGGACGTCGACCACGGCGACGTCGGGCCGGTGCGTGGTCAGCGCGCGCAGCAGCGACGGCCCGTTGTCGACCGCCTCGACCACCTCGAAGTCGAAGGCCGTCAACAGCCTGATCAACCCGTCACGCAACAGGGCCAGGTCCTCGGCGAGCACGACGCGCACGCTCACAGCCTTCCACCTCACCCGCCCCGTCCGTCATTCAGCCCAAATTGACCGGTTCGGTCGCCGCCACTCTTCCCGGTAGGTCCGCCGGGCGATGGTCGACCGCCCCTGTCAGCCTGGTCAGGCCGGGTCATCCTCCGGCACTGTGCGCGGCCTCCTGGTCCCGGATGACCTTGCGCAGGGCGGGACCGATTGGTGCGATGGACGCGGTGAGCTCGCCGATACGGGCCTTGTACGCGCGCCGCTCCCGCGAGGTGGCCAGGACGCGGATCTCGGCGAGGGCGCCGAGTGCGGTGAGTTGGCGGTTGTGGTCGTTGAGGCGGTTTACCGGTGTCGGGCCGCGCAGCGCGCGGCGCACGTCGTTGATCAGCGCCCGCACCGTGCGCGGGTCGCGAACAGTGACGACCGTGCGCGGGAAGATCCCGATCACCCGCGTCCGGTCCACCCGGACCCAGCGGCCCGCTTCCAGGTAGTCACGGGCACACCGGGTGGTGCGCCGGTTGTCCCTGCCGATCCAGTGCTTCCAGGAGCGCGGACGCCCGGACGCCTCGACCTGCTCCAGCACCCGCGTCACGATCGGGTCGTCGAGCGTCAGCGCTCCCGCACCACCGGCGCCGGGCGGGCGGGCCCTGCCCGCGCCACGGGCTCCCGAGACCAGGACCACCTTGCCGGCCTCGTCGATGATCCGGCCGCGTCGGCGCAGTTCCAGCAGGGCCGCCGCGCGCAGCGCCGGTCCCAGGTGGCCGCTGGCAACGCGGCCGTCCATCCGCTCCTTCTCCGGGTTGTAGGTCAGCAGGTAAAGCCGGGCTGGCAGCGAGTCGGGCAACTCCACGGCATGCTCCTCGGGTCCTTGCGGTGTTACGAGCTATGAGTCGCCGTCATCGGCGGGGTAGTCGCCGGCCGCGTCGAGATCCGCCGCGTCGAGATCCGCCTCGTCGGCACCGCCGCTGGCGAGTTCCTCCTCACCGTTCGGCGGCGCCTCGGTGGCCGATTTGGGCGGCCGGCCGCGGCGCGGTATCCGGCCGACGGCACTTGGCAGGCGGCCGGCGGATGACAGCGCCCCCCGCAGCAGGAACTCGATCTGGGCGTTCGTGCTGCGCAGCTCGTCGCCGGCCCACCGCGCCAGCGCGTCGTGCACGGCCGGGTCGAGCCGTAGCAGGATCTTCTTCCGTTCCGTCACGGGCCGCGGATCAGTGGTAGAGCGAGCCGGCGTTCACCACCGGCTGGGTCGACTGCTCACTGCACAGCACGACGAGCAGGTTGCTGACCATGGTCGCCTTTCGCTCCTCGTCCAGTTCGACGACGTCCTGGCTCTCCAGCCGGGCCAATGCCGTCTCCACCATGCCGACCGCGCCCTCGACGATCCGGGCCCTGGCGGCGACGACCGCGTTCGCCTGCTGGCGGCGCAGCATCGCCTGAGCGATCTCGGGGGCATAGGCGAGCCGGGTGATCCGCGACTCGATGACATGGACGCCGGCCGACGCCACCCGCAGCGCGATCTCGGCCGAGAGCTTGCCGGTGATCTCGTCGGCGTTCTCGCGCAGCGACATCTGTCCCGTGTCGTGCGCGTCGTACGGGTATCGGGTGGCGATGTGCCGAACGGCGCTCTCGGTCTGGATGGCGACGAACTCTACGAAGTCGTCGACCTCGAACAGGGCCTGCGCGGTGTCGGCGACCTGCCACACCACCACGGCCGAGATCTCGACCGGGCTGCCGTCGGCGTCGTTGACCTTGGCCACACCGGTCTCGTGGTTGCGGATCCGTGTCGAGATCTTGCGCCGGCTGGTGAGCGGGTTCACCCAGCGCAGGCCGGTAACCCGGATCGTCCCGATATAGCGGCCGAACAGCGTCACCACCCGCGCCTGCCCCGGGGCGACGGCGGTCAGGCCGCCGAGGAACACGAAGCTGGCGATAAAAACGAGGATGCCGACGACCAGCGCGGCCGCGCCGGCGCCGCCCGAGCCGTCGTCGAACAGCAGGCCCGCGAGCACGATCAGCGCCACCCCGATCACAGAGATCAGGAGCGCACTGAAGAACCCGATCGCGCCCGAGAGGCCTGTCATCGCGCGCTCCCGCACCCGCGGCTGGGGCATGTCGACCACGTCGCCCGGCTCGAGGGTGTCCCGGCGCGGATCCAGGCCGCCTAGGTTGATCGGCACCTGGGGCGGGTTACCCGTGGTCATAGCGCTCTCTCCTCCGATCCGACGAGCGAGCCACCCCGATGGTGGCACCCGCTCGTCGTCTATCAAAGTGATATCACTTTTTTGCGGGCCTCGTAAGCCCGTGTCGCGCTGCTCGCGCCGTCGCGCACCGGACAACCGTGCGGCAGCGCTGTCGGCGGCCGGATGCGGGTGGCGCGAGCAGGCGGGCGCGGTGCGCGCACGGCGCGCGGAAGGGTGTGTCCGGGTGGTAAATACCGGGCGACGAGGTCCCGGACAGGCGGTTCGGTCCGTACCGTCGTCGCAGGCCCGCCACCACGGGCTGACGCGGCCCCGCCGGCTCGTCAGTTCGGCGCGCGGGCGTCATCTCGGCGGCGACCTGACCACGCGGCGTGAGGATTGGTAATGCGAGACCTGCGCGACCTGCCCAAGGGGCATCTGCATCTGCACTTCGAGCTCGGCATGCGTCCATCGACGCTGGCCGAGCTCGCCGCGCGGGGCGGCCTGCCGACGCCCCGGACCACCGGCTTCACGGAATTCGGCGGCTTTGGCGAGGTAGTCGGAGGCATCCTGCCGATTTTTCGGGAGGTGGCCGACTTCGAGCGGCTCGTTGACGAAATGGTCGAGGACGCCGCGAGCGAGGGCATCGTCTACCTGGAGCCGAGCTTCTACCCGTACCCGTACCTGGAGATCTTCGGTAGCGCCGAGGCGGCATGGGAGGCCGTGCTCAACCGCGGCGAGGAGGCCGGCGCCCGCCACGGCGTGACCGTCCGCTGGATGGCGGCCGTCGACCGGGTCCTGGACACTCCCGAGCACGGGGTGGAGGTCGCCAAGACGGCCGTCCGCTTCCGGGACGCCGGCATCGTCGCGCTCGGACTGCACAACGACGAGAACGGCTACCCGCCGGAGCCGTTCGTCGACGCGTTCCGCTACGCGAAGGACGCCGGGCTGCTGTCCACCCCGCACGCCGGCGAGCTCGACGGCCCGGCCTCCGTACGCGGCGCCATCGACGTCCTGGACGCCGACCGGCTCCAGCACGGTATCCGCGCGATCGAGGACCCGGCGCTGGTCGAGGTGCTCGCCGAACGGGGAACAACGCTCGACGTCTGCCCGACCTCGAACGTGCAGCTGTCGGTGGTGCCGTCGCTGGCCGAGCACCCGCTCCCGGCGCTGCTGGCCGCCGGCGTGCGGTGCTCGATCAACGCCGACGACCCGCTCCTTTTCGGGCCGACCTGCCTGCAGGAGTACGAGCTGTGCCGGGAGGCACTCGGCCTGACCGACGAGCAGCTCGCCACCTGCGCCCGCAGCTCGATCACCGGCGGCGCCGCCCCCGCCGACGTCCAGGCGCGCGCCCTCGCCGGCATCGACACCTGGCTGTGCTAATTGGTTCGCTGTATTTCTGGTTCGCTCCGTCCGGGCACGGCGCTCCGGCCCCGTACTCGCTTCGCTCCCACGGGACCTCCGCGCCGTGTCCTCCTCCGCGAACGGGCGCTCCGGCGACCTCGCTGCGGCCCGGCCCACGTCGCTTCGCTCGTGGGCCGGGCCTCCGCGAGGCGCGCCTCCGCGCCTGCACGGTCACCTTGCGCTGAACGTCACCAAACCGAAGCGGGCCCATCCGTCGGGCCACTTCGCTGCGCTCGTGGGGTGGCTGAACAGGGGCGAAGACCGCCACGAGCGAAGCGAAGTGCCCATACGAGCGCTGTGGTTTCGGTTGGCGACGTCACAGCGGCGGATTGACCCATGGCCAGCTTCTGCGGGGCCACGTCGCTTCGCTCGTAAGCGGCGTTCACACCTGATCGGCACAGAATCTGCGACCAGCACCAGTCCAGACGTCCCACGAGCGAAGCGACGTGGTTCCCGCGAGGGTCTGGCACTGGATCGGGCCGTCTTGGATTGGTGACGTTCAGCGCAAGGTGACCGTGCAGGCGCGGAGGCGCGCCTCCGCGGAGGCCCTCCTACGAGCGCAGCGACGTAGGGGGGCCGCAGCGGAGGTCGCCGCAGCGCACGTTCGCGGAGGAGGACGCGGCACGGAGGTCCCGTGGGAGCGAAGCGAGTACGGGGCCGGAGTGCCGTGCCCGGACGGAGCGAACCAGAATTACAGCATGGATCGTCGGCTGAAGGTCGTGATCGCGCCGGACTCGTTCAAGGGGTCGCTCGCGGCCGACCGGGTGGCGGCGGCGCTGGCGGACGGCTGGCTGTCGGCCCGGCCCGGTGACGAGGTCGTTCGGCTGCCCATCGCGGACGGCGGCGAGGGCACCCTCGACGTGTTCGCGGCCGCTGTGCCCGGCGCGCGCCGTAGACCCCTCAAGGTCACCGGCCCCGACGGCGCCCCGGACAGCCGCCTGGTAGACGCCGAGTGGCTCTCGCTGCCGGGCGGGACAGCCGTCGTCGAGCTCGCCAGGGGCAGCGGCCTGCCGCTGCTCGGTGCCCGGCGCGACCCGCTCGGAGCGCACACCGTCGGCCTCGGCCAGCTGCTCGCCGCGGCGCTGGACGACCCGGCGACGCGCCAGATCATCGTCACCCTGGGCGGCTCCGCGTCGACCGACGGCGGCACCGGGGCGCTGGCGGCCCTCGGCGCCCGCTTCCTCGACGACGCGAGCGCCCCGCTGCCACCGGGTGGCGGGGCGCTCTCCCGGCTCGCCGCCGTGGATGCGCGCGGGCTACGCCTCGCGCCGCCCGGCGGTGTGCTCTGCCTGACCGACGTCGACGCGCCCCTGTGCGGTCCTCATGGGGCCGCGGCCGTCTTCGGCCCGCAGAAGGGCGCAACCCCCGACGGCATACGCCTGCTCGATGGCGGCCTGCGCCGGCTCGCCACGCTGCTCGGCGGCGAACCCGACGCGCCGGGCGCCGGCGCGGCCGGCGGCACCGGTTACGGCCTGGCCGCCGCCTGGGGCGCCCGGCTCGTCCCCGGTGCCGCGACGGTGGCCGAGCACGCCGGGCTGCCCGCCGCGCTGGCGGACGCAGACCTCGTCATCACCGGTGAGGGCCGCTTCGACGCGACCTCGATGTCCGGCAAGGTCGTCGGCGGGGTTCTGCGCCTCGCCGCCGCCCGGGTCGGCGAGGCCGGCCCCGTGCCGGTCCTGCTGGTCGCCGGCCAGCTGGGTGCGCCGCCGCCACCCGGTATCGACGCGGCCCTCGCGATCGCCACGCTGGCCCGCGGCGTCGCCGCGGCGACCGCCGAGCCCGAGCGATGGCTCGCCGCCGCGGCGGCTCAGCTGGCCGCCGCGAGGGTGGACGGCCGGCGAGCTCAGGACGCGGCGCGCGCGCCAGAGCAGACCTGAACAGCGGCGGGCGGCGACCCACGCTCGCCGGTCGAGCGCCCGCTCTGGAGACCGGTCGGGTTCCACCGCGGCCCGGCGGCTTGGAGATGACCGGGGATCGCCGAGAGAATCGAGACATGGCCGACGATCGGGACCCTCTGACGGAGCTGCGCCAGATCTGCCGCGCGTTGCCGGAGGTGACCGAACGGCCGAGCCACAGTTCGCCGACCTGGTTCATCGGCGACAAGAAGACGTTCGTCAGCTTTGTCGGCGAGCACCACGGCAAGCGCCTGGCCTTCTGGTGCGCCGCCCCGCCCGGCGCCGCCGCCGAGCTGATCAGCGAGGATCCGGACCGGTTCTTCCGCCCGCCCTACGTCGGCCACCGGGGCTGGCTTGGCGTCTACGTCGACACCCCGGTCGACTGGGACGAGATGGCCGAAATCATCCTCGACGCCTACCGGACCGTCGCTCCCAAGCGTCTGCTCACCCAGCTGCCCGACCCGTCCACCGCCTAGGCACCCGGCCGGCGCGACATGCTCCAGACCGAACGGCTCTCGCTCCGCCCGCTGCGGGTCGACGACGTGGATGCCTACGTCAGCCTCCACGCCCACGAACAGGTGAGCCGTTTCCTCGGCCCGTACTCCCGGTCGCAGGCGCTGGACCGCCTGACGGCGATCGAACGGCAGTGGGCCGAGCGAGGCCACGGGCGCTGCGCCGTCGAACTCAGGTCGACCGGGGAGCTCATCGGCGTGTCCGGCCTGCAGCACTGGGAGTCGTTCGACGAGGTCGAGATCGGCTGGACCCTGCGGCCCGACCGCTGGGGCCACGGCTACGCGACCGAGGCGGCCGGCGCCTGGCTCGACTGGGGCTTCCGCAACCTGCCGGACCCCTACTTCACCGCGATGATCCGGCCGGCGAACGTCCGCTCCATCCGCGTCGCCGAACGCCTCGGCTTTCACCACCTGCGCGCCGACACCCTCTTCGACCGACCCACGACCGTTTACGCCCTTCCCCGGCCGGAGCGCCGGAATGGCGAAGTGTCGTGACCGTCGCGCGACCCGACCTCTCGCGGGCCTCGTAGCCGCCGGTGAGATCGCGGGCCCGGCCGGCGAGGCGCCCGGAGCCGCGGGCAGCGGGTCCTCGAACGCGGCGACCGTCCTGCTGCTGGTGCTAGGCCCAGGGACTCGGCGGCAGATCTCGGCCGGGTAGCGGCGCGGCACCGCTGTTCGCCGTGACGGAGTCGCGACGCGGGAGGCCGGAAAAGATCAGGGGTGGTCTCGCGCGGGGCGGCTGGCGGGGCCGGGCTGGTTGGTGGCGCAGCGGGGGCAGACGACGGTGGCGGCGGCGGCCGGGACGGCGAAGCGGTGAGTGCAGGCGCCGAGCCAGCGGCGGGTGAGCCAGCGGTCAGGGACGAACCGGCCTACCGGCCAGGGGCGTGGTCCACGGGTAGCGCAGGTCAGCTCGGTGTCGAGCGGCGGTTCGTCATCGACCACGCGCGGGTGTACCGAGGCGCAGATGCCGCAGACCACCTCGGGCGGCGACGCGATGAAGGTGGGGTCCTGGGAGGTCGCCGAGAAGATCTGGACCTCGGCGTGATGCGGGGTCGGGCCTCCGCAGGCGTCACACTGGATGTACCGGACCGTCATCGATCCGTCGCCACGGGTATCCCGCACGAGGGCGACCAGCGCGGACAGCATGCCGCGCCCGGCCGGATCGACGCGCGCCGGGTCCTGGTCGTCACTGTGTCTGGGCCCCACACTGTCCATGGTCGCCGACCCGAGGCCTCCCGGTCGCACCGCCCGGCGGAACGGGCGGCGAACTCCGCCGGTCCCAACGGCGGTTGGGCGGGGAAACCTCGCCACGTGGCCATCGGGACCGCCGCGAGCCCAACCGGCGACCGGGACGACGGCAACATCCTCGGTCGCGCGGGGCGGGCACGGACCGGCGGCAAGCTGGGTAGTGAGGCAGTTGCTCGCCACCCACCAGGAGACCGGGATCGTCAGCCGGCGGGAAGGGCCTGCCGGCAGACAGCGATCAGTCCGCTCGCGAGGAAGGGTGCGAACCGCCGGGCGGCGCGTTCAGCCGCGAGCGCGAGCCGCGCCCCACCTCGCGCCTCGTACTCGGAGGACTCGTACGGGTGAAAGGAGACGACCCGCCAGGAATGTCTTTCCAGCACATTGACGAAGGTGTACCAAGAATAGCGGGAAACGTCGCCCGGATGCGCCAGTTCGCGGCCGGTCAGCGTGGCGGCGACGTTCATCAGCCGGAATGCGTTCGTGGTGGTGACAATCATCGTCCCGGCTGGCGCGGTGAGGGCGCGCAGGCCGTCGAGGAACACGCCGACATCGTCGACACGCTCGATCACCTCGCCGACGACGAGGAGTTCGGCCGGACGGATCGCCGCCCGGGCGATGTCGGCCGGGTCGCCGCAGTCGACCAGATGGGCCTCGTAGCCAGCTGCCCTCGCCTCGGCGACGCCGTCCGCGTCGATGTCGACACCGACCAGGCCGCGCGCGACGGTGGCCAGCCGGGCATGCAGCCAGCGGCCATCACGGCGCGCCACGCCGCGCATGCCGGCGTCGGCGAACCCGACGTGTGTCACCGCCCTCCCGGCCGCCGCGCCGAGCAGGAACTCGTCGCGGTCCACCACGCGCACCCGCGGCAGTCGATGTGTCCTGACGAGCGCCCGATCGCCCACGCGTCCGCCCCGCGGCTGCGCCGGGACCCACGTGGCCGCCCCGGGGACACCCGTGGCGGAGGCCTGCCCGGCCACCGTCCGGGCATCCCGCGACCCCGGCGCCACGGGCCGGTCCCCTGCATTCGGATTTCTTCCGGGAATTGTCGTCGCATCGTCCATCACGACTCCCTCCACCCGCCGTCACCGCACTCCCTGGATTTACCAGGAATCCAGCGGAGGGCGTCGCCTGGGAGAAGTCCCGCGTTTCGCCGGTCCGCCGCTGTCGGTCTGCTGGCGCCGCGTCAGGCGCTCAGGGGGCCGATCAGGAGTTGGCGGACGTCGGTGGAGACGCACGCTGTTACGCCGCCGGACAGTTCGACCGACACGGTGCCTGTTCCGCCGGGAGGTGTCACACCCAGGGCGGACGCCTCCCTGGTCACGTCCGAGGTGAGGCAGCCCTGCTGGACGCCCGGCTGGGTGATGCGCAGCACGGCCGTCGCCGTGCCACCCGGTGCCAGCAGCGCCGGCCCTGGCACGGGCCTGGAGTCGTCGTGGTCCGCCGGCGCGCCGAACTCGGCCCCGCGGGCGTCGACGAACCGGACGTCGGGGAAGCCGTTCAGCTTGCAGGTAGCCGGGCCCGCGTTGGTGAGCACCAGCTTTCCGTACACCTGCCCGGCCGCGCCCTCGATGTCGTCGAGCTTGCCGGTCAGGGCGCCTGCCGCGCAGACGGGCGCGGCCGCCACCTCCTTGGGCGCGGCACTGGATCCGGCCGCGGCCGCCGCCACGCCGGAACCGCCAATGCCGCCCCCCCGGCCGGACGCCGAGGGGGCGACGGATTGCGCGGGCCCTCGCGAACCCGCTCCCGACGAGCCCGCGGCCACGGTCGCGGGACCGCCGCCGGCCACCGTCGAGCCACACCCGGACCCGGCCAAGACCAGCCCGAACGCGACCGCGGCCACCGCGGCGGCCTTCGCCCTTCCGGCGCGGGGCGCCCCGGCATGCCACCGGCACGCCGGCGCCCTGACCCGATCCGTCCGCATCGCGGGCTCCTTGGTCTGGCAGGCGGCAGCCTCGCGACATGCTGCTGACGCACCGCATTCAAATGCTGACGGAAACGACCGTAGCCAGCGATCGGCGACCGGGAAAGCTCCACGCACCGTAAAACGCGTGTCGCGCCAAGTTCCGAGTTCCCACGGTTGCGATCACGGCCCTGATCGAGACAGCGGAACGCCGCGTCAGCGGCGCAGGCGGGCTCGCCATGACGGCGCCGCGGCGGGCAGCAGCACGGCCGTGGTGATGTTGTCCCCGGCGCCGGCGGTCCCGGCCCGGCCGACGAGGGCGCGAGCGACCGCGGGCGCGTCGGGAGCGGACCGCCCGTCGCCGCGCAGAACGGCCCCCACCGCTTCGGGGAAAGCGCGGCCCAGGTAGTCGGGCACGCCGTCGGAGACGATCAGAACGACGTCTCCGGGACGGCGGCGGCGGCGCTCGACGGACCGGCCCTCGTCCTGGCTCCCTCGGGTACCCGGGCCGAGGAACTCGGACGGCGTGCTGATCACCCGTGGGCGGCCTCGACGCACCAGCGCCGTCAGTGTGTCGCCGTAGCCGATCGAGAAGATCGACTCGTCGACGGCGAGCACGAGACCCAGCGCGGTGCGCGCCGGCTCGGCGACGTCCGAAACGCCGTCTACGGCGGCCGCGGCGAGCGCGCGCACGAGTCGGGCGCCGCCGCGGCAACCGGCCCCTTCCACGGGAGCGGCGAGTAGGTTGGCCGCCGCGACGGCCAGCGCGCGCAGGGCCGCGGTCGCGGCGGCCGAACCGCCGTGGCCGTCCGCCACCGCGAGCAGCAGCCCACCGGGGCCGGCCGCCAGCATGACGCCGTCCTCGTTGGGCTCGACGGACGGCACCGCCTTCGGCAGCCAGCCGGCCGACAGCGCCGCGCCGAGTGCGGCCGGGTCGCCCCGACGGTTATCGGTGCCGTCGACGCACGCGGACATGCCGGCGATGACCGTCTCGCGCAGGGTCGGATGGTCCGGGCCCAGCAACAGCACCGAACGGACCGTCGACGCCGGGCACGGGGGGCGGGCCGCCACGTCGGTCACGTGCTCAGGGCCGGCACGGCCGTCGTGGCATCCTCAGTCATCACGGTCCGCGTCGTTTCGCGCCATGATCTGTTCGACGAGTTCGTCGAGCATCGCGTCCCAGCCGGGGGCGGTGTAGCCGGTCGCGTCGGCGAACCGGTCGGCCACCAGGCCGTGGTCGCGGGCCGGGCCGTCGACGGCCACTACCTCGGCTACCGCCCGCCCGGCCCGGCGCAGCCGGTCGGCCAGGCGGACAAGCAGGTCGTACTCCGTGATTGCCTCGGAGGTGGCGACATGCCACAGCCCCGCCAGGTCCTCGTGCTTGACGAGCACCCGGTCAACGAGCCGGGAGAGCTCCACCGTCGTCAGTCCGGTGCAGGTCGCCCGACGGTTGCCGGGCACCCGGCCGCGCTGGCTGAGGAACCACTCAACCAGACCGTTGGACCGCCCAGCTGGCTCCAGCCCGATGATCGAAGTCCGCAGCGTCACGGCCGGCGCCTCACGTACCTCTCCGAGCAGCTTGGACATGCCATGGACGTCAACCGGGTCCGGCTGATCATCCTCGGTGTACCGGCCGCGCCGGCCGGAGAACACGCAGGCGGTGCTGATGTGAACAAGCCGGACGGCGGCGACCCGGCACAGCCGAGCAAGCCGGTGCGGGAACACCGTGTTGACCTCGACGGCAGGCAGCGCCAGCTGCCCCTCCGGACGCTGCTGGACCAGACCGATGGCGTTGACCACCGCGTCCGGCCGGAACCGCTCGAGCAGCGCGGCCACGTCATCATGACATCGGGCATCGATCCCGCCGAAGACCCGCTCGGGCGGCGGCCCGGCGCCAGCCGCCAGCCATCCGCCGGCGGCGGCGCGGACACCACCGGCTCGATCTCCCGGGGTATCCGCGACCGCCCGGGCACCGACGCCAGTTTGGAACGTCGCCGCGGTCGCGCGACCGCGGACGATATCCGCTGGGGTGTCCGACACATCGTGAGGCTGTGCCGTCATCGCGGGGCCGTGGACAGTAACGGCGACGTGGTGCTGGGCGGCGAGCGTGCCGGCGAGCTCGTGCCCGAGCATCCCATCGCCGCCGAGAACGAGGACTCTCATCCTCTCCTCCCCGGCATGGCGCCCGCGGCCGGCCGGCCTGGCCGCGCCTGCCCGGCCGGCTGATCCTCAGCCGATACCGCCCGAGGCCGGCGGTCCAGGTCGACGCGCGCCGCGGGCGCCCGCGGCCCCGCGGCCCTGGCCGCCGGCCTACCGGCCGGCACCCGCTCCGGCGCGGCTGACAGACCCGCGGCGGCGCGCAGATGCCGCTCGACCCGGTCGAGCAAGGCGGCCCGCTCGTAATGGGTCACGTAGTACTGCCGGGCGGCGACACCCATCGCCGCCCGTTCGGCCGGCCCGAGCGCCGCCACCTTCGCGATCGCGTCGGCGAGTGCCGCCGGGTCCTCGGCCGGCACCGCGATCCCGCCAGCCGCGGCGACCACCCGGGCCGTCGCGCCGGCGGCCGATGACACCATCGGCCGGCCGCAGGCGAGGAACGAATGCACCCGGCTCGGAACCGTCAACGCCCACACGGGATCGCGGCGCAGTGTCGTGACCAGCACGTCCGCGTGCGCCAGCAGTTCCGGCATCCGCTCGGGCGGGGCACACCCCAGCAAGTGGACCCGGTCGCTGAGGCCTCTTCGGCGCACCTCACCCGCCAGCCACTCAGCGCGCGATCCGTCGCCGATCACCACCCAGTGCACCTGCGCGCCGTGGGAATCCGCACGCAGCCGCTCGGCCGCCGCGACCAGCGTCTCCAGCGCCTGGGCGACGCCGAGGTTGGCGGCGAACATCGCGACGAACCCGTCGGGGATACCCGCCGCGCGGCGGACCTCCGCGTCCGCCGGAACGGGGCGGTAATGCTTCTCCGCCCAGTTCGGCAAGTAGTCGAGCCGGTCGGCCGGGACGGCGGCCTCCCGCAGCAGCGGCAGGAAGTCCTCGGACCGTCCGAGCACCCGGGCGCAGCGCCGGTAACCGGCGCGAACCAGCCAGTCGAGCAGCGTGAGCACCCGTTCGGAGCGGACCGCGCCGGTCGCGTGCATGGTGTGCGGCCACAGGTCCTGCAGCCACACCACCACCGGAGTGCCCCGGACACGTCGCAGCAGCAGCGCCGGTACCAGCGTCGCCACCGGCGAGATCTGGTAGACGAGCACCACGTCGGACGGTGGCAGCCGGGGCACGCCGAGCACACTGGCGCTGGCCGCGAAGGAGAGGTGGTTCAATCCGAGTCGCCACCGCTCGCCACCACCGCGGGAGGCCCGCGGCACCCGCAGCACCTCGACGCCCTCGTGCCATTCCCTGGCCGGGCGCCGGCGGCTCGCGAACACGTCCCGGTGCGGGTAGCTCGGCTGCCCGGTCAGCACCGTCACCCGGTGGCCGCGCTCGCGCAGGCCCACAGCGAGATCGTTGACCCGAAACTGCTCGGGCCAGAAGTACTGACTGACGATCGTCACCCGCATCGGCTCGCGCTTCCTCGCGGCGCCGCGCGCGCTCCGGCCTCGCGGCCCGCGGGGACGGGCCGCCGCCCCGGACACGCTGGGCGGCCTGGACTTGCCCGGCCCGGCCGCGAGCGGCGCACGGCCGGGTCGGCCGTCATCGGTTGGCCTCGACCCGGCTGCCCTCATCGAGCCGCTGGCCGGGGATCCGGTGGCGGCCGGACGGCGCCGCCATGGCGGCGGGCCGGGTCGCGTGGCGCCCGTAGCCGTGGCCATAGCCGTAGCCGTAGCGCCGCCCGGACACGACCGACCTGTTGAAGACGTAGCCGAGCACCGGCGTGCCGATGAACTCCAGCCGGTGCTGGACGTCGGAGAGCACCCGCAGCGGCGTGCCGCGCCCGACCACCAGCACCACCCCGTCGGCCTGCGAGGCGATCGCGGCCGCGTCGCTGACCGCGAGCAGCGGCGGCGAGTCGACGATGACGACGTCGGCGTGCTCCCGCAGCCGGCCGACCGCGCGGCGGAACCGGCCGGTCCGAAAGAAGCTGGCCGGGTCGTCGAGCGCCGCCCCGGCCGAGACCACGTCGAGCGCCTCGGTGCCGTCGAGGTCGAGGTCGCGCACAGCGGCGCTTACCGGCAGGTCGCCCCCCAGGTCGGACAGGCCCGGCTCGTCGGCGACGTCGGCGAGCCTGGTCAGCCCGCGCATCCGCTCGTCGCCGTCGACGACCGCCACCTTGCGGTCGTCGCGGGCCATCGCGATCGCGAGGTTGAGCGCGGTCACCGTCTTGCCGTCGCCGGAGCGTGGGCTGGTCACCGCGACGACGCTGCCGCCGCCCCCGGCTGCGAGCGCGAACCCGATGCTCTCGACGAGGAAGTTGTAGGCCTCCCCGGCCGGGGAGGAAGGCTCGTACGCGGCGGGCAGCGCCCGGCCGTCAGCGGACACGGGGAACTCGGGGACCTCGCCGAGCAGCGGAACGCCGAGGACAGCCGCCGGGTCCTGCTTCTGGTCCGCCCTACGGCGGAACTCGTCGCGCCACCACACGACGCCGGCCGCCAGCAGCAGCCCGAGGAATGCGCCGACGGCGACCGAACGGAGTGGCCTGGGCTGCGACGGCGCGCTCGGTGGGTACGCCTGCTCGAACATCTGCACGCCGTCGCCGTATGTCGCGGTATCCACCGCGATCTCGTCGGCCCGGCTCTGCACGGTCAGCAGCTGGGTGGCGGCGGCCTGGCGGGCAGCGGACAGACTCGGGTCGGCCGGGCCCTCACTCCCGTTCAGCTGCTCGTCCAGGTTGCTGATGCGATCGCGCAGGTTGGCGATCGTCTGGTCGAGCTCGTCGGTGGTGGACTTCGCGTTCGCCTGGGTCAGGTTCCGGACTGCCTCGCGGTAGGCCTGGCAGACGGCGTTGGCCACGGCGGAGGCGCCCTCGGCCGTCGAGTCGGTGGCGGTCACGCTGACCTGGTTGAGCTGGTCCGAGGGGGTTGCCTTCACCAGGCCACGCAGCTGATCGACGGTGAGCCGGTTGTGAAGGAGCGAACGGGTGATCGTCAGCACCTCGGTGGAAGTGAGGTAGCGCGCCTGCGTGCGGACGTACCGCTGCGGGTCGCTGGCGACACGGTTGTCGCTGAACACGCTGGTGGTGCGCGGGTCGTTGAGAAGCATCGTCGCGCTACTCGAGTACAGCGTCGACTGGAGCGAGGCGAACAGGAACCCGACCGCGCCAAACAGGATGGTCACGGTGAGTAGCAGGTGCCACCGTCGCGCAAGCAAGGCGACCAGGCTCCGGCCATTGCGGACAGCGCTGTCCGTCTCCACAGGCTCGCTTCTCCTTCCCGCGGTGGTAGGTGCGACCGACGCCGGCCTTACCCGCCACTCCGATCGCTTTAAGCGATATGATGACTACCTAGAGTGACAATAGAGCCAACATCCCGAAGCCGGTGGAGGCGCGCCGTAGGGCGACTACCACACGCGACGGATGACCGCATCCCGAGGGCCGGAACACCGACGGCAATGGGACATGACGTCGGGCGTTCGAGTCGCTACTTCGAGGAGTACTCAACGCTGGCGAGCGGCACGTGCGCTATCCGCGAACCCGTCAGCGGAGCGAGGTCGACGGAGGGTGAGGGCACCGCGGGCGGATGACCACCCGCTCGGCGTTTACGCGGTCATCGGTCCTCAGAGCGACTCCACCAGCGGCGGGCTGGCCAGCCCCCCCGCGGCTGGGTCGAGGCGCTCGGCGCCCGGCGTGGGCCGCTGCTCGGGGATGCGCGGGGTGGCAGGCAGCCAGCGGCGGGTGTCGAGCACGGCACGGGCATGGCGCGTGACCGAGTCGCGCGGGAACCGGTCGTGGTCGACGAGGACGACGACGAGGTCGGCGGCGGCCAGCTCCGTCCCGTCGAGAGCGACGAGACGGACCGCGGCCGGCACCCGCGCCGGGTCGACGTGCGGGTCCGTGGCGCGGACATCGGCGCCGAGGTCGGCGAGCAGGCTCGCGACCCGGATGGCCGGCGACTCGCGGGCGTCGCCGCTGTTCTTCTTGTACGCGAGACCGAGCAGCAGGATCCGGCTGCCCAGCACCGGCCGGCCACGCCGGTTGAGCATCTCGGTGGCACGGGCGACGACGTGGTCAGGCATGTGGTCGTTGATGTCGTTGGCGAGCTCGACGAACCGGAAGTTACGACCGAGGCTTCGCCGTACCCGCCAGGACAGATAGGAGGGGTCGATTGGCAGGCAGTGGCCGCCGACGCCTGGGCCGGGGGTGAAGCGCATGAAGCCGTACGGCTTCGTCGACGCAGCCTCGATCGCCTCCCAGACATCCACACCCAGCCGATCGGCGACCATCGCCAACTCGTTGACCAGGGCGATGTTGACGTGCCGGAAGGTGTTTTCCAGCAGCTTGGTGAGCTCGGCGGTCCGGGTGGAGCTGACCGGGACGGTCTGGGTGACGATCGTGTCGAAGAAGGCGCGGACAGCGGCGAGCGACGCCTCGTCGACGCCGGAGACGACCTTGGGAGTGTTCACCAGGTTCCAGGTCCGGTTCCCCGGGTCGATGCGCTCCGGCGAGTAGCCAAGCCTGAAGTCCCGGCCGGCGACCAGGCCGGAGCCGGCCTCCAGCAGCGGGCCGAACAGTTCCTCGGTGGTGCCAGGGTAGGTGGTGGACTCGAGCACCACGGTGGCGTCCGGCCGCACCAGTCGGGCAAGGCTGCGGCCGGCTTCGGCGATGTAGGACAGGTCGGGCGCGCCCTCGGCGAGCGGCGTCGGCACGGTCACCACGGCGACGTCGAACCCGGCCGCCGGGCCGTATTCGGCCACCGGCCGATAGCGGCCGGTATCCAGCGCCGCGCGCAGGTCATCGTCGGTGACGTCGTCGACGTAGGACTCACCGGCCGCGAGCCGCCTCACCCGACGCTCGTCCACGTCGACGCCGACAACCCGCCAGCCCACCTCCATGGCGCGCATGGACAGCGGCAGGCCCACGTAGCCCTGTCCGACGACGACCAGCTTCCCGAGGTCCTCCATATACATAGTGTCGCTCAACAATTACGTAAAGCTAGGTAGCGGTTCCTCGTGTCGCTCACCCGTCCCGCCAGCCGCGCCACCGAGGGCTTGGGCGCGCGGGCTAGAACGGCGCAGGCGCCCGACGGGGCAGGTGGCCGAGGACGTCGGCGATGCGGCGGCCGGCCTGGCCGTCCCACAGCGCCGGGCGGCGGGGTGGCGGCGGGGTGCGCAGGACCTCCCGCGCGACGGCGACGATCGTGTCTGGCGAGCGGCCCACCACCCGGTTGGTGCCATCGGTGACCGTGATCGGACGTTCGGTGTTGTCACGTAGGGTCAGACATGGAACGCCGAGGACCGTCGTCTCCTCCTGCACACCGCCGGAGTCGGTGAGCACCAGCCTCGCGCCCGCCTGCAGGGCGAGGAAGTCGAGGTATCCGGTGGGCGGCAGCGGCTGGACCCCTGCCGGCAGCCGGCCGCCCAGGCGGGCCGCGGTCCGCGGGTGCACCGGGAACAGAAGGGGGCACTCGCGCGCGACAACGCCAAGCGCGGCGAGCAGCCCGTCGAGCACGGCCGGGTCGTCGACGTTCGCGGGCCGGTGCAGGGTCACCAGTCCGTACTCGCCGGGCCGCAGGCCGAGGCCCGCGAGAGTCGGACGGGCGAGCGCCGCGTCGAGCGAGGCCAGCAGCGTGTCGACCATGACATTGCCGACCAGGTGGACCGCGTCCGGGGCGGCGCCCTCGCGCAGCAGGTTGTCGACGGCCTCCGCCGACGGCGCGAACAGATGCTCGCAGAGGCGGTCCGTGACGATCCTGTTGATCTCCTCCGGCATCGAGCGGTCGCCGCTGCGCAGGCCAGCCTCGACGTGCGCGGCCGGCACTCCGGCCTTCGCCGCGACCAGCGCGCAGGCCAGCGTCGAGTTGACGTCGCCGACCACGACGACCAGGTCCGGCGCGAGCTTGTCGAGCAGCGGCTCGAACGCGGTCATCACGGCGGCGGTCTGGGCAGCGTGCGAACCGGACCCGGCGCCCAGGTGGTGGTCGGGGCGCGGGATGCCGAGCTCCGCGAAGAAGACACCGCTCATCGCCTCGTCATAGTGCTGCCCGGTATGCACCAGCGTGGGCAGCGCGCCGTCGGCCGCGAGCGCGTCCAGGATTGGTTTGATCTTCATGAAGTTCGGCCGGGCGCCGGCGACGACGGCGGCGCGCAGCCCGGCGCACGGCCCGCGCCGCTCGCGCCCGGCCTGCGCCGGCACCGTCCGCGCCGGCACTCCCGCCGTCTGTCCCGCCACCGCGCCGCCAGCCGGGCCGCCAGCCGGGCCGCCAGCCGGGCCGGCCACGGCGCGAGGGACTGGACCAGCCATCGGACCATCCACGGCGCGGCTCATCGTCCCGCCTCCGAGACGCTCGGCGGGACCTGATCGAGCGCCGGCCGGGGCGCCGGGACTCCGGGGTGCGTGCCGGGTTCCCCGCCGGTAGCGGCCAGGTCGGCCGGCGCACCCAGGCCAAGAGCGACCGCCGCCGTCAGAGTGGCCCGACTGGACGCGAGCAGCTGCGCGGTCAGCCTGAGCTCGCCGCCCGGCCCGATCGGGTCGCCGGATCCGGTCGGACCGTCCGCGGCCAGGCACAGGGACCGGAAGTGTTCGACAGCGGCCCGGTGGCCCTTGTCCTGCGGGCCGCGCCAGCTCACGTGGCCGTTCACGACGAGCCGGCGGAAGTCGTCGATGCGCAGGTGGTCGCCGCCCGCGACTGCCTCGACCGCCTCCTTGCCCGCGTCGGCCGGCCGGGCGGAGCTGTAGGCGATCGTGGACAGCGTCCCGTCGGCGTGCCGCATGGCGACCGCGACGTCCGGGGCGAGCAGTGCCTCGGCCTCCCGGCCCGCGAGCGCGGTGACCGCCTCGACGGGGCTGCCGGCGAGCACCGCGCAGGTGTCGACGAAGTGGCAGACCTCGCCGAGCAGCCGGCCACCCTGGCGTCGGTCCGCGTACCAGTGGTCGGGCGGCACCGGCCCGGCGGCGACCCGGTAGACGATGGTCAGCGGCCCGTCGCGGCGGGCGAGCGCGCGGGCGCCGCCAAGCACAGCCGGCGAGAACCGCCGGTTGTAGCCGAGCATCAGCACCCCACCGCCCTCCGCGGCGGCACGCTCGACCTGGTCGAGCTCGGCCAGCGTGAGCGCCGGCGGCTTCTCGCACCAGACGTGCCGGCCGCGTTCCAGCGCGGCGACGGTGAGCGCGGCGTGGCTGTCGTGCGCGGACGCGATGACGACGACGCCGGTCCGGTCGTCGTCGATGACCTCCCAGGCGTCCGCGGCGACGCCGGCGAAGCCATGCCGCTCGGCGAACGCGCCAGCGGTGCGCCCGCCCGCCGAGGCGACGGTGGTGAACCGGCTGAACCCGGCGGCGCGGAAGGCGGGCAGCAGTACCGACCCGGAGAACGCTCCGGCCCCGACCCAGCCGACCCCGTCCCCCCGCCCGCCGGCCGGCCCCACGGCCCGCCGGGGCCTGTCGGCGGCGAGGGCGCGGGAGACCTGGCCGGAGTCGCCGGGGGCGGCGGCGAGGTCCTCGGCGGCCGGGGCATCGTCGGTGGGCGGGTAGCGGAACCGGATGGCCAGGTAGGGCTCCGAGCGGGTGGCGACGAGCTGGTAGGCGGCCGGGGCATCATCGACCTCGAAGGTGTGGGTGACGAGGTCCGCGGCCTTCAGCCGACCGCTGGCCAGCAGGTCCAGCACCGCCTCCTGGTTGCGCCCCTCCGTCCAGCGCACCTGGCCGGCGGGGTAGTCGACCCCCCAGTCCTCGTAGCCGCGGTCGTATCGTCCAGGCCCGTAGGAGCGGGCGAAGCGCAGCGAGAGCTCCCGTTCGTAGAACGGGGTCCTGGCAAGGTTCAGGTCGACGTCGCCGACGACGACCAGCTGGGCGCGGTCGCGGGCGAGCTCGGTGGCACGCGCCACCGGGTTGCCCGCCCGGCCGGCGGCGCAGATGAGCACCGCGTCGGCGCCACGGCCTCGGCTCCAGGACCGGATCCGCGCCGTCGTGGCGGGGCCTGACTCCTTCAGCGCCAGCACACCGGCACCGGCGGCGGTGGCGAGCGGGAGCTCGGCGAGGTCGATGCCGGCGACGTCGCAGCCGCTGGCGAGCGCGAGCCGGGCGGCGAGCTGCCCGACGAGCCCGAGCCCGATCACCACCACCTTGGCTCCCGGGCCGACCTCGGCCAGGCGCAGGCCGTGCAGCGCGATCGACGCGATCGTGGCGAAGGCGGCGTCGGCAGCGGGCAGGCCGTCGGGGACCCGGGCGCACAGCAGTCCGGGGACGGCCTGGAAGTCGGCATGGTTGGCACGGCCCGCGCCGCCGGTCGCGACCAGGTCGCCTGGGCGGATGCCGGCGACCGCGTCGCCGACGGCCACCGCCCGGCCGCATCCGCTGTAGCCGAGCGGCAGGTCGGAGCCGAGCCGGGCGCGCACCGAGCGCGCCGCCGCGCCGACGCCCTCGACGCGGGCCTTGTCGGCAACCTTTCGCACCAGGTCGGGGCGTGCCCTGGCCTTGGCGAGCAGACCCGCGCGGGCCAGCTCCGTGACGGCCCGCTCGGTGCCGGCGGACACGATCGTCACGTCGGTGCGCACCAGCACCTCGGCCGGGCCAATCGTCGGGGCGGGCACGTCGACCACGCGCACGCCACCACCGGACACAGCCTGGACGACCTGCCTCACCGCCCGACCCGCCCATCGCGGACGGCGCGCGCGTCGCGCCCTGGAGCCTGGTAACAGTCGCCGTCAGCGTCACCGTGGGTAACACATCCGCCAGACATTCGCGGTCGCCTCATGCCGGTCATCGTAGTTGCCCAATTACATTAGGTCACGAAGCCTGGCCATCGGGCGTCGCATCGTCCGGACGACACGCAGGACGCAGAGACCCCACCCGCTAACCAGATAGCCCTACGCTCGATCACTACCAGTAGTCAACTGATCACACGGGTGTTCTCCCCCCTGACCGGAGGTCGACGGTGCGATGAGCCCGTACAGCAACGCCGCAGGGACCCCAGACGACGACCCGGCAGTGATCCTGGGGACAACCGGACCTCCCAGATCGCTTCGCGATCAGGCAGGAACCCCGGCCGGGCGTGCGAAGGAAGATCATTTTCGCACGCCCTTTGGCCCTCCAGCTGGCGGGCGCGACGGTGCCCGCCGGCCCCGGGTCCTGCTGGTCACCCACTACTTCCCGCCGGAGATCGGCGCACCCCAGGCCCGGCTGTCGGAAACCGCGCGTGCGTGGGCCGCGAGCGGCCTCGACGTCACCGTCCTGACCGGCATGCCGAACCACCCGACCGGCGTCGTACCGCCGGCCTACCGCGGCGCGGTCCGGCGGGTGGAGTGGGTCGACGGCTACCGCGTGGTCAGGACCTGGCTGTACGCGACCCCGAACGAGGGAGTCGTCCGCAAGACGCTGGGCCACCTGTCGTTCATGGTCAGCGGCGTGCTGCTCGGCGCGGGGATCGTCGGCCCGGCGGACGTCGTCGTGGTCTCGTCGCCGACGTTCTTCTCCCTTGGCTCGGCCTGGCTGCTCGCCCGGCTGCGGCGCGCCAGACTCGTCGTCGAAGTACGCGACCTGTGGCCGGCAATATTCGTCCAGCTGGGCGTCATCACCAACCGGCGGGTCATCGCCGCGTTGGAGCGCTGCGAGCTCGCCGCCTACCAGGCAGCGGACGCCGTTGTGACGGTGACGGAGGGCTTCCGCGACGACATCGTGCGCCGCGGAATTCCGGCCACGAAGGTGCATGTCATCCCCAATGGCGTCGACCTCGAGCGATTCCGCCCGGCCGAGTCGGAGACGAAACCAGACGCCGTCAGTGATCCTGGGGACAACGGCCGCCGGGCGTGCGAAGGAGGATCATTTTCGCACGCCCTTTGGCCCTCTAGTGATCCTGGGGACAACGGCCGCCGGCCCTCTAGGCCAGCGGCGCGCGAGACGACACGGGCCCGGCTGGGGGCCAGGCCCGCGGACACACTGGTCGTCTACATCGGCGCGCACGGCATCTCGCAGGGGTTGACGGCGGTCGCCGACGCCGCGGCGCTGCTCACCGATACACCGGTCCGGTTCGCCTTCGTCGGCGACGGCGCCGACAAGGAGCGGATCGCCGTACACCTCGCCTGGCTCGGGCTCAGGAACACCACACTCGCGCCGGCGGTGCCGCGCGACGAGGTAGGCAGTGTGCTGGCCGCCGCTGACATCTGTGTGGTGCCGCTGCGAGCCGTGCCGCTGTTCGACACGTTCATCCCGTCGAAGATGTTCGAGATGCTCGCCGCCGGGCGGCCGGTGGTCGGCGCGGTGCGCGGCGAGGCGGCGCGGATCCTGACCGCGGCCGGCGCGGTCGTCGTGCCGCCGGAGGACCCGGCGGCGCTCGCCGACGCGATCCGCGCGCTGGCCGCGGACCCGGCCAGGCGGACCGCGATGGCGCGTGCCGGGCGGGCGTATGTGGCGGCGCACTTCGACCGCGCCCGCCTGGCCGACCGCTACCGCCGCATCCTCCTCGGCCTCCTCGGCATACCCGAGCCAACGGCCCCGGCCGCCGTCAGTGATACCGACGCTGACCGAGGCGAGGACGAGGACATTGCCGTCGGCCTTCACGAGGGCCTTTCCGATGACGCCGGCATTCGGCCCGACGACAGCGGTCATCGTCACGACGACATCCCCGGCAGCACCGGCGATGGCCCGCGCGAGGAGGTCGGCGATGGCCATCGGGATGGCGCCGACGACAGCCTGAGCGAGCACGACGTGGATCCGCCCACGGCCCCGACCGTGCTGCCAGACGACCCGGTCGAGGTGCCGGCGGCCCGACTGCCAGCGGACGAGCCACCGGCGAAGGCGGGCGACAGACGGACCGGTCGCGGCCGGCCGCGGCGGAGGTGACGCGGTGAGGCTCCTCGTCACCGGCGGCAGCGGCTTCCTCGGCCGCCGGGTCGTCGCTACCGCGGTGGCACGCGGCGACAAGGTGATCGGGCTGGCGAGGTCCGCTGCCGCGGCGGCCACCCTGGCGGAGCTCGGCGCCTCGGCCGTCCGCGCCGACCTCGACGACGCGGCCGGTACCCGGGCCGCGTTCGCCTCGGCCGGCGCCGACGCGCTGCTCAACCTGGCATCGCTGGGGTTCGGGCACGCCGGCACGATCGTCGACGCGGCGGGCGCGGCCGGCCTGCGCCGCGCCGTGTTCGTCTCGACCACCGCGGTCACGACGACGTTGAACGCGCCGTCGAAACGGGTCCGGCTGGCGGCCGAGGAGACGATCCGAGCCAGCGGCCTCGACTGGACGATCATCCGGCCGACCATGATCTACGGCGGGCCGGACGACCGGAACATGTGCCGGCTGCTGGCGCTGCTGCGTCGCTCGCCGGTAATGCCGCTGCCCGGCGACGGGCGCGGCCTGCACCAGCCGGTGCACGTCGAGGACCTTGCGGACGTGCTGCTGCGCGCGGTCGAGTCGGACATCGCCGTCGGACGCCGCTACGACGTCGCCGGGCCGCGGGCGCTGCCGCTGCGCGAGATCGTCGACGAGTCGGCGGCCGCGCTCGGCCGGCGGGTGACCTGCGTACCGGTGCCGCTCGGGCCGACGATCCGCCTCGCCGAGCTCGTCGGCCGGCTCGCCGGCCCGTCACGGGGTTCGGCGCGGGGCACGACCTGGAACTCCTCGCCGCGGCTCGCGCCGAGCCCGCGCGGCGGGCGACGGTGGATCAGTGCCGAGCAGATCGCCCGGCTGGCCGAGGACAAGGCCTTCTCGATCGAGGCGGCGGCGGCCGACCTGAGGTTCGCCCCCCGTTCGTTCGCCGACGGCATCCGGGCACAGGCGGGCCACCGGTGACCGCGCGAGAGGTGAGCCAACCAACCGCGGGCCGCCCGAGCTTGGCCCATCCGGACGAGCGCCAACCCAGCGCCGGCCAGCCGCGTGATGGCCGCCCGCCCGCTGACCGCCGCGCCCACCGGCCAGGCGTCGCGAGCGGCACGCTCGCCGGTTCCGTCGGCCGGTACGCGCGGACGGTCCGCGGCCTGCGGCCCGAACAGGTCGCGGCACGGGTCCGACTGCGCGGGCAGCGGGCGCTGGCCGACCGGCTTCCCGGCCTGTCCGCGGCGCTCATCCGCCGTGGCCCGCCCGTGGGCGGCTGGCCACCCGGCTTCCTGCCCTTCGACGGCCGTTGCCAGGCACTGTGGCCGGACGCGACGCAGCTGGTTGCCGGCCGGCTCAGCCTCCTCGGCCACGTCAGGACACTGCATCCGCCGGACCCCGACGCGGGCCTGGCCACGGCGGACTGGGCACAGGCGCGGGCGCCGCTGCTGTGGCGTTACCACCTGCACTACTGGGACTGGGCCTGGACGCTTACCGGGCTGACCGACCGCGACGCCGCGCGCGACCGGTTCGGCGCGCTCTACGCGTCCTGGCGGGCGGCGACGATGCCAGGACAGGGTGTGCCCTGGTCGCCCTACGTCGTGTCGCTGCGCGCGTGGTCGCTGTGCGGACTACGCGGCCCGCTCGCCGCGGGCACGCCGACCGACCGGTGGCTGGCGGCCGATCTCGGTCATCACCGTGCCTTCCTGCGCGCGCATCTGGAAACCGACGTGGGCGGCAACCACCTGGTCAAGAACCTGAAGGCGCTGATCGGTCTCGGCATCGCCGCCGGGGACCGCGCCGACACCGAGCGTTGGACGTGCGCGCTGCTACGCCAGCTCGACCGGCAGGTGCTCGCCGACGGTGGCCATGTCGAGCGGGCGCCGGCCTACCACTGCCAGGTTCTCGCGGACCTGCGCGACGTCGCCGACCTGCTCACCGCCGCGGGCCGCCCACTGCCAGGCGAGCTGGTCGACGCGATCGCCAGAATGCGCGGCTGGCTGTCGGCGGTGCTCGGTCCGCTCGGCACGGTACCGCTGCTCAATGACGGTTTTCCCCTGCCGTCAGCGGCCACGCGGATGCTGCTGGCGAGTCCCCCGCCGCGTGTCGCGGCCCGCACGGACGTCCACGAGGACAGGCGAGCGGACGAGAACGGCGGTGCGGGCCGAAACGGCAGTGCGAGCCGAAACGGCAGTGAGCAGAAGAAGAACGGGAACGAGGACGCCGTAGCGGACCCCGAACCGGTCTCGCGGGCCGGGACCGGCCGGGACGGCGCTGTCCGGCTGCTCGCGCCCAGTGGCCTCGCCGTGCTGCGCGCCGGCCGATGGCACCTGCTCACCGACGTCGGCGCGCCCTGCCCCGACGATCTCCCCGCGCACGCCCATGCCGACACCCTGTCGTTCCTGCTCTGGCACGACGACACACCGCTGATCGTCGACACGGCCACCTCCACATATGCGCCAGGACCTGACCGGGCGCTGGAACGCTCCACCCGGGCGCACAACACCGTCGTGGTCGACGGCCAGGACTCGACCGAGGTGTGGGGCGCCTTTCGGGCAGGCCGCCGCGCGCGGGTGACCATCGGCGAGGCGGGCTACCTGCCCGCGGCCGGAACCGCGACGGCCCACGCGCGGCTCACCGCGTCGCACGACGGCTACCGCTGGCTCCCGGGCGCCCCGAGCCACCAGCGGACCTGGCGGCTCGACGCCGACGGCCCGCGGATCGACGACCTGGTCACCGGCCATGGCCGCCACCGGGTCGAGGTCCTGTTCCACCTGGCGCCGGGCATGACGGCCCGCGCCGATGCCGAGGGCCTGCTGTTCGGCCACCCCGGCGACCCGGGCCGCATCTACGTCCTGCGCGCCGCGGGCGGCGGCTGGCGCACCGAGGCAAGCCGGGTCGCCACCGGGTGGGGCCGGACCGAACCCGCCGTCGTCGCCGTGTACGAGCTCACCGCCGATCTTCCGGTCCGGCTGCGTACCAGCATGGAGCGGTGGCAGACGCCGGCCTCGCGGATGCCACCCGGACAGGCCACGAGCCCCGACCAGCGGGTCCCCGAACCGGGGGACGCGGCATGCACAGCGGAGCGACTACATGCCTGAGACGGACGCGCTGACCTCCTGCCAGGTGGCGACGACCCGGACCGACGATGCCCGCTATCCCGAGGAGCCGCCGTACTCCCCGAGCCACGCATACCCGGAGTACCGGCTGAGCCATCTCGCCGACGAGCCGAACCACGTGTACGCGGCGGTCCGTCGGGTGCTCAGGCTCGCCGGACTCGACCCATCCCGCGTCGACACCGCCCACTGGAACCCGTTCGGTGACCTCGTAGGTCCTGGCGGGACGGTGGTGCTCAAGCCGAACCTCGTCCGGGAACGCCACCCCCGGGACCCGGACGGCTGGCGCTGGGTGCTCACCCACGGGTCGGTCATCCGAGCCGCGGCGGACTTCGCCTTCGCCGCGGTCGGGCCGTCGGGCCGGGTGGTTGTCGCCGACGCTCCGCAGACGGACTCCTCGTTCGCGGCGATCGTGCGGGTGCTCGGGCTCGACCGTCTCTGCGCGTTCTACGCGGGCCAGGGTCTGACCCTGGGACTCGTTGACCTCCGCCAGGAGGAGTGGACAACCGTCGATGACGTTGTCGTCGACCGCCGCCGGCTGGCCGGTGACCCCGGTGGCGCCATCGCCTACGACCTCGGCGACGCCAGCGAGTTCGTCGGCCATAGCGGCTCCGGGCGGTACTACGGGGCCGACTACGACAGCCGGGTGGTCAACGCTCATCACAGTGGCGGGCGGCATGAGTACCTGCTGTCGGGGACCGTCATGAACGCCGACCTGGTGGTGAACCTGCCGAAGCTGAAGAGTCACAAGAAGGCGGGCGTCACGCTGGGTCTAAAGAACCTCGTCGGCATCAACGCGGACAAGAACTGGCTGCCGCACCACACCGAAGGGTCGCCGCGCGACGGTGGGGACGAGCACCCCAGTCCTGGCGCGCTGCACCGGCTGGAACGGACCGCGGTGGCGGGGCTGCGACGCGCGGCGACCATGTCGCCTCGGCTGGGTGGCGAGCTGATGCGACTGGCCCGCCACGGCGGCACCCACGTCTTCGGCGACGGTGACTCCGTGATCCGCAGCGGCAACTGGTGGGGCAACGACACCGTCTGGCGAATGTGCCTGGATCTGAACAAGATCCTGGCTTACGGACGCCCCGACGGCACGCTGGCCGCCAGGCCAGAACCCGGCCGCCGGCATGTCGTCCTCGTCGATGGCGTGCTGGCCGGGCAACGCGGCGGTCCGATGAACCCCGACCCGCTGCCCGCGCGGCTGCTGACGTTCGGCGCGACACCGGCCGCGGTCGATGCGGCAACCGCCTACCTGTTCGGTTTCGACCCCGACCGCATACCGGTCATCCACCAGGCATTCCGTTGCGCGCGGCTGCCGCTCGCACACGGATCCTGGCGCGACATCGAGCTCCGCGGTGATGACGACGCCTGGCACGGGCGGCTCGGCGCGATCGCCCCTGACGCCGTGCTGCGCGCCGAGCCACACTTCGCCTGGCGGGGCCAGATCGAGCTCACCAGGCCGGCGGTCCCCCGATGAGGCACGCCGGGCTTTTTCGGACCCGAGGCGCCGCGGCGGCGTTCGCCATGGCGGCCCAGAGCCCCCTCGTCGTCGCCCACCTGCGCGGGCTCGCGGAGCTCGCGACCCTCGAACCAGCGGACGTCGCGGCCTGGCAGGCGGCCCGGCTGGACCGATTCCGGCGCCGGTGGCTGTCCGCCGTGCCGCACTACCGCCGCAGCCCGGAGTACCTGCGGGGAGAGCTCAGCGAGCTACCGGTCCTGACCAAGGAGACGGTGCGCCAGGCGGCGGATTCGTTCACCCATCCGTTCGTGCCGGCCAGGAAGGTGACCACCGGCGGCACCGGCGGGCGTCCCCTTGATCTGCGTATCTCCCACCCCTCGTTCTTCACGGAATGGGCGCACATCGCGCACGTCTGGGCACGGGCCGGGGTACGGCTGACCGACCCGAAGATCACTTTTCGAGGCGGGAGCCTTGGCGAGGGCTTCGCGGGGCGGCCCATCCTGTTCCAGCGGACCTACAACCAGCTGCTGGTCTCGCCGTTCCACCTGTCCGACCGCACCTTCGACGAGCTGGCGCTGATGATGCGCGACTTCCGCCCGGTGGCGATCTGGGGGTACCCGTCCGCCATCACGCCGTTCGCCCGGTGGGTGGCGCGCACCGGGCCACATGCCGGCCTGGGCGGGGTCCGCGGCGTGCTGCTGGCAAGCGAGGGCGCGTTCGACTGGCAGCTGCGGCTGTTCGAGGAGGTCTTCGAGGCACCGGTGATCCGCTGGTACGGGCAGAGCGAGAAGGTGGTCTTCGCCGGCGAGTGCGCCCAGCACCGGTCCGTGTACCACGTCATGCCGACCTACGGGATCGCCGAGGTCGTCGAAGGACGGATCATCGGCACCGGCCTGACCAACGCCGCGATGCCGCTGGTCCGATACGACACCGAGGACGCCGCCGCACCGCTCGAACCGACCGTCAACCGGTGTGCCTGCGGCTCGCCGTTCCCCGCCCTGCGGGACATCCGCGGCCGGTGGGACCAGTCCTTGGTCTACGGAGTGGACGACGAGCCGATCTCCACCGCGGCCCTCAACTTTCACGACAACGCGTTCGCCAGATTCGACCGTATCCAGTTCCGCCAGGAGCACCGTGGCAAGGTCGAGCTGCGGGTGACGGCGACGCGGCGCCCGGCTCCGCATGATCTCGAACTCGCCCGACAGCTCCTGCAGGACCGGGTGGGTGACCGCCTTGCGGTGTCCGTGTCGGTCGTCGAGACCGCCGACCTCGTGACCCAGCGAGGCAAGGCCCTGGTCGTCGATCAGCGCTATCGACCGACGGAGACCACGGCAAACACTCCCACTCGAAGAGGAAAGCCGTCGTTGTCGACCAGTGGTATGGGCCGGCGGCCTGGGTTTCGCCAATCCACAGAGCGATGAAGCGACGCTAGATCGGAGAGCGGTATGTTGGCCACAAGGAGCGAATGGTGAACCCGCGACCCATTCGCGACAAAGTCCGCGACAAAGTCATCGTCGACTGCGCCGGAGCCCGCATGGGCGGAGCCCTGCGCCTTCTCGGCGAGCTGGACGACTATCTCGCTCGCCGCCCGTCCCCTGGTGTCCGCGTCGTCGGGCGCGGGCACCAGCTTTCGCCAGCCTGGCTGGCCCGACGGGAACGTATCGGACGTCACCAGCGAGCGATCGCTCTGAACAATGTCAGCTTCGTCGTGACTCGCGGCGAACGGTGGGCGCTTCTCCGCAGCGCGCTGCACTTCCTCTCGGCCGACGAAGAGAGACAGTTTCATTTCCCCCGCAGGTTCGCACACTCGATCCCAGTAGTCCGAGCATGCGCCCAGCGCGCCGACGTTCTGGTCGTGCCCAGCACAGAGATGGCCGACCGAGTCACCTCGATCTATCCACATCTCTCGTCCCGGATCGTAGTTCGCATGCATCCGCTCTCACCGCCGTCCCCAAGGCCGCCCGAGGCACGAGACCGGTGTCAGATACTCTGCCCGGTGTTCTTCTCCTCCTCCTACAAACCCATGGGGCATTTGCTACGGCTGGTCGACCAGGCGGCTAGCGCGATCTCCACGGACCTGGCCGAGAGTATTGAGATCATCATTACCGCGAGCAAGCGGGAGGCTGAAGCAGAGGACCTGCTCGGCTCGAAGCACCTGCGGTTCGTCGGCCGGCTTACCCCTCAGCAGCTCGCGCACTTCCAACACGGGTGCCGAGCCATCATTTACCCGACCCGGACAGAATCCTTCGGCTATCCGCTGGCGGAGGCACGGCTCGCGCGCGTTCCTGTCATCGCACTCGACAGCCAGCGCGCCCGAGAGGTCGCCGGGCCCGCGCTGGTCCCTTACCAACGCGACGACTCCACCTTGATTGCCGAGGCAATGCATGATGCCCTGCGCACGGTACCGAGCGGGGAGCGGCACAATCCCTTTGACCCAGATGACTACTTCGACTGGCTCCTGAATAAAACGGATATCGGATGACGACATTCGTCGGCCGACGCCAACAAGGAAGACAAAGTGGACCCCAGTCCCCACCCGGGACCAGGAGCGGTCTATCGACCAGGTTCAGGATCAAACCGAACCTGGTGGGAGGGAAATCCAATGACCTACCACTGGCACGGGACAGATCCAGCGGAGCCGCACAGCGCCGAGCCGCACAGCGGGGAATGGTTCGATGAGGTCGACCGCCGTTTCGCCACCGCTGCCGGGCGGCGCGGCTCCTTCCTGCTCGTCACCGCCCAGGTGCCGCTAGGCACGGGCGCCCGCCGGTGATCCGGCTTGGCGTCCTCGCGACGCACGTCATCCAGTACCAGGCGCCGCTTTACCGCGAGCTCGCCCGCCGCAACCGCGTGGACCTCGAGGTCGCGTTCCTCACCGACGCTGGCGCACGGGTCTACCTGGACCCCGGATTCGGCCGCGAGCTGCGGTGGGACGTCGACCTGCTGTCCGGCTACCCCAACCGGGTGCTCGGGGTCGGCGCCTCACCGGCGCGGCACCCGGCCGGCCTGACCCGGCTCGCGGCCTGGGTGCGGGCCCAGGACGCGCTCGTGGTACACGGCTACGACTCGCCGTGGATGCTCGCCGCCATCGCGCTGGCGCGCGGCATCGGGCGGCCATACCTGCTGCGCTGCGAATCCTGGCGGCGCGGCGGTCAGCCCCGCTGGCGCGTCGTGCGCGACCCGCTGGCCCGCGCGGTGGTGAGCCGCTGCGCGGCCGGCCTCGCCATCGGCGCGCACAACGACGCGTTCTACGCGGCCTTCGGTGCGCCGCGGGCGGTGTTCGCCCCGTACTCCGTCGACAACGACCACTTCCGAACCGGCGCGGACGCCGCCCGCCCCCGCCGCGCGGAGCGGCTGGCCGAGCTCGGCCTGCCTGCCGACCGCCCGGTCGTGCTCTACTCGGCCAAGCTCATCCCGCGCAAGCGGCCGCTCGATCTGGTCGAGGCGGTGCGCCGGCTGGACGGACGGGTGGCCCTGCTCGTGGTCGGTGACGGCCCGCTGCTCGAGCAGACCCGGCGGCGGTGCGCCGGCCTCGCGGCGGCCTGTGTCGGCTTCGTGAACCAGGCCGAGCTGCCGTCGTACTACGGGCTCGCCGACGTCCTCGCGCTGCCGAGCGAGCACGAGACCTGGGGGCTGGTGGTGAACGAGGCGATGGCCGCCGGAGCGCTGCCGGTGGTGAGCGAGGCGGTGGGCGCCGCCCCGGACCTGGTCGAAGGGCTCGGCCATGTCTTCCCGATCGGCGATGTCGACCGGCTCGCCGACTGCCTGGCGGCGGCGGCCGACACGGTCGAGGACCCGGAGGCCGGTCCGAGGCTGCGGATGAGGGTGCGCGAACGGGTGGACCGGTACTCGCTCGCCGCGACGGCGGACGGCTACGAGCGCGCGGTCGAGCTGGCTGTCAGCCGCTGACGCCGGTGACCTCGCTCGCTGGGCCACGATGCCCCGGGGCGCCGGCCCCGCCGTCACTCGTGGAACCGGCGGGGCCGGCCGGCACCGGATCGCCGGCGGCCTCCGCCGGTCCCGCGGCCGCCGGCTCCGCCTGGGCCGTCGCCCCCGCGGGCTTCCCCGAATCCGCGGCCACACCCTCCCGCTGGGCCGCACGGCCCGGGCCGGCCTGGACGGGTATCCGGAGCGCGTCGGCCGGCCGGACCGGCTGTGCCGCGACCGACTCCAGCCAGCCGTTCAGCGCGGCCAGCGCCCACACATGCGACCAGCGCGCCGCCGCCCGGTCCGCGGCGTCGAGCACGTCATGGCCGGCCACCGAGTCGACGTACGCCCACACCGGCGCGCCCGGGTCGCGGACGGCCTCGACCAGCCCGCGTAGCGGGCCCGAGCACGTCCACGCCGCCATCGGCACGGAGAACCCCTGCTTGGGCTGGCTGGCGACGTCCGTGAGCACCGGGTCGGCGATCGCGGCGGCGAAGGCCGCCTTGCCGACCGGGCGGCGGTGCGCCGCCGCTGTCGCCGCGGTCAGGAAGGGCAGATCGACAAACGGCACCCGCACCTCGACGGAATGCGCCATCGAGAAGGCGTCGGTGTCCGGCAGCAGCGTGGCGCCGAGGTAGAGATCGAGCTCCGCCCGGGTGAGGGCCCAGGAGGACCGCAGCCCCACCAGCTCCTCGGGGCAGCGCAGGTAGCCGAGCCGGTCGGGCGGCGCCCCGGTCGCCGCGACCACCCGCGGCAGCGGCCAGACCGCGCGGGTGAGCAGGTCCAGCTCCCACGCCGAGCGCGGGCCGTCGGCCGCGAGCAGCGCGCGGCCCTTCGAGGAGTCCGACACCCGGCGGGCCGCGGCGTCCGCGAGTGCGTCCACCGCCGGCCGCAGCGGCGGGCGGCGTAGCCGGTCGAGGGCGCGCAGCGGCGCGAGCGCCCGCAGCAGCCGGAAGTGCCGGTACCCGCCCAGCGCCTCATCTCCGCCGAGGCCGGACAACGCGACCTTGAACCCGGCGTCCCGCACGGCCCGGCACACCACCCAGCTGTTCAGCCCATCGATGGTCGGACGCTGCATGTGCCGGAAGAAGCCGTCGAGGTCGGCGTCGGCCAGCCGGGGCTCGACGACACGGTGCCGGTGCCCGTAGGCGGCGGCCGTCGCCGCCGCGCGCGGCGCCTCGTCGACGCCCGGCATGCCCGGCTCGGCCGCGACGGTGAGGCAGGTCACCGTCGTGCCGAGCTCGCGCACCGCCCAGGCAAGCGCGGTGGAGTCCGTCCCGGCGGACAGCAGCAGCGAGGTCGGGACGTCCGCTCCGAGGTGCGCGGCGACCGTCTCGAGCAGCGCCTCACGCAGCCGGGGTCCGCGCAGGCGCGGCGCGGGGGGCGCGGCGCCGAGAGCGTCGTCGTCCGCGCTGTCGGCGCCGATCTCGCCGCGGGTACACCCGCCATGTTCGTCGAAGGCGATCCACCAGCCGGCCGGAACGGCCTCGATGCCCTCGAACGGGCAGTCGTCGCCGCCGAGGGCGCCCAGATGCAGGAACCGGGCGACCGCCTCCGCGCGGACCGGTGGGATCGGGCCGAGGCCGACCAGCGGACGCAGCTCCGAGGCGAACGCGACCGTGCCGTCCGGGCAACGGCGCACGTACAGCGGCTTGATACCCAGTCGGTCCCGGCCCAGCAGAAGCCGCCGGCGGCGCAGGTCGACGGCCGCGAAGCCGAACATCCCGCGTAGCCGGCCGAGCGCGCCGACGCCGTGCCGCTCGAGCAGGGCCGGGATGACCCGCCCGTCGCTGCCGGGCACGCCGTCGACGCCGAGCCAGCGGGCCAGCTCGAGATGGTTGTAGATCTCCCCGTTGAAGACGGCGGCGACACCGCCGCCCGGGGAGGTGATTGGTTGATTACCTTCGGTAGTCGGCGTCACGATGGCCAGCCGGGCTATGCCGAGCGTCGCCGGGCCCACCCGGCGCACCGTGCTGTGGTCGGGACCTCGGTGACTCTGCCGGCCGACGAGCCAGCGGACCCGGCCCTCGGCCCGGCCCTCGTCGGGATCAAGCACTCCGGCGATTCCACACATGGATACTCAGCGTATTCGAACGATCTCAGATTGCAAGGAGGTGTATCGCGTACCAGCGGTCCGCCAACTCAGGCACGTCGGATCGACCGCGCAACGCACCCGACCGCGCCGGCCGACAGCCCCGCGCCGCGGCGACAACGACCGCGACGCCCGCGACGCCCGCGACGCCCGCGCCTGGAGACATTGCGGATACCAGGCAACACGCCTGCCAGCAAGTCTCGGGTCGACAGCCGGATGGCTCTAGGCTGATTACCGAACGTATCTAAACGGCGACACATTCGCCGTGTCTCCCGCCTGGAGGGTCGAGCGTGCGATGAGCCTGCGGACAAACGCCCCGCGCACCGCTGACGGCCGCGAGAAAGCCGGTGGCGCGGACGACGCTACGGACCCGCCACCGGTCAGCGACGCGTTCGGCACCCCGGATTCGGCGGCCGTCGGACCACGGACGACCGCCGTCATCGTGCACTGGGGGCCGACCGAGCCCACCGTGGAACTCGCCCGCCGGCTCGAGGCCATGCCAGCGGTGACCGAGGTGGTCGTCGTCGCCAACGACGGAGCCCGCCGGCCCGACGACGTGCCGCCGGCCACCGCCTGGCTCGTCCCCGGCGCCAATCTCGGCTTCGCCGGCGGCTTCCGGTTCGGCGCCGACGCCCGGCCGGACACCGACGTCTACCTGCTGCTCAACAACGACGTGCGGCTGCCCGAGCGCACGGTCGTGGCCTGCCTCGACCTCATCTCGCGCCCCGGGGTCGGCATCGTCGGGCCGACCCTGCTCAACGCGGACGGGATCCACCCCGGTGCGGACCGGCTGACCCCGCTGTTCGCGGTACCGCGCCGACGGCGCCGGGGGCGCCCCGAGCCGGCGGACGTCGCGTTCGTCACCGGCGCGATCCTGTTCGTGCGGGCCGAATGTCACCGCCAGGTGCCGATGGACACCCGCTACTTCCTCGTCTACGAGGAGACCGACCTGGCGCGCCGCGCCGCCGCCGCCGGCTGGCGGGTCATGATCAGCCCCTACCAGGCCTGGCACACCGGCGGCGGAACCATCCCCAGCACCAGCTACGTCTACTACTCGACGCGCAACCGGCTCTGGTTCGCGCGGATCCACGGCCGTCCCTGGCAGGCCGGCGCGGCCGCTGTCTGGCTGGCACTCGTCAGGCTGCCCCGTTCCGCTGGCGCCAACCTGCTCCGCGGACGTGGGCTGGCCTCCTGGCGGTACGCCTGGCACGGCCTGCGTGACGGCATCGGGCCGCTGCCGTCGGCCGACTCCCCCTTGCCGGACGAGCCACGGCCCGCGCGCTGGGAACGCCGAGCGGACCGCGCCCGGCCGTGAAAGATCCGGACTAGAGGGCCAAAGGGCGTGCGAAAATGATCTTCCTTCGCACGCCCGGCCGGGGTTCCTGCCGGATCGCGAAGCGATCTGGGAGGTCCGGTTGTCCCCAGGATCACTCGCTGGTTTATGCCACCACCGGACGCCGACGGTAGACGAACCGGCAGGCGAGGACCACCACGCCGACCTTGATGGGCAGCAACACCACCAGGTCCGACACGCTCGTCTCCGTGGTCAGCAACAGGGTGAACAGGGACGCGAACAGGGCGGTCAGCCGTAGGTCGCGCCCGGGGTGCAGGGTCTCGTCCACGAATCGGCAGACCGCGCCCAAGAGAGCCGACCCGACGAGCATCACGAGGAGCCCGCCGTAACGGAACAGGTCGGCCTGCGGCGAAATCCCGGCCGAGGTGTACAGGCCAGGAGGGGTTTCGTAGTACTCCTGGCTGAAGGTGTAGCCGGCGGTCCGGACCGGCTTGCCCGGCCACAGCGCGCGCGGCACCCAACCCAGCACTGTGCCGCTGACCAACTCGAAGGTACCCCGGTACGGAACCACTTCCGGGGTCTTCTGGACGACGACGGCGAGGCTGTCAACAGACCGGACGCGGTCGGCGAGATAGTCGGCGGAGTCGGTGAGGGTGTTGTGCGACTGCTCATCGTCGCGACCGCCGCCTTCGATCGTCTGAGTCAAGATCTGAGGGGCGGCGGCTATCGCCGCCGACGGCGAGAGGTTCTGGTCCGCGTGTGGCCGGACGGTCTGCCGATACGTGGCGTTGTACGGCACGACGACGAACATCAGAACGGCTGCGGCGCCGAGCAGCCAGCGCAGGGGCAACCGGCCGCGAACAATGGCGAAGCTCATGCACACGGCGAGCAAGGTGAACACGAACTGTCCCTTCACCCCGCTGAGCAGCCCGAAGCCGATCTCGGTCCCCAACAGGACCAGAAAGAGCGTCCGCTGGCGCGCGCCGCCGGATCGCGCCAGCTCGACCGCCGCGATGACGAGTGCCGGGAGACCGAGGCTGGCGGCATATTCCAGGATCTGCGCATATCTTGACGAGTTGCTGACGAGTTGGGACGGGTCGGCCAGATAGCCGAACCGCCCGATGGCAATCTGGGTAAGGCGGGCCGCGACGGCCACACCGGCGAGCGCCCACACGGCGACCGGGCGGTATCTTCCGCCACCTTTGCCGTCACGCTCCGATGTCGCGAGGGCGGCCAGCGAATGCCCGGCGCGAAATGCGAGCCCGCCGGGACCAACCAGGTATCCGATCGTCCAGAGCGGCACCCCCAACCCGAGGAGTGCCAGAGCGTACGCCACACTCGACGGGCCGATGACGGCCAGTACGCCGGCCTGCGGGGTTCGCCATGTAATCGATGTGAGTCCCAACGTCACCGCGGACAGCAGTAGGTACCACGGCCCCAGCCGGAACTGGTACAGACCGTACCCTCGGCCGTAGCGGCTACCGATCAACGCGACGGCGGCCAGGTATTCGACCGTGAGAGCAATCGACCGCAGCACCACCCGTTCAGGGACAGCCATGTAGGTAGCGGCGTCCACTCCCCACAGGACGATCGCCACCGCGGCCACCGCGGCCCACGCTGGCGAACCCGCGCGGCGCGCCGCGTCCAGGGGCCCGGGAGAACCCTTCCATGCTTCGGGCCTGGTCGGAGACGGCGAGACTGTGTGGATGCTTGTGGCGGTCACAGGACGGCCTCGAGCAGCGCGGTGAGCCGATGCCCGTACGTGTGTTCGGAATGGCTGCGCAGAGACCCGGCATCGCCGACCGCGCGGGCCGCAGCCGGGTCGTCCGAACACCATTTGATCCGCGCCAACAGCTCGTCGAAGGTGCTGAAAACAAGAACCTCGCTTCCCTCGTCGAACAACGCGGGCAGCGTCTCCCGGCGCTCGCACAGGACGGCGCCCCCACACGCCGTCGCCTCGAACAGCCGACAGTTCACGCTCTGCATCTCCGCCGGGTGCAGCGCGTTGACGACGGCGCGCGCCCCGCGGAACACCGCGGCCTTCTCCTCGCCGACCACGTAGCGCCCGGCGTGGCGGCCAGCCAGTCGAGGTTCACGAAGCCAGCGGGGTATCGGCGGCCCGTAGACCCGCACGTCGACGCCGCGGTCGAGAAGCTGCCCGATCAGGCGGGCACGAGCGCCGTATACATTTCCGACGAACACGAAATATGGCGAGTCCGGCGCCGTGGCCGGTGGCTGGTGGCGGGCCGGGTTGCAGGCCTCCGGCAGATAGTGCGCCGGCAGTTCCAGGACGTCGGACAGCCGGCGGGCGACGAGCGGGTCCTTGAGGAAAAGAGCGTCGTAGTCACCAAGCAGCATCCGCTGCCGGTCGAGGTTGGCCACGGCATCCGGGAACCACAGGCAGACCCGGATCCCGCGGCGGCGCAGCTCGCGGACTGTCGTCGGCAGAAGGTTGAGGTCGACGGACAGCACCAGGCCGACTCCCGCGCGCTCGGCGGCCGCGACCAGCCTGCGCTGGTAGGCGAGGTCGAGGTGGTCGTAGGCCCGACGCGCAAGAGCGAGGACGGCCGAGACACGCCGGTCGGCCGGCCGAGGGACAGCCGGGCCGAGCGCCACGGGGTCGGCCCCGACGCCCGGCAGGCAGTCGAGGATGTTGTCCGCGAAGCTGTCCTCGAAGACCGGCCCGATCACGCCCACCCGGACCGCGCCACCGACCGGGGCCGGGGCTGGCGCGGGTGAGGGCTTGGACGTGGACGTGGACGTCCAAGCGGCGAAAGGGCTGGCGGATCGCACCACGAGGCTTTCGTCGTTCATGCCGCGTTACCTCTTCCGGATTCGGAGGGAACGCCGAGCCAGTCCCGGCGTCCGCGCCCGGCGGCCCGGCGCAGCCTCGCCGGCACGGACCTGGCTGTGATGCCGACGGCGCGCAGCACCGCATGCAGCAGGAAGGCGAAGGCGACGCCGTAGGCGATGCTGGACGCGACGGCGGCTCCGGCGACCCCCATCAGCGGAACCAGCGTGGCGAGCAGCGCCACCGTCACCACTGTCCCGATCCACTCACAGCGAGCCACCGTGAGCGCCCGCCCGAGCCCGCGCAGCACGTCGTCGATCGCCCGGTTGCAGCCGAGCACAGCCGCGCCCGGAGCGAGCAGCCAGAACAGTCCCACGCTCGGCGCGTAGTCCGGCCCCAGCAGCCCGTGCACAGCCAACGGCGCGATGGCGCTGACCGCGCCCATGCACAGCACGCCCGTGGCGAGACTGGCGCCCACGGCGGTCAGCGCCACCCGCCTGGCGGACCCGGCGGTCGTGCCGTCCGTGCCGGCCACCGCCGCGGCGGCCGCGAGGCGGGGCATCGCGACGTTGCCGAACGCGGAGCACACCGGCTGCGACAACATGCTCAGCGAAACCGCGACGGCGTAGTGACCCACCTCGGCGGGCTCGACGAGCAGCGCCAGCAGGAGCACGTCCAGATGCGCGTTGAGCAGGTACGGGACAGCGGAGAGCATCGTCGCGCCGCCGTAGCCGGCCAGTTTCCGGCCAGTGGAGCGGCGCAGCCGGCCCCGTCCGGGAAGAGCCAGCCGGCACAGCACCACGGCCGCGATGGCCTGCAGGGCCGTCGAGCCGACGAGGCAGAACACCGCGCGCTCGACAGTGAGCAGGTTGGTGACCGCCAGCGTCACCACCGCGGTGGTGTAGACGGCCGGCTGGAGCGCACGGACCACGTTCCAGCTGCCGATCCGGGTGGCCTGCAGTGCGAACAGCCAGGTGGAGGCACCGAACACCAGCGGCTGGGCGGCAAAGGCGACCCGGAACGCCGTCACCGCCTCCGGGTCGTCGAGCACCAGGGGCGCGGCCGCGATGCCGGCTGCGCCAACGAGGATCCCAAGCATCACGAGCATTGCCCCGCCAGTGCGGATGGAATCGCGGGCGCTGGAACGGTCCCGCGCGACCAGGTAGCAGATAGCGGTGGTCAGCCCGCACTCGCCGATGGTCGCGGCGGCCAGCATGTAGGAGGTGACGACGGCGAATGTGCCCCGCCCGGACGGGCCGAGGTAACGGGCGAGCAACAGTCCGCCGACCGCTGCCACTCCGCTGACGGCGACACTCGTCGCCGCGGTCGCTCCGACGGAGCGCAGGTATTCACCGCGCCAGCGGGATGACCGCCGGCGATGCTTGGCCCGGATCACGTGGTCTGGTTCCGCGGGAACGGGGTGCGTTCGAGAGCCGCGACGACGCGGTCGAACCGGTCCCACCGGGGCGCCAGCGCCAGCACGTTCGGCGTGAACGCGCCACGCGTGGCGATCCCTTCGGGCGTCAGGTTGAAGATCACATAACCGGCGTCGGTGAGCCGGGCGACCAGCTCCGCCTGACCGCCCTGGCGGGTCAGGAGGCCTGGCAGCATCTCCAGCAGCAGCGCCGGCGACCGGGCGGCGAGCAGGCTCGCGGCGCCACGCAGGACGTCGATCTCGAAGCCCTCGACGTCGATCTTGACGAGGTCGGGGGGCCGGTGCCGCTCGACGTACGCGTCGAGGGTGGTGAGGCGCGCGATGTGGTCGGCGGTGCCGGCGTCCGCGACGGGATGGGCGAGGCCGGAGGCGTCGCGGTAGGTCCGCATGCCGGTCTCGCCGGCCGTCGCCCCGACGGCGCAGGACTCGAGCCGCACCTGCGGCAGCTCGTTGCGCCGGACCATCGACCGCAGGACCGCCATCGTGTCCGGCACCGGTTCGAAGGCGTGTACCTGCCCTGACAGGCCGACGAGTCCGGCGGCCCACAGTGTGTACACCCCGATGTTCGCGCCGACGTCGTAGCAGCAGTCCCCGGGGCCGAGCACGGCGGCGAACACCGGGGCCAACGCCGGCGGACGGTAACGCAGTGTGGACAACGCGCGCGCCGACCCGTCCCGGCAGCTGTCGACATCGAAGAGCATGCCATTGACGAACCGGCCACGAAGCGGGCCCGTGTACTCGTCGGCCGGCCCCTTCACCCACCCGACGACGCGGTCGCGACCACGCACCTCGGGAAGGTTGGCCGCCAGTCGGCCGGCGAGGCGCCAGCGCAACGGGCCCTGCCCATGTCCTCGGCCGAGCCGCCGCCACGTCGGATCGGTCCGCAGGTCCGTCGCTGCTGCGCCCTTTTCCATGCCACTGGTTGTATCACTTCAACTACATAGAGCGACGTACGTTGCGGTCAGTATCGGCCGCCGCTCGGTGGCGAATGTCAGCGCCGGCCGCTGCTCCGCCCGCGCCGTCCACGCCGACAACCAGGAGCGCCTGGCCGGCCTGCAGATCGGGACGCAGTCGGACGGCCGACCGGCGCCAGGGGACGCCAGAAGATCCACATGACGAGCCTTGGGCGGGATCTGCCAGCTGCGCCCGCTCCACCCGATTCCGCCAGGCGATGTCGGCACGCCGGGAGCAAGGCTCCACCACTCCAATACTCTGACACTTAGAGTAGTCGTTCGTGCTCTCTATGTATCGCCCCGCTGTCGGGGCCGAGGCTGGGGCCGACCGCCCACGGGTCCTGCTGCTGGCCCCGTCCGGCGGGCTCGGCGGCGGCATCGAACGCTACCTCGGCACTGTCGAGGAGCGGCTGCGCGTCGGCGGCGCCGACGTGCACCGGTTGGACCTGCGCGGCCCAGCGAGACCGCCCGGCCTGCGGGCCCGGTTGCGCTTCGTGGTCACGGCATTGCGCACCGCCGTGCGGGTGGGCCCATTCGACGCGGTCGTCACCGGGCACCCGAACCTCATCCCGGTGGCCGCGGCGGCCGTGCCCCTCGCCAGGGCACGCCACGGCCCGGTGTTCTTCTACGGAATCGACATCTGGGGGTTGCGCCGGCGGAACCGGGCGATCCTCACCCGCCATCCGGTCCTGCACCCGATAACCATCAGCTCCTACAGCGCCGGCACGCTCGCCGACGTCGGCGTGGCGCCGGTGCTGCGGCCGGGCATCGCGACCTCGTGGCGGGAGACGCTGCTCGCGGCGGGCAGTCGGCGGCCCGTGCCCGGCCCGGTCCCCACCCTGCTCGGTGTCTTCCGGCTCAACGACGCCGACTGGGAGGGCAAGGGGCTGCGCGAGCTGCTCGCCGCGCTGCACATGGTCCGCGAGCGCATCGGTCCCGTCCGGCTCGTGGTGGCGGGCAAGGGCCCGGCGCTCGACGAGGTGCACCGGGTGGTCGACCGGCACGAGGACGTCGAGCTGGTCGAGTCGCCGGACGACGTGGCGCTGGCCGGACTCTACGCGGCGGCGGACCTGTTCGTGCTGTCCACGCGGACCCGTCCGCCTCGCAGCGGCGAGGGGTACGGCATCGTGCTGGTCGAGGCCCAGCTCGCCGGCTGCCCGGTCGTCGGGCCGGTGTCCGGGGGCTCGCGCGACGCGTACCTGGACGGCGTCACCGGCGCCACCCCCACCGACGAGTCCCCGGAGGCGCTGGCCGCGGTGCTGGCGGACCTGCTCTCGGATCCGGCCCGGCTCGCGCGGATGCGGCGACAGGCCGCCGAGTGGGCTCAGCTGGCCACCCAGCCCGAGGAACACATCCGCGCCGTGTTCTCCGCCGTCCTCGGCACCCCGCTCCCGACGCCGCGTCCGCCGCGACCGGACATCGCCCCCCGCTCCGGCCAGGCCGATCCCCCGGCTCCCCTCGCGGTCCTGGCTGCCGGCCCTCCCCGGTCGGCCACCCCGGCGCCGACGACACCGGCCGAGCCGTCCGCGCCTCAGCCGGCGCGGCGCGGCGGCAGCGACATCCTCGAGCAATGACAGCCGAGGGCAGCAACGCCGAGAAGATCCTCCGTGAATGCCCTCGAGTGCCACGGCCGGACGGGTCTCGCGCTTCGCCTCCCCGATATGGCCCAAGCTTCGCGCATTGCCATTGAGACCCGACATCCACCGAGCCAGGATCAGTGACAGCCCGCGAGGCTGCCACTACCTTCGGCAATGCGACCTCCTGTTCGGAGCGACCTCCTGTTCGGAGAAGCGAGCCTCTTGGCGCCTGCCTGGTGCCGCGGGTACGGAAGGGAATGTCTCCTCATGCGCGTTGTGGTCGCCGGCGGGGCCGGCTTCCTGGGCAGCCATCTGTGCGAACGGCTGTTGACGGATGGCGCCGAAGTGATCTGTCTGGACAACTTTGCCACGGGCCGTCCGGACAACGTAAGTAATCTCCGTACGCATCCACGGTTCGAGCTCGGCTGCCACGATGTGACGAATTTCGTACACGTCGCCGGGCCGGTGGACGCGGTGCTGCACCTGGCCTCGCCGGCCTCTCCGCTGCACTACCGCGACCTGCCGCTGGAGACGCTGATGGCGGGCGCGCTCGGAACGCGCAACCTGCTCGGGCTCGCGCGCGCCAAAAAGGCACGCTTCCTGCTCGCGTCCACCTCCGAGGTGTATGGCGACCCACTGGTTCATCCGCAGACCGAGTCGTACTGGGGAAACGTCAACCCGGTCGGGCCGCGCAGCATGTACGACGAGGCAAAAAGGTACGCCGAGGCACTCACCACCGCCTACCGGATCACCCACGAAACCAACACCGGAATAGTCCGGATCTTCAACACGTACGGCCCCAGGATGCGCATCGACGACGGCCGCGCGATTCCCGCGTTCGTCGCGCAGGCGCTACGCGGGCAGCCAGTCACGGTGGCCGGCGACGGTTCGCAGACAAGGTCGCTGTGCTACGTCGACGACCTCGTCGACGGCGTCCTGAGGATGCTACGCACTGACCTGCCCGGCCCCGTCAACCTCGGGAACCCACGGGAGATGACGATCCTCGAGCTGGCCCAGCTCGTCGTCGAGCTGTGCGGCACGAACGTGCCGATCACTTTCGTTCCGCGTCCTGTCGACGACCCGATGGTGCGACGCCCCGACATCACGTTGGCCCGCTCCCAGCTCGGCTGGGAACCCCGGGTCGACCTTCGCGACGGACTGGCTGTAGCCATCGCCTGGTTCGCCGATGCGCTGAACCTTCCCGCCCAGGCGATGGCTGGGCGGCCCCGCCGCAGCCAGCTCGTGGACGAGGCGATACCGGCGCCGAGGCGACCCGGACAGGACACCGTCGGGCTGGTGGGTCTTCGGGCGGACGGCGCGGCGGGGAGTACCACGTGACCGCTCGGACGACGTGCGCGTACGTTTCCGGAGCGGACGACGTATGACATACATCGGTGCCGGCCTCGGCTCCGGCTCTCGGGTGCCCGCATCGACGGACCGGCCAAGGCTGACCATTATCGGGACGGGCTACCTCGGCGCGACGCACGCCGCGTGCATGGCGGAGCTTGGCTTCGATGTGCTCGCGGTGGACATCGACCAGGCGAAGATCGGCCTTCTGGCCGAAGGTGAGGCGCCGTTCTTCGAGCCGGGGCTCGACGACCTGCTGCGCACGAACCTGAAGGCCGGCCGCCTGCGTTTCACCACATCCTTCGAACAGGTCGCCGACTTCGGCGACGTCCACTTCCTGTGCGTCGGCACCCCGCAGCTGCCCGGCGCCCAGGGCGCTGACCTGAGCTACCTGCATGGCGCCGTCGATGCCCTCATGCCTCACCTACGCCGTCCCTGCCTGGTTGTCGGCAAGTCGACGGTGCCGGTCGGAACCGCGGCCGCCCTGGCCGCGCGGCTGGCCCGCGAGGCGCCGGCCGGCATCGAGCTCGCCTGGAACCCGGAGTTCCTCCGCGAGGGATTCGCCATCGCTGACACCCTGCGGCCCGACCGGCTCGTCTTCGGGGTCGCGACAGCGGCGGCGGAGGCGACTCTGCGCGCCGTATACACGCCGATCATCGACCAGCACGAGACACCGGTGATCGTCGGTGACTTCGCCACGGCGGAGCTGGTCAAGGTCGCGGCCAACTCGTTCCTCGCGACCAAGATCTCGTTCATCAACGCCATGGCCGAGGTGTGCGAGGCCGCGGGCGCCGACGTCACCACACTGGCCACGGCCCTGTCGTTCGACGCGCGGATCGGGGGTGCGTTCCTGCGGCCCGGGGTCGGGTTCGGCGGTGGCTGCCTGCCCAAGGACATCCGAGCGTTCCTGGCCCGCGCGGAGGAGCTCGGCGTCGGCGCCAGCCTCGCCTTCCTGCGCCAGGTGGACGAGGTCAACATGCGGTGCCGCGACAGGGTCGTCCAGCTCACCCGAACGGCGCTGGGCGGACGGCTGACGGGCCGGCGGATCGCGGTCCTCGGTGCCTCGTTCAAACCGAACTCCGACGACGTCCGCGACTCGCCGGCGCTCGGGGTCGCCGCGGTGCTCGCCGACGAGGGCGCCGCCGTCACCGTCTACGACCCGATGGCGCTCGACAACGCGCGCCGAGCGCACCCACACCTGCGATACGCCACGTCAGCCGTCAGGGCGATGGCCGGCGCGGAGATCACCCTCCTGCTCACCGAATGGGCCGAGTTCGCCAACCTCGAGCCGGCGGCACTCGCCGAGGTGGTCGCCGGCCAGATCATCGTCGACGGACGACACGCCCTCGACCCCGAGCGCTGGCGCCAGGCCGGCTGGAACTACCTGGCGCCCGGCCGGCCCGGCACACCCGCCATCCCGGCCGCACCCGCCGCGGTGCCGACGCCGCGGCGGACCAGCGAGACGATCACCCCTCAGGTGACGTGCTGGCCACCTCGGGCCAGTCGTACGGCGCGGTACCCAGGTTGAAATGGCGGGTTGAAATGGCGGTGCCCGCAACACGCCGCCGCCCACCACGGCACCGGCCGCCGCACGGGACAGCGCCCCAGCGGGCACCCGCGCCCCAGCTCACGGAGACCTGGACCTCTCCGTGAGCCACGGGCGGCGCGCCCGCGTCTTTGTCAGCGACACGTGCTCCGGACGTCCCCGGGCGCCGATCGCCCGGTCAAATCCCGGACACACCGGAGCCCTGGAGTATCAGGCGGGTTCCACGATCATCCACGCGATGGTTGACGCGTCGGCCGAGGACGCCGACGCGATCGTGAAGCTTGTTCCCGGGGTTCTCGCGGAAACCGCTATCGGTTGAGGGGTGCTGACTCCGGACAGGTTCTGTGGAGCCAGGAAGATCCGGCTATTAGCGGTGACAGCGGTTGTGGAAACTGTAGCCGAACCGCTGGACAGCGCGGCGGCACCGAGGCGTGCATTTGTCCCCTCCTTGACCAGGAGTCCGTTTCCGGCATTGCCTACGATCAGATTTCCACTCGTCTTGAGGGCCGCGTTGGTGGCAAGAATTCCGGACGCATCCCGTTCGAGTGTCACGTCCTCGGCCGCGCCAAAATCGATTCCATCCTTGCCGGCACCCAAGCGCAGACGCAACGTGCCGTCTTGACTTCGGATTCTGGTCGCAAACCCCTTGATGTTCACGTAGGAACCGCCGGTCCCCGAGTCGACGGTCATCTCCCCGCCGTCGCCGGCCACGCCCAGATTGAGCCACTGGCTTGCGCTGACGGACCCTTCGACTGTCGATTCGAGGCGTACGAAGTTCACCGCCTGCGACTGAGTCCCGTAGAGTGACAGACCGTTATAACAACGCACCTCCCCCGCCGATACGATGCCTGGTGACTGAGGTCGGCCGAGCGTAGCCGTCATACTCGTGGCACTGGCCGTCGCAGAAGCCGACATGGTGGCTTGAGTGGGGGACAGGATAGACGCGATCGTCGTGCTGGTCGGGATACCGGTGCCGCTGATCGAAAGTCCCACATCATCGGCACGGAACCCCACGCTTCCCGACGAGACGGTCGTCGAACCATTGGTTGTTGTGAAGTCGGAAAACACCCGACGGCGGCCCGCATTAGTTACCCCGAGCGCAAGGAGGTCTCTTCTGAACTCAAACGGCGTTCCACTCGTCGCATCCACAAACGGCGCATTTGTCGATTCGTCCAGATCCAGGAAGTAGTAGCCGCCGAAGATGTCGTCGCGATCGACGATCAGCTTGTTGGTGTGGATGGTCGGATGGAACGCGTTTCCTTGGGCGTCGATCATTGCGCGTGCCGACAGCCATCTGGTCCGCTCGCTCATCGCCCGGCAGAACGTCCCCTGGCCACACCCGGCGCTATTTGCGTAGGAAATCAGGTTCGACACCTTGGTCAGCTGCGACGAGTCAATTGAGCCATGCATGAAGAGGACGACGATGCTGCGGTTCGCCACGGCCTCGTCGATGTAAGTCTCGATAGTCGACTCGGATGGGGAAAGAATATCTATCCCCGGGACGTCGAACGGGTCCGGCGCATTGCGGCTGACCACACCCCGGCTGCACCGGAAGTACTCGTGCCGTCGACTGACGACTTCTCGTACCCGGTCGTCCGTTTGCCCATAGGGATAGGAGCCCGTCCTGACCGAGACGCCGAAGTCCGTTTGAATCTTGCCGATGGCGGCACCAAGTAAGGTGTCCAGCGCCGCCGGACCGTTGATCGTGTAGTAGTTCAGAAGATCTTCATGGTCCTTGCCGTGCGAGCCGATCTCGTGACCGGCCGCAATGATTGCTTCCACCTGGGCCGTGGTGATGTACGCGTCCCCGTAGACCGGGGATGTACCAGATTTGTCCACCCAGTCGACTGACAGAAACAGGGTCCCCGCGATCCCGTTCGCCGCGAGCAGGGAAAAATACCCCGCCTGGGTGTCGTAGCCATCGTCGCCGGCCCACACCACGAATGGCCCAGGCTCATTACTTGTAACGCTGACCGGAGTGAGGTTGAACTGCACGTGCGCCTCCCTGATACCGGGCGAGACTGTCGCTCGCCATGAGGATGGGGCCGCGCGCCGTCATGGCCTGCGGTGAGATTTCTCGGTCCCGGTTTTCCAAAATTCCTTTGGTTGACGGGACGAGGATGGCCTGGACGGCGGTGCTGACACGGCGCGGCAGCCGGGGCAGAGGTTGAGAATGCTTCGGTTCCAGGGCTCGGCGGAGCCAGCCGCTTTGCCCATGGGGGCGGATGGCGGCGTGGGCGCGGCCAGCGGCTTTGTGGTTGTCGGGGAGCTGACCCTGCCCGCGGGGTCTCGTGGAGGATGACGAGGCGGTCGCCCTCACCGCCGACGCAGCCGAGGTCGGCGTGGAGATGGAGTTCGGAGCCGCCGGCGACGTGGAGGATGTCGCGCATGCGGGACGACGGTCAGCTCGTGCACCGAGCCGGGCAGTCCTGCGGAGATCCAGATCATCCGGCGTGGTTCCCCTGTGTCTGCGGAGCTGACTGGCTGGGGCAGAGCCGGGTCCGTGCTGGCTGTAGGTGGGTATACCCGTCGCCGCGCGCCTGATGGGGCCGAGGTTTTCCTGGCCTTGCTGTCCTGGCCGCGGGGTCATGACGCTCCGAGGTCAACCATGGCCGGAGGGCCACCGCCGGCAGGCGGCCGTGGAGCGGTCCCTGAGATCGAAGGGGCCGCCCCGCGTCCTGCGCGGCGTTGCCAGCCCGGTACCTGACCTCGGGGTGACGACTGCCCAAAACCAGCCATACGTCGCTTTCAGCGCCACCCCCGCGTGTACGCCCGCCTTGGCGACGTCCACCGCCACTACCTGCGATCGTTCGCGATACAGACAGAGCGGGTAGCTCGGCGGAGGCGGCGTCGTGGGGCCGAGGCCGCGGGCTGCTCGCCCACACCAGAAGCGCTGGCCCCAGCCCGGACCGAGGTCACCTACGGCGCCGCCTCCACCTACATCGACGGCGAGCAGATCCAGCTGTGCCGCGGCAGGTCAGCGCACTCGTTCGCGCCCTGCCGTGCTGGCGCCACATCGGTACGGTCCGCGGCTCGCTCACCGCCGCAGTCTCGTTCGCACCACTGTATGCAATAGGAAATTTGCCCAGAGTGATAGAAGCGCGGCGACTCAGGCCGTCCGACGCCAGTAAACCCCCGATGGGTCGATCCTCAGGATCTCTTCGGTGACCCCGTGATCGCGCCGGAAGTCGTCGACGGCCCGCCGGCACCCCTCGATGACGCCGTAGTCGTCGATGATGCAGAAGCCCCCGACGGACAGCTTCGGGTACAGCGCGGTCAGGGCCTCCATCGTGCTCTCGTACATGTCCCCGTCAAGGCGCAGCACGGCGAGCCGCTCGATCGGCGCGGCCGGCAGGGTGTCCCGGAACCACCCCTTCAGGAAGCGAACCTGCTCATCGAGAAGCCCGTACCGGCGAAAGTTCTCGCGGACCTCGGCCAGCGAGACGGCGAGCACCGTCACCTGGTGGTGCAGGTCACCGGCGTCCGCCGGGTAGCGTTCCGCGTCGGGCCGCGGCAGGCCCGCGAACGAGTCGGCGACCCACACCGTGCGAGCGGTGTCGCCGTACGCGGCGAGCACCCCGCGCATCAGGATGCAACTGCCACCGCGCCACACGCCGGTTTCGATCAGGTCGCCAGGGACACCGTCGCGGATCACCTGCTCGACGCAGTACCGCAGGTTCTCCAGGCGGCGATCACCCACCATGGTGTGCGCCAACCTCGGCCAGTCCAGACCCTCGGCGCGCGCCCGCAGGCTCGACTTCTTGACGACCTCCAGGCCGTACCTGGCCGACAGCCTGTCGGTGACCGCCCGCACGGCCGGACGCGGCGCCCAGAGCGTCCCGTCTTGGGCATCCCACAGCGCGAAGGTAAGGGTGGCATGCAGGAGGCTGAGGTAACGCGCGCGCAAGTCCTCGGCGGCTCGCGGCAAAGGGATCCCGCCGTCAGGGTGCTCGGGCGTGTCGGGGGCCGACGCCGGCTCGAGCGCCGCCTCCCCAGCGGCGGCACGGTCGCTCGTGCCCGTCTCGGAGGTGGCACCGGCCGTCCTCGGACTCATCATGATCATCCTCCCGTTACGTTGTCAAAGTCGTCGAATGAGATGCAGGATCGACGAGGCCCGCCGACGGGTCGGGACGCTCGGGCGGCCCACCAGTCGCTGGCCGGCGGTCCGGACAGCGGCCGGCGCTTTCGTCGAAACCTGGCCCCTCACCCCGAACAACTCCGTCGCGGGACGTCAGGACGCCTCGTTGACGCCGACCCCGACGCGCGCCGGATCCGGCTCCCGCCCGTGCCGGGTCCGGCTCACGACGGCCGGCGACACTGTGGCCACATCCGGCGACGACGCGCTCGACCGCCCCGGTGCGCCATCCTCCAGCCAGTCGGCCGGCACCGCGATGACGTTCTGAATCCGCGGCGGCGAGCCCGTCCAGGTCAGGGGCACCAACCGGCTCTCGTCGGGGAGATAGCGGGCAGCGACATAGCCAATCTCGGCGAATGACTCACCGAGTCGGACAGGATCGTTCCACTCGACGACGAGCGCCGGCCGGCAGCGCTGGAACAGGCCGCGTGCGCCAGCCAGCACGGCCGGCTCCAGACCCTCGACATCGATCTTGATAATGCCGACCGGCTCGTCGGACAGTTCGCTGTCGAGCCGCACGATCGGCACACGTTCGATCGGCCGCCCCGTGGACGTGCCATCGACGACATGGTTGACGGTGTCGAGTCCGACGGTGAGTTCGACCATGCCGTTCGTGTCGCCCACAGCCGCGCGCCGGGCGTCGACCTCCAGCCAGGGATTCAGCCGTAGGTTCTCGGTCAGCCGCAGGTACGTGGCCGACGACGGCTCGAATGCCACCACCCGGACCCCCGGACGGCCGGCAGCGAGCAGTGTGTAGGTGCCGACGTTGGCGCCCACGTCCACGAACACGTCGCCCGGCCGAAGCGTGTCGCGGACAAACCGCATCGACTCCCATTCCGGCAGTCGGCAGTAAAGCATCATGGACGCCGCCGTGGCGTGCGGATGGCAGCGCATCCGTACTCCGCCAGGCAACTTGACCGTAACCGGCCGCCGCGCCGTGCGCTGCCACACCTGCCAGCCGACCCAGCGCCCTAGCGCGCGTACCCGAGCGTCCCGCACCTCGGGATGCGCCCAAATGAACCGACCCGTTGTCCGAGCGTTTCCGGCGGCGGCCAGGAGGCCGTCCAGGCGGGAACGCGTCCATGTGCGTGAGACATCGACCACTCACTTAAAGTATCAGGACGGTTACTAAGAGCACTGGAAGTTGGCGACGACACCCGCTCGCCACTCGCAGAACAGTCGTCATCCAAGGCTCGATGCTCATGGAATCCACTCGGATCCGTAGTTTCCGGCCGATCCCTCCAGACCGCGGGCCCACCCCGGCGTCTCCGACGACCAGGTGATCAGGAAGACGGCGACGGATCGACACTGGCGGCCGGCGGCGGGCCGCCCGGACACCCATCAGAGCAGATGGTTGACAATGTTGCCAGATATGGAAATAATTTCCTCATGGATGACAACGTGTTCACGTCGAGCCTGCACTACCGGGATCCGAAGGCGGCGCTGGCCTGGCTGGCCGAGGCGTTCGGGTTCGAGGTGACGATGGCGATCGACGGGCCGCCGGAAGCGCCGGAGATGTGCCACTACGAGATGAGCTGCGCCGGACGCGGAAGGATCATGATTGGCGCGGAGTGGACCGCGCTCGCCCGCAGCCCGGCGAGCGTCGGCGGAGCCAACACCCAGCGGGTGCACCTCCAGCTGCCGGGCGGGCTCGACGAGCACTGCGAGCGGGCCAGGGCCGCCGGCGCGGTGATCCAGGCCGAGCCCACCGACCAGTTCTACGGCGACCGGACCTATCGGGCCGTCGACCCCGAGGGGCACTGCTGGACGTTCTCTGCTCACGTCCGTGATGTCACGCGCGAGGAGGCCGAGGCCGCGCTGGGGCAGCCGATCACGGCCACCGGCTGGGCATGAGCGAACCCGCGCCCGCGAGGCTGGACGAGACGCTCGCCGCGCTGGCCGACCCGGTCCGGCGCCGCGCCGTGGAGCTGCTCGCCGAGCGGCCGCGCCGGGCCGGCGAGCTGGCCAAGGAGCTCGGCACCGCGCCATCGGCGATGAGCAAGCACCTGCGGGTGCTGCGCCAGTCCGGCCTGGTGACCGAGACCAGCCCCGAGTTCGACACCCGGGTGCGGATCTACGCGCTCTCCTCGGCGCCCATGCTGGAGCTCCGGCGCTGGCTCGCCGTCGCCGAGCAGGCCTGGGCCGAGCAGCTCGGCTCCTTCGCCGCCCACATCGAGCGCGACACGAACGGCACGAACGACGAGGCTGAGGAGTCGCGGGCGTGACCGAAGGATCGCGCGTCCTCGTCGCGCTGCGGGTGCCAGCCCCGGCGGCGCGGGCATTCACCGTGTTCACGGCGCAGATCGCCGACTGGTGGCGACCCAACGGCCTCTTCTCGTTCAGCGCTCGAACGGGAACCCTGGCCTTCGAGCCAGGCCCCGGCGGCCGGTTGGTCGAGACCTACGACGACGGTGACTCGTTCGTGGTCGGCCACATCCGCGTCTGGGACCCGCCCAGTCGGCTGGTGCTCAGCTGGCGCCACGCCAGCTTCGCCCCCGATCAGGAAACCGAGCTGCATGTCCGGTTCGACGAGATCCACGACGACCCCGCCGGCCCACCCGTCCAGACCCGCGTCACCGTCGAGCACTTCGGCTGGGACCGGATACCGCCCGAGCACGCGGCCCGCCACGGCTTCCCGCTCGCGGTCTTCCAGCTCCGCTTCGCCGAATGGTGGCGGTCCCAGCTGCGGACCCTCACCCTCGTCGACCTCGAGCCCGCCTGCTCGGACGGCGCCGGGCCACCGGGTGAGGACACAGCATCGCCGCGATGACCGGGAAGTCGGCAGGATGCCACCGCCGCGGCATGCATGACCGCTAGGCCAGGCGGTCGGCGATGGCGATGTGGGCGCCTGTGGCGGAGGCGCGGCGGGGGCTGGGGAGGGCAAGACGGGTCGCGATGTCGAGGAGCGACTCGTCGCTCCAGCCCGTCCCGCCCGCGCGGCTTCCGCCGCCGTCACTGTCACCACCGCCGTCACTGTCACCACCGCCGTCACCGTCACCACACGCACCTCCGCCTCGGCCAACCCAACGTCAGACGGCCGGCGGCTGCTCCTGGGACGCCTGGGTGGTGGGCGCCGAGCCGTTCCGGGAGCCGAGGCGCCGGACCGCGACGCGGCGCAGGGTCCAGGTGATGACGCCGGCGTCCGGTGGCGCCGACGTCAGCGCCGCCAGGTCGGTGGCGAGCCGGTCGAGCTCGGCCTCGCGGTCACGGAACAGCGGGTCCGTCCGCCAGACGGCGAGGTTCATGCCGAACATCGCCGCCGCGGCGGCGACCGGCGGGCTCAGCCGCTCGGTGGCGTTGTACTCGACCTCGAAATCCGGCGTCGGTTGGTGGGCGGCCAGGTCGTGCAGCGCGGTGTTGAGCAGCCGGCCGGCGTGCAGTGTCGTGCCGCGGGCGGCGAGCAGGCGCCTGGCGTGGTCGAGGTAGGCGGCGAGGACGGGCTGGTCGGTGTCGATGGACTCGATCTCGTCGAGCAGCAGCACGCCGTGCGGCGCGAGCTGGGTGACCCAGCCGCCGATGGCCGTGGTCACGTCGGCGAGGTGCGCCAGCAGGAGCCGTGCGTAGACGACGTCGGCGCCGCGGGCCTGTGTGGGGAACGGGACACGCCGGATGTCGTGACGAGCGAACTCGATCTCGCCCGCTTCATCAAGGCCGGCGCCCGCGGCGCTCTCGTCGCCCGCCTGCTTCTCAGCGCGGGGGGAGCCGTGCGCGGCGGCGAGGAACGCCCCCGACGCGTCCAGCCCGACCGTGCGCCGCGCGCCGGTGGCCGCCGCGAGCAGGCGGGTCGTGTGGCCGGGCCCACAGCCGAGATCGACAGCGAGCGCCGGCTCCGAGCCCTGAGACACCCGCGCGGCGACGAACGCCCGCGACCCCGGATCGAAGATCTCGGAGACCAGGGCGAGCCGGCGTACCGCCGCCTCGGTGTCCCGGAAGGCATACGGAGTGAGGATCTCGAACGTTGGCTCGACGGTGACCGGGCAGGCGAGCGACGCGGCGATGTAGCACTGCTGGTGCGCCAGCTGGACGAGCCGGCGCAGCCGGTCCTCGGCCGCTTCCGTGACGGCCGTGATCCGCGGGCGCAGCGTGATCTCGGTGATCCGGCCACCGCCTTTGCCGTCCTCGGTCATGACGGCGTGGCCGCTGTCCTGGTAGTCCCGCACGTCGATCCGGGCACGGGCGGCGACCGCGAGAAACGACAGTAGCTGGCAGGACGCCGCCGACAGGACCAGAAGCTGCTCGGGATTCAGCAGTGCCGGGTCGCCGCGGAACGCCGGGTCCGCGGACAGTCGTACGGCCGGCGCGACGGTACTCGCGTGCCCCACGTGCGCCCGCGAGTACCGCTCGTACCCGGCCCCGGTGGACCCCGACCACGAGCAGGTGACCGAGTAGGTGTGCGTCGGCGGATGTGGCTGGGTGGCGTGGGTCTGCGCGGCAGCGACCATGCCCGCCATCCTCATCCAGGCACCGGCGCCTCGTTAAGAGGAATTTCGCGGGTAGTGCCCGGACAGCCGATCCGTCCGCGTTGTCTCAGCGAGGGCTCGACGTCGGACGGTCCGCCCCCCGCGGCGCTTCCGCGTGCCGGCCGAGACCGGTCCAGCCCGCGGTGCCCGCGGCCGGGCGCCCGCCGGCCATCGCCTCGCGGCGCAGCGTGCCACCCGTCACCAGCAGGTTCACGCCGTAGACCAGCAGGAACAGCCCGAACAGCAGCGCCAGACTCAGCGCGCCGGCGTACGGGTGCGTGAACACGACGATCCCGAACAGGATGCTGGCGACGCCGAGGAGCCCCAGGCTGAGGCGGAGACCGCCAGGACGCTCAGACGCGACGGCCGACCCGATCTCGATCACTCCGGTGACTACCGCCCAAGCCGCGACCCAGATGGCCAGCACGAACACGGTGATGCTCGGCCAGGCGAGCGCCACGATTCCAGCCGCGATGTCCAGCAGCCCGAGCAGCACGTGGCCGGCGACCGAACCGCCCCGGTCGCTGGCGTACGCGCGGTAGAACTGGCCGATTGCGTCGCAGAACACGTAGATCGCGAACAGCGCCACGAGTGTGGCGATGGTGATGCTGGGCCAGGCGATGGCGAAGATCCCCAAAATCACCGCGACCGTGCCGCGTACCAGCAATGACGTGGATTCCGACCGGACCATGTCCGCTCACCCCCTGAGTGCGCCTGATCTCTCTGCGTGTACATGCCCAGTTGAGATCGGACGACGCCCGCGACGGCCGACTGGCCGGCGCCCGGCCAGCCGGGACCACGTGACCATGGCGGGCTCCCCACGCGGCCCGAGGCCGGTTCAGGCGACGGGGATGTCGCGGCGACGCAGGCCGGCCAGGCCGGCGGCGCCGAGGGCCACGGCCAGGACGCACAGGACGGCCAGCGGCACAGCGGTGACGGAGCCACCGGGAGGGCGGGTCGCGTGGGTGAAGGGAGAGACGTCGAGGAGCCAGTGACTGAGATTCAGGCCGGAGCCGACGAGGCCGATGAGCAGGCAGGCGGCAAGTGCCGCCCAGCTGACCGGCCACAGGCGCGGGACCAGGCCGAACAGGGCGAGCGCGAGCGCGGCCAGCACCGCGACGGCGGGCAGTTGCACCCCCGCCGAGCTGACCCCCCTGGCCGTCTCGTGGCCAATGTCGCCGGAGCTGGCCCCGTACACGAGTCCCGTGACGGCCCCGGCGACCAGCATCGCGAGGGCCGGGCCGAGAACCGCGAAGACAAGATGGCTCGTGGCCCAGCGCAGCCGGCCGACGGCCGTGGTCAGGACAGGCTCCGCGCGGCCGCTCGCCTCCTCGGCGCGCAGGCGCAGCACCGCCTGGATGGCGTAGCCGGCGGCGATCATCCCGAGGAGGGACATGATCGAGGCCAGGTAGGAGCTGACGAGCTCAGCCCGGCCGCCGAGGCGGGTGAACACGTCCCGCAGGCCCGGGTTGTCGCCGACCAGGTCCGTCACGCCGCTCGCGACGCCACCGAAGACGACACCGAGCAGCGCGAACCCGGCGACCCAGCCGGCGAGCAGCCCCCGATGCAGCCGCCAGGCCAGCGCCAGGGGCGAGCCGAACGCCGGCCGCGCCGTCGCCGGGCCGAGCCGGTCGGGCAGCAGGCCCGCGCCGAGGTCGCGCCGCGCCGACAGCGCCGTTGCCACCGCGACGAGACCGGCGACGATGCCCGCGATGACCGCGAACACCCACCAGTGCCGCGCGCCGGACGGCCCGGCGAACGGGTGGACGCGTTGGAGCAGCCCGATCGGCGAGACCCACGACAGCCATTCCAGCGCGCCCCCGGCACCGCCGGGGGTGGCGGAGCCGCCGCGATCACCGAGGATCCGGGCGGCGTAGGAGGCCGCGAGCACGGCGACGCCGATCCCGCGCGCGGCGCCGGCGCTGGTCGTCAGCTGCGCGGCCACCGCCCCGACGCCCGCGAAGATCCAGCCGGCGGCCGCCCATTCCAGGCCCACGGCGACCGACCCGGCCACGGGCAGGCCGCGCAGGCTCAGCGCGACCGCGGTCAACAGGGCGGTACCCAGGTTCGCCGCGAACACGACCGCGAGCGCCGCGGCCAGGCCCGCCTGCCGGCCGACGACCGTCGAACCGACCAGCTCGCGCCGGCCGGCCTCCTCCTCGGTCCTGGTGTGCCGGATGACGGCGAGCAGGCTGATCAGGCCGATGACGACCGGGATGAAGCCGCCGCGCCAGGTGACCAACTCGCCAAGGCTGGAGCCCGAAAGCCTGCCGTAGAGCGCCGTGAACGCGCCGTTGTGCGCGCTGGTCGCGGCGAAGCGCGCCCGGTCCGCGGGCGTCGGGTACAGGTCGGCGAACGTCACGGCGAAGCTGACCGGGAGGATCCCGACGACGTAGACCCAGATCGGCAGCAGCACCCGGTCACGCCGCAGCACCAGCCGCGCCAGGGCGCCGGTCCCCCGCAGGCTGGTCATCGCCGCGCCTCCGCCCGCCCGTCGCCGGTGGGGGCCGCCTCGGCGTCCGCGCCGACGCCGCCGTCGGCGTGGCCCGCGCCGACGGCGGCGGCGGCGGGCACGCCACCGGATGCGGCCGTGCCTTCCCGGCCGCCGGTCCGGTCGTAGTGGCGCAGGAACAGCTCCTCAAGCGTGGGTGGCTTGCTCACCAGGCCGCGGACCCCGGCCGAGGCCAGCCGCGACAGAGCGGGGTTGAGCGCGTCGGCGTCCGCCTCGAAGCTGACCCGGTAGCCGTCGGTCACCAGATCGTGGACGCCGGGCAGGCTGGCGAGACCGGCGGCGGTCGCCGCCGTGTCGGCCGTGGCCGCGAGGTCCGCCGCCACGACGGTCCGGGTGAGGTGGCGCATGTCGGCGAGGGTGCCGGCCTCGACCGTCCGCCCGTCGCGGATGATCGTGAGCCTTTCGCACAGCGCCTCGACCTCGTCGAGGAGGTGGCTGGACAGCAGCACCGTGCGCCCGCCCCGGCGCCGCTCCTCCTGGATGTACTGGCGGAACTGGTCCTCCATCAGCGGGTCGAGGCCGCTCGTCGGCTCGTCGAGCAGCAGCAGCTCGACGTTGGACGCGAACGCGGCGACAAGCGCGACCTTCTGCCGGTTGCCCTTCGAGTAGGACCGGCCCTTCTTGCGCGGGTCCAGGTCGAACCGCTCCAGCAGCTCGGCCCGCCGGCGCCCGTCCAGGCCGCCGCGCAGCCGGCCGAGCAGGTCGATCGCCTCACCACCGGACAGGTTCGGCCACAGCGTCACGTCGCCGGGTACGTACGCGAGCCGGCGGTGCAGCTCGGTCACGTCCCGCCAGGCGTCCTCGCCCAGCACGGTCGCCTTCCCCGCGTCGGCCCGCATCAGCCCGAGCAGGATGCGCAGCGTCGTGCTCTTGCCTGCGCCGTTGGGCCCCAGGAAGCCGTGCACCTCCCCGGTGTGCACGGCCAGGTCCAGCCTGTCGAGGGCGCGGGTGGCCCCGAACGTCTTGACCAGCCCTTCCGCGCGGATTGCCTCGCTCATGGTCGGGGGCCCTTCGTCACTGTGCCCGCCGCCGCCGGCGCCGAGGGCGCGGACGAGAACGGCGCGCGAGCCTGTAGCTGGTCATATGCGGCCCGTGCCTGGGCGGCCTGGTCGTCGGTGAGCAGCGGGTGCGTGTAGATGTCGAGGATCGCCCTGCCGAGCCGGATATGCCCGCTCGCGTCGAGGACGTCGGCACCGAGCGCGCGCGAGACCTGGTCATGCAGCATGAGCAGCCCGGTCTGCATGGCGACCAGCGCTGCGGCGAACGCCCGCGGGTCGTCCGGCCTGGTCGGAAGCCGCCCGTCCTGGGCCCACTGCTCGGCGAGGTCGACCATGCGGTCGAACAGCGCGGCGGCCGACGGCGAGCCGTCGACCAGCGACCGCGCCAGGTAGCGCTGCATCAGCAGTATCGACGGGTAGACGGCCGCCATGAACGTGGAGTCGGCCAGTCCCCCCGCGAGGATGGCCTCCTCCTTGATGGCCATCGCGTGGTCGAGCGCGTGCACGTCACACGCGTCGCGCAGCGCCTCCTTCGACCCGAAATGGTGGCGCACCAGGCCCGACGACACGCCGGCCGCCGAGGCGACCCCCCGGATCGTCGTCGCCTCGAAGCCCTGCTCGGCGAACAGCCGCAGCGCCGCGTCCCGGATCCGCGCCTTGGCGGTCAGGTCCTCGTTCGCTCGCTCCATCCTCGTCACCTTCTCCTCTCCTCAACCTCCACTATACGGAGAGGCAGTCGACTACACATCCGTATAGTCAAATCCAAGATCGGACGGCACATGCCTCAGTTCAACCAGGTTTGGAGGAAACGTGACCATCCAGCCACGGGGCACGTAGGCGCAGCACCCAAGCAACCAGCTCCGCGCCCCTGATCCAGACCAGCCCCGCCGCATCCCCTCAAACCCCGGGACCACGCTGGGAGCAGGGTCCCTGCCGGATCGGCGGAGCCGATCTGGCAGGTCGTGATCTGGGAGGTCCGGGTCGCGCCAGCGACCTTCGAGCCGATCGCCACAGTTCGGGCGGATACGCGGGGATCGCGTTAGCGTGCCGGAGTGGCTGATTCAGCGCCGATCGTCCTGATACATGGCTTTGCGTCTTCGAGCGAGCACGGCTGGCGTCCGGCTGGCTGGATCGACCTGCTGCGGGAGACGGGGCGGGAGGTCATCGCCGTCGACCTGCCCGGGCATGGCACGGCCCCTCACTCGACCGACCCGGCGGACTACGCCGACGTCGCCGCGACTGTCGCCGGCGTGTTCGCCGACCGCGGCCCGGTCGACGCCGTCGGCTTCTCCGCCGGCGCCCGCCTGCTGCTCGAGTGCGCCACGCGCGGGCTCGCCTCGTTCGAGCGGCTGGTGCTGATGGGTATCGGCCCGGCGATTCTCGAGATCCGCGAGGCCGTCCCGTTCGCGATCGACAACGCCGACCCGGCCGACGTCCGGGCCCGGCTCTTCCGCGGCCTCGCCCGCAGCGCGGGCAACGACCTCGACGCCCTGGCCGCGTTCGCCCGCCGCCCCGTGGAGCCGATCACGGCCGTGGAGCTGGCCGCCGTCACCTGTGAGGTGCTCGTCGTCACCGGCGAGCGCGACAGCGTCGGCTCGCCCGAGGCCCTGGCCGCCCTGCTGCCCAACGCCACCGGCGTGACCATCGACGGCGCCGACCACTTCTCCCTGCAGTCCAACATGCGTGCCATGGACACCGTCCTGAGCTTCCTCGGCGTCTGAGGCGCTCCCGTTGCCGGACGTTCCGCGCCCGCAACCGGGCAGCGCCCGGGGTTCCTGCCGGATTGGCGGAGCTTGCGGAGCCAATCTGGGAGGTCCGCGGACGCTGAGCCTGACCTCCCAGATCGCTTACCTCCCAGCAGACCTCCCAGATCGCTCCGCGATCCGGCAGGGACCCCGGCTTCGCGATCCGGCAGGAACCCTGTCGCCGATCCGGCAGGGACCCTGCTCCCAGCGTGGTTCCGGGCCCTGGCATATGGCGGTGGTCCGGCCGGATCCGGGCTCACGACGTGGCTCGGTTGGCGCTGCGCTGATGCGCGGTCACCAGCTGTAGATGAGTTACGCGCGTTGCTCACCAGCATGATGTTGCATTTGCCGGGTGGCCGCACGTCGAAAGTGTGATGGCCCAGGCGGAGGGGGTGCGAAGGACACCCAGGCCGTCACGGAAGATATTGGGCGTCGCCGCGACTGCGACGGCTGACGAATGACGGATCGCGGAGGCGAGGAGGACGACGCCGCGTGAGACCGCTCCGTGCGGACGACCCCCGCGCCGTCGGCGGCTACCAGCTGCTCGGCGTCCTCGGCGGCGGGGGCATGGGCCGCGTCTACCTGGCCCGCGGCCACGGCGGCCGGACCGTGGCGGTCAAGGTGATCCGCCCCGAGTACGCCGACGACCCATCGTTTCGCGCCCGGTTCCGGCGGGAGGTCGACGCGGCGCGGCGGGTCGGTGGCCCATGGACCGCCCCGCTGCTCGATGCCGACCCGGACGCCGAGCATCCCTACCTCGTCACCGCCTACATCCCCGGGCCGTCGCTGATGCAGGCGGTGGCCGAGCACGGCCCGCTGCCGGCGCCGACCGTGCGCACGCTCGGCGCCGGCCTCGCCGAGGCGCTGGTCGCCATCCACGGCGCCGGTCTGGTCCACCGCGATCTCAAGCCGTCGAACGTGCTGCTCAGCCTGGACGGGCCGCGGGTCATCGACTTCGGGATCTCCCGGGCGATCGACGCCTCGGTGCTCACCCGGACCGGCTCGCCGATCGGCTCGCCCGCGTTCATGTCGCCCGAGCAGGTGGGCGGGGCGGAGGCCGGCCCCGCGAGCGACGTGTTCTCCCTGGGTTCCGTGCTGGCGTTCGCCGCGACCGGCACTGGCCCGTTTGACGGCTCCATCGTCGCCGCTGTGCTGCACAGCGTGGTCACCCGGGAGCCGAACCTCGCCGCCATGCCCCCCGATCTGCGTGACCTCGCGCGCGCCTGCCTGAACAAGGACCCGGCCGCGCGGCCCACCCCACCCGCCGTACTCGCCGCGATCGCCTCAGGCCGCGACGCGGCCTCGCTCGTCGCGGCGGGTTGGCTGCCGGCCGATCTCATCACCGGCATCAGCCGGCAGGCCATCGCCCTTCTCGACCTGGACACACCCGCCGGGCCACTCACCGGCCAGTCGGGTCCTCAGGGCAGCTACCCGTCGTGGGGGTCCGCGACGGCCGCGACGTCGACGCCCCGACCCGAGGCCGTGTCGATCCCGCCCGTTCCGCCGACACCGCCCGCCGCCGGCAACCCACGCCGCGGCCAACTCGTCGTGGCCGCGGCCGCGGGCTTCCTGAGCCTCGCGATCGCCGCCCTGCTGATCGTCCTGCTGGTGCTGCCCAGCTCTGGCAGCGACGACGGATCGCGGGGTTTGGAGACGACCAGTGCCAGCGGTTCTCCGGCCGTCACCAGCCGGCCGGCCACCTCGGACGCCGCCGGCGAATCCACCCGACCTGACGAGACCGACGCCCCTAAGCAGGGTGTCCTGCCCGCGGGCTACGTGGGGACATGGGAAGGACGAGTGACCTCCCAGGAGGGCCTCGTCTCCAACGTGGTGATCACGTTGCGGGCGGGCGAGAGCGGACAGACCCTCGGCCACGCGGAATCCACTCTGATCCAGTTCCTCAGCGTGGACGTGGGCTCGCTTCGATGCACGGGAGACTTGCGGTTCGCCGGAATCGGCGGCCCCTACGGCGACGAGGTGATCGTCGTGGACATCCCCGACTCTGGTGAGAACCCGATCGTTTTAGGTATGCACATGTGTACCCAGGGTGACACTGTTCGCCTGCGGCTGGAGCCTGATGGCGGGCTGACCTACACCTCCGGCTCCGCCGCCGCCGGCCAGCCGACCGGCGTCCTGCTCCGCAGGCCGTAGTCGCCTCGGCGCGGCGATCTCGGCCCGCGCCCACGGGTACCCGGCCATCGTGACGAACCGGCCGTCGTCACGGAAATGATGTTTCGACGCCGTCGTCGCCACAGTCCGATGGCCCGGCCACTGGCCGGGTTCGCTCAGCGGTCGCGAAGGCGGTAACGGCTCCAGGGCAGAGGGTCGCTGGGACCGCGCCTCGGCCCAGGCACGGCCGGCGGCTCCGCCGAGGCCGCGGCGGGCCGGGCCGGGGCGGCCGCCGGCTCGGCGCCGGTGGCGCGGACGCCGCCGGCGGATGCCTCGCTGAGGCCAGAAGCTCCGGCCGCGGTGCCGCCGGCGGCGGAAGGACGGCCGGTCTGGTAGCCGAGGGCGATCTCCGCGCGGGCCAGCCAGTCCAGGTCGAGAGCGGGGGTGACCCGCGCGAGCAGGGTGTCGAGGCGCTCGACGAGCGCGTCCGCCTCGGGGCCGCGGCGCTGGCGGCGGGCGGCCAGCGCCCAGCGGCTGGCCGCGTCCTCCAGATCGCTCAGCGGACTGGTGTCGTGCAGGCCGCGCCGGACGATGCCGGCGAGCTCGCCGGAGAGCCGGCTGGAGCCGGACCGCTCGGCCAGGGCGACCAGGTCGGAGGCGACGGCCAGCGCCCGCCCCCACGCGAACAGGCCTGCATGCCGGCGGGGAAGCGCGGCCAGCTGGCTGACCCAGCTGGTCGTCACGCCGAGCGCGCGGGCCAGTTCGCCGAGGCCTCGGCGGGAGCCGTCCTCCGGGAGCAGCTGGTGGACCGTCATCGCCTGCAGTCCCGCCCGGTTGTCGGCCAGCTCGCGCAGCGCCCGCCAACGGACCACCGGCGGCGCCGCGGCCCACAGCCGCGTCATCGCGGTCAGCAGCTCGTCCACCTGCTGATCGACCTGATCATCATGTCGGCTCATCCGCGGCAGCACCCCTCACCTCGTTTATCGCCACTTAACACTCGTCAAGTGACAATAAACGCTAACACACTGCAACTTGATCACTACTCGCCTGCGCCTTGTAGGTTCCCCCGTTGATCTTCCACTTCCCAGATCGCTTTTCCACTCGCCGGCAATTGGAAGTGATCTAGGTAGGCGTCCGGGTCCTAGCGCGGACCGCCTGGTCCGAGGGCCGCGACGGGTCAGAGGGCACACGAGATCACAGTTGCACCCTAGATGGGCACTTTCTGTCGCTTTACGGTTGCCGTGAGGAGCGTGGGGGGTGTTGCGGGATGGCGCGGTCGGCGGCTGCGTTGGGGTCCGCCCGACTCAGGGTTCGCAGAGCTGACGGCGTTGTCGAGGTGGAGCTCGACCGGCCTGTGCACGTCGAGTTCGACGGGGTGCTGCCATGGCGGACATTCCGTTGGCACCGGGGCCAGGCGCACTACTCGGGCTTGTACTGGTCGGCGGTGACCTGCGGTCACGTGGGCTACGAGTCGCGGCTGGAGCTGGCCTGGCTGCTGTTGGCAGATCGGGATCGCTTGCTACGGCAGGTAGCGTCGCAGCCGTTTCAGATGGTCGCGCGGGTCGACGGCGAGGTGCGCCGTCATGTGCCGGACTTCGTGGCGGTGCGCGCTGATGGGCTGGTGACGGTGGTGGACGTCAAGCCGCGGCGGCGCCTGGCGGACGAGAAGGTGGCATTCACCTTCGGGTGGGCTGGTCGGGTCACGGCGGCACAAGGTTGGTCGTTCGAGGTGTTCAGCGAGCCCGACCCGGTGGTGCTGGCGAACGTCCGGTTCCTGGCGGGCTACCGGCGGAGCACGCAGTTCGACCAGGGGTTGCTGGACGCGGTGGTCACCGCAGTCGGCTCGCCCGTGTCGTTCGCCGAGGCGGTGCGGTCGGCGGGCGCGGTGGTGGGGAGCGGTCCCGCTGGTCGTGCCTATGTGCTCGCTGCGCTGTGGTCGGGGCGCCTCTGCGCGGATCTTCGGTTGCCGTTGGCGTCCGCGACGGTGGTGACGGCGGCGTGAGTTCGGCGCGGGCGAGTGTCGGGCTTGGCAGCAAGGTTGTCCGGGACGGCGAGCTGTGTGAGGTCATCGAGCTGCAGGGCGACGCGGTCGTTGTCGAGGACCGCAAGGGCCAGGTCTCGCGGCTTCGGCTTGCCGACCTGCTGCGGCCGGGCGGCCCGGCTGTCCCGCGCCTGGTGGGAGCGGCGGCGCCTGGCAGCGAGGAGCCGCCCCAGGTGTTGTTGGACCGGGTGGGCGAGGAGGCGGCCGCGCGGGCACGAGAACGGGCTAATCATGTCCGTGAGGTGCTCACGGGCTACCGGTCGGGATCCGCGGAGCTCGCGGCGCCTGGAGAGCCGCGCGGCGCGTTCGCGCCGAGCGTCCCGCTGATGAGGCGGTACGAGGCCAAGGCCGAGGAGCTTGGGGTGACGGCCCGGACGGTTCGCGGCTGGGTGATCGCTTACCGGGCGGGCGGGGAGGCGGGGCTGGTCGATGCCGCGGCTGGGCGCCGCCGTCCGGTGCTGGAACAGGTCGACACCCGGTGGGTGGACGCCTGTCGGGCCGTGCTCGATGACCAGGTCGACGACTCGAACGTGACGAAGTCGCTGACGTTGCGGCGGGTGGCGGCGCGGCTGGAACGGGAGTTCGGCGCCGGGGTCGTCCCGGCGCCCCGGGGCGGCGCGGCCTACCGGGCGCTCAACGAGATCGCCCGGGGTCGGGGAAGCTTCGGGGCGAGCGCGAAGGCACGCCGTTCGATCGCGAACCGGCCGGCGGTCTCCTACGGCCGGCTGCGGGCGTCCCGGCCGGGTGAGTACGTGCTCCTCGACACCACCCGCCTCGACGTGTTCGCGATGGAGCCGGTGACGCTGCGCTGGGTCCAGGTGGAGCTGACGATCGCAATGGATCTCTATACTCGCTGCGTCACGGGGATGCGGTGCAGCCCGGTGTCGACGAAGAGCGTGGATGTCGCGTCGGTGCTGTTCGAGATGATCCAACCAAGCGCTTGTCGCGGGCCGCGCTCGACGCGCTGTCCCCGGACGCGAAGGCGGAGCACGACCGGGCCAGGCGGGTCTGGCACGCGAACATCGGCCCGCTGCGCACCCCGCAGATGGCCGCGCTGCACGACGACCTGTGGGACATCGTCGAGACGAACCAGCAGGACGGGGACAAGGCCAAGGGCGCTGCCGCGATCGACGGCTACCCGGGGCTGGGCAAGACGACCGCCACGCTGGTCTTCGCCCGCGAGTTCCACCGCCGCCAGATCACCGAGGAAGGACGGTCCACCCCCGGCGGGCACGAGCACCTGCCGGTCTGCTGGATCGGCCTCGGCGCGAACACCACCATCAAGGGCCTCAACCAGACGATCCTCGACTTCGCCCGCACCACCGGCCACATCGGCTCCCTGATGACCCTGATCAGCCGCGGCGCCGGCCGGGCGATCCGCCACGGCCAGGAACGGCTCACCCGCGACCTGCTCGACCGGGTGAAGGCCGACGAAGGAGCCGAGCAGTCCCGCGCCCCGCTGCAGGCAGCGCTCGACGCCGGCCGGCTGACCCCGCATCACCGCGCCCTACGCACCACCGCGTCCGCCGACGCATAACGATGCCGGCCCGCACGCTGCCACTGCGGCTCGACCCGCTGCCCGACGAGGCACTCGGCTCCTGGCTGGAGACCTACGCGCACCGGCTGCAGGCCACCCTCGGGGACCTCGCCATCGCGCTCGGGCTACCGACGACCGACCGAGAGCACCCCTCACGGATGCTTGCACATGCGCCGGACTGGACTGTCAGCCTGCACACCAGCGAAGCAGCATCCATCGCCGCTGCCTGCGGGATCTCCCCCGCAGCCCTCCACAGCCTGACCCTGACCCGTTTCGACGGCCGTGCGGTGCATGTCGACACCGAACGACGCCGTGTCCGCTACCGGCTCTGGGCCCGGACCGAAGGCTCACGCTTCTGCCCCAGCTGCCTACACGAGAGCGACGGACGGTGGCCACTGAACTGGCGCCTGAGCTGGTCCTTTGCCTGCCCAATCCACCAATGCCTGCTCGTCGACACCTGCCCTCGCTGCGACCGCCCGGCCCGCACGGCCGGCGTCGCGCTCGGCTTCGTTCCCCACCCAGGACACTGCGCGCGCAGCATCGGCGGCGCCCGAGGCCGGGAAGCGGCACGCTGCGGCGCCGACCTCACCGCCGCCCCCGCCCTAGCCCTGTCCTTCGCACGTGCGTGTGATGGGCCAGCTACGTGATCTTTTGATCGTTCTGTGTCGGGCCTGCCGCGCCGCGGAGTGGTGGGCCTGGCACGGTTCCTGGCTGTGACGGCCGCGGCGGACTACGGGCCGCCGAGCGTCGAGAAGATGCTCGGCGCGCTGCCGGTCATCCGTGACTTCCTGCGCCGGCTCGATGTCGCCGGCACCGTCGACCGGCTCTGCCCGGTCCGCGACATCGCCCGGCTCACCCATGGCCAGGTCATCGAGGTCCTGATCGCCAACCGGCTGACCTGCCCGACCGCGATGGTCCGCGTCGCCGACTGGGCGGCGGCCTGGGCGGTCGAGGAGGTCTTCGACGTCCCGGCGGACGCGCTGGGCGACGACCGGATCGCCCGGGCCCTCGACGCGCTCGCGGAGCAGGCCGACCAGGTCGTCGGCTCGATCGGCGCGGCCGCGGTCGCCGGCTTCGGCCTGGATGTGTCCCAGGTGCACTGGGACATGACGTCGATCTCCCTGTACGGCGCCTACCCCGAGACGGATCCCGACTACGCCACGCCGCGGTACGGCCATCCCAAGGACCGTCGGCCCGACCTCAAACAGATCCAGACCGGGCTCGGGGTCCTCGCCGACGGCGGGGTCCCGCTGGTCGCGAGGGCCTACGACGGTGGCGCGGCCGAGGTCTGTCAGGTCGTCGGTGCGCTGCGCGCCCTGCGGACGGCCGCCGGCCCGCGCCCGTTCCTGCTGGTCGGCGACACGAAGCTGGTCTCCTACACCAACCTGTCCGCGCTCGTCGCCACCGACGGCGCACGGTTCATCGCCCCGGCGCCCAGGAACGTCGTGCCCGCGACCGTGCTCGCCGCCCTCGACGTGACCACCGCGGCCCCGGTCGACTACGTCGCCGTCCGCGACCGGGAGAAGTTCGCCCACCAGCGGGCCTTCTACCGGGCCTGTGAGGGCCGGACCACGGTGCGCGGGCCGCGGAAGAAGGATCCGCCGCTGGTCGTGCGCACCGTCCACGTCTGGTCGTCGGCCAGAGCCCAGGCCGCCGTGTCCGCCCGCCGGCTCAAGCTGGCCAGGGCCACCGACGAGCTCGACCGGCTCGTGCGCACCGCCGGCACCCGCTACCACCCCGACGAGCAGGCGGTACGGGCCCGTGCCGAGCAGGTCTGCCGGTCCCGCCGGGTCACCGGCCTGGTCCACTACGAGATCGACGCCGATGAGGCCAGTGGGAAGACCACCTTCACCTGGGCGTTCGACGAGACGGCCCTGGCCGCCGAGGCAGCCAGCGACGGCTGGTACGCGCTGCTGACGAACCTGACCGTCGCCGAGGCGGACGCGGCCGAGGTGCTGCGCCGCTACAAGGGGCAGGAGAAGGTCGAGCGCCGCTACAGCGACTACAAGGGGCCGCTCGCCGTCGCGCCGCTGTTCCTGCGGTCCAACCAGCGGATCGACGGGCTGATCCACGTGATCTGCCTGGCGTTGCTGGTCTTCAGCCTGATCGAACGTGAGGTCCGCCGGGCGATCGCTCCGGCCGAGAAGCTGCCGGGTCTCTACGCCGGCCGGCCCGCCAGGCCCACCGGCCGGCTCGTCTTCGAAGCCCTCGCCGCGCTGCGCCTGGTTCCCGCCATCGGCGGCCAGCCCGCCTACATCCCCTGGCCGGGGACGTTGCAACGCCACCTGCTCGACCTCCTCGGAGTCGACCCCACCCAGCCTCCATGATCGAAAAACGTGATCACCGGGGCGGGTAGGGGCACCAGAATCCGATGTGCGAAACACAGGCCTAGCGTTGGACGACGGCCACCCCGTGCTCGAAGCCCAGCAGATTCTCTGGCACGTGCTCGACCGCCCCACCGCGAACTTTGGGATCTACAAGGCCGTCCCGGAGCCCGTCACGACCATGCTCACCGACCTCGCCTTCCTCGGCCGCAGAGTGCTCCACGACGCGAGCATCGACGACCTGGCCAGCCGGCTGCCCGCCGACGTGCTCGCCCAGTACGTCCGCGACCGTGACGGCAGGTCACCCCGTCAGCCCATTCACCCACCCGACCGGGCGTCCCTCGTCGCCGTCACCGTCACCGCCGCTCTGCACGCCCTGCGGATCGCCGACACACGCACAGCCGGCCACGACCTGCGCTGGCTGTTCAAAGACCCGCAATCACCACCAGCGACGGAGTTGAGCATCCCGCTGAAAAGAGCGCTACGCCCCCCAGAACCCCCTCGCCGTCGGGGCCTCCGCTGGCCGCCCCGGTGGAGGGATCAACCAGCCGTCTAACAGCCGCGTCGCCGTCCTCAGCGCGACCGCCGCGGACCGAGAGGGACACCCCTGCGTCGGGCCAGGGGCCCGCGTCCACGGGACCTAACCATCCTGCCGCGCCTCGGGACGCGACGTCCCGTTCATAGCAGGCCCGACCTCTCGCGAGCCCTGGGCGATCAGAAGGTGTATATAGGTTCCCGGCTCTCGCCGCCGTTTCCCAGCTTGCTCCGCCACTCGACCGGCATTGGCGGAGGGGGTCTTGACCGGCTCTGCGAAGCCGCCGCGGCGCCTGCCCGCCGGGCCCGCCGGGTGGCCGCGCCGCCTTCAGCGGGCGGAGGACCCCGGCGAGCCCGGTTCAGGTCACGCGTGCGGGCAGCTCAGCATTTCCATCCCCAGCAGGTTGAGGGAACCGCACCAAGACCTTCGCTGGAGTTTCCAGCCGTCAGCCGTACGGATCGCCCCGACGGTGATGGGGAATCGGACGACGCCGTCCGGCCCGCGCTGGCCAGCCATCACCGCGACCGTCGGGTCGATGAACGTCATCGTCACCCGGGCCATGACGAAGTCGGATCCGCTCTGGCTGAGGCTGTCGACCGTGACCTCCATGGTGTCGCTCAACTGTGGGAAGTGGGCGCGCAGGTTGGCATGGATGGCTGTCAGCGCCGGGCCGTCTTCCACGGCCGCGGCCCAGCGCTCGTCGGGCACGCCGTGGGCGAAGGCGTCGTGGAGGACCGACTCCACCGCCGCGGCGATCCCGGCGTCCTCGAGGGGCCGCAGGGACTCGGTCGGTAGCGGAGCGATGCTCGGCATCGGGCCGAGGACCAGCCCGGCGCCGATCTGCCGCAGCACCTCGAGGTCCACCGGAGCGGCACCGTCGGCCTCGACGCCGAGCACGGCGCCGCTGGCCGTGGGCCAGGTGAGCAGGCCCCCGTAGCGGTGGTCCGGTTCCGGGCCCTGGGGATGTGCGGCGTCGTGCCCGAGGGCGAGGTCGTTGCGGACGAAGGCGGCGTCCCGGTCGCCCACCGTCACCGCCGACACCTCGGTGACGCCGGCGGCCTCCCCGGCGGAGCCGTCACTGTCAAAGAAGCCCCCCAGCTCCTCCTGGATCCGAGGGATGGTCGCCCCGATCGTGTGGTCGTCCGGCGGATAGGCCGCGATCACCCAGACGGTGGACAGCCCGGCCGTCGCAGTCGTCGACGCCGTGGACGGCGCGACGAACCTGCTGACGAACGCGTTGGCGCCGAGCATGTGCACGTAGCTGGCCAGGAGCGGTGCTTCGGCCTCGAACGGGATCACGTCGGTCAGGTCCGCGTCGTGCGTCATCGCCGCCGGCAGCCAGGTCGTGGTCACGCCGCCGAAGGCGTACGGAACGTCCCGCGACGCGGGCCCTGCCGCGGCCACGGCGGACCCCGGGTCGTTCCCGCCGGCACGCAGGCTCACCGGGATGCCGACTCCCGCCACGATCACCAGCACGAGCGCGGCGACCGCGGCGACGCGAGCGCGTGACCGATGACGGCGGGCCTGTGCGCACACAAGGTCGGGGAACGCGGTGCCGACACCGCGCCGCGGCCTCCCGGCGCCCAGGGCGCGCAGGTGCGCCACCAGGTCCTGGTCAGCGCCGTCCACGATGTCGCGCGTGGGCTGCGTCCCCGCCGCAGCCCCGACCCGCGCGGTGAAATTGCCCCTTTGGACCGGTCCACCTGGGTCGGTGCGCCCGTTTGCTCCTGTACTCACAGCATCTCCCCTCACCGGGTGGGTCGCGTCGAACGCGGAGCGGAAGCCCCTGGGGACGAAGCGGTGCCGCCATCCCCTGTCTCGTTGGTCAGGACGTCGAGGCCTCCCCCGCCGCGGTGGCGTCCTCGTGGGGCGTGGACGGCGCCGAGCGCCGCCAGGTGCTCGCTGTCGCGCAGCCGGGCAAGGCCCCGCGAGGCCTGGCTGCGCACCGAACCGACGGAGCAGCCGAGCGCGGCGGCGACCTCCGCCTCGGGCAGATCATCGACGTAGCGCAACACCAGCACGGCCCGCTGCCGAGGCGGCAGGGACAGCAGCGCGCGGACCAGGCCGTCGCGCAGGGACAACCGGTCAGCATGGTCGACGCCCACGGCGGCGACATCGACAGTCCACTCGCCATCGACGACCAGCGGCACCTCCGCGACCCGCGACCGCAGCCACCGCCACCGGTTCGTCGCGGCATTGACCAACGCCCGGCGTACATACGCCTCCGGCCGGCCCTCGGCTATCCGCGGCCACTGCCGGTAGGTGCGCTCGAACGCCCCCTGCAGCAAGTCCTCCCCCGCACCCCAGTCCCCGCCGACGAGCAGAACCGCACTCAGCAGCAACCGGTCGGCAGCCCCGGCCACGAACGTCTTAAAGGCCAGCTCCTCATCAGCACGCACCCTCGCCTCCACTGTGTCCAGCTCGCCCGTGTCTGGCCCGTCCCAGTACAAACACGCCCGACCCCAGCCACGATGAGTACTCAGCCGAAACCCACGCTGAAAAGACGTCGCCGACGCGGGCCGCCGCGATTGACGCGACGCCACCCGTCCATCCCGCCGAGGAGTCGGTCTTGGAAATCCAGGGTCCGGACGACGGACGAGCCGCTGTCGGCGCAGGCCCGAACCGAATACGTCACCCGACTTGCCCCCAATTGGGATCTGTCCGACTGACGCACCCTGTCCCGTCCCCGCCAACCTGGTCTGGCCACGAGGCACTGACCAGGCAAGAGACCAGATGCGGTGGACAACGCCGCTGCTCGTCCCAGTGCGGCCGCGAGCTCGGTGAGTACCGAGGTCCGGAAGGTCTCCAGGTCGCGGTCGCCGAGCAGGAACCGGACGTCGAGGTCGGTGCAGGCGACGAGCAGGTGGCGTTCGGCCTTCTTACGGCCTGGCTGGGGTAGCCAGGGGCCGACGCGCAGCGGGTCTCGTCCATCACCACGACCATCGCCATCCTTCGACGCGGGCATCGACGAGTTCGAGCCGTTCCGCGACAGCAGGCGCTCCACCCGGCCGAGCCGGTCCGCCAACACCGCGTTCGCCGCCGTCAACTCCGTGATCCTGGCGTCCCGCGCCGCGTTGTCCTCCGTCAGCCGGGCGATCCGCCCTGCCTGCAGCCACACCAGCACGACCAGCACGTCACGCGCCAGACCTCACCAACCCCGACACCAGCCGCTACGCGACCATAACCCCACAGACCGCCACCAAAACTGACAAATCAGCACTCTCCGCAAGGGCGCTGCATGTACCTGGTCAGGCATCAGCTGATCGACCTTCCGGCCGGATCGGACCAGCTTCGGAGGGGACGACCGGTCGACCTGGCCAGCTTCGACTGGGACGAGACCAGGGCGCCGGGACGGGACACACCCGGCGACTCCCCGCGCAGAACTGCCATCGAAACCCGGTAAGTCAGCACTACGCCTAATGACACCCCGCCTGGGAAACCCCTGGCAGCACGCCACCGATTGGAAGATCAACGGGGGAACCTACACCTGCGCCTGCAGGTTCCCTCGTTGATCGTCGTTTTCCCGGCGGGTTGTCAGACGGGTAGACACCGGTACTTTCGCACCATGAAGGTGCTCCTTCGACTGGAACGGATCGGGCTCTCGACGAGCCCGTCCTCCCAGCCCAGGAGCGCTTTCCTATTTCAGACACACCCACCAGACGGTCATGGCGTGAAAGCTTGAGGCCTAGCTTCCGGGCGTCAGCGACTCGTGATAGTGCACCCCGTGCCATCCGGTGGCGTCGCGGCGGAACACCACGGACACCCGGCCGGCAACCACGTGCAATGGCCCGCTGACGAAGTGGGCTCGAAAGCGGAACCCAAAATGGACGGCGACAACATCGTCACTCAAGCGCTGGTGACGGACAGCGAATACGTCCATGATCTCGACGTCGCGAAACAACCGCACGACGCGGGCGTAGTACGCGTCAAGGTCGACCTTGGAGGTGATCGGATCCGCCAGCTCGGCCGGGCTGTACACGATGTCCTGGTCGGCCCACAGGGAACCCAACAACCCCGCGTCGAGCCGTAGGAAGCCATCTTGGTAGCGGCTGATGAGGTCATCGATCTCGTTCACGCACGGCACACTAGGACCTCAACCGCGCTTGAGGTCAACCGAACCTGTGCAGCCACCGACGCAGCTGCGAGGTTTGGTTTCCGGACAGGCGTCGGGCCAGGGCCCGCGTCCACGGGGACCTGGCCCTCCTTCCGCGCCTTGGGAGGCGGCAGCAGCGCATGGTGCTGCTGTCTGGCGTCAGGAGTTGTGCGTCTGCGGTAGGCGGCGACGCCGAGGTCAGCCGCCGAGGTCAGCGGACGCTGGGCAGGGTCGGGGACGGGTAGCCGGCGGGGGGCTCGGCCGCCCAGGCGGCGGCGCCGACGGCGCCGGCGAAGCCGTCGATGGCGGTGACGACCCGCGGGTTCTCCACGAGAACGGTGTAGCGGGACATGATGTCGTCGAAGTGCGGGCGGAAGGCCGACAGGCCGGCCGACACCCCGCCACCGAACACGATGACCTCGGGCGCCAGCGCGTTCGCGAGGCAGGCCAACGCGATGCCGAGGGCCCGCCCGGCGCGGGCGACCAGGCGTGCGCAGGCCGGATCGACGGGGGCGAGCTGGACCACGTGCCCGGGCGTGACCAGCTCGGGCCGGCCCTCGACGGCCGCGGCGAGCACCGGCGCGGAGCCGGTCCGGACGAGGTCTCCGCCCATCTCGGCCAGTGCCCGGCCACCCGCGATGGTCTCCAGGCAGCCGATCGCGCCACAGCCGCACTTGCGGCCGTCATCGGGCTCGATCGGCATGTGCCCGATCTCGCCACCGCGGCGCTGGTAGCCGAGCCGCAGCTGGCCGTCGGAGGCGATCGCGCCGCCGATCCCGGTCCCGAGCGTCACGAAGATCGCGTCGGCCGCGGTGGCGGCGGCGCCGTGCCGCAGCTGGCCATAGGCGAACGCCCGCGCGTCGTTGGCGAGGTTGACCGGCCGCCCGATGGCGTTCGCGAGCTCCGGGCCGATCGCCCGGGCGGGCCAGTCGCCCGGGATGTTCGGGACGACGAGCAGCTTGCCGGCGACCGGGTCCAGCGCGCCCGCCACCGCGATGCCGATCGCCCGCGCCGCCGGGACCTGGGCGGCGAGGCCGGCGAGCGCGCACAGCACGTCGTCGACGCCGGTCCGCGGCGTGGGCACCTGGCCCTTGTCGATCACCGTGCCGTCGACCAGGGTCACCCACTTGATCGACGTGCCGCCGAGGTCGAGGCCAAGAACCGGATCCGTGCCCGCGCTGCCCGCGCGTGGTACGCCGTCCTGAGTCACCGCGCCATTCTCCGTCCCTGCCAGCGAGGCCGAACCGCCTTCGGCCTAGTTGTCGCCCAGTTGCCGCGAGTCGCGTCACATACCGGCCAGTCATGCCCGACTTTGGTGCCCCAGTGGCGGCGCGCCGACCGCCTGGACGCCCGTCCGGCACCAGGCTGGTCGAGCGCCTCCGGCCGCGCGAGACGTCGCCGTCGTGGCGCGGCCCCGCATCAGGTAGGCCGAGAGCCTCCGCCGTCAAGGCTGCGTTATCGTCGCGCAGCCGCCGCCGGGTCGGCCCGGCGACCCCGCCTCCGCCTCCGCCCGCGACCGCGTGGCTGTCTCACGGCCGGGAGGACAGGGCCCGCTCGCCGCGCGCCAGGGCTGGACCGCACCGCGGGCCGGGCCGTGGGCCGGGCAGCCCTCGAGACCGCGCCCGCTGCTCGCCGGCCGATGAGGAGAGCCGACGAGGAGAACTGTGGGCAGGCGCATCGGGCCGCCCGCCGGAGGACCGCGGCGGCTGTCGTCAGCCTCGAAACTGATGTTCGATGAGCTGGCTCGCTGGACCGAGGTGCTCGCCCCGTTACGGCCTGGGCGCTAGAGGCCCGCGCAGATGTTGGGGACCGGCGGCGGGTCGGTGGCGAACCGGCCCGCGATCCAGCTGTACATCTCCGGATAGGACGCGCCGACGACCGTGCTGTGGTCCGCGATCGCGTAGCGGTGGTAGGCGACCTCCGTGCCGGTGGCGCACAGGTCGCGCACCACACCGTCCGTGACGGGCTGATGGATCACATCGTCGATGTCGCCCTGCAGTACCAGCACAGGGGCCATCCGCGCGATGACCGCGGTCCGCTGCGCGGCGAACACCGAGGCGTAGGGCTCGGTGGTCAGCGGATCGTGGACGAACACCGTCGCGCTGCTCTGCCCGGAGCTCGCGATGAGCAGATCCAGCGCGCACTTCTCCCGGGCGATCGACAACAGCCGTCGTCCCTGCGCGGTGAGGTCGTCAGAAAGCCGCACGCCGGGATCGATCACCGAGACGCCAATCGCCGCCAGCAGCACGTAGGCGACTCCGTTGGGCTCGGCGAGCATGCTGCGCAGCGAGTTCGGCACGTCAGCCAGGGGCGCGGTCGTCACCACCCCGCGGATTAAGAGTTCCGGCGCGTAGCGGGCGGCCAGCGCTCCGGCGGCCAACGCGGCCTGGCCGCCCTGCGAGTAACCCCAGATGACCACACTTTCACCGGCATGCGCGGCCGGAAGCGACCGGGCGGCACGGGCGACGTCGAGCAGCGCCTGGCCCTCCGGGCGGGCGACATAGATCGCGTGCTCGCCGGGAGTGCCGAGCCCGATGTAGTCGGCGGCGGCGAGCACGTACCCCTGCGTCACCAGCCCGAGCGCCCCGCCGATGGATGACAGCGGCGGGTTGGACCTGGACGGCGCGCACGCGTCATTCACCCCCGTGGTGCCATGCCCGAAGGCGACCACCGGCCGACCGTCGGCCGGGACAGGGCCGCCCTGCCCGGCCGACGGAGTGACGACCAGCCCGGAGGCCACCACGTCGGCGCCGTTCTGGTCCCGCGTGTGGTAGACGACCCGCCAGGCCGCCATGCCATCCGACGCGGTCAGCGGCGTCGCCGAGATCAGCTCGCCCGGCGCGCCCGGCCTGACATCCGCGGGTAACTCGGTGTCCGCCTGGGTCGGCTCGGCCGTCGCGGGCGCGGCGCCGCCACCATCCCCGCCGGAGCCACAACCGGTCAGCGGCGCGGTCGCGCACACAACGGCCAGAGCCGCCGCGACGACAACCAGCCCTCGCCGTGCCCGCCGTCTGCCCGGTCCACCCGGAGATGCCTGCGTCCGCACATGTCGAGGTTATTCACCCTCTGTGTCGGCGAACGTTTCACGTGAACCAACTTCGCCCGCTATGGCCGGAGGCACCACCGTCGCCAACCGTCAACCGCCGACCGCTTCGCCGCTCCACGCCCAACGCGGCACCGGATCCGGTTCCTGCTCCGGTCGCGCGGCCACCGGCCGCCCGGCCGCGGTATGGCATGAGACACACGCTCCGGCCAAGGCCTCCGGACCACAGACTCCGGCCAGCTCAGCCGGGTACTGCCAGCCGCTCGCCCGGCGGGCGGAGACGCTCGTTACCCTGATCTGGACCCACGGACTGGGCCATCGACGAGCGGGCATGCCGTTCCCGCGGGCGGCTGGCCATCCTCGCGACCGCGTCCGCTCCGGAGGCCCGCACTGTGACCACCTCGATCGCGGCGAACACGCTTGCCCTCCCCGCCTTCCTGAATGCGGACACCCTGGCCAAGGCCGGCATCGCGGTCATTCTGATCATCGTCTTCGCCGAGTCGGGACTGCTCGTCGGCTTCTTCCTGCCCGGCGACTCGGTGCTGTTCACCTTCGGCATGCTGATCGCGCGGGGCGAGATCTCCACCCCGATCTGGCTCGCCTGCCTGTTGATCGGCGTGGCGGCCGCGGCCGGCGACCAGGTCGGCTATCTGTTCGGGCGCAAGGTCGGCCCCGCGCTGTTCCGCCGGCCGAACTCCCGGGTGTTCAAGCAGGAGCACATCGAGAAGGCACACGCCTTCTTCGAGCAGCACGGCGCCCGGTCGATCGTGCTGGCCCGCTTCGTACCGGTGATCCGCACCTTCACGCCGATCATCGCCGGCGTGAGCCGGATGAGCTACCGCACATTCGTCATGTACAACCTGATCGGCGCCGTGATCTGGGGCTGCGGTGTGACGGCCCTCGGATACTTCCTCGGCCAGATCGGCGTCATCCGGAACAACATCGAGGCGATTCTCGTCCTCATCGTGCTGATCTCGGTGGTCCCGATCGGCTACGAGCTCCTGCGCGCCCGCCGCGCGGCCAGGCGCCGCTCTCACGACACCGTCCCCGCGATGGACGACACGCTGGACGACGAGGTACTTCCAGTCAGCCACGAGACGACCCAGGTCCTCGTCCGTCCGCGCCCCGGCCTGTCCGTCCAGCCGCCGGTCCCGCGCCCCACCCCTCGCCGCCCCGACGGCGGCGGCCGCCACCGTCGCTGACGGGTCCCGGCCACACACGAAAAATCTCGATCGCCTACTCGTCGATACGGGGGGATTCGACGAGCAGGACGACCGAGACGAACGCTAGCTTACGCCACCTCAGGCCGGCACGACACAACAGACGACATCTGAATACTCATCTTCTGGAACTGAGGTCTGGAACTGGGCTCCCGAAGATCAGAGCGCATCGGGGCCTCGCTCGCCGGTACGCACGCGGGCCAGCCCGTCGACCGTAGTGACCCAGATCTTGCCCGCGCCGCTCGCGGTGCTCGAGGCCGAGCGCAGGATGACGTTGACTACGTCCTCCGCGTCAGCATCCTCGGTGACGATCTCCAACCGGACGTTACTGACGGTTTCGTCATGGAACCTCTGCCCCCTATACGAACTGGTACGCCAAACTTCCATGCCGTAACCGGTTACCTGGCTAGTCGTCATGCCATGGATACCGAACGTGGTCAGCGCGGCGCGCACGTCGGCTACCCGGTGCGGGCGGAGGATTGCGGTGACAAGCTTCACGACCAGGCCCCACTCATGCGCTCGGACTGCGGGTTTTCGTTCCGCCAAAGCGTAGAGCCGACGCATGCCGGGCTGCGCTGCCCACCCTTGCTCATCTGGAGGAACGCCGTATGTCGCTGGCCGACCGCGCACTGGCGCCAGACCCTCTCGACCTGCTGCCGCCTGCTCCCAGCTTTGCCGTGACGAGCACCGACCTGACCGACGGCGAGCCGCTGTCCCTGGCCCAGGTGCACGGCAGCGCCGGTGGGGAGGACGTCTCTCCGCAGTTGTCCTGGTCCGGATTCCCGGCCGAAACGGCCAGCTTCGTCATCAGCTGCTATGACCCGGACGCGCCGACGGGATCCGGCTTCTGGCACTGGACCCTCGTCGACATCCCGGCGTCGGTCACCGAGCTGGCGACCGGGGCCGCCTCGGGCGACCTCTCCGGCCTGCCGGCGGGCGCCTATCACGTGGCGTGCGACTGGGGGACGAAGAGCTACGGCGGCGCGGCACCCCCGGCGGGCGACCGCCCGCACCGGTACGTGTTCGTCGTGCACGCGGTCGACGTCCCGAAGCTGGAGATCAACGACGCGGTCTCGCCCGCGGTCGTCGGATTCAACCTGGCGTTCCACACGCTTGCCCGGGGCGTCCTGCGGGCGACCTACCAGCGCTGAGCGGCCCAGGGCAACGCCGAGCGCCCCTCCGGGGCGCTCGGTCCACCCAGGCACGATCCTGCCCGCTCAACCCACGAACCCAGCCACCTCGTCGACTCGGGACCAGGCCAGGCTCGTCGTATGCCCCGACCTGGAATCACGTAAGAGGGCGCCCTGCGCCCGATCGCGGGCGCAGGGCGCCCGAGATACCGTGACGAGGCGGGGCCGGGAGCCCAGCAACCAGGACAAGGAGAGCGTCCGATGATGCGCAAGCTTGCGTTGATCGCCGCGGTGGCCAGTGCCGCCGCGCTGGCCACCCGCTGGCGCCGGGACAAGGGCGAGCAGATCGATCTGTGGCGGGAGGCGACCTCCGCCAGCACCAGCCAGGACTAGGGCGGTCCCGCGCCCGGACGCTCCGCGCCCCAGACCTCCCAGATCGCTTCGCGATCCGGCAGGGACCCCGGCCGGGCGCCGCCCGGGGTCCCTGCCGGATCGACGGAGCCTGCGGAGTCGATCTGGGAGGTCCGCGGGCGCTGGACGCCCTCCCCGCGTGGTTCCGGGCTGACGCATATGACGGTGGCCCGGCTGATCCCGCTCGACGAGGTGGCTGGGTTGGCACTGCGCTGATGCGTTGTCACGATCTGTGGTGGCGTTACGTGCCTTGCTCGCCAGCCCAATGTCACACCCACCGCGCGGGGTCAGGCCGGGGCGCCGGCGGTGTCGTCGGCCGGCCGCCGGGTGCGCCGGCCTCGGCCAATGGTCGCGCCGAGTACGGCGAGCAGCACGCCACCCATGAAGATGATCGTGGCCATGACGTTCACCTGCGGCGGGACGCCGACCCGTGTCGCCCCGAAGACCCACAGCGGGAAGGTGAGCGTTCCGCCTGCGTTGAACTGCGTCATGATGTACTCGTCGATCGACAGCGAGAAGGCGAGCAGCGCGCCCGACATCACGCCCGGGAAGATGATGGGCAGGGTGACCAGCCGGAACGTCGCGAACGGGCCGGCACCCAGGTCACGCGCCGCTTCCTCGAGGCTCAGGTCGTAGCTGGCCAGCCGTGTACTGACCACCACCGCGACATAGGCGATGTTGAACATCGCGTGCGCGATGAGGATCGTCAGGTAGCCGCGCGGGATACCAAGCGTGATGAACAGCGACAGCAGCGACGCGCCGAGTACCACCTCGGGCGCGGCGATGTTCGCGAACAGCAACAGGTTCACGGCGCCCTTGCCGCGGAACGCGTGCTTGCCGATCGCCATGCCGATCATCGTCCCGAGCACGGTCGCGATGAGGGTCGACAGCAGCGCGATCGTGAGCGAGTTCTCGAGCGCGGTGGTCAGGTCGGGAATGGCCCCGATGCGTTTCCACCAGGTGAGGGTGAACCCCTGCCAGTTGTTGTTCTGCTTGCTGTGCGTGTCGTTGAAACTGAAGACGATCATCGAGATGATCGGCGCGACCAGCCACAGCAGGATCAGCCAGGTATAGACCCGCAGCAGGTGCTCGCCGAGCCGGCCGCGCGGGCGCCTGGCCTTGCCCTTGGGCATGGCCCCGGACGCCGCCGAGGCCGAGGCCGGACGCGATGTCGAGGACGGAACCGGAGTCGGAGCCGCGCTCATCGGGTGCCCATCTCGAAGACGTCGCGGGTGCCCAGCACACGCGCGTAGATGAAGATCCCGACGAGCAGGATCACCATCAGGATGAACGAGATCGCGGAGGCCAGCGGATAGTCCGCGTTCGTCAGGAACGTCGTCTGGATGATGTTGCCGATCATCGTGTCACTGGTGCCGCCGAGGATCGAGGCGTTGACATAGTCCGAGGTCGCGGGCACGAAGGTGAGCAGCACGCCGGCGAACACGCCCGGCATCGACAGCGGCAGCACCACCCGGCCGAACACCGCCGCCCTGCCGGCGTAGAGGTCGTCGGCGGCCTCGAGCAGCTTCGGGTCCATCCGCTCGAGCGCGACATAGATCGGCAGCAGCATGAAAGGGAACGAGTTGTAGGTCAGGCCCCCGATGACCGCCGTCGAGGTGGCGAGCACCCGGAAGTCGTCCGGCAGCAGGCCGATGTCCTTCAGGTTGCCCAGCAGCACGCCGTCGTCGGCCAGCAGGAACTTCCACGAGACGGTCCGGATCACGAACGAGACGAAGAACGGCAGCAGCACCAGGAACAGGTAGGTCGAGCGGCGCCGCCCGCCGTGGAATGCGATCCAGTACGCCATCGGGTAGGCGAGCACGACGCACAGGACGGTGCAGATCCCGCCGTAGGCGAAGGACCGGATGAACTGGTCGGAGTACTGCCTGATCGCGTCGGGGTAGACCGCGAAATGGAAGGTCTGCACGAAGCCGTCCACGACGTTCCCGGTTTGCAGCGAGACCGAGAGCATCACCAGCATCGGGACGACGAAGAAGATGGCGAGCCACAGCCCGCCCGGCAGCGCCAGCAGGTACGGGGTGAAGGGCGAGCGCCACCGCGCGCCCCGTCGCCCGCGCCGGGGACCAGTCGCCCCTGGGGCAGGGGCGACTGTGGCCGCGGGCTCGGCGCTCACGACTGGTAGACCGGCTGGAAGATCTTGTTCCACTCGGTTTCCTCGTCGGTGGTGAGGACGCGGAAACGGTGGGTCTTCGCGAGGTCCGACTCGCTCGGGAAGATCAGCGGCGAGTCGGCGAGCGCCGGGGACACGTCCTGCTTGGCGGTCGGCACCGGGGTGATGTAGTTGATGTACTCAGCCAGCATCGCGGCGATCTCCGGCTTGTACACGTAGTCCATGTAGGTGATCGCGTCGACCGGGTGCTGGGCGGTGATCGGGATGCACATGTTGTCGGTCCAGAGGATCCCGCCCTCCTTCGGAACGATGAACCGCAGGTTCTTGCCGCTCGCGACCTGCTGGTACACGTCACCGGACCACGCCATGGAGATCCACAGGTCACCGGACGCCAGCGCGTCGATGTAGTCCTGCGTGTAGTACTTGCGGACGATGCCGTCGGTGCGCTGCTTGTTCAGCTTCTCGGCGGCCTTCTTCCAGTCGTCCGGGGTGGACTTCTCCGGGTTCACCCCCATGCCGACGAGCGCCAGGTTCGGCAGGTCGAGGTTGTCGCCGAACATGCCGACGTGGCCGGCGAACTTCGGGTCGAACAGGTCCTCGTAGCTGGTGATCTCCCGGCCGGTCTTGGCCGGGTCGTACGCGATGCCGGTGAGCCCGGACTGCCAGGCGACCGTGTACTTGTTGCCCGGGTCGTACGACGGGTTCTTCACGCTGGCGTCCGCGTTCGCCGCGAACGTGGGCAGCTTCGTCTGGTCGAGCGGCGCGAGGTAGCCGAGCTGGATGAACTTGTCCAGGAAGATGCCGTTGGTGATGACGATCAGGTCGGCGCCGATCGACTTCCCGGCGGCCAGGCTCGGCCGGACCTTGCCGAAGTACGACTCGTTGTCCTGGATGTCCTCGCGGTAGTTGACCTTGATTCCCGTGTCGGCCTTGAACTTGTCCAGCGACGGGTTGGACTTCCCGTCCTCCGACACGTCGATGTAGAGCGGCCAGTTCGAGAAGTCGAGCGTGTTGGTCTTGGTCTTGCCCGCCCAGAAGTCGCTGGGCACGACGCTGGCCGAGTCGTCCTTCTTCTCGCCCTTGACCCCGCAGGCGGCCAGCAGCGCGGCCGCGCCGGCGAGGCCGCCCAGCCGGAAGACGTCGCGACGGCCCAGCCTGGGCTGGGTCAGCCCGCGCAGGAGCGCCGGATTGACGGCGGGGGCGGGCGCCTGGTGCGCGCCGGGATGGTCCGAGCTGCCGTGAGTCGTCACAGTGGGGGTCCTCCGCGAGATGCAGTGGTACTAGCGTTGTTCGCTGTGCTTGGGCGGCCCAGGCGGTTCAGCCGGCGGTGGCCACCGGCTCAGTCGGTGCCTCGGCCGCGGCGGGATCGGCGCCACTGGGCGCGAGCGCGTAGGAGTGGTCCTCTCGCCAGGACAGCCACACCTCGTCGCCGCGACCCGCGAGGTCGTTCGCGTCCGCGCTGTTCTGCCAGAAGACCGTGATCTCGTCGCCGCCGGCGGTGAACACCGTGTACGTGGTGTTGGTGCCCAGGTAGACGACCTCGGTGACCCGGCCGCGCAACACGCAGACGTCACCCTCGGGCCGGGCGGCGGTCATATTGATCTTCTCTGGCCGCACGGTCAGCTCGACAACCGAGCCGGTGACCACCCCGCCCAGCCCCGAGTGCACCGGCACGATCACCCGTTCGTCCGCGCCGGCGTCCAGGATCGCGATCGGACCGGTCCCGTCGGTGGTCACCGTGCGCACGGATCTGCGCAGCACGTTGGACGTGCCGATAAAGCCGGCGACGAACCGGGTGCGCGGCCGCTCGTAGAGCTCGCGCGGCGAGGCGAGCTGCTCGATCTGGCCCTTGTTCATGACGGCGATGCGGTCCGACATGGTCAGCGCCTCGCTCTGGTCGTGCGTCACGTAGACGAACGTGATCCCGACCTCGCGCTGGATCCGCTTCAGCTCGATCTGCATGGTCTGGCGCAGCTTGAGGTCGAGCGCGCCCAGCGGCTCGTCGAGTAGCAGCGCCCGCGGCCGGTTGACCAGCGCACGGGCGAGCGCGACCCGCTGCTGCTGGCCGCCCGACAGCTCCCGGGGCCGGCGGTCGGCGAGTGCGCCGAGCTCGACCAGGTCGAGGATCTCGCCGACCCGCCGGCGCACCTGGCCGCGGGCGACGCCCTTGCGCTTGAGGCCGAACGCGACGTTGCCGGCGACGTCGAGGTGCGGGAAGAGCGCGTAGCTCTGAAAGACCAGGTTGACGTCGCGCTTGTTCGGCGGGACGGACGTCACGTCCTGGCCGTGCAGCAGGATCTGGCCGCGGCTGGGCTCCTCGAAGCCGCCGATCATGCGCAGCGTGGTCGTCTTGCCACAGCCGGACGGGCCGAGCAGGGAGAAGAACTCGCCCTCGGCGATCCGCAGGTCGATGGTCTCGACGGCGGTCACCGCGCCGCGGCGCGACATGTACTCCTTCGCGACGCCGACCAGCTCGATCGCGGGCGGTGCATCACCCGTTCCACCGGTGGGCACCGTCGTGGACACCTGGGCGGACACCGACCTCGCATCGCCCACCGCGTCCGCGGCGGACGCCGGCCCCTCGTCCGCGGTCACCGCCAAGCTCGCACCCGCCTTTCTCACTTTCTGTGACAGATCTGCGGCAACCTGTAGAAGTTGCGCACTGGCGCCGAGCCAGACTGACAGCGGAACGAGGCCTCGACAAGGGATCCGACGTAAAGGTTCGATTTCCCGGCCGAATCAGAGCCCACCGGCGCCTCGGACCAGGGATTCCACTCTCGTTCGTTCGTCACGCGACGGCCCTGCCGGAGGCGTCGCGGACCCGCCACCTGCGTGGACCGGGCCGGGGGGCACGAGGCACGGCCTCGGGACACCTTCGTGGCACTGCTCGCGTAGGGAAAGTGTCTGTACACGAACGGATACCAGCCGGCGTAGTCCTGACGTGGCACTGCCCCTTTGGTGGTCAGCGTACGGGCGGAGCGTGTCCAGCGAAGCTCCCGCGGGCGTCGGTGAGGCCAGGCCCACGCGTTGTGAGGGTGCTCCCCGATGCCCACCGGTGGTCAGCGCCTTCGGAGATGGTCCGCACGGTCAACAGTGCGCCACCCTGCCGGCGGCACCGACCACCGGTGGGCATCGTGAGGAGACGGCCGCGGGCGTGACACGAGCCATGGCCGCGGCGAGCGATGGCCGGCCCGCGACTGCCGCCGGCAGGCCATCGCGCGGCGGTTTCCACCGGGGGTCGCCGTTCTCGGGTGACGATCCCCGTCTCGCGGCCAGGAACGAGTCCTTGCCAACACTGCCCCTCTGATGGTCAGCGTTGGCAAGGGCACGTTGGAACGAGGTGGACGGTGTCCCTGTGGATGGGCAGCGTCCGTCCGTGGACGCGTGACCTCGCCGGTGTGGCTCTGGGGGTCTGGCGAGCGCCCAAGCCCGGCGACGACCGCCGGTTGGACGGACGGCGCGCGGTGGCCCATCGTGGGCTGGTGGCCACCGAGACTCGGCCCGGCACCCGGGAGCCAGGCATCCCGCCGTCCGCGCGGGAAACGCACGCCACGCCCGTCGGCTCCGGCTATGTCCCGTCGCCCATCCCCCACGACCTGCTCGCGGGGGCGTCCACCGGTCATCGGCGGCTGCTCGCCCTCGCCTCGGCCGCCGAGGACCAGGTCATCGCCCGCCCGTCGCTGCTTTCCGGCTGGACCGTGGGGCATGTGCTGAGCCACCTGGCCCAGGGCGCGGACACCCACACCAGGTTGTTCGAGGCCGCCGCGGCCGGCCTCGGCCTGGATCTCGACCCGGACGTGGACCTGGACGTGGCCGCCGGCCGGCCGGCGGCGGTGATCCGTGATGACCTGGCGCGGGCCATCGCGGCGCTCGAGCGCGCCTGGGACCGCACGCACGTCGACGTCTGGCGGACCGGGATCGTGCACCACGGAAGGGCACCGACGAGCCTGACCGACCTGGTCTTCGCGCGCTGGCGTGAGGTCGAGGTACACCTCGTCGACCTCGGGCTCATCGACAAGGGCGGCCCTGGCTGGGCCGACCTGCCGGCCGCCTACGTCGACGCCGAGTGGGCGTGGAGCGCGGCCCGTCTGTCGGAACGGTTGCCACCCGAGGTCACCGTGCTGCTGGCACCGGGCGACCGGCCGTCACGCGCGTTCGGCCGCGGCCCGCGGATGGTCACCGTGCGGGCCTCGACCCCGGAGACGTTGCGCTGGCTTCTCGGCCGGCTGCCCACGGCGGCCACCCCGACGGACTGGCCACCTCTCGCCCCCTCGAGCTGAGCGTCCCGGGAGCGCCTCCTTTACTCGCGTACTCGCGCCACGACGTCCACCCAGGGACGGTGCCCACGCATGGGCACCGCACCGTGTCGTGTCGGCATCCCCACCGCTTCCGACGCCGGTCCGTTCCTTTCCTTCTGTCGGTCCTTCTGTCGGCCGGGCCTCCTTCGGCCGGGCCGGACGGGGAGGAAGGGCGGGGCCCAGGCCCAGCAGAGCCCGACCGTGGTCACCGTGGTCACCACGGATCCCCTGCATGGTCACCGTGCCGAACCAGGGCCCGATACGGGCAGCCGATGACCCTGGCAATGCGCCGGGTCGGGGTGGTAGGGAGACAATGGTCGGGTGCGCGCGCAACATGCCGGTTTGACCGGCTTTTCTGGCCGTCGGGGCCCCCGCATGCGCACGGATGTTCAGCTGCGCGGCTCCGCCGGTCCCGGGCGAAGGTGGCGCGAGAACGGCGAAGCCCCGCGCCGCCGGCGGACATGTGGCGGCTTCGGGCTGACACGGGCCGGGTGGGCGGCTCGAGGGGGCCGGCGTTGATCACAATGGCGCTGTTCAACAACAAGGGTGGCGTTGGCAAGACGACGCTGACCTTCCATCTCGCGCACATGCTGGCGCGCCAGGGGCACCGTGTGCTCGCCGTTGACCTCGATCCCCAGGCGAACCTGACCGCGCAGTTCCTCGACGAGGACGAACTCGCGACGTTGTGGCAGGAACAGGCCGCCGCCGTGTCGCCGGCGAACGCCAGGCTGGGCTCGACGGGGTCTTCGGCTCCGCGGCACCTCGACATCCTCGGCGGCGGGCGACGCCCGCGGATCGCTGCCGGCACGGGGACCATCGCCACGGCGATCGCGCCGATCATGGAGGGCGTCGGGGACGTCGCGCTGTTCGACCCCGTATCCGTCGACGACAACGTCTGGCTGCTGCCCGGCGACGTCGACCTTTCTGTCTTCGAGGACAAGTTGTCGGCGGCGTGGCCGAACAGCTTCCTCGGCAAGGACGTCGCCGCGCTGCGCACGACCACCGCGCTGCATCGGGTCGTCGACCATGGCGGGCGCGCGGTCCGCGCCGAGATCGTGCTCATCGACGTCGGACCCAACCTGGGCGCGATCAACCGGGCCGCGCTGCTGTCCGCGGACACTGTGCTCATGCCGCTGGGTGCCGACCTGTTCTCGCTGCGCGGCCTGCGCAACCTCGGCCCAACGCTGCGGGACTGGCGTTCCACCTGGCAGGGCATGGTGCTGCCGAAGGTGCCCGACCGCATCGCCGCGCCGCGCGCCCTGATGATGCCGATCGGGTACGTCATCATGCAGCCGGCCTCGGGCAGGGACCGGCCGGTGCGGGCGTACGACCGCTGGCTCGACAGGATCCCCGAGGTGTTCGCGACATCGGTGCTCGGCGCTCAGCGCGCCGACCCGTTCGACAAGTCGTTCGAGATCGCGAACCTGCCGCACTACCAGGCGCTGATGCCGCTGGCGCAGGACGCCCGCAAGCCGATGTTCGAACTGCGGGCCGGCGACGGCGCCCTCGCCGCGGCGCAGACCCAGGTCCGCAAGTGTTACCAGGAGTTCCGCGACCTGGCGGTGAACGTGCGCGAGCGGCTGCGCTACCTCGACCCGACGCTGCCCCGTCTGCCCGTTTCCGCCTCCGGCAACAGACAGTAGTCGCCGGCCGCACCAGCACCAGCAGACAGGGATGCCGCGCACCATGCCCGCGCACCGCCGCTCCACTGAAGGGACCTTGATAGTCCGTTGTTGGTGGACGCCGATTCGCCCGGCTGGTCGGCGGTCATCTACCGCCATGTGGAACCGTGAGAACCGGTAGTCAGCGCCCAGGCACCGCGCTCCGCCGCCGTACGGCGCGCGGACCCGCGCGAGAAGTAGGCGACAGGGGCACGTCACGATGAGCGAAGCGGCCGCGGGGAGCTGGAACAACGGCGACGCGGGAGACGTGGGATCGGATTCGGCTCACGACGCCGTGACACTCCGCCCCGGACCGACCCGCGCCTCGTCCCAGGATGAGGCCGTGCCCCAGGACGAGGTGGCCCAGGCTGGCGCCGTCTCGCCGGCCAGTCCCGTGTCCCACATCACAATCGGCCCGGCGCAGCCCACGTCGAGGCCGTCCGCGAACACCGCCGACACCCATGGCGGCGCAGACAACGGCCACCGTGAACATCAACAGATCATCCCACTACAAGCGGCGGAGCGACTCGGAACGGACAACGAAACCCGGGTCACCTTCGCGGCGCGGCGCCGCGCCGCGGGCGTCGCGGCCTTTCTCCGGTCCCGACGGACGCTCGTTCGCCCGCCCGCTCAGCACCCATTCGGGGCATCCCTCCCCGCTTCGAACGACCTCGCCCCCGGGGCAGACCCGCACTCGCCCGAGGACGACGCCGCCGACCCAGAAGCCACGCTGAAAGGGAGCGTCCCCCTCGTCCCTCTCGCCCCCGCGGACCCGCCCGCCTCCGAGGCCTCGACGCCCAGCCCAACCGAGGGCTCTCTGACCGAGTCCAAGCCTGACAGCGGCGGCCTTGAAACCCTCTCGCCACCCGAGCGACCGACCGTCGACGAGTCAGAGGCGGCCGGTGCGACCCGGCCAGGCGACGACGGCGGTGCGAGCGAGACCGGCGGCGGCCTCACCGCGGCCGACCTCGACGAGGTCGAGGACGCCTCCGCCAGCCAGGACGCTCCAGCCGATTCCGGCGCCTCGTCCGAGACCCATGCGGACAACGCCACCCCCGGATCCCTTGACGCAAGCGACGCGGCGCCGACGAGCACGGAACCCGATCCCGACGCCTCCGCCCAGGCCGGGGACACCGCGCAGGTCGAGGACACCGCGCAGGTCGGGAACGCCGCCCCGGCGGCGGAGATCGCTCAGGCCGGGAACATCACCGCTGACCAGCCCAACACCGCTGGCACCGCGGCCGACGCGGCCGGCGGAGGACCAACGGTCCACGGCCCTTCGCCAGTCGACGACTCGGTGGAGATCGACCAACGGAAATGGCCGGACGGGGCCGCCAACGGCTCCCTGCCCCTCGATGAGGACGAGATCCCTTACGGGACCGCTCGGCTCCTGATTCCTATCGAGCCCGCCGACGAACCTCGCGACCGCGGCCTCCGGGAGCGGGTGAACATGCTGCGCACGGGCACCTTCGTCCACAGCCCGATCGGCCGAACGACGATTGCCCTCGCCGCCGCGGCCGTTGTCATGATCGTAGGCGGCGTCGCACTACTCACTGTCGGTCCCGGTAGCAGCCGAGCGCCGTCCCCAAACGCGGGATTCCCCGCGGCGGATGGCACCGACCGCGTGCCCGCGACCTCGTCGAGCACCCCGACGTCGCCCGTGTTCCCAGGCCTGCCCTCGGCGACCCCGCCGCTCGGCGCCCAGGCGTCCGCGAGCTCGACGACCCTCCCGGCCCCGCCCCGCCGGCCCGTCACGGCCGTCCCAGCACCACGGCCCACCTCTACTCCGTCACCGGCACAGGCCCCGACGCCGCCCGCCGCCCCGTCGACCCGTCCCGCCTGCTACGACCAGCTGCCGCCGCTGCTCGCGTCGTGGCTGGATCAGATGGGCCGCTGCTGATCAGCGATCGCGAGCACGAGCCCCGATGCCGTAGGTACTTCGAGGCTCCTCACCTCGCGCCTGCATGTCGTACGCTTGGAGCCGCGCGCCGCTGCGCAGCCGCCGGACCGGCGGCTCCCGCCGGCCGCACGGTACGGGGGCGTAGCTCAACTGGCAGAGCACTGCCTTTGCAAGGCAGGGGTTAGGGGTTCGAGTCCCCTCGTCTCCACCACGATCTTCACATCTGAGCAGCGTCGATGTTCACATCTGGGTGTGACAGTCTGCTGGTGATCGTTTCTGGCTTGCTGGGGTGGTGGTTTCGGTCGTCTGCTGGCGCTGCCCCCTCGGCTACACCGTCCGCTTCGATCCGATCCCGGCGGCCGCCTGACCCAGAACGCTGTCACCTCACCTTATTTTTCGGGTCAGTCGTCGCTCGGGAGCCTGGCCTCGCCTGCCGGCCGGCGAACCGCGGTCTCGACGAGCTTGCGGACTCGCGCTGCGGGAACGACGACGCCGGGTGTCCGGAGAGTCCAGCGAAGGAAGGCCTCGACGTTCATGGCTGGTGTTTCGCCGAGATAGGGCTGGACGTATACCGGTGTGTTCGGTTCACTGCGCCAGCTGGCGGCAAGTATGCCGATGTCCACCGCGTCATAACCGAGGACGTCCAACAGCCGGGTGGCCTCTGCCTTGGCCTCTGCGTCGTCGCCGGCGACGGGAAGGGCGCTGCGGTCCGGCGCACCCGCGGGCCGGGCGAGAGAGAACAGCTGGTGCGGGGTGATGTTGTTGAACGCTTTGATCACCTGGGAGCCCGTGAGGTGGCGCTGTACCAGAGCGCTGGAGGTCAGTTCGCCCGCATCCAGTTCGGCGAGGTGGCCGTCCCGTTCGGGGTAGTAGTTCGCCGTGTCCAGCACCGTCTTGCCGGCCAGAGCATCGGCGGGGAGCTGTTCGTAGGCATTCAGCGGGATTGCCGCCACCACCAGGTCTGCGGCGCGTGCTGCTTCTGCCGGTGTGGCCGCTCGGGCACGCCCGCCCAGGTCAGCGACAAGACCAGCGAGTGTCTCAGGGCCTCGCGAATTACTGAGGACGACCTCGAGGCCTGCCGCGGCGGCCAAGCGGGCAACGGAAGAACCGATCATTCCGCTGCCGATGAGTCCGAGCGTTTGGGGCACGGCTTCTCTCCGTTCGTTCGTGTGAATGCCGCAACAAGAGCCGGCGGGCGGTGAACGAGCGCGGCAAGGCCGCGCCGGTCGCGTGCGGGTGGCTCGCCAGACAGCGTGGAACCGCCGCGACCGCCCGACCAGGCCCGTGTTCTGCGTACTCACGACGTGATCACCCGCTGCACGCTCAGCCGTAGGGTTGACGCGTGGACGACCGGGCCGAGCTGAGCGAGTTCCTCAAGTCACGCCGTGCCCGCCTGCGCCCGGAGGACGTCGGGCTGTGGGACTACGGCGGAGTGCGCCGGGTCGCGGGCCTGCGGCGTGAGGAGCTGGCCGGGCTGGCGGGCGTGAGCATCGCTCACTACACGCGTCTGGAACAGGGCAAGGGCGACAGCGTCTCGGACGAGGTCTTGAACGCCGTCGGCACGGCGCTGCGCCTGGACGCGGACGAGTTGGCTTACCTGCACCGAATCGCACGGCGTCCCCTGCCGTGTGCGGGGGTCGCGGCCTCGTCGGACGTACCTCCGGGCTTGCGCAACCTGCTGGAGTCGTTCGTGATGACTCCAGCGCTGGTGGTCGGTCGGCACACCCAGCTTGTCGGCTGGAATCGGCTCGCCGTGGCGGTGTTCGGCGACTTCGCCGCGCTGCCGGAGAACCGCCGCACGCTCTCGCACCTGCTGTTCGACGAGCCCCACCTGCGCGAGCTGCACCGCACCGGTTGGGAGCGGGCGGCACGCGAGCACGTGGCGCATCTGCGCGTTCTGTTCGGGCGGTACCGCGGGGACTCCGGACTCGCGGCGCACGTCGACCACATGCGGGACCTGAGCGCGGACTTCACGCGGATGTGGGCAGAGCACCCGGTCGCGCAGGTCCGGTACCGGGTGTACGAGCTGCACCACCCGGTCGTGGGCGAACTGACGCTGCACGGCGAGCTCGTCGCGCTGCCCGACGAGCCGTCGTGCTGCGGGCTGGACCTGTTCGCCGCCGAGCCGGGCTCGGCATCTGAGCAGGCGCTGCGGATACTCGGGACCCTGTAGTTCATCCCCACACAGCGGACGGACCCCGGCATCCCGGCAACAGGCCGGGAATCGGAGACATCGCCGCATCGGGTGGCCCGGCTGCGTCGTTTCTGACCGAGCGGGTGGAAGAGCCAGCGTGGTTGCCGACCGTGAGGTGCCCGGTGCCGCGCGAAGGGGTCAGCTCGTCGGGTCGTCTCTGCCGCCCTCAATCCCGTCAGCCTGGTGAGGGCGGCCCGGTGCGCACGCGGAGGCGGCGAACCGGTCAGGACCTCCATTTGATGGAGCAGCCCATGCTGGGGGTGTGCGGCTCGGGTACCGGCTCGCCGACGAGCACGTGTACGAACGCCGCCTCCAGCAGGTCCCCGCGGACCGGTCGACGGTTGCCCGGCGTGGATTCGTCGAAGGCGCCGCGGTAAGCCAGCCTGCGGTGGACGTCGTACAAGAAGAAGTCAGGCGTGCAGGCGGCCTGGTACGCCCGGCCGACCGTCTGGTCGCCGTCGACCAGGTACGGGAAGGTCCAGCCCGCCCGCCTGGCCTGTTCGGCGAGCAGCTCGGGACGGTCGTCCGGATATGCCTGGGCGTCGTTGCTGCACACGCCCACGACCGCCAGGCTGGGGTGGCGGCCGAGCACTCGGCCCAGCTCGGCCTCGATGTGCCGCACGTAGGGGCAGTGGTTGCAGAGAAATGCGACGAGCAGCGCCGGCGCGGCGGCAAGGTCGTCGCGACGCACTGTCCGGCCAGCGGTGTCGGCGAGCGCGAAGTCCGGCGCCGCCGCGCCCAGAGGCACCATCAGGGACGAGACAGCCATGCCCGCAGGTTACGAGTCGGGCTCGACGGCTGCACGCGCACCACGATGATCCTGTCGCAGGCTTCGCCGCATGCCCTGCTTGCAGGCGGTACGCCCGCCCCTGCGGACGATCACGAAATTCCTGATGCTTCACAACCCTGCCGAGCTGTCACCGAGATCGATCTCGGGAAGGCCGACGACGCTCCGCTTGCTTACGCTCAACCAAACTGGTAACACCGCCGCAAATGAGTTCTGCCTACTGAGGCGACGCGTCCAAAAGTTTAGTCGATCAATCATCCCGACGCGCGCTCATCGGCAGAGGAGGGTGTTCGTGGAGGGTGCCGTTGGCCCTGGTCCGTCTTGTTCGACGTCTCGTGCGTCGGCTACGACCTGGCCGGGCAAGGCGCTGATCCTGGCGGCCGACTCCCGCGCTTCCGCGGCTCGTCGGAGCCGTGAGTCCGTGCCGTCACCCCGGATCCCGGCTTTCTACTTCCTGGCAGTGTCCGCACAGGCATTCGCCGTACTTGGCGTACTCGTCGCTGTGAGGAGGGTAGGGCCCCTCCGCCCACAGCTTGCGCAAGGTCTCGTCCGCCCGCGCATTTGTTCGATGAGCTCGAGCTCCTCGGGGGTGTGCTTGTACGCTTCCATGCACTCATTGTGACAACAACTCGTCGTTTGCGTCATGTGGTCTGGTTGTCCCGCGATACGACCACGGACGTCGGGCGGTTCTGGCGGCCAAGTTCAAGGTGATCTTCCCGCATCTCGACGAGCGGCAGCGGCAGCCGTTGACGGCGGCGGAGGCGCGGTCGATCGGCCACGGCGGGATCAGGCTGGTCGCCCAGGCCGGGACCCGCAGCACGGCCCGGACGCCCGACCGGTCGCGGCGATCAGCGCGGTCGCCGAGCGCGTCCGGACCGGGACTTGGCCCTGGTGGGGTCGAGCCCCGTTTCCCGGTCGGGCAGCAGGTCGATCGGCCGACGGCGGTCCAGATCGATCAGGACCGTGCCGTAGACATGTCCAGCCACCCGCGGACTTTCCAGCTGGTGTGGGTGGCCAGGTGTCGGTGACGACCCGGATCGGGCCGCGGGGATTGGCTCGGGCCAGCTGGGTCAGCAGCCCGATCCAGCCGTCGCTGTTGTGCGCCGGGGCGCAGCAGATGACCTCGGTGCCGTCACGGATGTGCGGGCCGCCGAAGACCCAGATCTTCTCGCTGCCGCGGGAGTACTCCAGGGGTGCCTTGATGCGGTGGCCGTCGGGTGACCAGTCCGGTGCTGGCGGAAAGGTGCGCGGGATCACCGGGCCGAGTTCGTCGGCGCGACGGGCTTGAACGTGGTGCCCGAGCCGTAGGTGATGTGGAGGAGCTCGGCTTGATCGTCGACCTTTGCTGTATGCCAGGTTCCGCGTGGCACGACAACCGTCTGTCCGGGGGTCAGCTCGAGGGTCCGAGCTCCGCTCGGCGTCTCGAGGACAAAGGAGCACGCGCCGGTCCGACAGTGGACGACCTCGTCACCCTTGGGATGCATCTCCCAGTTCTGCCACGACTCAGTAAGCACGTAGGACGAGACAAGCCATCCGCCGTCCGCCGGAGAGAGCGCGGCATCGTTGGACGCCATGCGCCGCCAGAACGCTTCACCGCCTTCGAACCTCGTCGCCGTGTCTCCGGCGACGACGACGTAGGTGGTAGTGAGATCGAACAGGTCAGTCATCGGTAATGCCTTTCTGGTCGGGAGGAGCTGCTGGTGTCCATTGGAGGTGGGCGAGTTGCCAGGGGTCGCGTTCTTCCATCACCGCGGTGATGAAGGTGTGACGAGGGTGATCGTCGACCGCGGTCCCGACCTCGGCGTGGAGCGTGATCACCGTGGTGGCGGTCCCTAGGAGCTGCACGGTCGGTTCGGCCAGGAGCTGGTGTCGCTGGTAAGGGGGGTGGCTGCTCACGGACTGGATGCACCCGCGCTTGTCGATCGGCTCGGCGAGGCCCGGGAAGATCAGGACGGCCTCCTCGCTGAGGTGCCGTTCGAAGAACGACACGTCGCTGTCGGTGAGTGCGTCGAGGAACCCTCCGATTCGACCGACGAGCTCACGGGTGCGGGGGTGCGACACCGCGGCCGTCAGCTCCGCGCTCCATGTCGTGGAGCGAATCCAGTCGGCCAAATGCTCCAGCGCGGCCGGCCGGAGGCGGTAGGCGCGCCCGCGGCCGTCATCGGCCACATCCAGGCGCTCGACAACGTCCCCGTCGCGTAGGAGCTGAAGATGCCGGCTCACCGCCGCTGCCGACATCGACGCCGCTGCGGCGAGCTCGGAGGTCCGCAACGGTCCGGCAGTCAGGGCGTCGAGGAGTCGGACCCGGGTCGGATCCGCCAGTAGGCGAGCAGCTGCGGCTGTATCGAGCACGAAACCGACCTTACTCACTCATTAGTGAGTAATCAAGCAGATCATGAGTAATCGAGGTCGCGGACTCGGCCTTGGGCAGTCGCCAACGGGGATGTGAGGGCCTGCATCCGGCATGGATCCAGCATTGACGGTGGGGCGTTCCCTGCCTGTCTGGCACGAAGCGCGACTGGGAGGCTCGGTGGGCCGCTGGCCGGTCGGGTACGCGAGTGCGGCCGGCCCGACTGCGCGCTGCTGTTCGTCGATGAGAGCCGTGCGGGAGTACGTCGGTGGTGCTCGATGGACGACTGCGGTGCCCGGTCGAAGATGACGGCGTACCGGGCCCGCAGAGCCACAGGTACCGGCGATGGGGTGTGAACCGCGTCGCACAGTCCCCCGTGCCGCTCGCCCGAGGCCGCCTCCCACCCACCCGACCGACCGACCTGGGAGCCATTCGTACGTATCGCCCGAGCCGTCCACCTCGTGCTCACCGTCGCCGACATCGACCGGACCGTCGGCTAATACTCCCGCGTCCTGGGAATGCGGCCAGTTACTCTCGGCGACGCGGCGGCGGTACACGACGTGACCAGGGACGGGGCACCCGCCGGGCAGACCGCGCAGCACGCCGTCCGTCAGGGGGCCGCCGCCGGGCGCAACGTCGCCGCCTCGGTCGGCTACGGCACGGCGCGGCCGTACCGCCACCGTGACCTCGGGTTCGTCGTCGACCTCGGTGGCGCCGACGCGGTCGCCAACCCGCTCGGGATCCGGATTTCGGGCGTCCCGGCCGCCGCGGTCACCGTGCCTATCACCTGCTCGCCCTCGGCGCGGGCACCAACCGGGCACACGTGGCGGCCGACTGGCTGCTGGCCACGGCGGTTCCCGAACAGGTGGTCCAGCTCGGGTTTCTGCCCCCGCCCAAGGTGACGATCACCGAGATCGAGGACAGCTACCTCTACCCCGGGTGAGGCAACCTGCTGTGCCTGGACGGCCTCAGCGCGGGGGGGCGCCAGGGCCAAGGTCGATACCGCCGCCGACATGCGGTACTGGGCCAGATCGCCTAATCCGCGACTCGGTGGGCGAGCGCGGGGGACGATCGGGTCATGGTCCGAATCGCGGCAGTTGGAGATCTCCACGTCACCACCGGCTCCGCGGCCCGGCTTCGGCCTCTGTACGAGCGCGCGGCCGACGTGGCCGACATCCTCCTTCTAGCCGGGGATCTGACCGAGGACGGCAGTATCGATTCCGCCGCGGAGGCCCGCGACCTGTTCGGTGGGCTGGACCTGCCGGTGATCGCCGTTCTCGGGAACCATGATTACAACCGCGGCGAAGAGGCGGCGTTCGCAGAGATGCTGACCGGCGCCGGCGTGACCGTGCTGGAGGGGGCGTCAACGGTCGTCGACACCGCTGGAGGACAGGTCGGGATCGCCGGCGTGAAGGGATTCGCTGGAGGTTTCACCGGCCGCGCGGCCACCGCGCACGGTGAGCAGGAAATGAAGGCGTTCGCCCGGCATGCCGCGACGACCGCGCAGGCCTTGCGAGGCGCGCTGGAGCAGCTCGACGTTGACGTGCGGGTGGCGCTCACGCACTATGCGCCGACCCGGGACACCCTCGTAGGCGAGCCGTTGGAGCTGTACCCGTTCCTGGGCAGCCACCTCCTCGGCGCGGCGATCGACGGGGAACCCCCGCCCGGCGCGACGACCAGGACAGACGACGTTCATGGGACCGGGACGTCTGACCACCGGATAGGCGACGAACACCCCCGCGACCTGGTCCCAGGCGCCCGGCGCCAGGTCACGCTGGCCCTGCACGGCCACGCGCACTACGGGACCGAGGTCGGCGTGACGCCCGCCGGCACCGCGGTACGCAACGTTGCCGCGCCGGTCATCGGCGCCCCGTTCGCCGTCTACCAGCTTCCGGAGGCGGTCCGCATCGGGTGATGCGCGACGCCCCGAGCGGGCCGGCCGAAACCGCCGCCGTCGCGAACGTGGTCCGGCCCGGATCCGGACCGGACCCGGACGCCTGCTCGCTACAGGTGGGCCCCGCCGCCGTCACCGACGAAATCGAACAGCCGGATGTCGAGCCGGTACGGCAACGTCGGTCCGACCAGCCGGTGGGTTCCCACACCGATCAGGAAGCCGTCCTCGACGTCGAACCCCACCTCCTCGAACCCGGTCGCGGCGAACCAGGAGCGCACGGTGGGAGTGAGATCAGGTGAACGGCGATGACGTGTCCAGATCACGGTCGCGGCCGGCCGGCACAGCCGGGGCAGCTGCTCGACGGTGTGCCGCACGTCGGCGTCGCTGACATTGCCGAACACTCCGCAGACCAGGGCGATGTGCGCCGGCGCAATGCCCTCGTACGCACCAAGGTCCGATGCGTCCCCGACCACGACCCGTACACCATCCAGGCCGGCGGACCTCGCCGCCCGCTCCGCGTCGGTGGCAAGATCGGGGTCGAGCTCGACGAGCCTGGCCCGGACGTCGTCACGACGCTCATGGTCGACCAGTGCGCCCAGGATGTCGCGGCCCTGGCCCGCGCACATGCTCAGCACCCGGATCTGCCCCGGTGGCTGGTCGTCCAGGGCCTGCCGGATGCGCCGCTGGACGATGGCGAGGCGACGGCTCAGCGACGACCCCGTGACGTCGTACCGCCGGTGCCAGTCGACCCAATGACGCTCCGAAGCGGGACGATTCACAAGCTCCCACCGTAGCCAGGAAAGGGATCGCGCGGCTCTGGAACAGGGATCGCGCGGCTCTGGAATCCGGAGATCGCCGAGTCCGGGGATGGCCGGACAGCCGGAGGCGCGTCCAGGCGCTATGACGCCACTGGAGCCGTCTTGCGCAGGCCGAGCATGCGGGTCAGAAGGCGGTCCTTGGTCCGAGTCGGAAGGCGGGACAGCATCGCCGCGGCGCGGGCATCGGCATTGGCGAGGTAGTAGGCCTTCGGCTTCGAGGCCTCGATCGCGCGCAGAACGGTGTCGGCGACGGTCTGGGGCTTCGAGGTCCTCATCGCCGCCTGCGCGCCGGCGACGGCTTCGAGCTGACGGCTGTACAGGGCGACCTTGCCCGGGTCCGCGTCGCGCAGCGCGGCCTGCGCGGCGGCGTCGGCCTTGGTGAAGATCGGGGTCTCGATAGCTCCGGGGACGACGGTCACGACGTGAATGCCCCAGGGCGCCAGTTCGACGCGGGCGGCGTCGGAGAACGAGTCGAGTGCCGCCTTGCTCGCCGAGATCGGTCCGGCGAAGGGGATCGCGACGCTCGCGCTCGGGGCGCTGATGTTCACCAGGCGGCCGCGGCCCGCTCGCAGCAACGGAAGAAACGCCTGCGCGACCTCGACCGCGCCGAAGACGTTGACGGCGAACTGGCGTTCCAGTTCGGCGGCGGCGACCAGCTCGACCGGGCCGTGGACAATCACTCCGGCGTTGTTCACCACCGCTCGCAGACCCCTGTCCCGCCGCGCGGCGGTGACCTGCTCGGCCGCGGCGCGAACGCTGCCTCGGTCGGTGACGTCCAAGCCCACGATGTCGACGTTCGGAAGGCCCTTCAGGTGCTCACCACCGCCGCGCACGGCCGCGTAGACGTGGAGACCACGCCTGGCGAGCGTCTCGGTGATGGCCGTACCGATGCCGCCGGCGGCGCCGGTGACGAGGACCGCTGGGCGATCTGTTGGCTGCGACACGGAAGCCTCACATGAATGAAGTGACATGTTGGTTGAGACAGGTGCGAGCATCCACGTGGTGCTGCCGACGTGTCAAGGTGTACATGTGTCTACCGACGGGAGCGGGTGAGGGTGTCCCTACGACATGGGCTGCTTGGGTTGCTGGCCGAGGGACCGGCCAGCGGCTACGACCTCACCCGCCGGTTTCAGGAGACCCTCGGGCCGATCTGGCCCGCTCAGCATCCTCAGATCTATGCCGAGCTCGGCCGTCTGGCCGATGCGGGCCTGATCGAGGTGGAGAGCCGAGGACCGAGGGGGCGAAAGGCGTACGGCATCACCGGCGCCGGTCTCGACGAGGTCCGCCGCTGGCTCACCGAAGGCGAGGTCGACCACACCTTGCGCATTGAGCCCCTGCTACGTTCCGTGTTCTTCTGGCTGATGGCGCCCGACGACCTCGACGCCCATCTCGAACGGGAAGGCCGCTACTTCGCCGAGCAGGCGAACCTCTACCGCGAGCACACCACCGCCAAGGATCGCGGCGACTACGGTGACAGCCCGCAGACCCGGTCGATCCGCATCGCGGCCGAAGCCGGCGTCCGGCTCTTCCAGGCCCTGGCCGACTGGGCCGAGTGGGCCCGCGCCATGCCGCCGGTCAGCGACCCCGACCGCACAAGCTGACCGCGTCGCCTGGCAGCTGGCAGCTGGTTCCCCCGGCGGGCCCGCTCCGCGGTGACGGAGTCGTCCTCGACGGTCCGCCTGCCCCAGTTGACAATCGGCGTCGAAAATGACCAACCGATCATCTTCGGATGGTCCGCCTACGGGCCCGTTTCCGCGCTCTTTCACGGACGGCTGGCGATCATGGCCTGTGGGGGCGAGCCGGGGCGGCGGATCGACGGGCCCGTTTCTGGTAGTACCTACCTTGTGGATAAGGGGCTGCGGCGGGCGGCGTTGGCCGCGAAGGGGTTCATGCCGGAGGACGAGGGTGACGCGCTCTATGCCGCGGCGAGAACGGTGCCGGCGGGTGGGCTGATCCTCGAGGTCGGCTCCTACTGCGGGAAGTCGACGATCTACCTTGCGGCGGCCGCTCGGGAGGCGGGGGCCCAGGTCGTGACGGTCGACCACCACCGCGGCTCGGACGAGAACCAGGCCGGCTGGGAGCACCACGACCCGACGGTGGTCGACCCGCGCACCGGCCGGATGGACACGCTGCCCTTCCTGCGCCGCAACCTCGAGGACGCGGGCGTGGAGGACGTCGTCACCCTCGTCATCGGACGCACGGAGCAGGTCGGCGGCTGGTGGACGACACCCGTCTCCCTGCTGTTCATCGACGGCGGGCACGCCGAGTACCAGGCCCAGGCGGACTACGAGGCGTGGGCGCACCACGTCGCGCCGGGCGGCACGCTGCTCATCCACGACGTGTTCCCCGACCCCGCGGACGGCGGCCAGGCCCCGTACCACATCTTCTTGCGAGCGCTGGACGACGGTTTCAAGGAGCGCTCCCGCACCGGCTCCCTGCGCGTCCTCGATCGCGTCCCCTAGCGAGCCACCCGCCCGCCAATCCCCGACTGGCCCGGCTACCTGCTTTATTGCCAGTTAACTTCCATTAACTGCCACTGAACGGATACCCAAAGTAACGAGCCCATCTGGGCCGCCAGCGACCTCGCCATACCCAGCGACAGGGAACCGGCAACGCCACCACGGCCCAGTGGCAACAAATCAGCGCTGCGCCAACGCGGCCGCCCCATGGGTTTTGAGCCAGACGGGCCCGTGTCATACGCCTACGGGCCCGGATGTCCAGCCGCGATGGCCCGCGACACCGTCCCAGCGACCAGTAAACGGATCTCAGCCACACGTGGCGACAGCGCATCGGATCTCAGCCACACGTGGCGACAGCGCATCGGCGCAATGCCCGGGGTCCCTGCCGGATCGGCGAAGCCGATCTGGGAGGTCTGCCAGCCACGTCGTCAGCCCAGTCCAAGCCCTACCACCGCCATATGCCTGGGCCCGGAACCACGCGGGGAGGGCGCCCAGCGCCCGACACGGGGCGAGCGCGTCCAGCGCCTCACCCCGACAGGCGGGTGCTCTCGCGCCCGCCCTCGGTGAGGCGCTCGGCGAGCGGGCCGCTGGCCCAGGTGGCGAGCAGCGGGGCCGGCTCGCAGTCGCAGGCCAGTTCCAGCTGTTCCCCGCTACGCGGAAGCGGCGGGATCCGGCCCACCGGCAGGGCCGCGGCCCCGGGATGGGATCTGTCCCCGGGCTGGATGGGCTCCAGGATGGTCATCGGCTCGGGCAGGTCGTCGCCGCGGAAGACCGCCTCGCTGACGCCGCCGGCGAGCACGTCGACGGCGAGGATGACGGCGGCCGCCGTGTAGGAGCTGTGTTCCACCGGCCAGTGGCAGCCGGTCTCGAACTGCCAGCCGGTCCAGTAGGCGCCGTCGTCGTGGCGCAGGTGCTGCATGTCGTCGACGAGTGTGCGCGCCGCGGCCGTCTCCCCGGCCAGGTGCATCGCGATCGCGAGTTCGCACGTCTCGGCGCCGGTGACCCATGGCTCGTCGTCGACACACCGGATACCCAGGCCGTCGACGACGAAGTCGTCCCAGCGCTCGCGTAGCCGGGCCAGGCCCTCGGCGCCCTTGAGCGCGCCGCCGATCACCGGGTAGTACCAGTCCATCGACCAGCGATCGGTCGGCAGGAAGTACTCGGGGTGGGCACGCACCGCGTGCGCGAGCGCGCCGGTGGCCAGTTCCCAGCCTGGCTGCGCCTCGCCGACGAGGTTGGCGAGGCCAAGCCCACAGCGCAGGCTGTGCAGGGTGCTGGCGCATCCGGTGACCAGGGCCGCCGGGTAGTCGCTGCCGTCGGCCGACCGGGCCCACCAGATCTGGCCGCTGGGAGCCTGCATGTCGACCACGAAGTCCAGCGCGGCCCGGACCACGGGCCACATCCGGGCAACGAACGCGCGGTCGCCGGTGCGCCGCCAGTGGTGCCAGACCGCGGTGGCGACGTAGGCGCACTGGTTGCTGTCGGCGTGGTCCTGCTTGACGACGCCGCCCACCGTGCTGCCCGCCCACGAGCCGTCGGGGCGCTGGTTGCGCACCAGCCAGTCCCAGCCCCGCTGGGCCGCGTCCTGCCGGCCGCCGATCTCGAGCGCCATCACGCATTCGAGATGGTCCCAGGCCTCGGTGTGGCCGCCGGCGAACCAGGGGATCGCGCCGTCCGGCTCCTGCATGGCGACAAGCGCGTCGGCCGTCGCGACGATCTCGGCGCGGCTCAGCAACGGCGCGGGCCACGGCGCCGGCGCGGGCCGGGCCGGGCGATCGGGCCGCCTGATCTGTTCGGGCCAACCCGGCCGCTGACCGGGCCGGTCGGGCCGGTCGGGCATCGTGAGCCCGTCCGGCCGGAGCAGGTGCGGATCGGGCTGCTCAGCCGACACCACGCCTGGTCTCCTCCAGCTTCGTGAACGTGGCGACCGCCGCCTGAGCCTCCATCAGCTCCGACGCCATCCCGGCCGCGACGGGCGGTTTGCACAGGTAGAGCACCACGCTCTTCCCGAGCACCGGGTTGAGCGCCTGCTCGGTCCACCGGGTCAGCCTGGGGCGCTTCATCATGTCCCACACCAGAAGGCGGTGGTAAAGCTTCGTGGCCGGATGGTCGTCGTCGTGGACACCGACGAGACAACGTAGCCACCAGTACGGCGAGTGCAGCGCGTGGGCCTGGTGGCCGCCGACGTACTCCAGGCCGGCGGCCGTCAGCCGGCCACGCAACTCGCCCCGGCGGTAGATACGCACATGGCCGCCCTCGACGGAGTGGTAGCCGGTGGACAGGCCCCAGCACACCCGTTCCGGCAGCCAGGCCGGCACGGTCACGGCCGCGAGCCCGCCGGGTCGCAGCACCCGGACCAACTCGGCCATCGCCTTCTCATCCGCCGGCAGGTGCTCGAGGATCTCGGCCGCGATCACCCGGTCGAACGTCGCGTCCGCGAACGGCAGGCGGAACGCGTCGCCACGCACGGCGCCCGCCCTCGCTCGCTCCGGCACCTGGCCTTCGGCGGCCATCGCGGCGAGCATGCCGCCCACGGCCACCACGTCGCCGAACGAGTAGTCGAGCGCCACGACGTCGGCGCCGCGGCGATAGGCCTCGAACGCATGCCGTCCGGCCCCGCAGCCGAGGTCGAGCACACGCTCGCCGGGGCCTACCGGGAACTGGTTGAAGTCAACTGTCAGCATTGGTTACCGAAGCGCCGCGACTCGCTCGGCGTACCAGTCGGCCGTCGCGGCGCTCGCCACCTGCCAGGAGAACCGCTCCTCGACGCGACGGCGCCCGCCGGCGCCAAGGCGAGCCCGAAGCTCCGGGTCGCCGAGCAGCCGGCTGATGGCCACGGCCAGGGCGTCCGCGTCGCCCGGCGGCACGGTGAGGGCCGCCTCGCCGTCCGGGCCCGTCACCTCCGGCAGTGCTCCGGCGGTGGTCGCGACGAGCGGCAGGCCGCAGGCCATCTCCTCGACGGCCGGCAGGCTGAAACCCTCGTAGAGGGAGGGCACGGCCGCGACCTCGGCGGACCGCAGCAGGTCGACGAGTTCGGACTGTTCGAGGTTGGACCGGAAGGTGACCGCATCGGTCAGGCCCAGCTCGCTCACCTGGCGCGCGGCGGCGCCACCGGGACGGGCCTTGCCGACGCAGACGACGTGCGCGTCCTCCCGCTCGGCTCTGATCTTCGCCAGCGCCTCCAGCAGCACCAGAAGCCCCTTGAGCGGGACGTCGGCGCTGGTGACGACCGCGATCCGACCGGGAACCTTGGGAATAGACGGGTTCGGCGAGAACGCCTCGTGGTCGGTGCCGAGCGGAACGGTGTGCATCCGGTCGGACGTGAGGCCCATGTCCGCGATGATGTCGGTGCGCGAGCTCTCCGACGGGATGACAATGCCATCCAGCCGGCGGGCGACCCGGGCCTGCATGGGCAGGAACGAATACCAGCGACGGACGCCGAAGCGGGCCTTCGCCCCCTTCGTCGCCTCCAAGTGCAGCCGGCGATCGACGGTGATCGGATGGTGCACCGTCGCGACCAGCGGAACGCCGTGCGGCGCCAGTGCCTGGCGCAGCCTCAGCATCCCGTAGCCCAGGGTCTGGTTGTCGTGCACGATGTCGAACGGCGGCGGGACGCCCTTACGGGGCCGCAGCGCCTGGTACGCACGCAGACTGAACGCGAGCGGCTCGGAGAACTGTCCCGTCCGCATCATCACGAACTCCGTCAGCGAGGCCACGTCGCGCAGTTCACGCGGCGACGGCCAGCGGAAGGGGTCCGCCTCGCCCCACAGGTCCAGGCTCGGCAGCCGCTGCAGCTCGACCCCGTCATCCACGTCCGGGTACGGAGGCCCGCTGACCACCGTCACCTGATGGCCGAGCCCGATGAGCTGACGGGACAGCTGGCGGATGTACACACCCTGGCCCCCGCAGGTCGGGAGACTGCGGTACGACAGCAACGCGATCCGCAACGGTGCCCCTCCCATGGCTCAGGCTCCCTCTCGCCTACCGGTCGAGAGCAGCGCCGCTACTTGTCACATTAGGACAGATTCGCCCGATCTTCCTGCACATCGGACCTGCTCCCCGACCTCACGGACGGCTCGTAACGGTTCGGTCCACCACTGACGAACCGACCAGCCCGATTCCCTGTCCCCTCACCGACAGCGTCAAAGCACAAATACCCATAGTAGTCGCATATCACCTAAAGTAAGCAATCGGATAGTCGCTGAGCGCAGCCCCGCCTCGACTCCCCCGCTCGGCGATCGCTCCGAGCCCGAACTCTCCGACTCAGGCACCCCCTCGCGCTGGACCGACCGGCCTCGTCCCCCGTCGAGATGACCGGCGCCAGTAAGCGCCGGCACCTCGCGAACGGGCAGCCTCGCCCCCATCACGGTGGACGCGGCGACGATCACCCCACCAGCCTCACCCGCAGCCCCGTAAAGGCCAACAAACCAGCTACAGAAAAACAAGACAAGAAGAAATCCCGTCAGACGACGAAAAACTTCCACCCGAAATCCCAGAATCCCGCCCCCAACCAGGCCGTACAACCGGGCCCAGGCAGCGAACCCCTTGGCGCCCCGCTCCGCGGCTCGGCCCCAGCGCAGCATTACCGGCACCCAGAGAGCAGCCCCAACCAAAGCAAGCCAGGCGGACCCCCAAGAGGCGAAGCCCCAGGCACGGGCCCCAGCCGAAACAGCCAGCAAACAGCCCCAACCAAAGCGAAGCCGCCAGGGGGCAAGGGGCGAAGCCCCCGGCACGAGACCCAACCCTCAGCCGAACAACCAGCAAGCAGCCCCACCAAAGCGAAGCCAGGGGGCAAGGGGCGAAGCCCCAGGCACGGGCCCCAGCCGAAACAGCCAGCAAACAGCCCCAACCAAAGCGAAGCCGCCAGGGGGCAAGGGGGCGAAGCCCCCAAACGCGGGATCAGCCTCACACAGCAGCCAGGAAGCAATCCGGCCTACGCGGGGGTCCAGGGGGCGAAGCCCCCTGGCGTGGGGTCCGGGGCTCGGCCCCGGGGCAAAATAACGGCCCTCGGCGAAGCTGACCAAGTCAGCGAGCAGGAGAGGCCGGCGCGTGGACCTAGGTGGACTTGAACCACCGGCCTCTTCCTTATCAGGGAAGCGCTCTAACCGACTGAGCTATAGGTCCAGATGCCACATCTATATAGCGAGCCTACAGGCCGGCCCCAAGGGGGTACGGCCTGCCGGTGCCAAGAGTACAGGATGGCGGCGCCGCTGTGGGCGGCGCCGCCGGCCGCCACTAGCGGTCGCTGAGGGTGACCTCGATGCCGCCGATCATGTCGGAGCAGAGGTTGTAGAGAAGTGCGCCGAGGGTCGACAGCAGTGTGATCAGGATGACGTTGATCGCGCCGATGAGCAGGCTGATCTGCATGGCGCGGCCGAACGACAGCCAGGAGCCGACGTTGCTGCTCTCGTCGGTGGTCAAGGTGCCGGCCGCCTCGACGATGCTGTCGAAGACACCGATCGAGTTCAGGACGAACCAGAGCACCGCGATGGCGACCATGACGACGAGGAAGACGCAGAGCGAGAACGCGAACGCCAGCCTGGTCACGGTCAGCGGGCTGACCCGGGTGAGCCTTAGCTTGGCCCGCCGACCAGCCCGGCTGAGGTCGTCCTCGCCGCCCAGGTAGTCGTCCTGGTAGTCCTGGCGCACCGGCTCGGGCCGGTCGTACCGGCCAGGCTGAACCGGATGGGCGGGATGTCCGGGACGTCCGGGGGGACCGGGGGGACCGGCGACGCCGCCGGGCTCCTGCCGGTCGGCGCGCGGCGGCCTCGCCCACTCCTGGTCGGCGGCGGGCCGGCCCCGGTCAGGCCCCGGGCCACCGGCAGGACCGAGGGGGCGGGAGCCGGAGGTTGGTGCCGGCACGCGTTCGGCCGGGACGGCGGGCCCACGGGACGGCTTGGCCAGGTCGGGCTTCGCCGGCTCGGCGCGGGTCCGGTCCGGGTCGGGGCTGGGGGCGGCCACGGCGGCGACCTTACGGGTATCGGCGCCCGTGGCCGGACGGTCGGAGCGTTCTGGCCGTGGCGCGGAGCGCCCTGGCCGGTCCCGCTCCGCACGCTCGGGAACATCACCACCGCGGGCACGGGCATCCCGGCTGGTGTCACGCGCCTTGTCCGGGCCCCGGGCTGGGTTACGCACGATGGCCATCGTGTCGGGGTCGCGCGGAGGTTGCGCCTGCTGGTCCGCTCCGGCCGGTTTGGCCGGCGCGCCACGGCCAGTCGCGGCATAAGGCTCCGACCGGTCGGCGCGGTGCGAACCACCCTTGTCGACGAGCGGAGGGGGTGCGACCGGAGTAGCGACAGTCGTGGTGGCCGCGGAGGCCGGTGGCGCCTTCGCCGGCGCCGTGTCCAGAGTGGTCGTTTTCGCCGCGTTCTTCTTCGCCGTGGCCGGCGCCGACGACGGGGCGACGGCTCGCACCACCGCGGTCTTGTCATCCTCGGGGCTGCCCGAGCCGGCCCCTGGCGCCGTGGGTGTCTTCGTCGCCGTCCTGGCAGGAGTCGCGTCGGCGGCCGGCCGGCCGGTGTCCGCGTCCGTCTTGCTCCCCTGCCGTTCGAAGAACGGGTTGCCGGCGCTCGGATCAGGGTTCTCGCCGTCGGTGGCGGTCCCTGGGAGCGCGCCGGACCTGCCCGGCCGTTCGTCCTTGTCGCTCACGCGTCTCCCCTCAGCTCCCCGTCAGCCCCGCAGGTCAGCCGGCCGCCGGCTCGTCGCCATCGACGTCCTCGGCATCAGCATTACGCGCGACACCCACGACCTGCACACCGGGCTCAAGGTCGATCAGCTTCACGCCCATCGTCTGGCGCTGTGCCCGACGAACGTCCTTGGCCACGGTACGCAACACGCCGCCGTTCGACGCGATGGCATAGAGCTGATCGTCAGGCTCGACGACGAGCGCGCCGACCAGGTTGCCACGGCTGGGAACAATCTTCGCGGTAAGCACGCCCTTGCCCCCGCGGCCCTGGATCGGGTATTCGCCCAGCGGCGTCCGCTTGGCGTAGCCGCGACTGGTCGCCACCAGCAGGTCGGCCCGCAGGTCCGCCTTGACCACGGCGATCGAGAGCAGCTCGTCGGTGGCGTCGAACCGCATGCCGATCACTCCGGCGGTGGCGCGGCCCATCGGGCGCAGCTGCTCGTCGTCGGCGTGGAACCGGATCGACTGGGCGTTGCGGCTGACCAGCAGCAGGTCGTCCTCGGCGCCGACGAGCCTGGCACCGATCACCTCGTCGTCCTCGCGCAGGTTGATCGCGACGAGGCCGCCGGTGCGGTTCGAGTCGAAGTCGACGAGCGCGGACTTCTTGCACAGCCCGCGCTTGGTGGCGAGCACCAGGTAGGGCGCGGCCTGATAGTCCTGAATCGCCATCACCTCGGCGATGCGCTCGTCCTGGCCGAAGGCGAGAATGTTCGCCACGTGCTGGCCCTTGGCGCTGCGAGCCTGCTCGGGCAGCTCGTGCGCCTTGGCCCGGTACACCCGGCCCTTGTTCGTGAAGAACAGCAGCCAGTGGTGCGTGGTGGTGACGAAGAAGTGCTCGACGATGTCGTCCTCGCGCAGCGCGGCGCCCTGCACGCCCTTGCCGCCGCGCCGCTGCGAGCGGTACAGGTCGGTCTTGGTGCGCTTGGCGTAGCCGCCCCGGGTGACCGTGACGACGACATCTTCCTGGGCGATCAGGTCCTCGATCGACATCTCGCCTTCGAACGGCACGATCCGGGTGCGCCGCTCGTCGCCGAACTTGTCGACGACCTCCTTGAGCTCCTCGCTGATGATCTCGCGCTGCCGCTGCGGCGAGGCGAGGATGGCCTCCAGCTCGGCAATCCGAGCCTCCAGCTCGGCGGCCTCGTCGATGATCCGCTGCCGCTCCAGGGCGGCGAGCCGGCGCAGCTGCATGTCCAGGATCGCAGTCGCCTGGATCTCGGAGAGCCGATAGTCCTGGCCAGGAGCGACAGTGCCCGCCATCTGGGCGTATTGACCAGTGGCGTATTCACCGTTCATCAGCTGCTGCCGGGCGGCGTCGGCCGACTCGGCATTGCGAATCAGCGCGATCACGGCGTCCAGATGATCGAGCGCCATGAGCAGACCCTTGAGGACATGCAGACGCTCTTGGGCCTTGCGCAGCTGGTAGCGGGTCCGCCGGACGATGACGTCGACCTGGTGCTCGACGTAGTAGCGGATCATCTGGTCGAGCCGCAGGGTCCGCGGCACGCCGTCGACGATCGCCAGCATGTTGGCACCGAAGGTGTCCTGCAGCTGGGTGTGCTTGTACAGGTTGTTCAGCACGACCTTGGCGACGGCGTCGCGCTTGAGGTCGATGACCAGGCGCTGACCGATGCGGGCCGAGGTCTCGTCCCGGACGTCGGCAATGCCGGAGACCCTGTTGTCGCGGACCAGCTCGGCGATCTTCTCGGCGAGGTTGTCCGGGTTGACCTGGTAGGGCAGCTCGGTGACGACGAGCTGGGTGCGGCCCTTGTTCTCCTCGACGTTGACGATGGCGCGCATCCGGATGCTGCCGCGGCCGGTGCGGTAGGCGTCCTCGATCCCGGAGCGGCCGACGATGAGGCCGGAGGTCGGGAAGTCGGGGCCCTTGACGATGCCGATGAGCGCCTCGAGCAGTTCCTCGTCGGTGGCGTCCGGGTGGTCGAGGGCCCACTGGACGCCGCCGGCGACCTCGCGCAGGTTGTGCGGAGGGATGTTCGTCGCCATGCCGACCGCGATGCCGCCCGCGCCGTTGACGAGCAGGTTCGGGAACCGGCTGGGCAGGACCAGCGGCTCCTGGGAGCGCCCGTCGTAGTTCGGCGCGAAGTCGACGGTATCCGCGTCGATGTCGCGCAGCATCTCCATGGCCAGCGCGGCCATCCGGGCCTCGGTGTACCGCATGGCGGCCGGCGGGTCGTTGCCCGGCGAGCCGAAGTTGCCGTTCCCGTCGACGAGCGGGTAGCGCAACGACCACGGCTGCGCGAGCCGCACCAGGGTGTCGTAGATCGCCGTGTCGCCGTGGGGGTGGTAGTTACCCATGACGTCACCCACGATGCGGGAGCACTTGAAGTACCCCCGGTCCGGGCGGTAGCCACCGTCGTACATGGCATAGAGCACCCGGCGGTGCACGGGCTTGAGGCCGTCGCGGACCTCGGGCAGGGCGCGCCCGACGATGACCGACATCGCGTAGTCGAGGTACGACCGCTGCATCTCGACTTCGATGCCGATCGGCTCGATCCGGTCGCCAGGCGGCGGTAGTACGTCGACCACGATGTCCTTCCAGGGCAGTACGGAACCTGTCGGTTATTACCCCGACAGCACGGAACTAGTCGGTTAATGCGCTATGTCGCAGTTAGTGCCATCAATCGTGGCCAGCGTGCTTGCCAGCCAGCCGCCGTGGAGGTCCAACCGCCCCCGCGTCAGCGGTCCCCTGGTCGACGCCCCTCGTCGGGCGAAGCCCGACATCGGGGGTTCCAGGGGGTCGCCCCCCTGGGCAGACATGATCTGATCGGCTACGGGAAGCCGCCCGAAGGGCGGCGAACAGGGTTCGCCCCGATCAGATGTCGAGGAAGCGGACGTCCTTGGCGTTGCGCTGGATGAAGCTGCGACGGGCGTCGACGTCCTCACCCATCAGGACGCTGAACAGCTCGTCGGCCACGGCGGCGTCGTCGAGCGTGACCTGCAGCAGGATGCGCTTGTCCGGGTCCATGGTGGTGTCCCACAGCTCGGTCGCGTTCATCTCGCCGAGACCCTTGAACCGCTGGATCGCGTCCTTGGGCAGCTTGCGACCGGTCTCGACGCCGCGCTGGACCAGCCCGTCGCGCTCCCGGTCGGAGTACGCGTACTCCCAGTCCTCGCGACCCCACTTGATCTTGTAGAGCGGGGGCTGGGCGAGGAAGACGTGGCCCGCCTCGACAAGCGGGCGCATGAACCGGAACAGCAACGTCAGCAGCAGCGTCCGGATGTGCTGGCCGTCGACGTCGGCGTCGGCCATCAGCACGATCTTGTGATAGCGCAGCTTGGCGATGTCGAACTCGTCGTGAATGCCGGTACCGAGCGCCTGGATCAGCGCCTGGACCTCCGCGTTCTTGAGCACCCGGTCGATGCGGGCCTTCTCGACGTTGAGGATCTTGCCACGCAGCGGCAGGATCGCCTGGAACTTCGAGTCGCGCCCGCCCTTGGCGGAGCCGCCGGCCGAGTCGCCCTCGACGATGTAGACCTCGCAGCGCTCCGGGTCGGTGTACTGGCAGTCGGACAGCTTGCCGGGCAGGCCGGTGCCGCCGAGCAGGCCCTTGCGCCGGGTCAGGTCGCGGGCGGCGCGGGCGGCGATCCGGGCGCGCTGCGCGTCGAGCGACTTGGAGACGATGGCCCGTGCCTCGACCCGGTTCGCGTCGAACCAGTCCCGCAGCGCGGAGTAGCACATCTCCTGGACGAACTTCTTCGCCTCGGTGTTACCGAGCTTCGTCTTCGTCTGGCCCTCGAACTGCGGCTCGGCGAGCTTGACGGAGATGATCGCGGTAAGGCCCTCACGGATGTCGTCGCCGGAGAGCCGCTCGTCGGCGTTCTTCGCGCCGGCCTTGACGGGCTTGAGGAGGTTCTGCTCCTTGGCGTAGACGTTCACCGCGCTGGTGAGCGCCGCCCGGAAGCCCTCCTCGTGCGTGCCGCCCTCGTGCGTGTTGATCGTGTTCGCGAACGTGTAGACCGACTCGTTGTAGCCGGCGTTCCACTGCATCGCGAGCTCGGCCTCGATGCCCTTGCCCTTGGCGTCAAGCGCGATGATCGTCTTGTGGATCGGCTCCTTCGTCGCGTTCAGGTGGGTGACGAAATCGGCGAGGCCGTTCTCGTACATGAACGTGACCTCGACCGGCTCCTCGCCGCGCTCGTCACGCAGCGAGATCGAGATGCCCTTGTTCAGGAAGGCCATCTCCTGCAGGCGCCGGTAGAGGGTCTCGTACTTGTACTCGAGAGTCTCGAAGATCCCCGAGTCGGCCCAGAAGGTGACCGTCGTGCCGGTGCGCTCGCTCCGCTTCAGCGGCGCGCCCTTCTCCAGCGGGCCGGGACGCTGCGCGGTGTACGTCTGGGCCCAGGCGAAGCCGTCGACCTTGATCGCGACATCGAGCCTGGTCGACAGCGCGTTGACGACGCTGATGCCGACGCCGTGCAGGCCGCCCGAGACGGCGTAGGACTCGCCGTCGAACTTGCCGCCGGCGTGCAGCTTCGTGAGCACGACCTCGACAGTGGGCCTCTTCTCGGTGGGATGTATGCCGACCGGGATGCCGCGACCGTTGTCGACGACGCGCACGCCACCGTCCGCGAGCAGCGTCACCTTGATGGTGTCGCAGTACCCGGCGAGCGCCTCGTCGACGGAGTTGTCCACGACCTCGTAGACGAGGTGGTGGAGGCCACGCTCCCCGGTGGACCCGATGTACATGCCTGGCCGCTTGCGGACCGCGTCGAGACCCTCGAGAACCTTGATCGAACTAGCGTCGTACGCCACGCACTGGGTCCCCTCGTCAAGGCCCCTCGTTATGGGCCGAAGTCCTCATCAGTCTACCTGGCAACCCGCCACAACAGACGCAGGGTGACGCCTGACGTCCGCGTAGCGACCCGAGGGAGGCCTGGCCGAACCCCCCCTACGCGAGGGGTGCCCCGCGCGCTGTGGCGCCGATCCACGCCGGTTCCCGCTCTCGGAGCCTGGCCGCGGGCCAACCGCTCGCCCGTCGGCACACCGCCGGATCACACCGTCACGATGCGAGACAACCGAGGAGATCGGTGCGAGCGACGCCTCCGGTAACGGCCGGCCTGGCCGTTACCCGTAGGTGTCGCGAGGACCTCGGCCGCCGGGCATCTGGGCGGGCCCATGCCGCCACGACGGCGCCGACGGCCCGCGCACGTTGATCCGGGTGACGACGTCCGGGCCGAGCTCACGGCGCAGCTCGCCGAGGATGCGGCCGGCCAGGAAACGCAGCTGGGTCGCCCAGGCGGTCGACTCCGCGGCGAGCTCCAGCACGCCGTCGCGCAGCGAGACCGGGGTGGCGTGCGCGCTGATGTCCGGGCCGACGATGGCGTCCCACCGGGCCAGCACCGTCGAGTCGGCCGCCTTCGCGTGCCAGCCGCGCGCCGCGAGCATCCGCGCGACGGCGGTGCCGAGGGAGGCGGGCTCGCGCCACTCCCGCCCCGGCGCGGCGATTCCCGGCAGCCTCGGCCGGCGCGGTGGGTCCCGGTCGTCGTCACCGTCCGGCCCCCCGGGACCGGGGCCGGGCCGCGAGGGGTGCGCGCCGCCGGCGTCCCCGTCCGGGTTCCGGCCCGCTTGCCCGCCCGCGCGGCCACCCGGCCGGGCACGGGCCCTGGCATCCGCTTTCGCGGCGGCAAGCACCTGGCGAGCCAGATCGGCCCCCCTGGGCGCGGCCGCGCCGGTCGATTCCGCCGGCCCGGGCCGGCCGGCCGTCGCTGGATCTCCTGGCTGTTCGCCCGGCTCAGTCGGCAAGGCTGACCTCCCCCGTCCGCACGGTGAACCGTGGCCCCCCCAGCTCCGCTGGCACGTCCGCGTCGACGGCCGCGGTGATCAGCACCTGCTCGGCCGGCGCGACCAGCTCCGCGAGCCGGCGGCGGCGGTGCGTGTCGAGCTCGGCGAAGACGTCGTCGAGCAGCAGCACCGGGCCGCGGTCGTCGGCGCCCAGCAGCTCGAAGGCGGCCAGCCGCAGCGCGATGGCGAGCGACCACGACTCGCCGTGGCTCGCGTAGCCCCGGGCCGGGCGGCCGCCCACCGACAGGACCAGCTCGTCGCGGTGCGGGCCGGCCAGAGTCACGCCGCGCTCGACCTCCCGCGGCCGCAGGGTGGCCAGCTCGGCGAGCATCGCGTCCGCGATCGCCTCCCGGTCGGCGCCCTCGGGCAGCGGCACCGAGCACCGGTAGTCGACGCCGACGGGCGTCGACGTCTCGGCTCCCGCCACCGCCGCGTAGGCCGCGGCGATCTGGGGGCGCAGGTCGTCGACGAGCGCGAGCCGGGCGGCGAGCAGCTCGGCACCGTGCCGGACCAGCGACTCGTCCCAGGAGTCCAGGGTGCGCAGGTCGCCCCTGGCCCGCAGCAGCGTGGTCCGCTGACGCAGCACCCGCTCGTAGTCGGCGATCACCCCGGCCAGCCGGGGAGCGCGCGCGACCAGTAGCTCGTCGAGGAAGCGGCGCCGTTCGGCCGGGTCGCCCTTGACCATCGACAGGTCCTCCGGCGCGAACAGCACGACCGACAGCAGACCGAGCAGATCACGGGGCCGGGGGAGCTGGCGACGGTTCAGCCGGACCCGGTTTGCCCGGCCGGGGACGATCTCGATCTCGGCCAGCGCCGCCCGTTCACCGCGCACGACCCGGGAACGGATCACGGCGCGCTCGGCGCCCTCCCGGATCAGCGGCACGTCGCCTGAGACCCGGTGGCTGCCCAAAGTCGCCAGGTAGCCGACCGCCTCGAGCAGGTTCGTCTTGCCCTGGCCGTTGGATCCCACGAACGTGACCACCCCGGGCGGGAGGGTCAGCTCAAGCGACGGGTAGGACCGGAAGTCGACCAGTTGCAGGTGCGTGACATGCACGTCACCCGGTCAGCCGTTCAGCTGGATCGGCATGAGCAGGTAGCGGTAGTCGGGGGCCTCCTCGCCGCCGGCGCCCTTGCCGGTGAGGATCGCCGGCTTCTTCGCCGCGACCTCGGCGTCATCGGCGCTGGCGAAGCCGAACTCGACCTGATCGGAGTCGATCGCGTTCAGCGCGTCCTGCAGGTAGGCCGGGTTGAACGCGACCGCCAGGTCCGGGCCGGAGTAGGTCGAGGGCAGCGTCTCGGACGCCTGGGCCTCGCCGCCGTTGCTGCCGGCCTCCAGCTCCAGGTGGTCCTCGGTGAACGCGAGCTTCACCGGCGCGGTCTTCGGTGCCACCAGCGCGACCCGCTTGACCGCCTCCAGCAGCGGGGCCTTCTCCACCGAGGCGATCAGCGGGCACGAGTCGGGCAGCAGTTTGCGGTAGGGCGGGAACTGACCGTCCACCAGCCGGGTGGTGGTCTGCCGGCCGTTACCGGCGAAACCGGCCAGCGCCTCGCCGGAAGGGCCGGTGCCGAGCGCGATCGCCACCTCGACCGAGCCGCCGGACAGCGACCGGGCCGTGTCGAGCAGCGTGCGTGCCGGGATGAGCGCGACACCAGCCGCGTCGGGGCTTTCCGGGCGCCACTTGAGGGTGCGCACCGCGAGCCGGTAGCGGTCGGTGGCGGCGAGCGTCAGGACATCGCCCTCGATCTCCAGCCGCACTCCGGTGAGCACCGGCAACGTGTCGTCCCTGCCGGCGGCGACCGCCACCTGGGAGACCGCGGCGCCGAACGCGCCGCCCTCGATGTAGCCGGTGATCGGCGGCAGCGGAGGCAGCGCCGGGTACTCCTCGACGGGCATGGTCCGCAGGGTGAAGCGGGCGTTGCCGCAGGCGATCACCAGGCCGTTGCCCTCGGTCCACACCTCGACCGGCGCGGCGGGCAGCTGCTTGGTGATCTCCGCGAGCATCTTGCCGGGCGCGAGCGCCCGGCCCTCCTCGGAGATCGTCGCCTCCAGCTTCGCCTGTGCGGCCACCTCGTAGTCGAAGGCGGCAACCACCAGGCCCGGCCCGCTCGCGTCAAGGAGCAGGCCGGTAAGCACCTGCTGCTGGGCCGCGGTAGCCGTGCGACTCGGCAGGCTGCGCGCGGTCCAGGCAACCGCCTCGGTGAACTCGTCCCGTTCAACCCGGAACCTCATGCCTGCCTCCCTCTGGCGGCGACGAACCGAACCAGCATCGCAGAGCCCTCCGACAGCTCTGCGAGCGGTCCAGCCATTCATGCAAGCAGACGATCACACAGAGCAACCACTAGCGGCGGCCGGCCTGGCGGAGGGCACGGCCACCTCCGGTCCGGGCAGGAAGCGTCCGCAACCAGACGCCGCGGCCGTCAGGCCCGCCACCTCGCCACCTCGCCAGCCCGGCTCCAGTCTCACCGGGGCACGACCGGCATGGGCACCGACATGAAACACCTCAGCCAGCGGTGAAGGGCCAACGACGGACGCCCGGCCGGTACCTCCGCTGTGTCCTCGTCGAAAGGCGTGTGGGACTCGCCGTTGGGGGGTAAGCGTCCCACAGTCGGTGCTGGCAGCAGCGGCCTCGTCCGCTTCGGAACCAGAGTGGCCCCGCCGTGTGGGCATTGCCGCTGCGCCTGGGTGGCAGCCGGTGTTCGAGCGGGGCGAGGCACCGAGCGCTTCATCCCCAGGCCCTAGCTCTTCAGACTTTGATCTCTCTGAAAATTTAAATGATCGTCGTAGTAGTAGGGGCTGTGGAAACTGGGGATAACCAGCGTTTGCGCAGGTCAGAGCCCCCGGAGCCCGGTGGAGAGCATGTGGGTGGAGCTGTGGGTCAACCCGGTCGTCGTCCACAGGGCCGTCTTGTCCCCAGGCGCCATGCACCGTTCATCCACCGGTTGCCCCCACGTCGTCCCCAGGCTGCCCCCCAGTTCTCCACAGCCTCACGGCCCGGTTGTCCGCAGGTCCCCCTCAACTCGTCCACAGGCTTGTCCACAAGCTGTGGGTGAATACCACCCAAGTGGTCTCGTGGCAGCTGAGAGCGCTCGGCGGTTTGTTCCACACGGTGTGGGCCGGTTGCGGGAGAAGTGCCTCGTTCGACGGATCGCTGGGAGAAGTAATGAGTACGGCGCCCATCCGACCTGGGCGGACTAGTCAATCGGAATCAGAGCGGACTAGTCATATTCGGCCCCGCCACTGGATAGCCAGGCCAAGGCCCGTGGCCTTGGGATGCCTGTCGGGCGCTTAGGGCCCTCCACTGCTTAGGGCCCTCCACTGTGGCCCCCGAGTCGGGGTGTACGCGGTGAGGGTCAGAGGTGGCGGGTCTCGGCGCGGATGCGGTTGGTCAGCTCGGTGACCTGGTTGTAGATGGCGCGGCGCTCCGCCATCAGGCCGCGGATCTTGCGGTCGGCGTGCATGACCGTGGTGTGGTCACGTCCGCCGAACTGCTGGCCGATCTTCGGCAGCGACAGGTCCGTCAGCTCACGGCACAGGTACATCGCGATCTGGCGGGCGGTCACCAGCACCCGGCTGCGTGACGTCCCGCACAGGTCCTCCATCGAGACCCCGAAGTACGCCGCGGTCGCGTTCATGATCGAGGTCGCGGTGATCTCGCTGCTGGTCGCGTCCGGAATGAGGTCGCGCAGCACGATCTCGGCCAGCGTGCGGTCGACGTGGGACTTGTTCAGGCTGGCGAACGCGGCCACCCGTATGAGCGCGCCCTCGAGCTCGCGGATGTTGCGCTCTATGTGGGTGGCGATGTACTCGAGCACGTCCGGTGGGACCGGCAGCCGCTCGGTGGCCGCCTTCTTCGACAGGATCGCGATCCTGGTCTCGAGGTCCGGCGGTGTGACGTCGGTGATCAGCCCCCACTCGAACCGGCTGCGCAGCCGGTCCTCGAGTGCGGAGAGCTGCTTGGGCGAGCGGTCCGAGGAGATGACCAGCTGCTTCTCAGTGTCGTGCAGGACGTTGAAGGTGTGGAAGAACTCCTCCTGCGTCCGCTCCTTGTTCTCCAGGAACTGGATGTCGTCGACCAGCAGCACGTCGATGTCCCGGTAGCGCCGCTGGAAGGCCTGCTGCCGGTCGTCCCGGATCGAGTTGATGAAGTCGTTGGTGAACTCCTCGGTGCTGACGTACTTGACCTGGGAGTCCGGGTAGAGCTTCAGCGTGTAGTGGCCGATGGCGTGCAGCAGGTGGGTCTTGCCCAGCCCCGAGTCTCCGTAGATGAACAGCGGGTTGTAGGCCTTCGCCGGCGCCTCGGCGACCGCCACCGCGGCGGCGTGCGGGAACCGGTTGCTGTCCCCGATGACGAACGTCTCGAAGACGTACCGGGGGTTGAGCCGGGCCGGTTCGGACGGCCGCGGCTCCGGGTCGCGGCCGAGCCCGGCGGCGACCCGCTGGATCGGCGGCGGCGACGCGTCGAGGAACCGGTCCTGGGCTCCGCCCCCGCGGCCGGCGCCATCGTGGCTCGGGTCCTCGCGGTCGCGCGCGACCGCCACCGGCGGCGACGGCAGCACCATCGGGCCGGTCATCGGCTCGGGATCGGGCAGGTGCTCGACAGTGACGGCGACCCGGATCTCCCGGCCGTACGCGGCGGTCAGCGCGGTGGCCAGGAACGGGCGCAGCCGGGAGTCGAGCAGATCCTTGGTGAACTCGTTCGGGGCCGCGAGCAGCGCGGTGTCCTGGACCAGGCCGAGTGGCCTGGTCAGGCGCAGCCAGGCCCGCTGCTGCGCGGACAGAGTCCCGTCGGCCACCCCGGCCACCGCCTGCCGCCAGACCGCGTGCAGGTCAGGGTCGTCCCCCAGCGGCAGCTGGCGCTGAGAACCCGTGACGGAGGGCGGTTCGCGGTCGGTCACGGGTGCTCCTTGGCGGGTTGGCCAGGTCGGCGGACGCGGCGTTCGGGAGCGCGACGCGGGTCGCGCTCCCCTCGGCCAGCGCACGACGAGTGGACTCGGTGGGACTCAGGCGGGACCACGACGCGCCGCGCCGGGTTCTCCACATCGTCGTCCACAACCTGTGTACGGACATGACACCGCATCCGGCGTGCCGCCGGCACGGCAGCCCCTATCCCACCGACTGCACCTTCCCCACCGACTGGCTAGATGGGACCTTGACGCCAATCTGCGCGTTCGGCGCGGATCCCACTTGGCAGCCAGTCGGCGGGGACCCCGCGGAGGGGCTAGGGCGGAAGGCACGTCGGTGGTTGGTGGCAGTCGGATCGGCTGGTGGGGCCCCGCGCAGGGCCTGGAGCGGGGGAGGCACGTCGGTGGTGGTCGGAGTCACCGGCGATGGCGATGAGCGCTGGCGTGGAAGAGCCGAGGGCGAAGAGGAGGCGCCGGAGGCGGTGGGCGGATCGCATGCCGGGCGGATGATGACAAGGGGGACGGCAGGGGCGGTCGGCAAAGGGGATGCTGGCGGCTGTGTAAGCTGGAGCGTCGCCAGCGGTTTCGTCCCTAGCTGGGCCAGCGCGCGTCCACCGGATCGCTCGAGGGGTACCTCGAGTACGTCCATCGGGCGTGTGGCGCCCTCTACATCGATGCGTGCGTCGAACTGGGGACGCCACTGGCGTAGCCTAAGTACGGACAGCGTCTGCCTGTCGCGTCCCTGACCGCCTGTTACCCGGAGTCGTCACGTGAGCAAGCGCACCTTCCAGCCGAACAACCGTCGGCGGTCCCGCACCCACGGGTTCCGGCTGCGGATGCGTACCCGTGCCGGCCGCGCCATCATCTCCGACCGTCGCCGCAAAGGTCGCCGCGAACTGTCCGCCTGAGGCGGACCTCGCCGGCGCTCGGTTACCGGCTCCGATGCTTCCCGTCCGTTCGCGTGTGAGCTCCCGGGAGGAGCACGCCCGAATTGGGCGGGAAGGCCGCCGGCTCAGCTGTTCGCCGCTGATCGTTCACGCTCTCAGCACCCGTGACTCCGGCCCGGCCAGGGCCGGTTTTGTGGTGAGCCGCAAGGTCGGTACGGCGGTGACCCGTAACCAGGTCCGTCGTCGCCTGCGGGAACAGACCCGTTCCCGGCTCGCCTCGGTGCCGCCAGGCACCCTGCTGGTCATCCGCGCGCTGCCGGCCTCGGCCGAGGCCAGCTCGGCCGAACTGGGCAGCGCGTTGGACCGCGGCCTCGCGGCGATGCGTGCCGGCCGGACCCGGTCCGGCCAGGACCGTTCGGCCCGGGCTCGCGCGACGACGGCGAAGCCGCGCCCGGTCGCGGGCCAGTCAGGTAGTCCGGCCGAAGGCCGCGCCGCCATGGCCAAGCCTGGCGCGACCGTCGGCGTCCCGGATGACACAGCCGTGAGCCCGCCGGCGGGCTCGGACGAGCGGCGACGGAGCCGGCGATGAGTGGCCCCGCCTGCGCGCTGTGCGTGCTCGGGGTGTTCACGCTCCTCGATCTCATGCTCGCGTCCGCCGCCGTCAGCCGGCGGCTGCCGCGAGTCGCGCGTGACCGTTCCGGCGCCGTCCGCGGCCCGTTCGCGTGGCTGCTCGCCGCCCTTGTCCGCGGCTACCAGCTCGTCTGGTCGCCCCGGTCGGCCGGCGCCTGTCGATTTGAGCCGTCGTGCAGCGCCTACGCGCTGTCCGCCGTTCGTATGCATGGTGGGGTACGCGGCGGCCTGCTTGCCTGCTGGCGCCTGATGCGCTGCCAGCCGCTATCCCGCGGTGGGTACGACCCAGTACCTGTACAGTCCGCCCGAGGGGCCTGGAGGAGTTAGACCGGTGCTGGATCCGCTTTACCATCTCGCGGCGAACGCGATTGTCTTCTTCCACAAGGGCTTCGGGCCGATCTTCGGCCAGGACAGCTTCTTCGCCTGGGCGTTCTCCGTCGTCCTCCTGGTCGTCTGCGTCCGCATCCTGATCTTCCCGCTGTTCGTCAAGCAGGTGAAGTCGCAGCGGACGATGCAGCTGATGCAACCCCGGATCAAGGAGATCCGGGAGAAGTACGGGCATGACAAGCAGGTCATGCAGCAGAAGATGATGGAGCTGCAGAAGGAGCACGGGAACCCGCTGCTCGGCTGTCTGCCGATCTTCCTGCAGATCCCGCTCTTCCTCGCCCTGTTCCACGTCTTCACCCACCTGTCGCCGATGAACGAGGGCGATGGCGGCGCGCTCATCTGGCGGCCGCGCGTGGGCCTGAGCGCCGATCAGGTCGAGCAGATCGCCTCGGCCAAGGTGTTCGGCATCTCGCTCGCGACCTCGTTCACGTCGAAGCAGAGCCTGCTGGACTTCCTGCACGCGAACGGCACGAACGTCAAGATCGTCGCTGTCGTCCTCATCGTGCTGATGGGCGCGACGACGTTCTTCACCCAGCGCCAGATCATGTCCCGCACCGGGCCGGTCGACCCGCAGCAGGCGATGGTCCAGAAGGTCCTGCTCTACGGCTCGCCGGTCATGCTGGCCATCTTCGGCTTCCGGTTCCCGATCGCCGTCCTGATCTACTGGCTCACCACCAACCTGTGGAGCATGGCCCAGCAGTTCTATGTCATCAAGCGGATGCCGCCGATGACCCCGGACGCCTCCGGCCGGCAGCCCGGCGCGCGTCCGGCGACCGCCGCCGCCGCCGCGGGTGACCGCCCGGCCCCGTCGCGGCCGGCTCCGGGCGCCAAGCCGGCTCCGGGCGCCCGCGCCAAGGGCAAGGGCACCGCCGCCGGCACCCGGCAGACCTCCATGACCAAGGCGACGCCGCCGGCTACCGCGAACGGCGCGGGAACGAAGCGGAACGCGACACCCGCGAACGGCGCCACCGCCGCCAAGAGTGGCTCCGCTCCGGCTGGCACCAGGTCGCCGCGCGGTGGCGCGTCGAACCGGGCAGCGCAGCCGTCCGCCGGCGCGAAGGATGCCGGCGCGAAGGATGCCGCCGCGAAGGACGCGGGCACCACCGGCCCGGAGGCCTCGCCATCGGCGAGCGCCGCCGCCGCACCGGCCCCCGTCCCGGCTGGCGTCACCCGGCATGTCGGCGGGTCACGCCCGGCCGCGAAACGCAAGAGTGGCGGCAAGGGGAAGCGTCCCGGCGGACGGCGGTGAGCGATCGTGGTTCCTCCCCCGGCGGCCGGCCTGGTGTGTCCTGAACGAGGGACCGCCGCCGATGGCGGCCCACCTACCCATGGAGTTGCGCTGATGAGCGGTTCCGACCTCGCCGCCCACGTCGATGAGGGCCTGTCGCAGGCAGACGAGTCGACGAGCACGCAGGAGCGGCTGACTGCCCTGGAGCAGGAAGGCGAGATCGCCGCCGACTACATCGAGGGTCTGCTCGACATCGTCGACATGGATGGCGACCTGGACCTGGACGTCGAGGGCAGCCGCGCGGTCGTCGCGGTAGTCGGCGACGGCCTCGAGAAGTTGATCGGCCCGAGTGGGGAGACCCTGGAGGCCCTGCAGGAGCTGACCCGGCTCGCCGTGCTGCAGAAGACGGGCGAGCGCAGCCGGCTGATGCTCGACGTCGGCGGCCATCGCGCCCGCCGCCGCGCCGAGCTGCGCGAGCTCGCGGCGGAGGTGGCCAGGCGGGTTGCCGGCGGGACCAAGAAGGAGAAGCTCGCGCCGATGACCCCGTTCGAGCGCAAGGTCATCCACGACGTCATCGCCAGCGTCGACGGCGTGCGCAGCGAGTCCGAGGGCGAGGAGCCCGACCGCTGCGTCGTCGTCATGCCCGTCTAGGGGGCCAAAGGGTGCGCGATAATGATCTTTCTTCGTGCGCCCGGCGGCCGTTGTTCGGGGATCACTGATATGGCGCCCGCTCCCCTGGCCGACGCGGCGGGGACGCGGGCCGAGCCCGGCGACTCCGCGCGCGCCGTCCGTGCATCGGACGGCGCGCGCCGTCGTTGGACGGCCCGCGTCGCCCGTACTGGGAGAAGCGACCTCTTGTGGGCCGGCGGGGTCGGCCTGGTGCTGGTCGCTCTGGACGTCGTGCTGCGGGCCTACCTGCGGCGGCCGTTCTGGTACGACGAGATCTGGCGGGGCCATTTCGTCAGCGAGCCACTCGGGTCGTTCTGGTCGGAACTGGCGCGGGCCAACACCCCGTCGGCCGTCGGCTGGGTGGTCGTAGAGCGCCTCGGCGGTGACCTGCTCGGCTGGCATGCGTGGGTGCTGCGCCTGCCGGGGTTCGTCGCGGTGCCCCTGCTGGGCATCGGGATCGTGCTGCTCACGGCCCGGTTCGCCGGCCCGGTGCCGGCGGCGTTCGCCGCCCTGTGGATCTGCCTGAACAGCACGCTTCTCGACCTCGGCACCCAGCTCAAGCCCTACACCGTCGAGATGCTCGCCGCCGTCGTCGCGGTCCTGCTGTGGATAGGCGACGAGCGCGGGACCACCCGTGGCGCCGGGCCCGGCGGTGTCGCGGACGGGCGGGGCGGCGGTGGTCTGGACCGCGGGCGGCTGGCCCGGCGGACGGCTGCCGGCCTCGTGAGCCTGCTCTCCGTCCCAGCCGTCTTTGTCATCGCTCCGCTCGCGGCGGCCGACGTCGTGACCGCGATGGTCCGCGCTCGCCGGGCTCCTCGGACGGATGCCGGCGGCACTCTCGCGGCGGGCGGGTGGCGGGCGCTGGAGGCATTGCCCGCCTTGGCGCTCACCGGGGCGAACACGTTGTTCTTCGTCGGGCATCAGTCCAGTCAGCGGCTGGGGCACTACTGGGACGCGCAGTTTCTCGCCGGGCGGGGGCTGGGCGGCGGTCTTTCCTTCATCGGCAGGCAACTGCGTGACTTCGTGACCGGCACGCCGCCCGGGATCGACCGCTACGACCCCAGCCTGCTGCACCCGCCGACCGACGGGACCTGGGTGTCGCTCTGGCTGCTCGCCCCGGTCGTCGTCCTCTGCGGGCTGGCGGGCGTCGTGCTACTCGCCCGGCGGCACGACGGCCGGCAGGTGCTCGCCGCGCTCGGCGGCGCGCAGCTCGCGATGCTCACCGCGAGCGCGGTCCGGTTCTGGCCCTTCGGCCCCACCCGGACCAACCTCTTCCTGGTCCCACTGATCGTTCTCGTGGTCGTCGCGGGTGCCACGGACCTGATTCGCCGCCTGTTGAAGATCGTCAGGACCGGTACCCTTACCCCCAGCCGACACGTAGTTGGAAAGTCACCATCAGTGACAATCTCGGTGAGGGACGTCCATTCCCTGACACGACAGATCCCTACCCAGGTAGACCTGGCTGCCGACCGAGGCGCTCTCCCGGCGGGTGACGGGCGCGAAGCCCGGATCTCGGCGGATCCCGGCGCCGACAGGGGCGAGGCCGCGCCCGGCCGGAGGCTGCTCAGCCGCGCGGCGGGGGTCGTGGTTGTCATGGCGCTCGGCGCCGCCGGAATGGGGGCCCAGGTGTCCTCGGCGGCTCGTGACGGCCGGCTCTACGAGCAGCGTGACCGGCTGCGCGGCCTGGGCCTCACCGTCGACGCCGCGATCGCGGCCCGCCGGCTCTACCGACCAGGCGACCTCATGGTCGTGGGGGGTCGGCTGATGCGCCCCGGCTGGATCTACGCCATGGAGGCCAGCGACGACGCTCCCCGCCGCCCGGCCGCTCTCCCCGCTCGATCCACCGAGGACGAGGCCGCCCGAATACCCCGAGCGGACACGCTGTTCTTCTCCCAGCCCGGTGAGGGGGAGGTCGCCCGTGACGTCGCGGCCCGCTCGCCCGGTCCGCGACGCATCCTGCTCTTCGTCTTCGAGCCGGATGTGGCGGCCACTCGCGCGGACCTGGTCGACCTCCACCGCGCCGGCTGGTGCCCGAATGAGGCTCGGGTCTTCCCGTTGACCGGAACGCTCACGACACTCATGCGCTGCCACTGACCATTCGCGACGAGAGCCGGGCGCGTCGTGGATGCTTGGTGGGTGCGGCGTTTGCGTGGCTGCCTGGCGGCCTGTCCTCTGTCCTGGTCCCTGTCCAAGTTCTGGCTCCCCTGCGCGGCGGCCCGGTGAGCGAGGTCGTGGCCCCTCCGCCGATGGCGGCCGAAGTGTTCGGCGAGTCGCTCGATCGCGCGGTTCGGTATGTCGAGTTGCTCTCCACGGCGGGCGTCGAGCGTGGGCTGATCGGCCCGCGTGAGACCGACCGGCTGTGGGACCGGCACCTGCTCAACTGCGCGGTGCTCGCCGAGGTCGTTCCAGTGGGCGTGACCGTGGTCGATGTCGGTAGTGGCGCCGGGCTCCCCGGGGTGCCGCTGGCGCTGGTCCGGCCGGATCTCCGGGTGGTGTTCCTCGAGCCGATGGAGCGCCGGACGGTCTTCCTGCGGGAGGTGGTCGCCGCCTTGGACGGCGCGGACCGGATGTCCGTGCTACGCGGGCGCGCTCCGGATATCGGTGTCGGGAAAGACGGGCTACGGTGGGATGTAGCCGTTGCGCGAGCGGTGGCGCCATTGGAACGGTTGGGCGGCATGCTGCTTCCGGTCGTTCGGCCGGGGGGTGTCATGCTTGCCATGCGCGGTTCGCGAGTCGACGAGGAGCTTGCCGAGGCGCGAGACGGCCTGCGTTCGCAGGGATGGCGGGATCTACGGGTCCTGATGTGTGGAAAAGATCGGCTAGCTGAACCCACTCGCCTGGTCTCTGCGAAACGAGCGACCGATGGGGCGGGGCGACCCGGCGTCGGAGATCGGCACGATGGCAGGCAGCGTGAACAGCAACGGGGACAGACGACACGAGAGCAACGGCGGGCACGCGGACGGACGTGTTCCACGTGAAACAGCGTCGGCGGGGCTGGGGCTGGACCCTCTGGACCCATCGACCCCGATCGGAGCGGCGGCGGCAGCGGCGGTGGAAGCACTGACTATGGAACGGCGACGACCCTTCCCACGACCGACCCGACAGCGAATCTTCGCGGTCGCCAACCAGAAAGGCGGCGTCGGCAAGACCACGACGACCGTCAACCTGGCGGCGGCCCTGGCCATGCACGGCGTCAGCGTGCTGGTCATCGACCTCGACCCGCAGGGCAATGCCTCGACGGCGCTCGGCGTGGAACACCGCTCCGGGGTACCGYCCATCTACGAAGTGCTGCTAGGCGATCGACCACTGGACGAGGTGATCGCGAAGTCGGGCGAGGCGGAGGGCCTCTTCGTCGCCCCCGCGACGATCGACCTCGCCGGCGCCGAGATCGAGCTGGTCTCGATGGTGGCCAGGGAGGGCCGGCTGCGCCGGGCGATCGCGTCGCTGACCCTCGAGGTCGACTATGTCTTCATCGACTGCCCACCGTCGCTGGGCCTGCTGACCGTGAACGCGCTCGTCGCGGCCAAGGAACTGCTCATCCCGATCCAGTGCGAGTACTACGCGCTCGAGGGACTCGGCCAGCTGCTGCGCAATGTGGACCTGGTGCAGGCCCACCTGAACCAGGATCTGCGGCTCACCACGATCCTGCTCACCATGTACGACTCCCGGACGCGCCTGGCCGACCAGGTAGTGCAGGAGGTCAAGGAGCACTTCGGTGACCGGGTGCTGGGCACCACCATCCCTCGCAACGTCCGGCTCGCCGAGGCCCCCAGTTATGGCCAGTCGGCGCTGACATACGACCCGGTCTCCCGCGGGTCGCTCTCCTACCTCGCGGCGGCCCGCGAACTCGCCGAGCGCGGCGTCGAGGCGCCGCACGGAACGGTGAACCGGTGAGCCCGCCGGCCCGGCGGGTCGGCGGGCTCGGCAAGGGGCTCGGCGCGCTCATCCCGACCGCGCCGGAGGGCCGCTACGACAGCTACTCGGGCAACGGCGGCGCGAACGGCTCCCGGATCGGTGCCGATCCGGTGCCTGTCCACGGCGCGGTCTTCCGGGAGGTTCCGGTGGACTCGGTGACGCCGAACCCGCGCCAGCCCCGGACGAACTTCGACGAGGAGGCGCTCGAGGAGCTCTCCGCGAGCCTGCGCGAGGTCGGGCTGCTGCAGCCGATCGTGGTCCGCGAGGTGCTGCCGGACCAGTACGAGCTGGTCATGGGCGAACGCCGCTGGCGCGCGTCCAAGCTCGCGGGCCTCACCGAGATACCAGCCATCATCCGGGACACCGCCGACGAGGCGATGCTGCGCGACGCGCTCCTGGAGAACCTGCACCGCCAGCAGCTCAACGCGCTGGAGGAGGCGGCCGCCTATGAGCAGCTGCTGCGGGAGTTCGGCGCCACCCACGACCAGCTGGCCACGAAGCTTGGTCGGTCCCGGTCGCACGTCACGAACACGATCCGGCTGCTCGGCCTGCCGCCGGCGGTCCAGCGGCGGGTCGCGGCCGGCGTGCTGTCCGCGGGCCACGCCCGGGCACTGCTCGCGCTCAGCGATCCGGCCGCCCAGGACCGGCTCGCCACCCGAATCGTCGCGGAGGGGCTCTCCGTGCGGGCGGTCGAGGAGATCGTGGCCCTCGGCGACGAGGGCCCGCGCAAGCGGGCGCCCCGGGCACCGCGCCAAGCCCCCCCAGCGCTCTCGCAGGTGGCCGAGCGCCTGGCCGACCGGCTGGACACCAAGGTAAAGGTCGATATGGGCCGCAACCGGGGCAAGATCACCGTCGAGTTCGCCAGCCTCGAGGACCTGGAGCGCATCGTCGCCGCCATGGTTCCGACGGAGTAACTGTATTTCTGGTTCGCTGTGTTGCTGGTTCGCTCCGTGCGGGCGGCGCGCTCCGGCCCCGTCCCTTGCTTCGCGCTCAGGCGGGATGGGTTGGCGGGATGGTCGGGGTCGGGGTCGGGGTCGAGGTCGGACGGGGTCGGGCGGGAAGGTTGTTGCCGGTTCGCTCCGTCCGGGCGGCGCGCTCCGGCCCCTTGCTCGCCTGGCGGCTCGCAAGGGACCTCCGCGCGCCGTCCTCCTGCGCTCACGGGCGCTGCGGCGACCTCGCTGCGGCCCCCCTACATCGCTTCGCTCGTAGGAGGGCCTCCGCGAGGCGCGCCTCCGCGCCCAGCTCGGTTGTGTTCCGCCGTACGTCACGAAACCGAAGACAATCCCGGTCGCGGGGGCACTTCGCTTCGCTCGTGGCCGGGTCTCTGCGGAAGTGCGCCTCCGCGCCAGCTCGGTCGCTTGCCGCTTGAACGGCACTAGTCCAAGACCAGCCCGATCCGGGCCGGTCCCTTTGCGGGAACCACATCGCTTCGCTCGTGGAATCTGGACTGTACTGATCGCGTTTCGTACACCGATCAGGTGCGAAGGCCGCCCCAGGGCGCAGCGAAGTGAGCCCCCGCACCAGGGGCCGGACCTGGTCTCGCAACCGTCAAGCGGGTCGCAACCGCGTTGGCGCGGAGGTCCCTTGGGAGCGAAGCGAGTAAGGGGCCGTAGCGCCGTGCCCGCACGGAGCGAACCATGTCAACCTTCCCGGCCAACCCCAGGCTTGTTCCGGGCCGAACCGGCAACACCTTCCCGCCCGGCCCGGAGCTTGTTCCGGAGCGAACCAGAAATACAGGCCTACGCCGGCGCGGGGGTCGGGGAGGGCGTGCCGCCGATGGGGCGGAGGATGCCCTCCGGGGTCATCGAGCCCAGGAGGCGCTCCAGGGCGACCTCGACGTCCTCGCGCCACGTGACGGCGTTCTTCACCTCCAGCCGTAGCCGTGGCCAGCGGCGGTGCGGCCGGACGGTCTTGAACCCCACCGCCAGTAGGTAGTCGGCCGGTACGACGCAGCGGGTGCCCTCGTCCTGGCGGAGGTCGCCGAACGCCTCGATCGCCCGGTAACCGCGTCGGATGACGTCCTTCGCCATTGCCTGGATGAGAACGCGCCCAAGCCCTTGCCCGGCGAACTCGTCGACGATTTTCGCCGTCATCAGGAGAACGGCGTCGGAGCTGACGGGGCTGGTCGGGAAGGCGATCGAACGGGGCACGTAGGCAGGCGGCGCGTACATCGCGAAGCCCGCGGGTACGTTGTCGACGTAGATGACTTTCCCGCAGCTTCCCCATTCCAGCAGCGCCGAGGAGACCCAGGCTTCCTTCTCCAGATCGGTGCCGCCGGCCTCCTCGGCCCGGCTGCGGGCAACCGGGTCGAGCTCCCAGAACACACACCGGCGACACCGCTGGGGCAGGTCGTCGATGTTGTCGAGCGTTATGTTCGCGACGCGACGACTCATGGGTGGCGCTCCGCACGTCGAGGGATCCAGGTAGCTGGCTCTAGCCTAGGCGCCGTGCCAGGAATCTTCCTGACGGGGCGGCGGGTGGGCGAGGCGCTCCACGCCCTATCCGCGTTTCACGTGAAACGCGGATAGGGCGTGATGGCCGAATCGTTCAGCCGGGATGACACGCCTCGGAGCCAGGCTCCTCGGCCCAAGGGGCCTCCGGGACGCGGCGTCGTCCGGACGTCCCGATCGCGCTGGCGCCGGAGCGGTGGAAATCGCCGCCTGTTTCACGTGAAACAGGCGGTGTGAACTCAGGGGCCGGTGGCGACCCGGGGAACCCGGAGCTGACCTGTCGGCGCGTCCTGCTCTGGCGGCAGATACAGCCGCTGGATGGCGGTGAGGACGGCCTCGGCGATTGTCGCGCGGTAATCCGCCGAGCCGAGAGTGGCGGCGTCGCGGGGATTCGTGAGGTAGCCGACCTCGATCCGTACCGCCGGCATCGCGGTCCGGCGCAGCAGCTCCCAGGTCTTGGGATGCGTCCAGCAGTCGAGCATGTCGGTGCGGGAGACGAGCTCCTTCTGGATGAGCATCGCGAGGCGCTCGCCCACCGCGGACGAGCCATGGGCGTTACCGAAGTAGTAGCAGGAGACACCTTCGGCCTTGGGTGAGTCGCTGGCGTCGGCATGCAGCGAGATGAGCACGTCGGCGCCGCGCTCGTTGGCCCGCCTGGCCCGCTCGGCGTCGTCCGGCGCTTCGTCGTCGGCGTGCACCCGGAAGGTCTCCAAGCCAGACGACCGCAGCCGGGCCTCCAGCCGGCTGGCGAGGTCCGCCATTACGTCCCGCTCGTTCAGCCCGTGGACGACGGCGCCGGCGTCCTCGCCCCCATGGCCGGCATCGATGGCGACGACCGTGCCGAGCAGCGAGGGCCCCCGGACAAGCAGCCGCGTCGACTCGCGCAGCACGTCCGGGCGGCCGCCAGTGACCGTACGTTCCAACCGCTTGAGTTCGCTGAGGGTCTGGGGGCCACAGCGCCCGTCCGGCTCGAGGCCCCGGTTGCGTTGGAAGTCGCGGACGGCTGCTTCCGTGCGCGGGCCGAAGATGCCATCGCTACGGCCGATGTCGAAGCCCATGCTCGACAGCCGCGTCTGCAGCGCGGCGACGTCGTCGCCGACGAACGGCCGGCTGGCCACGTAGTAGAGCAGCCGGTCACCCAGCCGGTGACGTGCCTCGTCGAGCGCACGTGTGGTGTCCGGCCCGATGATCCCGTCGACAGACAGTCCGCGGCTCTGCTGAAACGCGCGCACAGCGCGGTCCAGGCTCTCGTCGAACAGATCTGCGCCAGGCCTCTCCGAGCCCTCATCACCGGGCTGCCGAGGGGCCGCCGGTAGGAAGGACAGATGGGTCAGGGCCGCGCGCACATCGGCCACGCCCGGACCGCGGTCACCGAGCCGGAGCAGCTTCACGGGTCACCAGCGTAGGCGATGCGGCTGGCCTGCCGGGGGTCGCGGGCGTGACCGTCCCGCTAGTTCCTCTCGCCTGCTAGCTCCCGCTCGTCCTGAGTCCACCCGACCCCACCGCCGCGGTCCGTTCTGGGCATGGATCGGCCGGCAGTTCCGCTGGGCGGCGGTTCGATCGCCGGACGGAGCGGCCGCAAACGGGCTCGGCCCGTCGGCGCCTCCACGAGGGGTGACGTCGACGGGCCGAGGGGGCCTGGTAGCCGGGACTGGCACGGAGGCCATGCAGCGGTGCGAGATCAGATGTACTCGGCGAGGTCGTTCAGAAGAGCACGCTTCGGCTTCGCGCCGACGATGCTCTTCGCGATCGCACCGTCGACGAACACGGCCATCGTCGGGATCGACATGATCTGGTACGCGCGCGCCGTCTGCGGGTTCTCGTCGATGTTGAGCTTGACGACCCGCAGCGAGTCGCCGTGGGCCGCCGCGATCTCCTCCAGGACGGGGGCGACCATCTTGCATGGCCCGCACCACTCGGCCCAGAAGTCCACCAGCACGGGCTTGTCACTCTTGAGCACCTCGGCGGCGAACGTCTTGTCCGTCACCGGGGTGGTGGCTCCTGCCATCGGTCTCTCCTCGGGGGTTGTGTGTGGGGGGTGGTGTCGTCTCAGGCGGCCGGCACGGTCGAGCTGTCGCCGGTCTCGTGGTCGGCGATCCAGCGCTCGGCGTCGAGCGCGGCGGCGCAGCCCGTGCCGGCGGCGGTGATCGCCTGCCGGTAGATGTGGTCGACCACGTCGCCGGCGGCGAAGACGCCGTCCAGGTTCGTCCTCGTCGACGGGGCGTCGACGAGGACGTAGCCGTCATCGTCGAGCGTCACCTGGCCGCGGAACAGCTCCGAGCGCGGTATGTGCCCGATCGCGACGAACATGCCCGTCACGTCCAGCTTGTCGTCCGCGCCGGTCACCGTGTCGCGCAGCCGGACGCCGGAGAGCTTGTGGTCGCCCTCCAGCCCGGTCACCACCGCGTTCCAGCGGAACTTGATCTTTGGGTTCGCGCGCGCGCGGTCGGCCATGATGGCGCTGGCGCGCAGCTTGTCCCGGCGGTGAACGACCGTCACGGAGTTCGCGAACCGGGTAAGGAAGGTGGCCTCCTCCATCGCCGAGTCGCCGCCGCCGACCACCGCGATGTCCTGGTCGCGGAAGAAGAAGCCGTCACACGTCGCGCAGGCGGAGACACCTCGGCCGAGCAGCCTGTCCTCTTCCGGGACGTCGAGCTTCCGGTAGGCCGAGCCGGTGGCGATGATGACCACCTTCGCGTAGTGGACCTCCTCACCGACCTTCACGACCTTCGGGGTGACGGTGAGGTCAACCTCCGTCACATCGTCGGGGACCAGCTCTGCCCCGAAGCGTTCCGCCTGCTTGCGCAGGTCGTCCATGAGCTCGGGGCCTTGGATGCCCTCGGGAAATCCTGGGAAGTTCTCGACCTCGGTGGTGGTCATCAGCGCGCCACCCGCTGAGACGGCGCCTTCGAACACCAGCGGTCGGAGGTTGGCGCGCGCTGTGTAGATGGCGGCCGTGTAGCCCGCCGGCCCGGAGCCGATGATGATGACGTTCCGGACTCCGCTGTCCTGCGCTGTCACGCGCTGCTCCCTTCACATCGCGGCCGAAGCCGCTGTCACGCTAACCGCGCCGGGTTACCAGAGATTCCTGCCTGTACCGCCAGATGGAGGGCGACCTCAGTGTCCGTATCGTTTCAGGCCCTGGTGGCGGTGGCGGCATACCAGGTGGAGCCGGCCAGGTGGCTGACGTCGCAGCCGAGGTCGACGACGGTCAGCTGGACCCGGTCCCGGCTGGGCGGCACCGCGCCTGGCGCCGCGGCCACCGCACCGCCCTGGGCCGCGGGCCCCATACCCGACGTCGCGGGGACGCTCGGTGTGCCCGATGTGTCCGGTACATCCTGAATGTCCAACACGACCAGCACGGCATCGCGGCCACGGTAGCTGACTCGGTCGATCGCCAGCACCGCACCGACGCTGGTGGCGAGCTTCTCGTAGCAGCCGAGCAGATCAGGGGTGACGACCGCCTGCCATGCGGCCGTGCCGCCGGTGGCCGTGCCGTCGGCCACCACGGTCATATCCAGGCTGGTGTGGCCGGCGACCGGTATGCGGCCGGCGAGCAGGTCCTTGGCGTGCTGGGCCACGGCGTCCGGACCCAGGACGGCACCGCTGTCGGCCACATCTATCAGGTTGTCGGCGAAAAGTGCCTGCGCCGTCGGCGCGAGGGCGCGCTCGCCGCTCGCCGGGGTGGCGGCGCCGGCGCCGGCCGCGCTGTCGGCAGCGGACATGTCGGCGCTCGAGGCCGCGTAGCGGTCGGAGGACGCGCTGTCGTGCCCCCAGACGACGAACAGCCCAGCTCCGGCGACCACGACCAGCAGACAGGCGGCCAGCAGCGCGAGCCGCTCGGGCCGGACGGACCGGGGAAGAACTTGCGACCGGGCAGGCGGGGCCGTGAGCTGCCTGGCAGCTGCGCTGTGGGTCGGTGGCCGCCGCACCCGGCCGGGCGCGCGTCGTCCGGCGTGGCGGTCACGGCTGTCGTCCGGACCGGCGCGGTCGGGCCGCGGGGCCGCTGGCGTCGGGGCCGCCGACAGGGTCGCCTGGATGCGGCGGGCGACGTCCGGCGGCATGGTGATGGGCGCGAGCCGGGACAGCTCGACGCGTACGTTGCGCAGCGCGACCACGGCCCGCTGGCAGTCGGCGCAGGCCCGGACATGACGGTCGACGGAGGCCGGCGTGCGCTCGCCGTCCGCGTACGCGTCCAGCAGCTCGCCGTCGGGATGGCGCGGCATCGGCTCGCCGCGCGCGTCAGGCCCCACCGCCCATCACCTCCCCCCTCTCCAAGACGGAGCGGACGGCCTGGTGGTTCCCCGGACGGAGATAGCCCAGCTGTTCCGCGAGCCGCGCCCGGCCGCGCGCGGCCCGGCTCTTGACCGTCCCGAGCGGTACGCCTAGCGCCGCCGCGGCCTGCGCCACGGGCATTCCCTCGATGTCGACGAGCACGACGGCGGCCCGCAGCGTCGCTGGCAGCCTGGCCAGAGCGCTCTCGATGTCGCGGCGAAGCTCACCCTCGGCGTGCGCGTCGCGCGGGTCGGCGGGCTCGTGCTCGACCCCGTCCGGGCTGGTGGGCATCGGCACGGTCATCGGGCGGGCGGCCCTGCGCCGCAGGCGGTCCAGCGCGGCGTTCACCGTGATCCGGTGCAGCCAGGTGCGCACCGTCGACTCGCCGCGGAACCCGGCCGCGCGGCGGTGGGCGGAGAGCATCGCCTCCTGGACCGCGTCGGCCGCGTCCTCGGCGTCGTGCAGCAGCCGGTAGGCGACCGTCCACAAACGGTCGGCGTTGGCTCGGAACAGTTCGGCGAACGCCGCCGGGTCGCCGTCGACATGCCTGCGCAGCAGCTCCGCGTCCGGGTCGGACAACCACGCCGAGTCGGCCAGTTCAGCCGGTTCGGCGTGGTCGGCCCGTTCGTCCGGGGGCGGCTCCGACGCGGCCGCCGTGCTCTGAGCCCCGCCGGACACGCTGGATCTGTCGGGAGAGCTGCCTGGTACGGATTCGCCGGTCTGGTCAGGCATCGCATGTGGCCGGGACGGTGCTCGCCGACACCCAGGTCAGGACAGGAACTTGATGTCGGCGATCGAGGCCTTGAACCCGTCCGGGGGCAGCTGGGTGATCCAGAGCACCCAGTACTTGGCCGACGTGCCGGCCGGGATCTGGACGGGCACGTCCTCGTTGGCCTGCCCGGTGACCTGCTGACCGACCACCGGGTACGCGTTGTTGACGTCCAGGCTCTCCGTGTCGCCGGCGCGCAGTTCGAACGTGACCGGCCCCAGCGAGCCGACGGTCACCACAACCGAACTCGGATGCACAGGCTCCGCGAACGAGACCCTGAAACCGACCCCGGACTTGAGACCACCGAAGGCGGCGGACTTATAACTCTGGGTCGTCCACTGGGTCGATGGGTTGCCGTCGATGGCGTTGCCGACCGTGTCCTCATTCTCTTTCTTGTCCGGATCACCGGTCAGCGGGTCGTAGGAAATGACTCCCGCCGGCGTGAGGGCAGACCCTGCCGTCGCCGTCGGGGACGAGATCGGGCCGTCGGCCGTGTTGTCGCCATCGCCGCCGCCGAGCTGGAGGGCGAGCACGATCCCGGCGGTAAGAATCGCGACCACCACGATCGCGATGATGATCGGTAGCGCGCGTCGTCGGGGCTGCTGTCGGTTGACCGGGGCCTGGCCCGAACGTGGCCGCTGGCCGCCGGTTCCAGCCGGCGGGTAGCCGCGCTGCTGCGGCGGATAGCCGTTGTCGTCGTAGCCGCCGCCGCGCCGACCGCGGTCGTAGCCGTCGTCGTAGTCGTCCTGGTAACGCCCGCCTCGGTAGCCACCGTCGTCATAGCCACCGCGGCCGTAGTCGTCCCGGCCCGGCGTCGCGAATCCCGCCGTCGACGGCAGGCTCGCGGTGTCGGGACCGTAGCCGTCCGGGCCGCCGTAGCCCGGCATCATCGCCTCGGTGCCCGGCGGCTCGTCGCCGAACGTCATCAGGCCGGTGTCGTGCAGCGCCTCGACCGGGGTGACCGCCTCCAGCTCGGCGATCAGGTCGGTGGCCGTGGTGATCGGCTCGCCGGCTGACTCGTCGCCGCTGAGCGCGGCCATGGTGATCGCGTCCAGGTCGCGCGGGACCGCGTGGTTGAGCTGGCGTGGGCTCTGAAGGCGGCCGTACGTGCCGTAGGAGGCCGGCGGCAGGCCGGTGTCCCCGGACAGCGGCCAGGAGCCCGTCAGGGCGGCGTAGAGCAGCCCTCCGAGCGCGCGCACGTCGGCGGCCTCGGTGCCGGCGCGGTCCTCGCTCTCGGTCGGCCCCGTTCCGTCGATGGTCGCCAGCACGGCACCGACCTCGAGGTCGATGACCTTGACCGTGCCATGGCTGGAGACGATCACATCGCCGGGACGCAGCCCACCGTGGCGCAGCCCGCGCTCGTGCGCGGCGGCGATCACGCGCGCGGCGCCGAGGACGACGGCCGAGGCCTGCTCCGGCCGCAGCGGGCCTTCCTGGGCAAGCTGCCGCAACGTGCGGCCGTCGACCCATTCGGTGATGACGTAGGAGACCTGGCCGTTGTCGGTGGTCGTCACGGTCGCGTCGTAGGTGGACGCGGCACCCGGATGGACCAGTCGACCGGAGTTCACCGCGGCCGACAGCAGCGACTGGGCGGCCTCGTGGCGCGCGGGGTCGTCGTCCACGTGCTCGACGACGCGGACCGCGACCGGCCGGGTCAGCACCGTGTCGTCGCCACGCCAAAGCGTGACCGGACCGCGGGAGCTCAGTACACCGATGAGGCGGTAGCGGCGGTCGAGGACGGACTCCGCGAGCAGGGTGCCGCCGTCGGCCGCGCCCGCGCCGGATGAGGCGTTGACTGTCACGTCGTTGTCGACGTCCGCGGACTGCGGCCGGTTGCCTGCCTCGACCACAACGCCTCCGTCGTCCCCGGATCCGTGGCACCGTCGCCACTGTGCTCGCCCGGCCAGCGGCGGCCGGCGCCCGCGGGCAGCGCCTCCTGATGGCGCACCCGATGGCCTCGTCCTCCCGCGCCGCTCGCCTTGGCGCCACTCGACCTGAGTCTGGCGCACCCGCGATGGCTCTTGCTGGCCGTTTGGCGATGTTCCTAGATTAGTTTACGGGGATCGCCCCGATGGTTTCTCTCAGCCCCGGCGGAAACGTCGGGAGACCATGCGGGTCAGCGCCCTGACCTCGGGGATGCCCATCCGCGTGACCGTCCCGACGAACAGGGGCAGACCGACCAGCGCGCCGGCGAACACCGCCGTGAAGGAGCCGAGGAGCCCGTCGCCAAGAACGTCGCGCACCCCGTGGGCGACGGCGCTGGCCACCGCCGCCCCGATGCCGGCGGCGACGCTGATCCGGGCCAGCGTCGCGATCACTCGATCGCCGTCCATCCCGCCGAGCCGGCGGCGCAGCAGCGCGACCGTCACGCACAGCCCGGCCAGGTAGCCAACGTTGAAGGCGAGCGCCAGCGCGATCGCCCGGTGCTCCGGCGGCAGGAGATGGCTCAGCGCCACCGCCGCCAGCACGTTCACCGCCACCACACCGATGTTCACCAGCGATGGCGTTCGGCTGTCCTGATGGGCGTAGAAGACCCGCAGGTGCAGCTGGAACACCGAGAACGGCACCAATGCCACGGCGAAGGCCGAGAGTGTGTCGCCAATGGCGACCGCCGAGTCGTGCTCGACGGCGCCGTGGTTGAACACGGCCACGGCGATGGGGCGGCCCAGCGCCAGCAGGAACAGCGCCGCCGGCACGATCGCGGTGAGGCTCAGCCGGGTCGCCGTCGACAGGTCGTCAAGCACCAGGGCGCGCTTCCCGTCGGCGGCGTGCGCGCTCATCCGCGGCAGCAGCGCGGTGATCACAGACACGCCGATGATCGCGTACGGGAGCTGGAAGAGCTGGTAGCCGTAGGCGTAGATGACGTTGGCGGTGACGGCGGTCGACAGCCGGGTGATGACCACGTAGCCGAGCTGGCTGACGATCACCCACAGGACCGTCCAGCCGGCGAGCCGCAGCGCGTTGCGCAGTCCGGGGTGGGACAGGTCCAGCCGCGGGCGGTAGCGGAAACCGACCTTGCGCAGGGATGGCAGCAGCGCGATCGTCATCAGTACGACGCCGAGCGTCGTGCCGCCCGCGAGCACCGCGGTCTGTGTGCCGGTGATCGTCTTCGGGCCGTCGATCTGTGGCGGGCGCGGCCCGGAGATCACATAGGTGAAGGCCACGCACGTGGCGATGACGGCCAGGTTGTTCAGGACGGGCGTGAACATCGGCGCCGCGAACGAGCCGCGCACGTTGAGGATCGCGCCGATCGTCGCGCCGATGCCGTAACAGACGATCTGTGGCATGAACCAGCGCAGCATCTCCACGCCGAGGTCACGCTCCGGACCCGGATGGCCGATGTAGGGGGCGACGATCTGGGGCGCCAGGATCATGCCGATGACGGCGGCCCCGCCGAGCAGCAGGATCATCAGCGTCAGCAGCGACGAGGCGAACCGGTCGCCGCCGTCCGGGTCCTCCTTGGACGCCCGGACCAGCACCGGCACGACGACGCTGGTCAGGATGCCGCCGATCAGCAGGTCGTAGACGATGTTCGGAATCGTGTTCGCGACGTTGTAGGCCTCACCGACCGCGCCGGTACCGAGCGCGACCGCGACCGCGACGGTGCGCAGGAAGCCGGTCGCGCGCGAGGCGATCGTGCCGAGCGCCATCACCCCGCTGGCCCGGCCGAGCCCGCCCTTCCTCGGACCGCCCGCCGGCCCGGCGGACCCCGCCTGCCCGGCCTGCCGCGCGGGGCGCGGGCCCGTGCGCCCGGTTCGGGGGACCACCATCGTCTGGTCGGCCATCCGGCCGGCGGCGCGGTCGGTCCGCGCTACCGGCCGGTCCGGCGGCACCGGCCTGGGAGGTCGGGCCGGTCGGACCGGTTCGTCTCCGCGCTGGCGCGGCTGGCGCGGCGGCTCGGGCGGCGGGGTGCCGCGGCGGCCACCGGAGCGGTGCGCGCCGAGCGGCCGCCCGTCGCGGCGCGAGACCGGGGTGGTCGGGCGTGCCTCGGCCGGACGCGGCGTGCCCGGCGGCGGCGTGCCCAGTGGCCCCGGCAGCCGGCTCGTCGGGCCCTGCGGTGACGCCGGGGGCGCCACGGGGGGTGGCACGGGTGGCCTGGACGGCGCCGGCGGCGGTACCGGGGGTACAGAGGGCCGGCGTGGCCGCATCGACGGCGCGGGAGACGGGGGAGGCGCCGAGGGCCGTCGCGGCTGCACAGCCGGCGGGGGTGGCGGGGGTGGCGGTACAGACGGCGGCGGTACAGACGGTGGAGGCGTCCGCGGCGCGGCCGGCAGCCGGCGAGTGGGACCCGCCGGGACGTCGCCCGGATACCGGTCGTCCTGGTACGGGTCTTCGCGGTACCGCTCGTCGGCGCGACGAGGCCCGCGGTAGCCATCGTCCGGGTGGCGCTCGTCCCGGTACCGGCCTTGGTGCTGGCCCTCGCGGTAGCGCCCGTCCCCGTACTGGTCGTCCCGGTATTGGTCGTCCCGGTACCGCGCGCCGGGGCGGCGGGCGTCTCCGTAACCGGCATCCGGGTGCTCGGCGTCGGGGTACTGGTCGTCCCGGTAGGGCTCCTCGCGGTACAGGTCATCCCGGCGGGTCGGGCCGGTCCCCCGGCGGTGCCGCGGCCCGGAGGGGCCGTCGGGACCGTCGGCCGGGCTCACGGCTCGCTCGGGTTGGCTGGCACCCCGCCAGCGTAGGCGCGTTCGGACTGGGTCCGTTGTGTTCCTGCCGCGTTCGCCTGGATCCGGCGCACAGGTGTTGTCACACGGTCGGTGACCTGCGCCGCGTCCGGGTCCGTTCGGGTGCCGTCGGCCATCGTCGGCGGCTCACCGATCGGCGGACCGCCGGCCAGCGGCTCGCCAGGTCCATCGCCGCCGTGGGGCCCCGCGCCGCGGCGGCGACGCCGACGGACCAGGCGCAGCAGGACCGCGGCGGCGAACAGCCCGACGGCGACGTAGGTGATCGCGGTGGCGATCGTGCCGTAGGCGGTGGAGCGCACCAGGATCCGCGCCGGTTGGGTCGTCAGCCGCTTGCCATCCGGCGTCAGTACCTGGATGTAGACCGGGAACGTGCCGGCCGCGTCGGAGCTGACGGAGATCAGTACCTGCGCGACGCCGCCCGGCTGGACGATGACGGGAATCGTGGAAGCCGAACGCAGCCGGGTCTTGTCGTTGGACGACACGGAGAGCAGGACGGTCATCGGGAACGCGTTGCCCGGGAGAGTGTCGCTGATGTTGTTCACGGTCAGCGGCACCGTGCCCTCGCGGCTGGTCAGGGTGACCTTCTCCGAGGCCTGGACGCGGACGCCGTTGCGGATCAGGTTGGTCCGGCCGTCGACCTCCTGGCTCAGATGGACGGCTCCGGGACGGTTCGCCCGCCATTGCACCGACAGCGCCGTCAGCAGGGTGTTCTTCATGGGGTCGATGACGTCGTGGCGCAGCTTGCACGTCGCGGGGTTGGCCGCCACTGGCGGGTTGACCCGGTAGTCGATCCGCGCGCACAGAACCGGGTCGAGCAGCGCCGCCTCGTCACGCAGGTGCTCCACCGCGTCGACGTAGGACGTCGGGATCTCGCGGTCGGCCGCCCACTGCGGGTAGGTGAGCGCGAGACGGGCCGTGCCCGCGGTCACTGTGGCGGCGGATGGCGCCGTACTCCCGGTCGAGTCGTCCCCGGCTCCGCTAGCGGCCCCGGCTGTGCTCACGGGGGCAACCGGCAGCGCCGTCGGCTGGAAGAAGGGCTGGTAGCCGGAGTTCGCCGGAGAGCCAAGGGCGTGCAGCACCTGCTGAGCCACCTGAGCCGACGGGTTCCAGTCGCGGGGGAGCGCCAGCACGGCGAGCCGGTTCTGGTTCGACTTCTCCGAAGTGATCATGGCCAGCTCGGCGAGCATGTCGCCCAGGGCCTTCGGCTCGTTCGACTCGGCCTCCGGCGCCGTGACCAGTTGGGCGAGCCTCGAGTCGGCCGCGAGGGCGCGGATCGGGCCCGCCGAGGTCTGCTGGACGGTGAGCGCGGTGGGGGTCGCACTCCTGCTCGCCGCCGGCAGCAGCCGGTCGTCCATGATGACGGTCGTCACGTCTACGCCCTTGGCGGCGAGGAATGCCAGCGTCGCGGGGTCGGCGAGTCCGTCCACCGGGTAGGCGGCTTTCACGGCGTCCTTGGCGTCGCGGTGGCCGAGTGCCTCGGCCACGACCTGGCGGCCGGTGTTCACCGCCCAGAGGACGTCGTTGAGCTCGCCCGCGCGGACGAGCGCGGCGAGGTCGACATCGCCCCAGGGCAGCGCGAACACGGTGTTGCCCCGGGTGTTGGCGAACGCGCTCAGGCGGTCCAGGAAGGTGGCCGCGTCCCTGCTCAAGGGCTGTTCCCGCGGGCCGCTAGGGCTCGCGAAGCGGTAGCAGTTGGGGACCGTCGTGCACACCGCCGCGGCGCCGTACGTGTCCCTGCCGGCCATCACTCGCAAGGTCTTCAACAGCGTCGGGTCGAGGGCGAGCGCGACCGCGGACTTCTGCTCGCTGGTCGGGTCGAGCGCGTCCAGCAGCCTGGACAGCCGGCCGCCTGGCTTGATGTCCTTGGCGAGCCCGTCGTCGGTCAGCATCCCGTCCGAGCGCAGCTTCGGCGGGGCCGAGATCGGCAGCACGGTCGAGACCGCGATCGGCTTCAGTGACGGCTGTGGTGGCGCCCAGACGAGGAACGTGTAGGCGGCCGCGATCAGGGTCCCCGACCGCAGGACGGAGACCCGCATCGGGTAGATCGTCAGCTGGGGCTTGCTGACCTTCTGATCCAGTGGCGCGTCGAGCGTGAACTTGTGATCGGGCCCGACGGGCACGGGGTCGCTAAGCGGCGCGGAGTAGGTGACGCTCGTCGGCTTGGCTCGCGCCTGTTCGAGCCGGGCGCGGCCGCCTGCGGCAGGGATGCCGCCAGGCATCACCCGCACCTCGACCTTGAGGTCCTGCCCGGAGTCCGAGGGCGCGAGGTCCACGTGCCCGCTCAGCGAGAGCGGCACCCCCGGAGAGGCGACCGGCATGTAGCTGTCCAGGACGACGCTGGTCCGCGGCGCCGCCGCCGACGCCGAGCCCGCTGCCGCGCCTGCCCCCGATGTACCGGGAGAACTCGAGGCACCGGAGGCCGGCGCGGCTGTCCTACCTGTGGATGAGGCTGTGGACAACCCTGTGGATGCTGTGGATGAAGCAAACGACGGAACCGACGGCAGTCCGGTCAGCGCCGCCGTCAGCGCTACCGCGACCGCCAGATATGCGGGCCTTCTCACCCGCCGCGGGCTGGAGTGGGTCACGCGCCTGCCGCCAGGAGCGCGGGGACGTCCTGCAGGAGCCGCCGTTCGTCGGCATAGGCGAGCCTTCCGGCCACCTGGTCGAGGGGGACCCAGGCGACGGCGCTGACCTCGACGTCCGCGTCGGAGAGCTCGCCGGCGGTGCGCAGCAGCAGGTAGTGGTGCACGGTTTTGTGGACACGCGAGCGGCCGGTGACGAACCAGAAGTCGATGGTGCCCAGCGCCGCCACGATCTCCCCGGTCACGCCGGTCTCCTCGGCGACCTCACGGACCGCGGCCTGTTCGTTGGTCTCGCCGCCCTCGACATGCCCCTTCGGCAGGGACCACAGCAGCCGGCCACGTCGGTCCCGCCGGGCGATCAGAGCCGCCTTCGCGTAGTTGGAGCGGGCGTCAAGCACGAGACCACCGGCCGACGTCTCCTCGACCCGACGCAGCCGGCGACGGCCACGGGGGGACGACGACGCCGGCATAAAACGATCGTACGAGCATCGGATGAGCCGTCCCCGGCGACTGTCCGGCTTGTCCGGATGGGGCGTGGGGTGGGCACTGCCTGGTCGCGGGGTTGGTGCATATGGCGGGCGTTGGTGCCGGTTCGGGGTCGGTGGGGGGTTGGGTTGGCGCCGGAGGGCAGGCGTGGGGCGCCCGGGCTGGCCCTGGTGAAAGCCCCGGCCGGGCCCGTGAGAACAGCGCGATCCGCGTGATGCACCGGTCCTGGCCATGATCGGAAAACTGTTGGGGGGTGCCGGTAGTGGCCGCTACCCTGGTCAGGTGTCTGTGATCAGTCTCGACAACCCGCGCGACTCGGCTGAGCGCGTGGTCGCCGGAATGCTGAAGGTACCGCCGCTCGCCGACGAGCTCGGGCGGATCTTCGCGGCGCACGGGCACGCGCTGCACCTCGTAGGCGGTACCGTCCGCGACGCCCTGCTCGGCCGCCTGACCGCGGGTGGCAGCACCGGTGGCGCCCCGGACCTGGACTTCACCACCGACGCGCGGCCCGAGCGGGTCCTGGAGATGACCCGGGGCTGGGCGGAGGCGACCTGGGAGGCCGGGATCGCCTTCGGCACCGTGGGCCTCGCCCGCCGCGGCGCCCGCCTCGAGGTGACCACCTACCGCGCCGAGAACTACGACCGCGACTCGCGCAACCCGACCGTCTCCTACGGCGACAGCCTCGAGGGCGACCTGGTCCGGCGCGACTTCACCGTCAACGCGATGGCCGTGTCGGTCCCCGACCACCAGTTCGTCGACCTGTTCGGCGGCATGGCCGACCTCTCCCGCGCGGTGCTGCGCACCCCCGGTCCGCCTGAGGTCTCCCTCGACGACGACCCGCTGCGGATCCTGCGGGCGATCCGGTTCGAGGCGCAGCTCGGCCTGGCCCCCACCCCCGAGCTGGTCGACGCGATGACGGCGCGCGCCGAGCGGTTGAAGATCGTCTCGCCGGAGCGGATCCGGGACGAGCTGCGCAAGCTGGTCATCTCCGCCGACCCGGTCGGCGGCCTGCGGCGGCTGGTCGACGTCGGTGCAGCCGCCGTCACGCTGCCCGAGCTGCCGGCGCTGCGGATGGAGATCGACGAGCATCACCAGCACAAGGACGTCTACGCGCACACCATGACCGTGCTGCGCCAGGCGATGGACCTGGAGGACGACGGCCCGGACGAGGTGCTGCGCTGGGCCGCGCTGCTGCACGACATCGGCAAGCCGCGTACCCGCCGGCACGCGCCCGGTGGCGGCGTCTCGTTCCACCACCACGAGGTGGTCGGCCGGGACATGACCCGCAAGCGGCTGGTCGCGCTGCGCTTCCCCAAGGACGTCACCGACGCGATCACGCTGCTGGTGTTCCTGCATCTGCGTTTCCACGGCTACGGCACGGGCGAGTGGACCGACTCGGCGGTCCGCCGGTACGTGCACGACGCGGGGCCACAGCTGCGCCGGTTGCACAAGCTGGTGCGCTCGGACTGCACGACCCGCAACAAGCGCAAGGCGGCGATGCTCGCCCGCCACTACGACTCGCTGGAGGAGCGGGTCGCGGCGCTGGCCGCCCAGGAGGAGATCTCCGCGATCCGCCCGGAGCTCTCCGGCGACGACATCATGGAGATCCTCGGCATCAGGCCGTCCCGGCTCGTCGGCGAGGCGCGCCAGCACATGCTCGACTTCCGCTTCGACATGGGCATGGTCGGCCGCGACGCGGCCGTCGCCGAACTGCTGCGCTGGGCCAGCGTGCGCGGCCTGGAGATTCCGGGCCGGGCCGCCGCCGACGCGCCGGCCGCGGGCGAGGGCCAGTAGCCGGGCGGGTTACTGCTGACGGCCGGAGAGCGGCCCGTCGAGAACGTCGGTGGCGGGACGGGCGGCGGGCGGTCTCGCTGCCGTCTGCCCCACCGTCGTCTGCTCTACCGCGGCCTGTCCGACCGGCACCGAGGCGGCCGGGGACGCGTCCAGGGACAGGTCGGCCGGCGTGCCGACGGCTCGGATCCGCATGTCGACCGAATGGCGGCGAGCGGCGTGGTAGTAGACGACGCCGGCGAGCAGGTAACCGAGGCCGGCGGCGATGATCGTCGGCGACGAGCGGCCGTTCGCCGGGACCACGACGGCGGCCAGGGCGGCCGCGGCCACGAAGGCGACGTTGAACAGAAGATCGTAGAGAGAGAACGCGCGGCCGCGGTAGGCGTCCGCGACCTCCTCCTGGACGATCGTGTCGACGCAGATCTTGCTCGCCTGCGCGGAGAAGCCGAGCAGCAGGCCGGCGGCGACAAACAGCGGTGACGAGAAGGGCAGACCGAGCACGATCTCCACCACGCCGCCGCAGACGAGCACGGTCATGATCCAGCGGGCCTTGGGCATCCGGCGGGTGACCCTCGGGGTGACCACGGCGGCGGTCACCGTTCCGACGCCGCTGGCCGCGACGGTGACGGCGAGCCCGCCAAGGCCGCCGCCAGGGCCGGTGAAGTAGTTGCGGTACAGCAGGATCGTCATGACGAGCACCAGCCCGTAGGCCGCACGGGAAGCGGTCAGCGCGGCCAGTGCCCGCCGGACGGGCCCGGTGCGCCAGAGCACCCGCGCCCCGTCGGCGAGGTCGAGGGCCACCTGGCGGAACTGTGTGGTGATGCCGGCCCAGCCGATGATCTTTTCCGGCCCGAACATGTGCCGGTTCGCGAGCCGCGCGGCCGTTGTCGCGGCGCCCAGATAGGCGAGGCCCGCGAGGCCGGCTACCAGCGCGACGGATGAGTCCCGGCCGCCCGTGAGGCTGCGCAGCCCGCTTCCGGCGCCCGCGCCGAGCAGCGTCACCACGGTGCCCGACGTGACCGACAGCGCGTTCGCGCCCATCAGCCGGTCGACATCGATCACCATCGGCAGGCCGGCGGAGAGCGCGGCGAGTACGAACCGGTTGACGCTGACGACGGCCAGCGCCGCGACATAGAAGTCCGCGCCGGTGTGGCCCGCGGCGATCAGCACGACCAGGATCGCCAGCAGCGCGGCCCTGGTCAGGGAGCACACGACCAGCACCCGTTGGCGCGACACCCTGTCGAGCACGATTCCGGCGAACGGCCCGATGACGCTGAACGGCAGCACCACGATCGCCAGCGAGGCGGCCAAGGCCCCCGGAGACGCCGCCCGCTCCGGCGAGAACAGGACGTAGCTCACGAGGCAGGCCTGGAAGATTCCGTCCGCGGTCTGCGACGTCAGCCGGGCGGCGTACAGCGCCCGGAACCCGGGCACGCCCAGCAGCTCCCGCAGTTTTCCGGCCCACGCCATAGCCCAGCAGCCTAGAAGCCATCCGGGTCGGAAACGTGCGGGAGGTGCTGGTTGGGCACCTGTTCAGCGCCCCGGGCCGCCGTTGGTCGGCGGGATCCGAGCCGCTGAGATCGCTGGCCGCGCGCTCGTTGTGGACAGATCGGGCGACGGCGCCACCCTGCGTCGTCATGAGCCGGCTAGCGGTCGTTCTACGTCAGGAAACTGTCACGAAACGTGGCCCACGGGCGGGAACGATGGCCCAACTATGTCACAACGTGTGGCGAGGTTCGCGATGATCCTTCACTATGCGTTATGTTCGGCCTCTCGTCCCCGGTGGGCCGCGGTCACGCCACACAGTGGCGGAGCCTGGGTGACCGTGGACCCTCAGCCGATGTAGCCCGCGGAGGTCCGACCCGATGACCGACGCACGTCATCGTCCCCGTCATCGTGGCGCGGGCGAGCGCTCCACCGGGCGGGCAAAGATCCTGATTCCGGCGCTCGTGGTGCTGCTGTTGGCGGGCGGGGGCTACGTCGCCAGCACCCGGCTGTTGGGCGGCAACGGGTCGGACGCCGGCTGCCAGCAGACGATGTTGCTCACGGTGCGTACCGGGTCGAGCCTGACCACGGCGCTGACCCAGGCCGCCACCGGCTACAACGGCCAGCGGCACCAGGTGCTCGGCAAGTGTGTCCGGGTGAAGGTGGAGACCGTCGACAGCGGCCAGACGGCGAGCGCCATCGCCGCCGGCTGGACGGACGCCGCCTACGGCTCGGCGCCCGACGTGTGGGTGCCCGAGTCGGCCGACTGGGTGGCACTGGCCAGGACCGGCGCCGCCAGCGCCAAGATGCTCGGCGCGGATGGGACGACGGTGGCGAGCTCGCCGGTGGTGCTCGCGATGCCGCGGCCGATGGCCACCGCGCTCGGCTGGCCGGGACGCCAGCTCAGCTGGTCCGACCTGCGGGCCAACGAAGGCTCGGCGTCGTTCTGGGCCGATCGCGGGCATCCGGAGTGGGGTGCCTTCAAGATTGGAATTCCCAGTCCGGAGACGTCGTCCGCGGGGCTCGCCGCGGTTCTCAACGTCGTGGCGAGCAACGTCGGCCAGCCGGCGTCCGCATTGACGGCGGCGCAGTTCGCCGGTGACCTGAACACCAAGGGCGCGATTCTCACCTTCGAGCGTGGCACCGACCTGGTCGCCGAGTCCGACACCGACCTGGTCTCCGCCTACATCGGCTGGGGCAAGGACGCGCCGGCGCACATGTCCGCGCTCGTCCTGCCGGAAAGCCTCGTCTACCAGGTGAACATGGGCACCGGCGTGGTCTCCGACGACACGACCGAGGCCGCCCTCCCCGGCGGGCAGTACGGGCACGGCCCGGCGGACGTGCCGCTCGTCGCCGCCTACCCGACCGACGGCCTCGTCGTCGACGAGGCGACCTACCAGCCGCTGGCGCTGCCCGCTGGCTCCGATCGCGCGACCGCGGCCCAGGACTTCCTCGCCGACCTCACCGGACCGTCCGGGCAGGCGACACTGGCCGCGGCCGGCTACCGCTCGCCCGACCGGACCAACTCGAGGCTCACCGAGAAGGCGGGGCTCGTCCCGGCGCTGCGGACGACTCCGCGCACCGCTCTCGACGGCCAGACGATCGACGGCGCGCGGCGCACCTTCCTGGGCATTCACCAGCGCGGGAACACGCTGGCCGTCCTCGACACGTCCGGTTCGATGGACCTGGTGGTGCCGGGAAGCGGCGGCAAGACCCGGCTGCAGATCGCCGTAGCGGCGGCGAACGCGGCGGTCCCGCTGTTCGCCAAGGACAGTCGTCTGGGTCTCTGGCAGTTCTCGACGGGCCTCGACGGCGCCAAGCCCTACCGCGAGCTGGTGCCGGTCGGGCTGATGAGCGACGCGGTGGCCGACGTGCCCCGTGAGCAGGCGCTCCTCACGGCGATCAGCGGGATGAGCGCGAAGGGCAGCACCGGCCTCTACGCGACCGCCCTTGCCGCGTTTCGAGCGCTGTCCGCGCAGTACGAGCCGGAGAAGCCCAACCAGGTGGTGCTGCTGACGGACGGGCAGAACGAGGACAAATCCAGCACGCTGACCCTTGCTCAGCTGATCCAGACCCTGAAGGACGAGTACGACCCGAAGAGGCCCGTCCACATCATCACGATCGGCTACGGGGCGGACGCGGACCAGAGCGCCCTGCGGCAGATCTCCGAGGCGACCGGCTCCAAGACCTACCCGGCTCAGGATCCCAATTCGATCTTCCAGGTGATGGTCAACGCCCTCACGGACCGTTAGCGCCCGTCGCGCCCATCAGCTCCCGTCCGGCGCGGCGCGGCGGGCGGAGCGCCGGACCGGTGGGCCGCCGGTGCCGATGGTGTAGGTCGTCACGAGGTGGTTCCAGCCGCACGAGGCGCACACCTCGACGACGTAGATCTGTAGATCGCTGAACCGGGCCGCCAGCTCCGGGAGGTCACTCGACGCCCAGGCCCGCCCGGCGGTGGCACCAAGTTCGTCGCCGTAGCTGTACGTGACATGCACGAGTGGGTCGCCGGGCTTCGGGTGCTGAGGGTCGCCCGCGTGGCAGACCGGGCAGCTCTTGCTGGTCGGCTCGCCGTGGTGACGGGCGGCGCGCAGCAGGTACGGGTTGGCGTCACAGACCTCGTGCTGGGAGACCCGTCCGGCGTGCAGGTCGGCCAGCGTCGCCCGGCGGACGAGCGCGTAGTCGATGACCGAACGCGGTCCCATGCAGTCACGGTACCCCCGCACCCCCGGCGCTCCGCCAGAGTCGAAATGCGCGCTTGTCGGGGCGAGGCGCTAGGCGCGCTCGCCCCGTGTCGGGGCGAGGCGCTAGGCGCGCTCGCCCCGTGTCGGGGCGAGGCGCTAGGCGCGCTCGCCCCGTGTCGGGCGCTGGGCGCCCTCCTCGCGTGGTGTTGGGCCCTGGCATATGGCGGTGGTGGGGCCTGGACCGGGCTGATGACGTGGCTGGGTTGGCGCTGCGCCGATGCGCTGTGACCGGGTGTGGCTGAGGTGCGCTTACTGGTCGCTGGAACGGCGTCGCGGCCCGCCGCGCGGCTGGACATCCGGGCCCGTGGGACGTCCGTTGGAGCCGCCCGCGAATCTCCGGATCGGCGGATCTCCGGGTCGGTGAAGCCGACCCGGAGATCCGCGGGCAGGCATCCCGCCTGGCCGGTCCACCAGGAACCTTGGGTCGCCGCGCCCGACCGGGCCGCCCGCCCGGCGGCCGGATCGCGTCACCCGCGTGCCTCTGGCCGGACGCCAACGAGACATCCCCTGTTGCCATGGTCGTCCCGACTCGTCTATGGTCGATGTATCGCCTCGATATGTTCGGACGACATGTTGAGCCGACATGTCGAGCAGAGATGTCGGGCCGAGATGTCGGGGCGAGAGATCGAGCAGGGTGTCCGGGCCGCTCATGGCGGGTCAGGCAGTGGCGGTGACGCGGAGGGAGGGCGGCGCGGTGTTGGAGCTCGCGGTGCTCGGGATCCTCGCTGAGAGCCCGATGCACGGCTACGAGCTGCGCAAGCGGCTCGCGGCCGTGCTCGGCGCGTTCCACCGTTTCAGCTACGGCTCGCTGTACCCGTGCCTGCGCAAGCTGCAGGCCGAGGGCTACGTGACCTCCGACGACGCCGGCGCGGCGAGCCGGATCGGCGGGCGCAGCCGGGTCGTCTACACCCTCACCGCCGAGGGTAAGGAGCGGCTCGCGGAGCTGCTCGGCGAGGGCGGGCCGTCCTCCTGGGAAGACGAGATGTTCGGTGTCCGCTTCGCCTTCTTCGGCAAGACGGACGCCGCGGTGCGGCTGCGCATCCTCGAGGGCCGGCGGAACCGGCTCGAGGAGCGGCGCGAGAAGGTTCGCTCCGCGCTCGCCCGTACCCGGGAGCGGTTCGACACCTACACGCTCGAGCTACAGCGCCACGGGCTGGAGTCCGTCGAGCGCGAGGTTCGCTGGCTCACCGAGCTGATCGAGACCGAACGCGCCCAGGCGCAGCCGGGGATGGCTGACCTGGACCTGCCAGGGCCAGGGCACTCCACCCTGCCATCGGCACCTCGGCCGTCCGCTCCGCCGTTGACGCCACCCCCCACAACGTCCCAGGACCCCGACGGTGAGGTCCCAGGGGCCCGGTGAGTCTCGCCTACCGGCGCGGCGCATCCGGTCCTGCACACATATTCCCGAGTAGTCAGAAGGAGCAGACCGTCATGGGTTCGGTACGTGTCGCCATCGTCGGCGTGGGCAACTGCGCTGCGTCTCTCGTCCAGGGGGTCGAGTACTACCGCGGCGTAGACCCGACCGACCAGGTGCCCGGGCTCATGCACGTGAAGCTCGGCGACTATCACGTCTCCGACATCGAGTTCGTCGCCGCGTTCGACATCGACGCGAAGAAGGTCGGCCGTGACCTGGCCGAGGCGATCGTCGCCAGCCAGAACAACACGATCAAGATCGCCGACGTCCCGCCGACCGGCGTGACCGTCTTCCGCGGCCACACCTACGACGGCTTCGGCAAGTACTACCGGGAGACCGTCGAGGAGTCCGACGAGCAGCCGGTGGACGTGGTCGAGGTCCTGCGCTCGACCCGGGCGGACGTGCTGGTCTGCTACCTGCCGGTCGGCTCCGAGGACGCGGCGAAGTTCTACGCCCAGTGCGCCATCGACGCGGGTGTCGGCTTCGTCAACTGCCTTCCCGTCTTCATCGCCGGCGTCCCCGAGTGGGCCGAGAAGTTCCGCGCCGCGGGCGTGCCGATCGTCGGTGACGACATCAAGTCCCAGGTCGGCGCCACCATCACCCACCGGGTGCTCGCCAAGCTGTTCGAGGACCGGGGCGTCATCCTGGACCGCACGATGCAGCTCAACGTCGGCGGCAACATGGACTTCAAGAACATGCTTGAGCGCGAGCGGCTGGAGTCCAAGAAGATCTCCAAGACCCAGGCGGTCACCTCCCAGCTCTCGCACGACCTCGGCAAGGACAACGTCCACATCGGCCCGTCGGACTACGTCGCCTGGCTCGACGACCGCAAGTGGGCCTACGTCCGGCTCGAGGGCCGCGCGTTCGGTGACGTGCCGCTGAACCTGGAGTACAAGCTTGAGGTCTGGGACTCTCCGAACAGCGCCGGCGTCGTCATCGACGCGGTCCGCTGCGCGAAGATCGCCCTCGACCGGGGCGTCGGCGGCCCGATCCTGTCGGCGTCGAGCTACTTCATGAAGTCCCCGCCGGAGCAGTACCGCGACAGCGTCGCCAGGGACAAGGTCGAGGCCTTCATCGCCGGCGAGGAGTAAGTAAGTAGTCGGCCGCGCCCGCGGCCTAGGCGTTGCGTTGGAAGGCCCAAGCCTTCAACCGCGACGGACGGCGACGAGGGCCGGGCATCCGGAGGGGGATGCCCGGCCCTCGTCGCGTCTCGCCGAGAGTCAGCGCCGTGACCGACGAAACCCTCCCTTGGGCAACCTCCCGACGGTTTGGCGCGTCTGGCTGGGAGGCGCCCGGTGCCGGGTGCCTGCGTTTTCGGCTCCAGGCCTGCCGCCTGGAGGGGCGATGACCGGGCCTTGGGACGACACGCGGTAGAGGCGAGCGGGCGGGACAGGGGTGCCTGACGGGGCGGTCGGGCCGGCATGAGACGCTGGGCTGCCATGTACCGAACGCGACCGAACCTCCCACCTTGTCCCGGTCGCGGTGCGGGAAGGACGGGACGGCTTTGAGCCTGCCGAATGATCAGGAACCGGTCCGTCGGCGCCCGGCGCCCCCAGCCGGAGGCCCCGCGGGCGACGCCGCCGGTGGCCCACGCGGCTATGACGACCGTACTCAGATTCCACGACCTGACCGGTATGACCGGCCGGACCTCGGCGAGCGGCCGGACAGGCCCGAGCGCGCCGACCGACCAGCCCGGCCCGAGCGGCCGGCCGCCGGCCGCGGGCCACGCCCGAGCCAGACCGGCGGCCCGAGCCAGACCGGCGGCCCGAGCCAGACCGGCGGCGCCACCGCCACCTCCACCGGCCGCCGCCCCGTCGCCGGCCGCGGCGACCGGACCGGGGCGCGCCCCTCGGCCGGCGAGCCGTCGTCGGATCGTCCGTCATATCACCCGCGCGCCACGGCCAACCGCGGGCGCGGCGGGGCCACCGGTTCCGGCGGGGCCGCCACCATGGCCGTCGGCGGCCGGACGCGGGGCATCTCCGACCGGGGCCGCCGGCCGGCGCACCCCGCCGAGCGGGACGCCCTCTACGACACCGTCGACCAGGCCGCGCTCAGCCGGATCGAGCTGCGCGACCGCGACGAACAGGCCACCACCTATCGCCGGGTCTCCTCCGACGGCGCGACTCAGGTGGGAACGCGCCGTTCGACAGGTCCTGGCGGCCGCCGGCGCCCCGCCGGCCCGGATGGCCTGGACGGCACCGGTCCCAGACGTGCCGCCGCGGCCGAGGGTGTCAAGCCGGGGCGCAAGATCGGCACCCACGGGCCGAAATGGTGGCGGGCGCGGCCGCTGTGGCTGCGCCGGCTGGTGGTGTTCGGCTTCCTGTCCAGCGTGCTGCTGTTCGTTGCGGGGCTCGCGATCCTGTATACGGCGACCAAGGTGCCGTTGCCAGACGAGATCAAGACTGGCGACCAGACCTCGGTGATCTACTACGCCGACGGCCAGCACGAGCTGGCCAGGATCGGCACGGTCGACCGCCAGAACGTGCCGCTGTCGCAGATCTCCAAGGACGCCCAGCACGCGGTGCTCGCCGCCGAGGACCACAACTTCTACAACGAGCCGGGCATCTCGTACCGCGGCATCGCGCGCGCCCTGGTCGCCAACGTGAAGGGCGGCGGCGTCCAGCAGGGCGGCTCGACGATCACCCAGCAGTACGTCAAGAACGCCTTCCTCACCCAGGACCGCACGTTCTCCCGCAAGATGAAGGAGATCGTGATGGCGGTCAAGCTGGACCAGAAGTACTCCAAGGACCAGATCCTCGAGTTCTACCTGAACACGATCTACTTCGGGCGGGAGACGAACGGCATCGAGGCCGCCTCCCAGGCCTACTTCGGCAAGCCCGCCAGCCAGCTCACCGCGGCCGAGGGAGCGGTCATCGCGGGCCTCATCCGCTCGCCGAACAACCTCGACCCGCTGAAGAACCCGGACGCTGCGAAGCGGCGGTGGAACGAGGTCATCAACACGATGATCTCCCAGGGCTGGCTGAAGGAGAAACCCGCCTACCCGACGAACATCTCGCCCAAGAAGAACAACTCCAACAGCTCCGACCAGGGCAGATACATCCAGGACCAGGTCATTCGTGAGCTCGAGGCGCACGGCATCTCCGAGGACCAGGTCAGCACCGCCGGGCTGCGGATCACGACGACGATCGACTACGGCCGCCAGACCGCGGCCTTCAACGCGGTCAACAGCGTGATCGGTCCCGTCTACCCGAAGCTGTCGAACCTGAAGACAGGCCTGGTTGCCGTCGACCCGAGAACCGGGAAGGTACTGGCCTGGTACGGCGGCTCGCTGTACGGCAAGAATCCGGCGACCGGCCAGGAGCAGTATCTGGACAACGTCTCTGGGGCGGCGATCCCGTCCGGCTCGACGTTCAAGGCCGTCACTCTGGTGACGGCGCTGAGTAACGGCGCGAGCCTGAAATCGGTCTATGAGGCGCCGGACGAGGTGACGTTGAAGGGCACCACCTCGGAGGGTGACTACATCGTCCACAACGACGAGGGCGATCCCAACTACCGGTACACCGATCTCGCCACCGCCACCGCGGCATCGCTGAACACGGTGTACGTGCCGCTCGGCCAGAACATCGGCGTCTCGAAGGTCATCGCGATGGCGAAGAGCCTGGGCGTCACGTCCTCGCTGGACAACGTCGCCGGTGTCACGCTCGGCCAGGACTCGGTGCGCGCCACCGAGATGGTCTCGGTCTACAGCACGCTGGCCAGCGGTGGTGTGCGCACGACCCCGCACATCGTCGACAAGGTCCTGAACAATGACGGCCACGTCATCTACCAGGGCCAGTCGGACGCGGCGACCGTCCTCGACGACCACGTCGTCAAGGACGCGACGTACGCGCTGGAGCAAGTGATCGCGAGCCCGAACGGCACCGGCAAGACGAACGCGAAGCTCGCCGACGGCCGGCAGGCCGCCGGCAAGACCGGCACCGTGCAGGAATACCGCTCCGCCTGGTTCTGCGGCTACACGGCGGGCTCGAACAACATCGCGGCCTGTGTGAACATGTTCCGTGGAGACGCCAAGGTCGACAAGGACGGCCATCCGCTGCCGGACCAGTCGCTCGGGCACGTCGCCGGCGCCATCACGGGCCAGGGTGTCTACGGTGGCGACTGGCCGGCGAAGATCTGGAAGGTCTTCATGGACGCGGCGCTCAAGGGCCAGCCGCTGGAGAAGTTCGACCCGCCGGCCTACGCCGGCGAGATCACGAATGCCTCCCCGTCGCCGACCCCGACGCCCGACCTGCCGGCCACGCCGACCGACGGCAATATGCCCGGTTTGCCCGGCTTTACCTACGACCCGCTGGACCCGCTCGGCATCAACCGCGGCCGCAACAACGGCGGCACTAGCGGCGGCGACAGCGGCAATGGCGGTGGCGACGGCGCGACCGAGACCCCGACCCCATCGCCCAGTCCCACGCCCGGTAGACAGGGCGGCATCCTCAACCTGGGATGAGGAGCCTGACCAGGGACCCCAGCGGGCTGACCAGGGGAGCCGGTGGCCGGGGCGCGCCCCGGCCACCGGCTCCCCTCGCCGCTGGCGGCGGTCCTCCAGAGGCGGTGGCCGACGGGTCCAGCGATGACATGGACGGGCCCGCCCGCTCTCGTATCAGAGTCGTCTCCCGTGTCGGCGTTGTCGGAGTCGGGGCGGACCGGAGCGTGTATGACAATGGGCGCATGACAGCGGGGCGCGGATGAGGCGGCCGGTATGACGACGCCCGACGCACCGGTCACCGACCGGGCTAAGACGACGGACGAGGCGGTGAGCCCGAGCCTCGAGGATCCGGTGGCGCGGGGCGCGAGCGAGCTCATCGGCGGGCCGCCGGGGCGGCACGCCGTGCTGCCCGACCGGCGGACCTGGTGGACGCCCGTGCGGGTGCTGCTCGCGCTGACGATCGTCGTCTGCGGCCTTGGCTACGCGCAGAAGTCGACCTGCCGCGACACCCGGAACTGGACGCACGAGTACCAGTACACGCGGATGTGCTACTCGGACGTCGTCGCGCTCTACTCGCAGGAGGGCCTGAAGGACGGCAAGGTCCCCTACCTGGACTACCCGACCGAGTACCCGCCGCTGATCGGCGCGACCATGGAAGTGGTCGCCGCCGTCTCCAGGGTCGCCCCGCCGCAGAAGCCGGTCTACCGGACCGAGAACGGCGAGCAGGTCATCGACCACTGGACCATCGACGCCCGCTCCGCGCTGTTCTACGACCTGACCGCGCTGCTCTTCCTCTGCTTCGCCTGCGTGGCCGTCGTCGCCGTCGCGAAGACCGCCGGCAGGCGGCGGATCTGGGACGCGGCGCTGTTCGCGCTCGCGCCCACGATGGTGCTGCACCTGCTGACGAACTGGGACATCGTCGCGGTCGCGTTCGGGGCCGTGGCCGTCTACGCCTGGTCCAGGCGGGCGCCGGTGGCCGCCGGCATCCTGCTCGGCCTCGGAGTGGCCACCAAGCTCTACCCGGTGTTCTTCCTCGTCGCGATCGGCGTGCTGTGCCTGCGTACCGGCCAGCTGCGTGCCTTCGGCCGTATGGTCGCCTCCACCGCGGTGACCGTCGTCGCCATCGTGCTGCCGACTTACCTCGTCGCCGGCTACTTCATCGGCGACAAGAAGTCGCACGGCGGCATCCTGTCGACGCTGGGTTCCGGCGGCTGGTTCGGCATGCTCGACGGGCATGCCGACGGTGCCCAGAACGCGGTGGTGCGTTTCTTCGACCTCAACGAGCACCGCCCCGCTGACTGGGACTCGCTAGCGTTCGCCGTGCAGTGGCTGGCTGGGGCGTACGACCCGGGCTGGTTCGGCGGCCCGCACCTGATCGTCATCGTGCTGGCCACCCTCGGCCTCGCCGCCGTCGCCGCCGGCCCGTGGGTACGTGCGCGCTGGGCCGAGGCCGGGGACGACGACGCGGCGGATGACCCGGCCGGCGGCATGGGTGGCGCCTTGACGGGTGTGGTCGGCGGCGTCCGCGGGACGACGTTGGCCGTGGGCGCCGCCAGTTGGCTGGTCGTCGTCGTCGCCACGCCGGTCCTGCTGACGGCGGTGCGCGACCACGGCATACCCGTGTCGGTGCTGAACGCCATCACCATGGTCGCGTTGCTCGCCTCGATCGCCGCGATCGCCGGACTGTGCTGGTTCGCGCCGCGCCGCCCGCGCCTGCCGCAGGTCCTGTTCCTGCTCGTCGTCGCGTTCCTGGTGACCAACAAGGTGTTCTCGCCGCAGTACACGCTGTGGCTGCTGCCGCTGTACGCGTTGGCGAGGCCCAGGTGGCGTGCCTTCCTGGTCTGGCAGGCCGCCGAGGTCTACCTGCTGTTCATGCGGTTCATGCATTTCATCTACAACGACACCAACGGCGTGCGCGGGGTCTCCCGCGGCTGGTTCGTCGGCGCGGTCGCGCTGCGTGACCTCGTGCTGCTGGTGCTCGCGGGCCTGATCGTCCGCGAGATCCTGCGTCCCGAGCTCGACGTCGTGCGGGCCTCCGGCGTGGACGACCCGGCCGGTGGCGTGCTGGACGGAGCCGCGGACGTGTTCGGCCCGCACCGCCGGCCGCCAGTCCTCGTCGGTGAGGTCATCGACGGCCCGTCCGGATCCGGCGGCCTCTGGGCCGACGCCGCGATGGGTACCGCCACGACGGGTACCGATGAGCGCGGGCGACCCGACGGGGGTGGCGGCGCCGGCGGCGCGCCCGACGGCGACGTTCTGGAGCCGGGCGCGTTGTTCCGGCCGCGCCGGGCTGATCCCGAACCCCAGTGAGGCCCCCGCACTCGCCGGGTCCGGTGAGCCCACCGGCCCGGCTGGTGTCGTCCGCGAGCGGGCTGTGGGCTCGGCTGCCGGAGGCGGCACGGGCGACGCTGCCACTGTGGCTCGCCAGCCGGGTGGCGGTCGCGCTGCTGTCGCTCGCCGCCGCGCGGGTAGCGGTCGAGGGCGCGATGGGCAACGTGCCCCGCTTCACCGAGCTGTGGGATCGCTGGGACGTCGGCCTGTTCACCAAGGTCGCGCGCTACGGCTATGTCTCGCCGCATTACTCCGACAAGACCGAGGTCGACTTCCCCGCCTTCCCGCTCGCCATCCGGCTGGTCCATTTCGTCGCGCCGAACTGGATCATCGCGGGACTGATCGTCGTGTTCCTGGCCGGAGCGGTCGCGGCGGCGGCGATCTGGCGGCTGGCCGCGGACGACGGCGGCCCGGCCGCCGGCCGCGCGGCGGTGCTGGCGATGATCTTTGCGCCGTACGCCGTGTTCCTGTTCGCCGGCTACTCCGAGGCGCTGTTCCTGGCGTTCGCGAGCACCGCGTGGCTCGCGGCCCGGCGCGAACGGTGGTGGCTCGCCGGTGCCCTCGCCGCCTGCGCCACCGGGACCCGGGTCACCGGCATCCCGCTGTGGTGTGGGCTCGTCGTCCTGTACGTCGTCGAACGCCGGCGGGCCGGCGCGCCCGTGATCGCGTGGCCGGCGCTGTCGCTGGCGCTCCCGCCCCTGCCGGTGTTCGGCTTCCTCTGGTACCTGCACGGCAAGACCGGGGAATGGAACGCCTACACGGCCGCGATGCGCGAGGGCTGGCACCGTTGGGTCGACTGGCCATGGTCGGGCTGGAGGACGACCTGGGGGTCGGCCTTCCCCGGGGCGGACGGCTCGACGACCTTCACCTGGTTCTGGCGGGCGGAGCTGCTCGCCGTGGTCCTGGGCGTCGTGGTCACGGTTGCGTTGCTGTACAGCCGCCGATGGGCGGAGGCGACGTTCGTCGGCACGGCGACGCTCCTGATGGCCGCGACCAACTACTACGCCTCGGGCGTGCGCACGATGTTGGTCGCGTTCCCGGTCTACCTGCTGCTCGCGCGGCTCGCCGCCCGGTTTCCCAGGGCGGCGCCCGCCTACCTGTGGCTGTCCGGCCCGGTGATGGCCGTCTTCGTGATCGCCTTCACCCAGGGGCGCTGGGTCGACTGACAGCCCATGCCGACACGCGGTGTGCCTGTCAGGCCGGTCAAGGCAGGTCAGGGCCGATCGGGGACCGGAGAGCCACTGCACGAGCCGGTCTCGGCGCCACCGCGGGCAGCCGTTCCGGCGGCGGGGGCCGCGTCGCCGGCCCGCGGGTCGGCGCGGGCGCGGGCGCGGCGGACGGTGGCGGCGGTACGGCCACCGTCGACGCCGGACGCCGCGCGAGCTGGTCGGAGGCCTCGGTGCCCGCGTTCGCCGGTGCCAGTGCGCCACCGGCCACCAGGACGAACCCGACTACGACGACCCCGGCGAGCAGCGCGGCCACGGCCTGTGCCGAGTGCGGCATCATCGGCGCCTCGTCCTGCGCGGGTGCCGGCCGCAGCCGGTGCGAGGTCACCACCGCCGTAGCCACCCCTTACCCGCGTCGTCCCGGCCGCCCGTGCCGGTGTCGCGCGGACGGTAACTCACAGTGACGGTCATCTTGGGGAGCGCCAGGTACGCGAGTGGTCCGGGAGCCATCGGTCTGACGGCGCGCCCCGCCGATACGGCCACGACGAGGCGGATCGTGCCGCGAGTGCGCCAGGATGGGGACGATGAGTACAGGCGGCGACCCAGAAGGCCCCCCGGCCGGCGACGGCGACGGCGAACGGGCCTCGAACGCGTTGGCCTATCCGCTCGCCGGCGGGGCGGCGGCCGCGATGCTGTGCGTCATTGTGCTGGCGGCCGTCGACCCGTCTCCCGGACGGCACCTGCGCGGCCTGCTCGTCCTGCTCGCGCTCGTCGTCCTGCTCGCGGTCGCCTGGGGGTGGGCTCGCACCGTGTGGCACGGGCCGGTGGCGGACCGCCAACCCACCGGCCGTGGCGACCTGTCCGGCGGGGCCGCCGAGCACGTCGAGTAAGCTCAACGCGGCACGGTGCTCGCCATATGGCGGGCGCCGTCGGCGCGTTCTTCTTCGCGGCCCACTACGGGTTCCAGTACCAGGGATGTTCAGTACCGGGACGCAGCAGTAGGCCGCGGAGCCAGGAACGCGCATCATTTTCCCTCCTGCCACGGGCGAAGCCCGTGGCCGCCGAGTCCACAGGAGGTGGGTTCAGCCTTGGCACGCCACTACGAGCTGATGGTCATCCTCGATCCAGATCTTGAGGAACGCACCGTCGCGCCGTCCCTCGACCAGTTCCTCTCCGTCGTCCGCAATGGCGGCGGCGCGGTGGAGAAGGTCGACGTCTGGGGCCGCCGCCGGCTCTCCTACGAGATCCGCAAGAGCCACGAGGGCATCTACGCCATCATCGATCTGCACGCCGAGCCGGACGTCGTCGCCGAGCTCGACCGTCAGCTCACGCTCAACGAGTCGGTTATCCGCACCAAGGTCATCCGGCTGCCCGAAGCGAAGAAGCCGCGCGCCGCCCGTCGGCCGGCCGCCTGACACACCCGCGGGACAGGGGGCACATCCCATGGCCGGTGAGACCGTCATCACTGTCGTCGGCAATCTGACCAGCGACCCGGAGCTGCGGTTCACCCCGAACGGGGCGGCTGTCGCGAGCTTCACGGTCGCATCCACGCCGCGCACGCTCGACCGGGCCACCAACGAGTGGAAGGACGGCGAACCGCTGTTCCTGCGCTGCTCGATCTGGCGGCAGGCGGCCGAGCACGTCGCGGAGTCGCTGACCAAGGGCGCTCGCGTCATCGTCCAGGGTCGGCTCAAGCAGCGCTCGTTCGAGACCCGCGAGGGCGACAAACGTACCGTCATCGAGCTCGACGTCGATGAGATCGGCCCGTCGCTGCGATACGCGACCGCCAAGGTCGTCCGCGCGGCGCGCGGTGGCGGTGGCGGCGGCGGTGGCTACGACGGCCCGCCGGACAGCGGATACCGCGGTGGCGGTAGTGCCAGCGGTAACGGTGCCAGCGGTGCCGGTGCTGGTAGCGCCGGCGGTGGCAGTGGTTACCGCGGCGGCGGCGGCGGTGGTGGTAGCTCCTCCTCTTCCGGGGGCGGCTACTCCGGCGGCGCCGTCGACGACCCCTGGTCGCAGCCGGCCGGCGGGTACTCCGACGAGCCGCCCTTCTAGCCCCGTTCGTGGTGCCCGGGCGTTCGCGCCCATTGCGCGCCGACCCGGCCGACCCTGCCCGCCGCCCTCTGGGCGGCCTGCTCGGGGTCACGATGCCGTCCGGGGCCGGCCCGGACCTCGATGGCGCTTCGCGCCCTCGAGGGGTATCCGGGACGCTCATCTGACTTTGTCTGAAATCTAGGAGTGCACAACCATGCCCAAGGCGGCTGTGCGCAAGCCGAAGAAGAAGGTTTGCGTCTTCTGCAAGGACAAGACCGACTACATCGACTACAAGGACACCTCGCTGCTGCGCAAGTTCATCTCGGACCGCGGCAAGATCCGTGCCCGTCGGGTCACCGGCAACTGCAGCCAGCACCAGCGGGACGTCGCCATCGCGGTGAAGAACAGCCGCGAGATGGCGCTGCTGCCCTACACCTCGACCGCGCGCTGAGGAGGGTGACGCCGACATGAAGCTCGTTCTCACCCAGGAGGTGCCGGGCCTCGGCAGCCCCGGCGACATCGTCGAGGTGGCCGACGGCTACGGCCGCAACTACCTCGTTCCCCAGCAGTTCGCGATCATCGCGACCCGCGGCATCGAGCGCCAGGTCGAGCAGATCAAGCGGGCCAGGTCGGCCCGGGAGGTCCGTGATCTGGGGCACGCGCAGGAGATCGCCGAGCAGCTCAAGGCGCTGTCCGTGACGCTGACGAGCCGGGCGGGCAAGGAGGGCCGGCTCTTCGGCTCGATCACCGCCGGCGACGTCACGGACGCCGTGGCGAAGGCGGGCGGTCCGGCGCTGGACAGGCGGAAGGTCCAGCTGACCTCGCCGATCAAGGCTGTCGGTCAGCACACCGTCGCGGTGTATCTGCACCCCGAGGTGACCGCCCAGCTGACCGTCAGGGTCGCCGCGGCCTGACTCGCGGAAGCGGTCGCGCGGTCGCCGGACCGGCGCCTCTAGCCATACACCCGGCTGGATCTTCGGGTCCGGCCGGCAGGCAAACCTCAGATCAGGCCGATGTGGACCAGCAGGCATCAACCGAGGTGTCTGCAACGTAAGCACGGTGTAACCAAGTACGCGGCGGGGCGTAACCATAGCCATACACTCGGCTGGATCTTTGGGTCCGGCCGGCAGGCAAACCTCAGATCAGGCCGATGTGGACCAGCAGGCATCAACCGAGGTGTCTGCAGCGCAAGCATGGTGTAACCGAGTGAGCGGCGACAAGTAACCACAGCTATACACCTGCCCGGTGTCCCGGGAAAGTCCGGGGCACCGGGCATCGCCGTCTCTGGGCCTGGCCTGCCGGCGTCCTCGGCCTCACTGCCGGCGTCCTCGGGTCTCCGAATCGACGCACCACGTGGGCCACCCGTGGTCCTCGTAAGGGCTCGCTCGTCGGGTGGGGGATTCATTCGGAGACTTGGGCAAGCTTTTTTGTGTCCACAGGGCGCCAGGAAGGATGCCCAGCCTGACAGCCGATCCCGGGCGGTACCGGGCTAGTCCATCCACAGTTCATCGGCCGTCGTCCCGAGGTCCTCCCCAGGCTGCACCGGAGTTGCCCACAGGTTATCCACACATCCCTGTGGATAACTTTTTGCCGCACAGTGCCCGCGTTCCCTAAAGTCAGCCATTCAGGGGTCGCCACGGAGTGCCGAGCGCGATGCGCGAGGAAGGTGCACGTACGTTCTCTACTCGACGTGCCCGTGGCCATCCCGACGCTCCTCCTTGACACCGGCCAGCCATCTGATCGAACATATGTTCGAAGGACGGCTCTGGCCTGGACCGACAAGGACTGGACCGGCAAGGAGCGGACCGGCAAGGAGCGGCGGGGAGCGGTGCGAGGCACCGTCGGGCCGTGCGAGAAGATCGTGGACGGGGGGGTGAGGCGAGTGACGGTCACTGACATCTCGCGCAATGGCGGCCAGCCCGTCGAGTTCGACCGGACGCCCCCGCACGACATCCTGGCCGAGCAGAGCGTGCTCGGCGGCATGATGTTGTCCAAGGACGCCGTCGCCGACGTCATCGAGGTCGTGCTCGCCGGCGACTTCTACCGGCCGGCGCACGCCACGGTGTTCGAGGTCGTCGGCGACCTTTATGGCCGCGGCGAGCCGGCCGACACGGTCAGTGTCGCCGCGGAGCTCGGCCGGCGTGACCTGCTGGACCGCGTCGGCGGCCCCGCCTACCTGCACACGCTGATCTCCAGCGTGCCGACCGCCGCGAACGCGGGCTACTACGCGAGGATCGTCGCCGAGAAGGCCGTGCTGCGCCGGCTCGCCGAGGCCGGCACGCGAATAGTCCAGCTCGCCTACGGCCCGGCACAGGATGTCGACGAGCTGGTCGACCGCGCCCAGGCCGCCGTCTACGAGGTCACCGAGCGCCGTAGCACTGAGGACTACGCGCCGCTGGGTGACCTGCTCAACCCGGCCCTCGAGGAGATCGAGGCGATCGCCGGCCATGAGGGCGCCCTCACGGGCGTCCCTACCGGCTTCACCGACCTCGACGAGCTGACCAATGGCCTCCACGGCGGCCAGCTCTGGATCGTCGCCGCCCGGCCCGCGGTCGGAAAGTCGACCCTGGGCCTCGATTTCGCGCGAGCGGCGTCCATCAAGCACGGAATGGCGTCCGTCATCTTCTCGCTGGAGATGAGTCGGATGGAGATCACCATGAGGCTGCTGTCGGCGGAGGCGCGGGTCTCGCTGCAGAACATCCGGACGGGCCGGCTGACCGACGACGACTGGGCGCGGCTGGCCCGGCGGATGGGCGAGGTCGCCGAGGCACCGCTGTTCATCGACGACAGCCCGCACCTCACGATGATGGAGATCCGGGCGAAGGCGCGCCGGCTGCGCCAGCGCCACGACCTGCGCCTGGTCATCCTCGACTACCTGCAGCTCATGTCGTCGCCGAAGAGGGTGGAGAGCCGCCAGCAGGAGGTCAGCGAGATCTCCCGCTCGTTGAAGCTGCTCGCCAAGGAGCTGGAGATCCCTGTCGTCGCGATCTCACAGCTCAACCGCGCCTCCGAACAGCGCGCCGACAAGCGTCCCCAGGTTTCTGACCTGCGCGAGTCCGGCAGCCTGGAGCAGGACGCCGACGCCGTGATCCTCCTGTACCGCGAGGACACCGTCGAGAAAGAATCGGCCCGGGCCGGCGAAGCCGATCTGATCATCGCCAAGCACCGTAACGGTCCGACCGGTACCGTCACGGTCGCGTTCCAGGGCCACTACTCCCGCTTCGTCGACATGGCGAACTGACCGCCTTCGCGGAATCGGTCGGGCTACTCCGCGGGGCGCCAGAGGCGGGTGGACGTGTCGCCGGCGGTGGCGAGGATGTCGCGGGTCGGGGAGAAGGCGAGCGCCCGGACGGTGCCGACATGGCCGGTCGCGAGCTGGCCGAGTGGCTCCGGGATCGTCGGGTCCTCGACGTTCCACAGGCCGACGGCGGCGCCGATGCCGGCCGCGGCCGCGAGGGTGCGGCCGTCGGCGGCGAAGGCAACCGCCCGGACCTGGCCGCTCTGCCAGCTGGTCAGCTCGGCGAGGCCCGACGGACGCGCCGGGTCGGTCAGATCCCAGAGGCGGACGGTGCCGAAGCCGGCCGCCGCGGCGAGGGTGTCGCCGTCGGGTGAGACGGCGAGCGCCTGCACGTGCCAGCGGTGGTCGGCGAGCGGCGGGCCGAGCGGGCGGGGGACCGACGACGTCAGGTCCCAGAGCAGCGCGGTGTGGTCCGTCCCGCCGGTGGCGAGGATCTGGCCGTCCGGCGAGAACGCGACGGCGAGGACCTTGCCCCGGTGACCGGCGAGCGGCCGCCCGAGCGGGCGGACGGCGTCCCGGCCGACGGCGTCGAGGTCGAGCTGCCAGAGCCGGACCGTCCCGTCGAGGCCGCCGGTGGCGAGCAGCCGGCCGCGCGGGGCGAACGCCACCGAGGTCACCTGGTCGGTGTGGCCGCGGGCGATGGCGAGCGGGCGGTAGCCATGGCCGTCGACGGTGGCGGGATCCGCCTCGCCGGGAGCGGTGGCCGCCCGCAGCCAGAGCCGCGCCGTGTGGTCGCCGCCAGCGGTCGCCAGCGCCCTCCCACCCGGCGAGTAGGCGACGGCGAGCACCCGCCCCTCGTGGCCGCGCAGCGGTTCACCCAGCTGGGACGCGGCGTGGCCGGCCTCGTGGGCGATACGCCAGACCCGGGTGGTGCCGTCCGCGCTCGCCGTAGCGAGCGCCAGGCCGTCGGGGGCGAACGCGACCGACGTTACCTGGCCGGTGTGGCCGGTGAGCGGCCCGCCGAGCGGGGCCGCGTCGACGGCCGGTCCGAGCCCGGCCAGGCCGCCGCGGCGCACGCCGAACCGCCTGGCCTGCCGTCGGTGACCGGTCGGGTCCGCGACGCCCCCGGCCGCGGGGCGGCCGTCGTCGAACCGGTAGGTGTCGTCGGGCGCCCGCGTTCCGCCGGCCAGATGGGGTGGAACGAAGGTGGTCGCCTCCCGGGTGGGCGGATCCGTCGTCACGGCCGGTCGGGCCGGGGTCGCGGGCCGGCGGGGATCGGCCGGCAGCGCCCGGGCGGTTGTCTCCTCGCCGCCGGCGTGGGCGTTCGGACCGGCTGGGAACACGTCGGCCGCCCGAGGCCCCGCCGGTGTCGCCCGACCGGCGTCGATGTCCCGGGCGATGTCCGCCGCCAGCGCCAGCGCCTCCTCCATCGCCGATGGCGTTGCCGGTCGCCGAGATGACGCGGACGGGGAGACCAGGCCGGCGGACGGCCCGGACGGCCCGGACGGCCCGGATGGGTCGGATGGCGACGCCTGCCGGGGAGACAAAAGGGGCCGCGGATCGGGTTTCGCGGTCGCGGCGACGGGGGTGTTCGGCTCTTCGTCGTCGAGCTGGGTGGCGCCGACCAGGAGCAGGAGCAGGTCCTGGGCGGTGGGGCGCCTGGCCGGGTCCTTCGCCATCGCCCGGGCGACGAGCTGGCGCAGGCCCGAGTCCAGGCCGGTCAGGTCGGGTTCCTCGTTGACGGCTCGGTAGAGGACCACCGGGCTGGGGCCCTCGCCGTGCGGCAGCCGGCCGGTGGCAGCGAAGATCACGACGCCACCCCAGGCATAGATGTCGGCCGGCGGGGCGACCACGCCGCCGAGCGCCTGTTCGGGTGCCATGAACGCGGGCGTGCCGATGCCGGCGTGCGTGAACGTGGTTGTCGCGTCCAGCGCCCGGGCGATGCCGAAGTCGATGACGCGGGCGCCAGACGGCGACAACATGATGTTGCCTGGCTTCAGGTCACGATGAACCAGACCGGCGGCATGGATCGCTGTCAGCGCCGAGGCGACCGCGACCGCCAGCCGTTCGACCTCCGCGCTCGGCAGCGGCCCGTCCTCACGGACGACCGCGGCCAACGTGCGGCCATCGATGTACTCGGTCACCAGGTAGGGCCGACGCGCCTCGACGTCCACGTCCAACACCTCGGCGGTGCAGAAACGCGCGACCCGCCGGGCCGCGACGGCCTCCCGCCCGAACCGCTCCCGGAACTCCGGCTCGCGCGCCAGGTCGGGCCTGATCATCTTGACGGCGACGAGCCGCTCCGCGTCAGGCTCGCGGACGCCATTCCGGCCCGGGGCGTCCTCATCCACACCCGTTCCGCTGGCACCGGCCATGTCGGGGCCCGCCCGGCGTCCGAGGAAGACTGTGCCCATCCCGCCCTGGCCGAGGCGCCCCAGCAGCACATAGGGGCCAAGCCGTGCCGGGTCGTCCTCATCGAGGGGTTCCATCCCGCCGCCGACCGCGCCGCCGACCGCGCCGTCTCCGACCACCATGCCGACGCCCCTGTCGCCCGGGAAACCCGTGGCTCCGAGGATATTCGGCGCCACCCCCCCGTTTCTCCCGCTTCGACAGCACGCGGGATGTCTGACTCGGCGGCGGCACCGACGCGGGGAGTGCCAGACTTGCGGCATGAGCGCATCCGGGCCGGCCACGGGCAGCACCCGCGACACGGAGTTCGCGGTCACGGAGATCGCAAGGTTTAACGTGAAACCAGGGACGGAGAGCGACTTCATCGCGGCGTACCACACGGTCCGGCACGAGATCGCGACCTCGCCCGGCTGCCGGTCGATGCGGATGAGTCGGGGTATCGAGTCGCCGAGCTCGTTCGTGCTGATCGTCGAATGGGACAGCCTGGAGGCGCACACCGAGGGGTTCCGTGGCTCCGTGGGCTACGGTCGCTGGCGTGCGGCGATCAGCCCGTACTTCGCCGGTACGCCCACCGTGGAGCACGTGGCCGGCGTGGACATCCCGTCGGCCGCGTCCACCGGCACCGCCTGACGGCGGACGCGGCAACGGCCCGGGGGAGCGATGGGCGAGTTCATCAAGCAGTTCTTCGGATTCCTGATCTTCTCACCGCTGACCGCGGCGGTGTTCGGGCTCGGCATCTGGGTCCTGCCCGCCGTGTTCCTGCGCGATCTGCTCACCCGGATGCGCCTGCGGTTCTTCCACTTCTTCGTTAGCGGCTACATCTTCATCGCGATCACGGCGATCTACCTGCTCGTCGTCGGCGCGAAGGTCAGCGCCGCGGACGGCGGCGGGCGCCACCATCAGGCTGGTCCGATCGTCGGCATGCTCGCGTCGCTGGCGCTCTCCTGGTGGGTCCAGCATGTGCTGCGGAAGCGCTTCCCCCGCGGCCCTCGACCAGGCGGGCCGCCGGCGCCCACCTACCCCGGGGTCGGCCGAACCGGCTACGGCCACCCCGGCTACAGCCATCCCGGCTACGGTCAGCCGCCACCCCTCCCGCCCGGCTACCCCCCGCATCCCGGCTACCCGGGACACTTGCCGCCGGCCCCCCAGCCCGGGCAGTCCCCCCTCCAGCCGCCCCCGCCCCATCAGCCGAGCGGTGAGGTCACCGCGGCCGACCCACCCCGCGCCAGCGGCGTCCCCTGGGCCGTCCCGCCCTCCGGCCCGGCCGCGCTCCCGCCGACACCTCCCGTCGACTGACGGCCGGGCCGCGATCTCCGCGTTCCGCGGAACGCGGAGATCGCGGAGACACGCCGGTCGACCGGTCCGCCGCCAACCCCGCTCGTCCCGTCCTGAGGCCATGGCGCCGGGTCATGGCGCCGGCCGCGGCGGATACGCTGACAGGGGGCGTGGGACCGAATCGGGTGCGCGCCTTGCGCGTGCTGGCGGCCCACTGGCGAACCCAGTGGCAAGAACCAGGCCCGGCGCGCGCCACCATGAGTGCAGCGACCTGGCCGCGTGACCCCGCCCCGCCGCGCTCGCGTCGCGCACGCCGAGGCGGCTCCGCCTGGTCATCGACCAGCGGTCGTTTTCCTGGAGGCCCGCGATGTCATTCCGGGGGATACCCCCGGACTCCCGAGGCGGCTCCGCCGGGTCACCAACCAGCGGTCGCTTTCCTGGAGGCCCGCAATGTCATTCCGGGGGACACCCCGGACCCCAGCAGTCGAAGGTCCTGAGGTCACAAGATGCCCGCACTGCGTTCCCGTACGACCACCCATGGCCGCAACATGGCCGGTGCCCGCGCCCTGTGGCGGGCCACCGGCATGACCGACGACGACTTCGGCAAGCCGATCGTGGCGATCGCGAACAGCTTCACCCAGTTCGTCCCGGGTCACGTGCACCTGAGGGATCTGGGCAAGCTGGTCGCGGACTCGGTCGCGGCGGCCGGTGGGGTCGGGCGTGAGTTCAACACGATCGCGGTGGACGACGGGATCGCGATGGGGCACGGCGGGATGCTGTACTCGCTGCCGTCGCGGGAGATCATCGCGGACAGCGTCGAGTACATGGTGAACGCGCACTGCGCCGACGCGCTGGTCTGCATCTCCAACTGCGACAAGATCACCCCCGGGATGCTGCTCGCGGCGCTGCGGCTCAACATCCCGACCGTGTTCGTCTCCGGTGGGGCGATGGAGTCCGGTAACGCGGTCGTCCAGGGCGGCACGGTCCGCTCCCGGCTCGACCTCATCGACGCGATGACGGCGGCCGTCAACCCGAGCGTCAGCGACGCCGACCTCAGCATCATCGAACGCTCCGCCTGCCCGACCTGCGGCTCCTGCTCGGGAATGTTCACCGCGAACTCGATGAACTGCCTGACCGAGGCGATCGGCCTGTCACTGCCGGGCAACGGCTCGACGCTGGCCACCGCCGCCGCCCGCCGGGAGCTGTTCGTCGAGGCCGGCCGGCTCGTCGTCGATCTCGCCCGCCGCTACTACGAGAAGGACGACGAGGGCGTGCTGCCGCGCTCGATCGCCAGCGCCGCCGCCTTCCGCAACGCCTTCGCCGTCGACGTCGCCATGGGCGGCTCCACGAACACCGTGCTGCACCTGCTCGCCGCCGCGGTCGAGGCCGGTGTCGAGGTCACCCTCGCCGACATCGACGAGATCTCCCGGCGGGTGCCCAACCTCTGCAAGGTCGCGCCCAGCTCGGCGAAGTACTACATGGAGGACGTTCACCGCGCTGGCGGCATCCCCGCGATCCTCGGCGAGCTGGACCGGGCCGGGCTGCTCGACCCGGCCGTGCACAGTGTGCACTCGGCGAGCCTGCGCGAGTTCCTCGACCGCTGGGACATCCGCGGCGCCAGTCCTTCGCCCGACGCCGTCGAGCTCTTCCACGCCGCGCCCGGCGGGGTGCGCACCACCGAGCCGTTCGGCTCGACGAACCGTTGGGACACCCTCGACACCGACGCCGAGGACGGCTGCATCCGCTCGGCCGAGCACGCCTACTCCGCCGAGGGCGGCCTGGCCGTGCTGCACGGCAACCTGGCCGAGGACGGCGCCGTGGTGAAGACTGCGGGCGTCCCCGAGGACCAGTGGACGTTCGCCGGTCCAGCGGTCGTCGTCGAGAGCCAGGACGAGGCCGTCGAGGCGATCCTCGGCGGCCGGGTGAAGCCGGGTGACGTCATCGTCGTCCGGTACGAGGGCCCACGCGGCGGCCCGGGCATGCAGGAGATGCTCTATCCGACGGCGTTCCTCAAGGGCCGCGGCCTCGGGCCGAAGTGCGCACTGATCACCGACGGCCGGTTCTCCGGCGGCAGCTCGGGCCTGTCGATCGGGCACGTCTCGCCGGAGGCGGCGCACGGCGGCACGATCGCCCTCGTCCGCGACGGCGACCGCATCGAAATCGACATCCCGACCCGCCGGCTCGCCCTGATGGTCCCGGACGAGGAGCTGGCCGCCCGCCGCGCGGCCCTCGAGGCCGGCCCCGGCTACCGCCCGGCGAACCGGGAACGGCAGGTCTCGGCGGCGCTACGCGCCTACGCCGCGATGGCCACGTCAGCCTCCACCGGCGCCGCGAGGGACGTGAACCTGCTCTATTAATTGGTTCGCTCCGTCCGGGCACGGCGCTACGGCCCCTTACTCGCTTCGCTCCCAAGGGACCTCCGCGCCGTGTCCTCCTCCGCTCACGTGCGCTCCGGCGACCTCCGCTGCGGCCCGACCACGTCGCTTCGCTTGTGGCCGGGCCTCCGCGGAGGTGCGCCTCCGCGCCAGCGTGGTTGCAACCCGCTTGAACGGTGTGAGACCACGGCACACCCGTGCGGGCACTTCGCCTCGCCCATCGTGGTCTTCGCACCCGATACACGAACGTCTCGATCGGCCCGCACGAGCGAAGCGAAGTGCCCCCGCGAACGCTGCGGCTTCGGGTTGGCGACGTCGCAGCGGCAAGCAACCGAGCTGGGCGCGGAGGCGCGCCTCGCGGAGGCCCTCCTACGAGCGAAGCGACGTAGGAGGGCCGCAGCGAGGTCGCCGTAGCGCCCGTGAGCGCAGGAGGACGGCGCGCGGAGGTCCCGTGGGAGCGAAGCGAGTACGGGGCCGGAGCGCGCCGCCCGGACGGAGCGAACCAGCAACAACCTTCCGCCCCGACCCGAACCTGCCCCGACCCTGCTCCGACCCGAAAGCTATTCCGCGATCGCCAGCGAGAGGGCGAAGTCGCCGTCGGGGTCGGTCCACCAGTGGGTCAGGTGCCAGCCCGCGGTGGTGAGTTCGCGTTCCACTGTCGCGTGGTCGAACTTCGCGCTGATCTCGGTGCGCATCTCCTCGCCGTCGGCGAACGCGACGGTCAGGTCCAGAGCCGTCAGACGCACGGTCTGTGCCCGCACCGAACGCAGCCGCATCTCGATCCAGCGGTTCTCGGGCTCCCACAGGGCGACGTGCGCGAACCCGCGCAGGTCGAAGTCGGCGCCGAGCTCGCGGTTGAGCATGGTGAGCAGGTTGCGGTTGAACGCGGCGGTGACGCCCGCGCTGTCGTCGTAGGCGGCGACCAGGCGGCCCGGATCCTTGACGAGGTCGGTCCCGAGCAGCAGCGCGCCACCCCGGCCGATCCGCTCGCGCAACCCGGTCAGCAGCAGGTGCCGTTCGGGCGGGCGCAGGTTGCCGATCGTGCCACCGAGGAAGGCGACCAGCGTGCCAGCCGGCGCGTCGGTCTCGCTCGGCGCGCTCTCGCCTGCCGCCTTGGGGCCAGATGGGTGGGCGCCGGGTACGGTGCCGTCCGGCCGCGCGGCCGCCCTCGGCGCGGCGCCCGGTGTGGGCAGCAGGCCGAGGTGCTGGCGGAAGTCGCCAACGACGGCGTGCACGGCGAGCCCCGGGTGCGCGGCCTTGGCCGCGGCGCCCGCCCGCGACAGCGCGTCGGCGTCGACGTCGAACGGGACGAAGCGGCGCAGCCGGCCGGTACCGGCGAGGGCGGCAAGAAGCATCCTCGTCTTCTCCGAGGTGCCGGAGCCCAGCTCGACCAGGGTGCCGGCGCCGCCGCCCGGGAGCGCCGCCGTGAGCGCGGCGGACAGTTCCGCGGCGTGCGCGGACAGGATCGCCCGCTCGGTCCTCGTCTGGTAATACTCCGGAAGCTCGGTGATCTTTCCGAAGAGCATGCTGCCGGTCGTGTCGTAGAACCAGGTCGGCGGCAGCTCCTTGGGGTCGGCGGTGAGCCCCTCGCGCGCGTCGGCCGCCAGCGTCGACGCGCGCTGCGCCTCGGTCAGGTGCCGTTCGATCGTGATGCCGCCACGGGCATTCAGCAGGGCGGCCACGTCGGCCGGGGTAGGGGTACGCGTGGCCGGCGGTCGGGTGGTGCCGGTGCCCGTCGGTGTCCTCGAAGTCATGCGGACGTCCTTAGTCGGTTAGTCAACTCAGGGTAGTCGTCCTACAAGGTCAAATTACTTAGAGTTACTTCGCGTGTGTCGGCTACCAACAAGCGGTGGTTCGGGACTTCGACCCAGACGTCCGGACCAGGGCCGGGCTGCACCGCCGCGTCCGCGACGGCCGATGGAAACGGCGCGCCGCCGGGCGAGGCCGGGAGCTGGAGCATCGCGGTCTCGCGGCCGCGGCTAGAACCGGCGCCGTCCGGGACGCCGACGGCACCGTCCGGGACGTCGACAGTGTCGTCGTCCGGTTCGCTCGCCACCAGTACCCCCGTGGGGCCGAGCCGGTACCAGAGCGTCTCGTTCCAGGTGGTACCGACGATCTGGTGGCCGTCGGTGACGAGCACGTTGAGCCTGGTCGGTGGTGCCTGGCCATCCGCGTCCCTGGCCGCCTCGCGGGTGGCCGCCTTGGCGCCCACCGTCGTGACCACTTCGGCGACCGCCTCCGCCAGCTCCGCCCCGGCGAGGGCTCGCTCCCAGACCAGCGCCGCGAGCAGGGCCGAGTCGCAGCGTGAGTCCGGCGTCGGCGCGTCCGGCCGGCCCGCGAGCAGCGCGGTCAGGATGCCGGTGTCGACGCGGCCGTTGTGGCTGAGTAGCAACGACCCGTGGGCGAAGGGCGCCGTCGCGCTCTCCTCGATCGGCATGCCCACCGTCGCATCGCGCACCGCGGCCAGGACGCAGCCCGACGCCACGGCGCCGGCGAACGACGCGAACGACGCATCGGTCCACATCGGCACGGCCCGCCGGTAGCGGGCCGGCTCGGGCCGAACCGCCGGCGCATACCAGCCGACGCCGAACCCGTCGGCGTTGATCCGCCCGTGCCGCTGACGCCGCGGCGCCCACGACTGGCGCATCAACCCGAACCGCGGATCGACGACCACGTCGGCCAGAGTCCGCTCGGTCCCCAGCCAGGCGAGGTGTCTGCACATGCCTAGGCGCCCGTCCTGGCGAGGCGGAAACCGGCGAAGATCTGCCGCCTGATCGGGTGGTCCCAGTTGCGGAACGTCGCGCGTACCGCGCTGGGATCGGTCGCCCACGAACCGCCGCGCAGCACCTTGTACCCATGGAACTCCCGCTCGATCCCGCCACCGCCACCGGCGCCGGTGACGCCCTGGCTGGTGCCGGCGCCCGAGGCGCCTGCGGGCGGCCGGAAGAAGACCTCGCTGTACTCCCGGTATGGGAAGGCGGCAAAGCCCGGATACGCCGCGAAGTCGGACGAGGTCCACTCCCACACGTCGCCGATGAGCTGCTCGGCGCCGCAGGGGCTCGCGCCGGCCGGATACGCGCCGAGCGGTGCCGGCCGCGCCGACCGGTGGCCGAGGTTCGCGTGTTCCGGCGCCGGCGCCTGGTCGCCCCAGGGGAAGCGGCGCGAGCGGCCGGTGGCGGGGTCGAACGCGCAGGCCTTCTCCCATTCGGCCTCGGTCGGCAGCCGCCGCCCGGCCCAGCGGGCGTGTGCCTGCGCCTCGTACCAGCAGACATGCTGCACCGGCTCGTCCAGCGGAAGCGGCTCGTCCCGGCCGAAGCGGCGTCGCAGCCAGCCGCCCGCGCCGTCGCGCCGCCAGAAGAGCGGCGCCGTCAGCCCTTCGCGGCACCGCCATGCCCAGCCGGCCGGAGACCAGAGCCGTTCGTCGTCGTAGCCGCCGTCCTCGAGGAACGCCAGATGTGCCCGGTTCGACACCGGCAGCCGGCCAATCCAGAAGTCGGGCAGCGTGACTCGGTGGGCCGGGCGCTCGTTGTCGTAGGCCAAGGGGTCGGCGCTCGTGCCCATCACGAACTCGCCGGCGGGAACCAGCACCTCGTCGCCGCCGGGTACCGGCCGGCCGGGCGGCGGGGGTGCGCCCTCGTCGACCACGGGCGCGCCGGCGCGTAGCTGCAGCGTGGCGAGCATCGTCTCGTCGTGCTGGTGCTCGTGTTGGACGACCATCCCGTAGACGAAGCCGCCGGCGAACAGCGTGCCTGCCCGGTCGCGAGTGGGCTGGCCGGGGGCGACGGCCGGCGGGGCTGGCGCGACGTCCGGCGGGGCGAGAGCGCCCCGTGCGTCGAGCGTGCCGAGGGTGTCGAGGGCGCGGGCGCGGACGTCGGCGAGATAGGCGCGGGCCTGTGCCGGGGAGAGCAGCGGCAGCGCGGGCCGGTCGGTCCGCGGATGGCGGAAGGCGTCGTAGAGGTCGTCGATGCCGGGCAGCATCGGGTCGGCTCCGGTGAGCGCCCGTACCAGCCACAGTTCCTCGTAGTTGCCGACATGAGCCAGGTCCCATACCAGCGGGGACATCAGCGGCGAATGCTGCCGCAGCAACTCGTCGTCGTCGAGGTCGGTGTAGGCGAGCGTCCGGCGACGGCTGCCGTCCAGCGCCGCGGCCCAGCCGGCTGTCATCACGGTCATCGGGTCTCCTCGCGCAACAGGCCGGCCGGGCCGACCTGGGTGAAGCGTTCGGCCAGGTGGTCGGCCGGCGTGCGGCCACGGGCCGGGTAGTCGTCCCGGAATCTCGCGACGGCGGCGCACAGGTCGCTGCCCGCGCCGAGGCGGCCGAGAGCGTCGAGCGCGAGGTCCATGCAGGTCAGCGCCGCGGTACGCAGTGTGTCGTCGGCGAGCCCGTGCACGCTCGCGGTGAGCCACCCTTCATCCGCGTCGCAGCACGCGGACGCCGCGCCCGCGGCGGCGACCGGGTCGTCGAGCAGCGCGGCGGTGACCGCGACCGGCACCATCCACAGGTCGAACGGCTGCGCGTCGAGGTAGCGGATCTCCAGCCAGCCGCGTGGCCGTACCGGAGGGAACACCGTCGTCGCGTGCAGCACCAGGTCGTCGAGCATGGGCGGGCGGCCTATCGGCCCGGCGCCGCGCAGCCAGTCGCCGAATGTGGACCCGTCGCGCACCGACACCAGCCGCGCATCGCCGTGGCCGTTCGCGTCATGGGGGAGGGCGCCACGCGGGCCCGTCTCGTCCGGGTCGCCCGGCCCGGGGCCGTCGGGCGGGGAGTCGCGGACCATCATGAGGCGGGCCGCGAGCAGGTATTCGGCCCAGTGGCACGCCACGTCGGCCGCCGCCACCTGCGCGGGGCCAACCGGCCGGGTCCTGGTCGGGTCGAGCGACTCCCAGACCTGCGCCCTGGCCGAGCGCAGCCCGGTGAGCGCGCCGAGCCGGGCGGGAGAGGCCGCGAACATCGCGGTCAGCACCGGCCGCAGCTGATGGGCGAGCCGCCAGCGCCGGGCGACGTCCAGCGAGTCGTGGCCGGCGTCCAGGTTGACCTGCACCGACGCGCTGGAGCACATCATGACCTCACCGGCCTCTTGGCCGTTCGCCGTCCAGTAGCCCGCCATAGCGGCGTAGCGATCGGCGAGCCAGCGTACAGGCGGGCGAACCGGGTCGAGCCCCATACCGGCAAGGCCCAGGCCGGCGTCGGCGAGCGCCGCACGCACGTCCGCGAGGTCGTCCGCCAGCCGGCTGACCGCCAGTGGCAGCGGCGCCGGGGGGCCCGACAGCTCCAGCTGGCCGCCCGGCTCGAAGGTGATCCGGCTGCCCTCGGCCAGCGCCGCTCCCGTGGGTTCGGTGGCCGAGGCGTCCCCGCCGACGGTGCCGGAAGCCGAAGCGGCTCGGGCGGTCGGATCCTGCCGGCTGGCTTTGGCGGGGCGTCCGATGAGCGCGGCGAGGGCCGCCCGGGTGCTCTCCGGCGGCACCGACCTGTCGCTTGCCGCCCGGTCCACCACCAGCCACTCGGTCTCGATCCCGACGGTGCGCGAGCCGGGGCATGTCGGCAGGCAGCTGGCCGCGTAGCGCAGCACGTCGTCCGCGGTCAGCCCCGCGCGTGCGCGGCTCCGCCGGCTCGCGGCGACCGGAACAACATCCGCCCGCACGGCGTCGGGCGCCGCTGGTGCCGACTCGGACACGGCCGGCTGGCGCGGCTCCGACGCCGTCACAGAGGCCGAGGGCGCGGTGGGGGGCGCGGTGGGGAGCGAGGAGAACCTGGGCGCGAAACGCCCGTTGGACCCAGATGGCGACGCCGTCGGCGGTCGGGGCGCTCCCGGTGATCGCGGAGCCTCTGGCGATCGTGAGCCCCGTGATGGCGGTGGAGTGCCGGGAAACTGAGACACGGACGGTGACGAGGTCGGACGTGGTGCCATCGAATCCTCCCGGGATCGCCCTACCGGCCCGCGCACGCCGCGGACGGGAGCCGGCGTCAGCTCCCGCGGCCGCCTTCCGACTGGACGTCGCTTCCGCGGGCCGTGATCGGGCTGGGCCGCCCGCCGATTTCCAGGTACCCAGGCCAGCGTGCGGCCCAGTCACCCGACGCGTCGATACACCCCGAGCGTGGCGGATAAACCGGTAGACCGCGACATTCGGCTGAAGGTGACCGGGCGAGCCCAGGGGGTCAGGCATGGGCAACCATCTCCCAGTGTGCCGTCTGTGGTGTCATTGCTTTACCGTGTGATTCTGCGGAGGAACGCAGACCAGGCGGAAGTGTGGGGAAGGCGTCATCTGGGGGCGGGTCAGGGCAGTGCCGAGTTGGCCGGGCCGGGCTCGCGCTCAGGTCAGACGCGGCCGCGTGGCTACCAGTAGCAGCGGCCAGGGATTCCGCTGGTCCACCTCCGGCCTTCGCCGGCGCCCAACCCGCGGGACCACGCGGACCAGGCGGATCTCGGACCTCTCAGCAGACCTGCCAACAGACCCGCCGGACCGGCTTCCCGACCTGCCCGATCGCCGACCTCCCAGATCGGCTCCCAGACCTGCCCGATCGGCTTCGCCAATCGGGCAGGGACCCCGGACCCGGCGGGGACCCTGTCGCCAGTCGGGCAGGGACCTCGGATCCGGCGGAAACCCGGGGCGACACCGGTCTCGCGGGAATCCCAGGCTCCACCGATCCGGCAGGAACTCTGGGGAGGGCGGTTGACACGAAGCGGGAACCGGGCAGCTCCTGGACGTTCGGCCATGGCGGAGTACCAGCGGCGCCGGGCCCTTTACGCGGCCGAGCGAGAGGACCGGCGGGTCCGCGCCGCCGTGCTCGCGGGCGTCGCCGCGGCCTGCGCCGTGCTCGCCGTCGTACTGGTCGGGTTCGCCCTCCACCTGTCGGCGGTCACGCTGGTCCGTGCCGGGATCGCCGTCGCGCTGGTGGTCCTCGCGGCCGCCACGGTCCGCTTCTACCGGGTTCCGCCGGAGATCGAGGCCTGGCGGCAGGACGCGGGGGCCGAGCGGCATACCGCCAGAGTGCTCGACCGGCTGACCCGGGCCGGCTACACGGTGCTGCACGACCGGTCGACAGCCGAGTCCGCCGGCAACATCGACCATCTGATCATCGGGCCCTCGGGCGTCTGGGTGGTGGAGACCGACGCGCACCGTGGTCCGGTCCGCGAGAACAGCGCCGGCGTGTGGGTGGGCAAGGCGCCGCTGCGCGCCCGGCTGGGCCTTGTCGCGTGGACCGGCGAACGGGTCAGCGCGGCGCTGCTCGCCGAGCTCCCCGACGGCTGGCAGCTGCAGGCCCAGACCGTGCTGGCGTTCGCCCGCGCAGACGTCCCCGGCGGGCTCGCGCTGGTCGACGGCGTGCTCCTGTTGCCAGCCTCGGGCGTGGCCGAATATGTGCTGTCCGCCGGGGTGGTACTGCGACCACTGGACGTCGCGATGCTCGTCGATGTCGTCGAGCGGGTCCTGCCCGCCTACCAGGTGACCGGCCCGCCGCCAACCTGGTCCGCCCTGTCCAGGCTGCGCGGCCTGCGCCGGCGCGAACGCCTTTAGCGCTTCCAGAGTCCATGGCCTCCGGAGGTGCGAAGGAGAGCATTTTCGCACCTCCTTTGGCCCTCTAGTGCTTCTGGGGTACATGGCCTCCGGGGGTGCGAAGGAGAGCATTTTCGCACCTCCTTTGGCCCTCTAGAAGCCCGGGTAACCAGGCGGGACGCGCACGCCGGTGCCGTCGGGCTCCCCGTCGTCGCGGTAGCCGATGGACACGTCGAACACGTCCTCATCGTCGAGGCGATCGTCCGCGCCGCCGTCCGCGGCGCCGGGAGGCAGGTGATCGAGGCGGCGACCGGCGAAGTCCTCGGGGCCCAGGCCCGGCGGGTCGAGCTCGGCGGGGTCGAGGTCGTCGGGAACGAGGTTGATGTCGTCGACCTCGCCGTGCATCTTCGAGCCGTTGAGCACGACCGGGATCTCCAGATCGCCGACGACGTGCTCGACGTAGAACGCCCGCTGCCCGATCAGCCAGAGCGCGAACCCCGGGTCGAGGCGCGGCAGCAGGTCGGCGGCGACGTCGGTGAGGCCGAGCGCCTGCTGGGTCGCCGCCACCTGGTCGGTCGCCTGCTTGTAGAGGATCCGGGTGGACGTCTCGGCCAGCAGGCCCTTGGCGATCTCCACCGAGTCGGGGGAGGCTGACAGCAGGTCGGAGATCCGGTGCGCCACGATGGCGTTCGCGCAACCCCACTGCCTGGCGAGCTTCTGCTGCGCCGACAGCCGCCGGACGAGCCCGGCGAACCGCATCAGCCGCCAGCACTCGTCATAGACCACGTAGCGCTGCACGCCGTCCTGGCGCATCAGCGCGGCCTCCATCCAGCCCTGCGCGCAGGTCATGATCAGCGCGATCATCTCGTCCGAGCCCTGCACCCGCTCCAGGTTGAGCACGGCGATCGGCCGGTCGAAGTCCAGCGGGGAGGTCGTCGGCCCGTCGAACAGGCCGGACAGCGCCCCGCCCGTGAGCCTGCGCAGGGTGAGGGTCGCGTCCCTGGAAGCGTCGCGCAGCTCGGTGGCCGTCATCGGCAGGCCGACGCAGTCGGCCTCGCTCGGCTCCGTCATCGCGTCCAGTACGTGCCCGAGGAGCGGGGTCGCCCAGCGGTCCGTCGTCGCGCCGGTGATCTGCCGGCTGACGACGTCAAGGGCCAGGTCGACCGCGGTGTGCTCGGCCGGGGTGAGCGGCACACCCTTCGCCGTCTCGATCAGTGAGGCGAGCAGCGACGAACGGGCCCGCTTGACCTCGCGCGCCCAGTCGTGGTCGTGAATACCGCGCGGGCGGGGCGGCGCGTCCAGCGGGTTCAGGCGGGTCGACATGCCCGGGCCGATGTAGGTCGGCTCGCAGCCGAGGCGGCGAGCGAGCCGGGTGTACTCACCCTTCGGGTCGCAGGGCACCGCCGCCTGGTAGCCGAACGCCGCGCCACGCGACATCAGTGTCTTCAGCAGCGACGACTTGCGCGAGCCGACCGCGCCGAAGACGGCGAAGTTCGGGTTCTCGATGACCTGCTGACGGTAGAGCTCGAAGACGTCGAACACGAACGAGTTGCCCGACCAGACGTGCCGGCCGATGTACATGCCCGGAGCGTCCAGACCCGAGTCGACGACGAACGGGTAGATCCCGGCGATCTGTGCCGTCGTCTCCATATGGGCCGGCAGCCGCAGCTTGTGGAACGTCTGGCCGCGGAACGCGCCGGCCAGACGGGGCTGCTGCGCCCCGCGGCGCAGCACCGCCTGCGCACGGCGCGTCGCCGCGCGCTCGGCCCGTTCGGCCGCCGCGGCCGACTTCTCCGCGCGGCGCGCCCCGCGGGCGGACGCGCCATCGTGCCGGCCGGCCCTGCGCCGGCCGCGAGGGTTTCCGCCAAGGTCGACGTAACCGGTCGCGTCACGGCCCGGGTCGTAGCCCGGGCCCCTGACCGGCCCGCCCGGCGCCGCGCCGCCGGGCAGCGGGCCGCCACCGTACTCGTAGCCCTCGTCGGGGTAGCCCTCGTCCCCGGCCTTGTCATAGCCGCCGTCGGCGGCGGACGCCAGCCCGTCGGCCGTTCCCGGCTCGTCGTCGTAGCCGTCGAGATCGTCGTAGCCGCCGCCATACGTCTCGTCGTAGGCGTCGTCGTCGTCAAGCACGCTCGCGCCCTCGGCGACGCCCGCCGGGCTCGAGTGGCCGAGGCCGTCGGTGGTGACCGGCCGGGCCGGGGCCGGCTCGGAGGCCGTCATGACACGCCCACGGCGAGCGGCAGCGCACCCACGTTGAAGCCCTGGTCCTGCTCGCCGACGAGGCGCACCATCTCCAGCCGGCTGCGCGAGGCCAGCGTCTCGGCCTCGCCGCAGGCGTCCGCGAGGCCATCGAGGTCGTCGGCGGAGACCGTCACGAAGCCGTGGAACCGGAAGGCGCCGAAGCCGGCGATCAGTTCCTGCTCGCGTCGCTCCACCTCGTCCGCCTCGGTCATGTCGCGCTGCGTCGTCACCTTGCCGAACTTGTCCCGCATCTCCTGCTCTCCCAGGTGCGTCATCCGGCGCCGGTTCACCGCCCGCTCGGCCTTGCGGCCCGGCAACGGCTCTACCACCAGCGACACGGTCCGCCGGCAGGTCGTCTCCATCAGCAGCGGGGCGAGGAACGCCGCCGGCGACGACACCCGTGGCCAGCCGTTGATCCAGTAAGTGGTGTGGAAACCGGAGTCTGTGCGGTAGTGGTCCCAGGCGGCGACCGCGCGCACGGGACCGGCGACCGCGGGGTCGATCCCCGACGGCAGGCCCTTCAGACCGCCGGCCAGGTCGTTCGTGGCGCCGCCGCGCGCGTCGATCATGTCGACCGAGTACGGGTCGTAGGTGGTGCGGATGACCGCCGCCAGCGCCCGTGGCGGCAGCCAGCCGACCGTGCTGATCTGCGCCCTGGCGAGCGCCGCCTCCATCGTGCGCAGCTCGCCTAGCAGCACCGCGCAGGCCGCCCGGTCGCCGCCGCCGGCCCGCTGGATCGCCCTGCGGGCGTCGCGGGTGCGCAGCTGGAACGACAGGTAGGTCTCGTGGCGCTGGGCCACCGGGCCGGCCGCGTCGATGATCTCCTGGTAAGCCTCCGCCGCCCAGGAGTCGTCGTGGTGGCCCCGTACCCGCCAGTGCCGCTGCAGCGCGTCGCCCGAATCCGGCAGCGTCCGCTCCAGCCACTGGATGCGCGCGAGCCGGCCGCCGCCGGAGGTGAGCCCGGCGAGCAGCTCGCCCCAGGCGTCCACCCTGGCCTGCTGGTCGCCGGATTCCAGCAGCGCGAACTGGCTGCCCTGGACCTGCAGGACGGCGGTGTAGGTCTGTTTCTTGGTGTCCTTGACGACGGCGACGTAGCGTCCGTTGCCCACCGGCACCGACAGCATGACCAGGCTGGAAAGCGGGCCTGGCAGAACGGTCCTGGTGATCTGGTCCTCGTCCGGCCCGAGCCGGAACACTCCCCCGCGGAACAACGTCTCGCCCGTCACCTTCTGCATCGTGTAGCCGAACAGAATCGGCACCCACTGATCGAGGTTACGGTCCTCGACCCGGACGAACGCGATGAAGCCCAGGGCCACCGCGACCAGCACCCAGGCCGGTGCGAGCAGCAACGGCGAGCGCAGCGCGCCGAGCACGCAGACCATCACCCCGACCATCAGGCCGAGCTGCGGCCAGCGCAGGCCGAGCAGGATCCCACCCCGTTCGAGCGGGCCGAACCGATAGCTGCGTTCCGCGACCATGACCCCTGTCTTTACTCCAACGCGACGTCTCTATTCCAACGTGATCACGGGAAAATATCTCTGCTAGAACAACAGTGGCCCGTGGCCGTTCAGCTCTCCTGGGTCATCGGGTCGCGGCCGTGCCCCGGCAGCCTGTCACGCCGGCAGCCGGCCGACCGGCCGCTGCCAGGCGGACGCCCGCCTGGTAGCGGCCGGCGGACTGGCATCCAGAACGGCCGGCGGGCCAGCCGCTCAACCGCCACGCGTGGAGCCGCCGGGGACTCTGGCCCGTGCGGGCTGCGTCACCGGGCGCGCGGCGCCCGCACTGTGTGACGTGCTGGTGGCCGGTGCCGTTGTGCGCGCCGCGCCCACCCGGGGCTGTGCCGGTGGCAGCGCCGCGGCCGCCGTGCGGGCGCGGCCCCGGACGGCGCTGGTGCCGGCGCCGACACCAGCGGCGCTACCCGCGGCCGAGGCGATGGCCGGGCGTCCCACCCGCGGACCGGCGGCCACGCCGGGCCGCGCGGCGCCGGGCCGCGAGCCGGGACGGGCCGGTCGGACCGACGGCTGGCCGAGACCGCCGGTAGCGGAGGTGCCGGCACCGGCCGGCAGCGCCGCACCCGCACCGCCGAGCATGCCGCGATTGCGGGTCTGCATCCGGGCGCCGATGCCGCGGAAGGTGTCTCGGGATGTGGAGCCGAGCAGCGCGCCCGCGCCCTGGCCGAAGGACGCCATGCTGCGCCGGCCGGCGCTGCCGACCGCGCGCATCAGCTGAACGTCGGCAAACCCGAACAACTGCAGCAACAGGAACGGCGAGAACACCGCGGCGATCATCACGACTACGCCGCTGAGGATGTTCAGCGTCTGATCGGCCGCCGAGCCCGTGCTCTCGCTGGCCATCCCGGCGCCGAGCGTGAAGATCGCGTAGATCACCGGCTTGGCGAACACGAGCGCGACAAGGATCTCGGTGGCCCGTTTCATCCAGGCACTGGTCGACATCGCGGACTGCCCGGCGAGGTAGATCGGGATGAACACCGCCATGGCGATGATCACGACTTTCCGGATGTAAAGCACCACGAAGAGCGCGAACGAGAACAGCGCGACCAGCAGCGAGAGCACCATGTCGAGCGCGAAGTTGCCCTGTTCCGGCAACGCCCGCAGCTGGCTGACGAGACTCGCGCCCAAGGGCTGTCCATCGCCGAACGCGTCGGCGACACCGTCGGACGCGGTGAGCACCATCTGCAGCAGGGTCAGCGCGACGAACGAGCCGAGAATCGCCGTGCCGGTGGACGCGAGTGCCCGCGCGAAGATGTGCGGGTCGCCGCGGACCGCGCCGACGACGCACGAGCACAGGAACAGGCCGGTCACGATCAGGATCGAGACCCCGAAGACGATGTTGTAGTTCTCGACCACGTAGTCGGCCCGCAGGTCGACGGCCGTCTTCTGCGACGCGAAGCTGAACACCGACGACGACAGATCCGCCGCCATGTTGCAGAACGCCGTACCAACAGAATTGAGAAAACTATCCGCCGTGCCGGAGACTGCATCCTTAAATGGACCGAACGGATCGAACCCAATGGCGAGGGTTTGTGACTCTGACGGGCTCATAGTCATGTCGAAGGACCCCCGATGTAAGAAAACCGTCGGAAATTTTCGCCCGGCCTTTGGGTAATTGTTGGACCTCCCGGACCGTCAACGGCCGCTGAGAGCCTCCAATCCCCGTTCTCCCAGCGCACGGTGCAGTCGTCAGAGCCCCAAAATTCTTGTGGCGCGCTCGCCTGATCAGCGTTGCCGTATATTCCAATCCCGCCGACCGACCAGATGGATATTGTTGCGGAATCGCGCGAGGACGTCTTGGTGCTAAATCCAACTACCCGAAGATTGAAATTCAAACTGGGGTCGGTAATCGAGTTCGCGCCCGCAGCTTTTATGTTGTCTTGATCTGATTTAATTATGCGATCGCTCACTTGTTTTCCAGTGTCGCCTGTTGCAATCGAGTTCAACACTGGTCGGATGCGCGAGGGCTCACGGTTGCGCACATCGCTGTACGCCGAGACGTAGTTGCCGCAGGCGCTGATGGCGCCGGCCTCGGTGTGGGGATAGCCGACTGGGATACCGAACTCGTTGACTCGGCTCGGCGTGCCTGGCAGGGCGCCGGCCGGTTCAGCGGTATGGTCCACGCCGGCAGAGGTCGGCGACGGCACCACGGCCACGGTGGCCGTGGCGGGTGGCAGGGAGGCGGGACGGGTGCTGGCTCCCAAGGGCTGGTGGTTGTCGCCCGGCGTCGAGTGCCGGCCGAGAAGCACCCCCACCGGGAGCGCGACGGCGGTCGTCAGAACCATCGTCGCGACAATCACCAGGGCCAGTCGCCTGGTTGCCCACTCAGTGACGTCGGCCAACGCACACTCCCCCTCCCCATCGGCAGGGCCATCATCCCAATACCGGCCCGCCGGTACCTGGAGAACATCTCAGGAGTATGCGGAAGGTTCGCCGTGGACCACGGTGGCGCTGTCCACCACCTGGACGACGGCCGGCGGGCGCTGGCCGTCGGTGCTCCCAGTCTGAGGAGTCCCGGCGGAGGCCGAGCTGCCGGTCGCGAGGAAGAAGTTGACCAGCACCGCGGCGATGCCGACGAGGAATGCCAGCCCACAGCCGGCGAGCACCCCGCTCTTGCCGACGGACGAGGCCCGGTCCAGGCCCATCCGGTCACCAAGCGCCCAGGCGATGCCGCCGAGCAGAATCGAGGCGACCGCCGCGATGGCCGCATAGGCCGCGAGGCCGTTGACCAGGTCTTTCAGGGCGTTGATGCCGGGCGCCTTCGTCGGATCCGGCGAGACTTGAACCGCCACGAGCAGCACTGCCGCCCGCGCGGACGCGGCTTCGGCGATCATCAAGGGTCCTTCCTGCGGGCACTGCGCCCCAATGGACCGCAGGTCTGGCGAATCATACGACGGGCGTCCGCAGCGTTTCCGGAGTGCTCCCCCGAGTCGCGTCGTGGGTCGTTGCGCCCGCCTTGGTTGATTCCTCGGCCGCCAGTCTGACTAGCCGTTCGACCACCGCGGCCCCGAGATGCAGGTAAGACCGCCGGGTGCTGGCGCGCAGCCGGGGAATGCGTACCGGCGCACGCCGGCTCGGGTCGAGCCGGCTCTCGTAGGGGATCCGGACCAGAGTGTCCACATGCCTGGTCAGCCGGCCGGCGGCTGCTCTGGTGCGCGGCGACCAGCGGCCCCGCCGCGGCGAGACCACCGCGACGATCACTGGAGGCCTCCGCCCCTGCGCGTCGACCGGGAGCAGCGGCGCCGCGGGGTCGCGCAGCGCCGCCGCGGTCCGGTCAAGGTCGGCCGGCGCCGCGAGGCTCACGACGACGATCAGGTCGCTCGCCCGCAGCGCCGTCGGGGAGAGCGGCGCCTCGACGGGCGCGTCCACCAGCACCAGTGGGTAGGCGCGGGTGAGGTGGCTGAGAGCGGTCCGCAGCATCCCCGGTGTGACGGTGTCGTCCGCGGGGACCACCACGCCGGGGCCGCCACTGGTGGCCCCCTCGCCGCGGCAGAGCGGCACGACCTCGAGCTCGGGGGTGCCGGGCCGGGCCGGGTCGCCGATCAGCTCGCGCAGGGCGCCGGACGCGCCGCCCCGGCGGCGGGCGATGTCGGCCACGGTGACGTCGCCGGGGAGCCCCACCCGGGAGCACAACGGGTCGCCGCGTGGCTCGTCCGGGTCCTCGTCCGGCCAGGTCCGTGGGCGCAGGTCCACGGCGAGTACCGATTCGCCGCGCGCCCCGGTGAGCACCAGGCCGAGGATGCCCACCAGCGTGGTCGCACCGGAGTAGGGGAACGCGGATGTGACCCCGATCCGCCACGACCCCGGCAGCTCGGCGGCGGCCCGGTCGGCCAGCGACTCGCGCAGCGGGATCTCGTCCCACGGCGCGGAACCGTAATCGTCGCCGTAGTAGTCCTCGTCCCGGTCCCAGGCGTCGTCCGCGGGCACGGCGGGCGGCAGGCCGCCCGAGGGCCGGCGGGCGGCGGCCGACCGGTCGGGGACGGCGGGCAGTCGCCCGCCCGCGGGGCTGCCCGTCGGCTCGCCGGGCCGGGCGGACCTCGCCTCGGCGCCGCTCGGAACCGCTGCCGCCTCGCCCGTGCCGCCTGCCTGGGGCGGCGCGGTGGGCCGTGGCTTGGCCGTGGGCGGCTGGGCCGCCGGCCGGCCACTGGCCATCGGCGGCGCCGACGGTGCTGGCGGTGCTGGACGCGAGAACGTGGGCGCTTCGGAGGGCGGCGGCATCGAGGGCGGCGGCGTGACTACTGGCCGATGCCTGGGCGGCACCTTCCAGTCGTCTGGGGCTGGTTCCGCCGGTTCCGAGTCGCGTGGCGCGGCCACGTACGGGGTTGCCGGCAGCCAGCTTGTGCGCGCCCGAGGCGGCTCCTCGGTTGGCTCCGGCCTCGACCGCCTCGTCCCGGCGCCCGCCGGGGCGACCGTGGGCGGAGGCGCCATCGGCGGCGGGACCGGCTGGGTCGTCATGTCCGAGGGAGCGGGCTCCGATAGCCCCGGTTCCCGCCATGCCGCGCTCGGGGGCAGGGGGACCGTCGGGCGGTCGTCGAGGTGGAACGCCTCGTCGCCGTGAGGCGAGGCCGGTTCCGGGGGGCTACCAGCTCGGCCGCGCCGGTGGCGGCGCCGGCCAGACCGGGAGGGGTGCGACGCGCTCGGGTCGTTGGCGTCACCGTGACGTAGATCACTTTTGCCCTCGCCGGCCGGTGGGGTCGTCGCGGAGAACTGTGCGCCGATGAGGGATACCGGTCGCGCGTCGCCTTCCTCGCCGTACGGTGTCGGTGGCACATCGCTCACGTGCCGTCGCCCTCCTGGCTGGTTCAGGCTCGTTGGCCCCGGTTGATGTTACTTACTGTTACTTGATTCGGATCACCGTCGAATCGAGGTAACCCGAGACGCTGAAGTATGACAAGCTCTGACAGAGCCTAACCATGGTTACCTAGGGTGGTGTACCGTCCGTAGCCGGTATTCGAGCCCGGAGTCGTCCGGGTAGACGGCGCATGGATGCGCCACCGTCGGCGACGAGGCCGGCGACCTCCTCTCCAGCGCGGCGGCCGAAGGAGGCGCGATCGTGCTCGTCACGGCACACGCTGCCCGAGGCGCCAGCGGAACTTGCCACCGTGACACCTTGGACGGCCCTCGGGAGCGCGAGGCTTCGCCATTGTCACGCACCCTTTGGCCTCTGACACCTGGACGGCCGCCGGGTGCGCGAGGCTTCGCCATCGTCGCGCACCCTTTGGCCTCTGACACCTGGACGGCCGC
>NZ_MBLO01000260.1 GCF_001854805.1 Pseudofrankia coriaricola
ACATCGACCAGCGTCCGGCCCGCGAGCGCTTTCCTGAGCACGTCGATGGCCGCCGGCGGAAGGTGCGAGACGTTCGCAATGGTCTCGTTCTTGACCTTTCCGTCTTCCCGGAAGGTACGCCGCACCAGATGCGACACGTACTCCCGCGGCTCGCCGGCCGCGTTCGTCTGCCGACTGACAATCCGGTCCACGTGCATAGCACCCGTTTGCCTCGCCACGAGTCGATGATCCCATCCAGCAAGATCCCGATCAAGCAACCTACTGACTACACTTCGGACAACACAGGCCAAAGTGCCAGGCTGTGCGCGTAGCGATCTTCGAGCACTCGCAAGTTCGGGTTAAGAGATCATCGGTGATTCGTCCGCCAACGCCGGCAGACGTCCATCGGTGCAGGTCAAGGGCGGTTCGGATTCCACGGACGTCCACGTTCGTCCATGGTCGTCCGTCGGCTTGGCTGCCACATTGGCTGCCAGCGCGTGATCCACGCTGTGCTGACCACCGCCTGATCGGATCACTCTCCGCCACCGTCTGCGTGAGGTCGTCAGTCGGCTATGGTCAGGTCGCACCCCCCGAAAGTGCTTGCCGCAATGTCCTGGACCGGTCAGCCGGCGCGGCACCGTTTCGTCGCGGATCGTGGGTTTTAGGCTGTCTACCATGGCTCATGGTGAGCCGGCGGAGGCATCAGCGGGCGGACTCGGTGGGTGAGGTACGCGCCTCCCAAGTGATTGATTAAATTGTCAAGTCGCCGAAGGGTGAGGAACACCTGAGAAAGATCGATCCTGTAGCCAGGGCACAGGAGATGAGGGATCGCGGCACCGACCCACAGGTGCCCTATCCAGGAGCGGACAAGCCTTGGCCTGGCGTCTGTCACGCGATGGGGCACCCGACGTTCTCAAGCTACTCAAGCGTCGTGACCAAGAAGCAGGGTCCCTGTAAAACCTGCGCTCAGATCAACAATTCACGGATTGCGGCCGAGAAGCGGCAGGTGAAGCCAGCCGTCGCGATTGCCAACATCCGTGCTGCCGATGTCGAGCCCCTGGAGCCGTTCCCTGGCACGCAGACAACCTGGAGATGTCGTTGTAACAAGTGTCGTCGCGAGATAAATGTCTGGTACGGCAGCGTTGTCAGCGCGGGTAATGGTGCATGCGAATATTGCTCCCGTGGGGCGCCGATCCCGCCTGACGAAGCTCGTGCCGAAATGCTTGGGTTTGGCTTGCTGCCGCTCGTGCCGTACCCTGGCGCCAATATCGCCTGGCGCTGCCGTTGCTTGAATTGCGGCCAGATCGTTGATCCGTCTCTAACCAATGCTAGGAAGACAAAGCTCAAGTGTCGATTTTGCGCGAAAAGAGCTACTGACCCGGACGTCGCCATGGAAATAATGCGCGATGCCGGCCTAGAACCGCTAACAGCCTTCCCCGGAAGTGTTAAGACGGCTTGGCCGGCGAGGCACATCGTCTGCGGCAAAGTAGTCCAACCGACCCTGGATAAGGTCATCCAAAGGCGCCGGGCTCCATGCGCTCACTGCGCTCAGCACGGCTTTCAGCCCGACAAGCCCGGATATGTATATTTGATTATCCACCAGGGGCTTTGCGCGGCAAAGATTGGAATATACAATGAAGGCACCTCGCGGCTACGCCAACATGAGCGCAGGGGGTGGATCTTGGTTACGCAAGAAATATTGCCAGGGCATCTTGCCATGAAGGCAGAGGATATGGTCCTGGACCGATGGACGGAACTTGGTTTGCCATACGGCGTTACTAGCAAAGATATGCCGCAGGGCGGCTGGACGGAGACCGTCGCTCTAGTCGACCGAGCTCTCAGCGATCTGACGAGTGACTTCATCTGGTCCACAGGGCTGTGTCGTTGACAGGTCGTCCGTCTGCCTGGCTGCCAAGTTGGCCGCTGGCCCGTGGTCCCACCGCGCTGATTAAGGCCCTTTCGGGTCACTCACTGTCGTGACCGCGTTCGACGTCCTCATCACGCATCAGACCAAGACTCGCGTCCATGGTGACTATCATCCTGTGCGGGAGCGCTTCGACGAACGCCGACTGGATGCGGCTTGTGCCTCTTGGAGCTCGGCCGCTTCCCTGCCAGGGTGCGGCACGTTCTGCAGGAGAGGTCGCTGAATTGTGAGTTCTATCAGATTAATACGCCGACGGACATCGGCGTGAAGCTGCGGCAGGCCATTATCTGCGACTATGATTTGCAGATTAGGATACGCCATAGCTAGGATATCTATGCGGTGATATATCCTCTGTCCGGCCGCCAGATCATCTGGAGTATCCCCAAGGCTGGTGCGAGGACTGTCAAGAATCAGCAGCCCTGGCAGCAGAAAATCGGAATCGCTGTTAGAGTATCCAGCATTTGCCAGGTAGTAAGCTACGTTCGCGAGAGTCTTGCTAGCACCGCTAACACTGAGTTTATCAAAAGGGTCGTCATTGATTGCAGGTAGATACGACTGGGTGTCGATGTTTGCATGCTCATAACCTGTAAACCGAAGTTCCCGAATTTCTTCGTCGAATATCTCGCCAAGAACATCGATACGCTGTCTGCGGTCCTCTAGTTCCTGACGGTGCCTGATCTGCTCGGCGCGGTTTTCGTCCACTCTCCGCTGGTAACGTGAAACCTCTAGTTCCTGGCGCTCGTGGTGCCCCCACTGATCTCGGAATCTTTCGATATCACGTAGTCTCGCTCTCGCCCTTTCACGATCGCCCGCGGCAACACTCGCCAGATCGATGCTTGGAAATAGGCGCTCGCTGTCGGCCTGCCGTTCAAGCTCGCCGGCGGCATCATCGAGCTGAAGCCGTAGGTCCTCCAGTCGCTGATTAATGTAGGCCAGCCTTTGTGAATCTTCGGCGAGCAGCGACTGCGCCTCTTCGCGCTGGTTCTTTATACGACGAAGAGTTTGATCGGCATCTTTCCTCTTTACGATAGGCTGGGCTTGCGTACAGAGCAAACAGTGCCCCGGTTCCACCTCGCGATGGTCTAGGCCTTGAAGGCATCGCGGACAAACAGAGAATTCGAGGCCCGATATCGACTGTGCTGCGAAAGTTTCCCGCTGAAGCTGGCGCTCGTCGACGTCGAGTTGCGCCAGTACGCTTTTACCGCTCTCCACTGCCGCATAGGCCGCCGTTCGCTCGGCCTCAAAATCGCCCGCGAGAACTCGCAGCTCGGAGATCCGGTCTCTCAGCGGCTTCTGATCACCGATAACCGAAAATGACGCATTCTCTCGCGCAGCTTGCAGCCGATCATCGGCCTCGGCCAAGTCACGTCGCAGTCGAATCTCTTCAGGCGCAAGTTCATCCTCGCCCGGCGCACCTACCTCGACTAGGAAGTGCCGCACGGCGTCAGCCGCCACTCGTGAGCGGTCTCTTCGCTTCTCCAGATCAGTAAACTCAACCTCAAGCTCTCGTGTTCTGTTGTCGGCCAAACCGTAGACTAGTTCGAAGGCCGCCTTGCGTTTACGGTTCACGAAGGTATCTGTATGCCCGGCAACTGCGCGGTTGACATCGCTCTGCGGAAGATAAATCATTCGCATCACATCAAAGAATGTTAGCGGCTCGCTACCCGTATCATTCTTCTTACTGAGGCGCACCACTGGAATATCGAGCAGTTCAAGGTATTTGATTCCAGCCCTCGGAAGACTTCCCTGTGTGGCTGTCCATCTTTCTACCACTCCATCCGAATCGTTCACGGTGAGTGTATTTTGGCCCATAACTCGGGTTATCGTAAGTCGGGAGTTTCCAATGGTTAGGTCAAGGCTCGCGGCCTGGAGATTCCGCTCGATGGCGGGCATTATTTGTGCGTTACCACCGAGCACAAACTTCATTAGCTCAAGCATGCTGCTTTTGCCGGTCTTGTAACTGCCTGTGACGACGTTTACCCCGGCACGGAAGGTATAGGTGCTTGTGCCCGACGAGGTCACAAGACGCAGCTGGTGCAGCTGCATAGTGCGGGCCATTGTATGCCTCTGATCTCGTCGCGAGTCTATTAGATGGTCGATCGATGTGGACGGTCTACGGCTTCGGGAAGGTGATCGTAAATGAGGTTCTTGAGCCGATTTCCCGAGAGGTTAAACGACTTCGCCAGATAGGTGCATCGGGTGGCGAGAAGCTCCCAAGCGGGTTCCGCGGCTATAAGGTCCGATATTTGCCTACCCTTGTCAGTGATCGACAATGAGATGCGACCCTGCCCTGGCCTCGACGCAACTAGACCTGTTCCTAGTAGAAGTCCTACTACAGGGTAGTAACGATCATCCCAAGGGCCATACTTGTATCTAATCATCCTACTTTCGACTGCAAGCCGTTCACTCGGAGTCGGTTGCACGTCATCCGGCATCTCAAAAGAAAGAGCGGTCGCAAGTTTTTCGAGAAAGGCTGGATACCGTAGAAGAAAGTCCAACTTTGCGAGTTTGGTAAGACCGTCTATGCTATGTCCGCTCTCTCGCGTGAAGGCGGAGATCAGCAGGATAATCCTGGCCGCATGGTAATCCAGCCCACTATTCCGTGGGGCTGGCAGTGCTTCCTGAGTTAGTGCCTTCATGCGCTTGCCTCAGCCGAGTCTGCGTCCATCTGTAGCAGAGAAGGCTGGACGTAGGACTGTACTTTGGGCTCAAGAAGCCAAGGCGCATCGTACTGAGGATTAAATCTGTCAGACCACCAGACTTCGCATTCATCGGTGAGTTGATAGATGCAACCCATCAACTCCGGTGCCGAGATGGGGAGTCGGGCCGAAATCTCGTGCGTAAGAAGTTCGGTTAGCGCGCCATGCATTGAGACTCCGTATGCGGCGCCGGGTCTCCGGGTCCTGGTCTCCGCCATAGAAGCCCGATAAAGGACTTCGGCTCGCAACCGGTTGACTTCGTCTTGCAGAGGGCTGGGGACGTCTGGTCGGAAAGTCGCTTCCAATTCGTACCAGCGCCGGCGAAGGCGTGGAGCCGATGCGATCACAGTCGGGCCTAGGCGTCCTGCCCGCAATTTGCGGATCATGTCACTCTCGCCCGGAGCACCAGCAATTCCCGCGTCATTCGGGATAGCAATGCCGCGCTCACGGAGGCGCTCTAGGAGTCGGTGTCGCGAAATGGTGCGTTTCGCTCGGTCCTCACTCGCCGGGTCAGTTGGGGTCATCCAAAGTCCATCGGGCTCATCTGGATTTAGATTCAGGACCGCTTCGGTAACGAGATCGTATGCTGCCAGAAAGGCGACACGTGCCATGCCCGCCGCCACCCCTAGGTGTTGCATGACCGGCCTGGCCACGCCCTCGATTGCCTGGGCTCGCATGCTAAACTCGTCGCCGCCTGTGCTGATCATTTGAAGTGAGCCAAGGAACGACTCGGCGTCAGAGATAGCGGCTCCGATACCCTCGCTCAAAAGACCGGCATATTGCGAGATACGCTGTTCTCGGTCCGCAGTTATGGGGAGTGCGAGCAGTCGAGCCAGCTCCTTCACCTGGTCGTCACCAGGCTTGAGACCACCGTTGGTAACCCAACGGCAGGTGTGGAAATAGCCGCTGGCTGCCCACCGCTCGTACAGGACTTTGAATCCGCCGCGCTTCGGCAGGTCTGCCAGCGCCCACGGCCCTTGGTCGGCGGACCGATGTTTGACTGACACGAGGCAGTGAGGGTGACCCCCGTCGGGTCCAGCGCATACGAAGTCCGCGTGCCACTCGCAGATGATCCACGGCCTAGGCGTGACGAGCATCATCAGGCACTCTTGTGCCGTCAGGGCGTACTGGTACGCGTACCACCGTGCGGTTTCGTGGCCACGGTCTTCCACCGGACGGTCCGTCAGCCCGGGATCGCCCCCGGCCGGCTGGTGATCGAGCACGGCGGAATGCTAGACGCAGATCACTTGCTGTGTCTACGTTCGCGCTCTGCGGAAGCAGTCGGAAGTAGGGAAGTAGGAACCAGAATGGGTGCGCGACGCGCCGGCGAGCACGGCGCGCCAGCGCCGCGCGCAGCCGTCGCGCGGCGCGGTCGTCGTCACAGGCTCCTTGATCGCAGAACGGGCTTTTCGGCAACGCGCGAGCCTCGGCGAGCCTCGGGCGCTGCCCGGTCTCGGGACATGCTTGACATGTCGGTTCCACCAGATGCTTGACGGCCATCTCCGCAGGCGGACTGGCATGCAGGCGTGTTCAGCCCGCAGCGGTGGTCCTCGACTACTTGACCCACCGGCTCGGCGCAACCCGCTGGTCATCAGGTGGGGGTGCGGAGGGCCACGCGGTGGCCAATAGGCATCAGGCACCGGCACCGCAGTCTCCATCGTCAGGGGAGACCGACGCGCGACGTTGGCATGAGCGCAGGTGACGGCAGGCGCAGCGCCGATCCACTTCTCGAGCAGTTGAAGACCGCGAGGCACTAGCGGGCCGGTAAGGAGCACGCCGCCACAGTGCCGCTGGTCCGCGACCAGGTCCCCTCCACGCCGTCACGCCCAGTGGAGGGTCGCCAGAGCAGTCGGTGGCCGTCAAGATCGTCACCGTCAGGACGGCATCACCCTGGCATCAGAAGTACGAGTCTGCGATCTTCACGACCAAGATCTCAATGCAAATCTGCAGGTCAGGCTGGGTGGGGCGGGTGGGGCTCGAACCCACGACCGGAGGATTATGAGTCCCCTGCTCTGACCGGCTGAGCTACCGCCCCAGACTGACGTAGCGTACCGACTACAGCCGTGTCGTGTCGTACCGGCTCGTCAACGGTCGTGCGTGGGGGAGTACTGCCCGCTCGGCTGGACGCTGGGCACTGGTTCGTGCCGTTGCCGGGTTTCGAGATCGGCGAGTTCGACGCCTGTTTCTCTGGCCACGCTGTCCCGGGACCGTCCGATCTCCTTGGCCTGAAGTGGCTATCGGTGACCCGTTTGGCGTGGGAGTTGGGCCGGCGTGAGTGCGGTAACCATGATCGCCCGCCTTGGGCTGTTGGAGGCCGGGCGGCGACGAGCCGGGCGCCGAGGATGGTCTGGATCAAGGATCTGCCCGACGTTCACGGATCCGACTGGGCAGGTCGCTCGGTGCTCCTCCGGCCTCGCTCCTCCGGGCGGGCGTCGGATCTACCGGGTTCGCCGGAACCGGACCCAGGTCCGCTAGCTGCGGTGGCCGGCGTGGGCAAGTTCGGGGGCTGCCTGGCCGGCTCGCTGGCGCCGGCGGGCCAGGAGGGCGTCCGCGAGCGCGTCCGCACGCTCCATGTCGTCGAGGGTGGCCCGGGATCGCCCGTCCACCGCCATGATGGCGGCAAGCAGCTCCGCTGACAGTCTCGTCCGCGCCGCCATCCGGGCCACGCTCGGTGGCAGGTCGGTCGGAGGTCGGACCGCGAGGGGCCGGGGATCGGTGTCGATCTGCGACGGGAGCCGGCGGTCAGGCCCGACCCGGCCTTCGTGGGTGATGCGAGCGCGTGACCGGACCCCGAGGAGATCGAACATATATTCGATCCTGGCGACGGCAGATCATGCTGTCAAGTGACGCGGACGACAGGCTACGACACATCCTCGGTCCACGTGACCGCGCGCCGCGGCCGACCCGGTTGGATCGCTTCTGCCCTGGTCGGGGGCTGTCTCGGCGCGGCCGACACCGGCAGCGCCGGACGGTGACCTGCGTCGGGAGCCGGATGGGCGCTCACTGCTCGAACCGAGCATCGGTCGCCGCCGCTGGGAAGGTTCTCCGCCGGGAGGGCTCCTTCCCGTTGGCACGCGTTGCTGCCCCGGCCAGCGGCCAGCGGCCAGCGGCCGCAGGCCCGCTCCGGCCGGCGCCCACCCGCCCGTGTGCCCATCTGCCCGCCCTCCCGCCCTCCCGTGCGGCCGTGCCGCCAGTGTGGGGCCGCCTTCCCTGCGGCCGTGCGTCAGGCTGCCTGCCCGCGCGGCCGGGATCTATATCCGTTTGCGGGCGATCCGTCGTGTCTGCCAGCGTCAGGACGCATGACCGTTCCGGAGGGATTCGAGCTTGACGACGATCGGGGCCGGGTCGACCGCGACGCTGTCTGGGCGTTTCTGTCGACGGGCGCCTACTGGGGCCGGTGGCGGGAACGCGCGCACGTGGAAGCTCAGCTCGACGGCGCCTGGCGGGTCGTCGGCGTCTACGAGACGAGGACGGGGGATCTGGTGGGCTTCGCCCGGGCCATCTCGGACGGCGTCTCGCTCGCCTACCTCGCGGATGTGTTCATCGCGGAACGGGTACGGGGGATGGGGCTGGGTAAGGCGCTGGTGACGGCAATGATCGATGACGGTCCAGGCGCCAGCTTCCGGTGGCTGCTGCACACCGCGGACGCGCATGGGCTGTACCTGCAGCACGGCTTCGGCCCGCCCGATGAGACGTACCTGGAACGAAGGGCACGACGTTAGGACCCTTCCCGTAGATCTCGTCAGGGCGGCGGCGGGTCGCCGGCGCCAGTTCGCATTTCCAGCTGGCGATCACCGGCGCCCGGCTGGCGAGGCTTGGCGCATGATTACCAGGTCGGTACGCCGACCGGCGTCACGCGCCCTGATTCGTCGAATTTGTGCAATCCCGGTCCGCGATCTATGCGACTCACCGGCTCCAGAAACATCGAAGATTGCCGGCTGGGCATGCGAACCGGACCTCGGCGCTCGGTCGACGATGATCCACGGGAAATCGGTCTGGGGCGGCGTCAGGGGAGGAGCGCGACCGACGGTTCGGGCCGAGGAGGGAGTGGCGGGGGTGGCGGGGCTCACCGCCGCGCGGGCGGCCGAGGCCGGCTCGGGTCACGAAACTAGACGACGTCTGACTTTGTCGACTACCGTGAGCCCTATCACGTGATGTTGGGTGTGCTTGGGAGGATGTGATCGCCTTGTCGCGGTCGATCGAGTTTCCCGTCTTCGACGCGGACAACCACATGTACGAGACCACCGACGCGTTCACGAAGTACCTGCCGGCCGAGTACGACGGGCTCGTGAAGTACGTCCAGGTGGGTAACCGGACGAAGATCGCCCTGCGCGGGCAGATCAGTGAGTACATCCCGAACCCGACGTTCAACGTCGTCGCGCCGCCCGGGGCCCAGGAGCTTGAGTTCCGGCTGAAGAACCCGTCGTCGAAGACAAAGGCCGGTGACATCCAGGCCGCCCCGCCGCCGCGGTACGTGCCGTCGATCCCGGCGTACTTCAACCCGGCGGACCGGCTCGAGCTGATGAACGAGTTGAGCATCGACCGGGCGATGATGTGGCCGACGCTGGCGAGCCTGCTCGAGGAGCGCCTCGCGGACGACCCGGAGGCCACGGTCATCGTGGTCCGCGCGCTCAACCGGTGGATGCACGAGCACTGGACGTTCGACTACGAGAACCGAATCTTCCCGACGCCGGTCATCACGCTGCCGATCCTCGACGAGGCGTTGCGCGAGCTGGACTGGGTGATCGAGCACGGGGCGCGCGCGATCCTGGTCCGCCCGGCGCCCGTGCCCGGCTACCGCGGGCAGCGCCGCTCCTTCGCGCTGCCCGAGTTCGACCCGTTCTGGAAGCGGGTCGAGGAGGCCGGCATCGTCGTCGGCATGCACGCCTCGGACGACGGCTTCCAGCGCTACCTGAACGACTGGGAGGGCGCGGGCGCCGAGTTCCTGCCGTTCAAGTCTCGGCGGACCGCGTTCGCCGAGCTGGTGATGAGTGAGCACCGCGTCATCAAGGACGTGATCGCCTCGATCCTCGGGCACGGCCTGGCCACCCGGTTCCCGGGGCTGCGTTTCCTGCCGGTCGAGAACGGCAGCTCCTGGGTCCGCCCGCTGGTGACGCAGCTGGAGAAGCTCTACCAGCGCAACCCGGGCCTGTTCGACGAGGACCCGATGGTCGCCTGGCACCGCTGCGTCTACGTCCACCCGTTCCATGAGGAGGACGTGCTCGGGCTGGTCAAGGTGCTCGGCGCGGACAACGTCGTGTTCGGCTCCGACTATCCGCACCCGGAGGGCCTGTTCGACCCGGTGACGTTCGTCGACGAGCTCGACAGCCTGACCGCCGACGAGCAGCGCAAGATCATGGGTGGCAACCTCGCCACGCTGATGGGGATCGACCCGCTCGCGAAGGTCCTGTAGACCGCGGGCCGGTGGCGCCGCCACCACCACCCGTTGTCGCGGGCGGGCGATCCCGCGCGGCTCACCAGATCGGGTAGGGGCCCGCGTGTCGAGAACTGACGGACCGTGGTTCTCGACGCGCGGGCGCCGCCCACTGACGGCCGTTATCTGCCGGCCCCCAACCGCCGGACCCAACTACCGGCACCCGGCCAGCCGCTGACCACCGGCCGCCGGCCGCCGGCCGCCAGTGTTGGCGCTCAGGGCGGCGCACGACGTTCACGGGGCCGCCGCCCTGACCGGAGCGCCGTCGAGCAGATCGGTGAAGCCGCCGGGCGCGTAGGCGCCGATGACCAGCTGTTCGAGCACGCCCAGACCGGTCCGCTCTCCCCACGTCGCACGCATGACCTGCTGGACGTGGACAGTGTCGAAGGCGAGGGTGTCGAGTTCCGCGGTCCTGTGAGCCTCGCCGTCGACGGCGAGTTCGCCGTGCCATTTCCCGTGGCCCCAGGTGGGGTGCAGGTAGCCGACGCCTCTCATCCGGAATGTGCGGATCGGTTCCAGCTCGACGGTGTCACCCGGGGTGAGAAGAATCGTGGCCCCCTGCGCGCGGCGCAGCCCGGGCGCCCACCGCACGTCATGCCGGACGCCGCTGAGCGTCCGGATGCCGGTGTCGGCGCCGAACACCGGTTCCTTGTCGCCGATCACCGGCAGGACCGCCGCCGTCTCGGACCACGGGACGCCGAGTGCGTCCTCGAATCGCAGGTAGTGCAGGCATACGTCGGCGAAGTTCAGCGGTGCCCACAGGAAGAAGATCTGCGGCAGGGCATGGCGCGGTGCGGCGGGTACCGGGTCGCCGACGCCGCGGATTCCCCAGGAGCGGTCCTTCGTGCCGTAGGTGGGCGCCGACAGCGGGATATCCTGCCCGCCGGCCGAGAGCGTGCCGGCCCAGGTGACCAGCTGGGTGGCGCGGGTGACGTCCATGGTCAGCTGGGTGCCGACGTGGCGGGTCTGGCGCGGCTCCTCATAGGCGGGAGTGCGGGCCGTGGCAGTCAGGTCCGCGACGAGGCCGTGCTCCGGAGCATTGACGACGACGCGGTTGACCCGCATCGGCTCGACGATCTCGATGGTGATCGGGCCTACGCTCGTCCGGGTGCGGTCCAGCGGGATGCGCCCGGAGGCGAACACCGACCGCTGCATGCCGTCGGCCACGACGCTGAACGCGGCGTCGATGATGCCCCGGTTCGGGTATAAGCCCAGCGCGACCGCGAAGTACATGTTCTCGTCGTAGCCGTTGAACCAGAACCGGTCGTACTGGTCGGGGTGGCCGTCGCCGGCGTGTGCGAGCGGCAGCGCGGTCTGGTGGACCGGGTAGTCGTCAAAAGGAATGAGCATGGCGAGTTCCTCTCGGCGTCAGAGGGCATGTCGACGTCGGCGGGCATGGCCGTCGGGCGTCGCGGGCGTCGCGGGTGTCGCGCCAGAAGCATGCCCCGCCGGTGCGCCGGCCACATACATCTAGACATTATTGGACCTGCTGGCTAGCATCGCCGCAATGATGAAGCTCCCGGGCCGCTGATGAGGAGCCGGTGATGGACGGCCGCGCCCCGGCCGGGCTCGCCGAGGGGGCGGGCCGGTGGACGTTCGGCCTGGAGCCGTTGCCCGAGGCGGCCGACGCCGCGGCACGGCTGCGCCGCGTCGCCGGTCTCGTTCTCGCGCTCGAGCGGCCCGCCGCGGCCCTCGACGAGCTGCTCGGCGCGCTGGACCGCGCGGAACGGGCGCTGTCGCGGTGCGTGCCGGCGGACCCGGCGCCCAGGGTCGGGCCCGCGGCGGACGGCGACGGGCGGCCGTACGTCGATCATTCACGGCACATCGGGGCGTTCAACGCCTGCTTCCCCGAGTACACGATCGAGGTGGACGGCGGCCGCGCGACCGGCACCGTGAACTTTCCGGTCGTGTACGAAGGCCCGCCGGGCCTCGTCCACGGCGGCTTTCTCGCGTTGTTCTTCGACGCGGCGATCCAGCATCACAACTGCGAGGTCGGCGAGGCGGGCAAGACGGCCGGCCTCGAGCTGCGCTACCGGCGGCCGACGCCGTTGCTCACCGATCTGAGTTTTGAGCTGACCCGGACGGTGGAGGGGACGCGTATCCGTTCGACGGGGCGGCTCCTGGCCGGGCACGTGGTGCTGTGCGACGCGCGGGTGGACGCCGTCCGTGGCCAGCGCTCCCGGCTGCCTGCCGTATCCCCGCGCCGGGCGTCATGACGACATCCCCGCGCCGGACGCCGTGACGATTGGGTGGCGCCGCTCACACGGCTGCTGATTCAGTGACAAGACGAGCTTCGTAGGACCTCGCCCCTCGCCCTTCGTGGGAGTGCCATGCAGACCGAGCAGCAGATCGAGCACCCGAAACGGTTCGCCGCGTCCGCGCCCGACCGGCCCGCGGTCATCGTCGGCGACACCACGATCACCTACGCCGAGCTGGACGCGCGGTCGAACCGGCTAGCGCGTGCCTTCCGGGCAGCGGGCCTGAGGACCGGCGACAACGTCGCCGTGCTGATGGAGAACCGGGCCGAGTACTTCGAGGTCACCTGGGCCGGGCTGCGCGCCGGCCTGCTGGTCACGCCGATCAACTGGCACCTTTCCACGGCCGAGGCGGCGTACATCATCGCCGACTGCGGCGCCGCCGCTCTGGTGGTGTCCGCGGGCTGCGCCGACGTCGTCGCCGGGCTCGGCGAGGTGGCCCCGAAGTTCCGGCTGGTGGTCGACGGGCAGATCGAGGGGTTCGAGCCCTACGAGCAGGTCGTCGCCGGCCTGCCGTCGTCTCCGCTCGACGACGAGGCCGAGGGCAACTGGATGTTCTACTCGTCTGGCACCACGGGACGACCCAAGGGGATCAAGCCGATCGAGGTCGGCGGCCCGGTCGGCGTGCCCACGGGGTTCACTGCCATGGTCCGCCACCTGTTCGGGGGCGACGAGTCCACCGTGTACTTCAGCCCGTCGCCGCTCTACCACGCGGCGCCGTCCGGCTGGGCCGCCGCCGTGCACCGGATCGGAGGCACGGTCGTCGTCGGCCCGCGGTTCGAGCCGGTCGACTTCCTGGAGACGATCCAGCGCCACCGGGTCACCCTCGCCCAGGTCGTCCCGACCCACCTCGTCCGCCTGCTGAGGCTCCCCGAACAGGAGCGGAACCGCTATGACCTGTCCAGCCTGAAGGTTCTCGTCCACGCAGCGGCGCCCTGCCCCGTCGAGGTCAAGCGGGCCGCGCTCGGCTGGCTCGGCCCGGTCATCCACGAGTACTACGCCGGCAGCGAGGGCGTCGGCTTCTGCTACATCGGTCCCGAGGAATGGCTCGCCCACCCGGGTTCCGTCGGCCGCTCGATGCAGGGCGCGGTCCATATCGTCGACGAGCAGGGCGCGGAGGTCGCGGCGGGCACCGACGGCCGGGTGTACTTCGAGCCCGCGAGACGCTTCGAGTACCACGGCGACCCGGAGAAGACCGCATCGGTGTTCGACGAGCGCGGCTGGGCCACCTACGGCGAGATCGGCCATGTCGACGAGGACGGCTACCTCTACCTCACCGACCGCGCCACGAACATGATCGTCTCGGGTGGCGTCAACATCTACCCGCGCGAGATCGAGGACGTCCTGATCCAGCACCCCGATCTCGTCGACGTCACCGTGATCGGCGTCCCGGACGCCGACCTCGGCGAGTCCGTCCGCGCCGTCGTCCAGCCGGCGACCTACCCGCCGGCCGATCCCGCCGCGCTGGAAGCGGAGATCATCGCCTTCTGCCGGGCCCGCATCGCCCGCTTCAAGGCGCCCCGTTCGGTCCGCTTCCTCGCCGAGCTCCCTCGCCTGCCCACCGGCAAGATCGCCCGTCGGCTCCTGCCGCCCGAGGCCAGCGCCTGATCCCTTGGTCGTCGTACTGGTCCCTCAGCGGTCGTGCTGAGGGACCAGCAGGCGTGCTGAGGGATCAGTAGTCGTGCTGCATCAGGTCGATGACGGTCTTCGCGCGCTGCGCGAGCATCACCCGCCCGACGACCGCCATGTGCTCCGCCCAGTGGGCCTCGGCCTCGCTCGCCTCACCGGCCTCGATGAGCGACGCGAGCCTCGCCTGGGAGCGCAGGCCACGCATCCGGACGGCCCCGGTGTCCTTGCCGTCGTCGGGCTGGCTGACCGCCGCGACAGCCCGGGCGACGATCTCCTTGAGCATCTCGGCCACGAGGCTCAGCGTCTGGTTTCCGGCCAGCTCGACGAGGCGCGCGTGGAAGCGCGCGTTGGCCTCGCCGAACGCCACGGGGTCGTCGACCGCCTCCAGCTGCTCGGCGATGAGCCGCCGCAGCTCGGCGGCCGCGGCGCGGCGGGAGCGCGACGACGCGACGAGCCGCGCGGCGACGGGCTCCACCATGCCGCGAGCGTCATAGACGTCCGCGAGCGGCACGTTGCGCGCCTGGAGCACGATCGCCGCCGTGCGTGCCGTCAGGCGCTCGTCGGGCCGATGGACGACGACCCCGCCGAGCACGCCGCGCTTGACGGTGATCAGGCCCTCGGCCTCGAGAATGCGCAGCGCCTCGCGCAGCGACGGGCGCGAGACGCCGAAGCGCTCCACCAGCTCGGGCTCGCGCCCGAGCAGCTCGCCGTCCGCCAGCTCGCCCCGCACGATGAGGCCCCGGAGCTCGTCGGCGATCTGCTGTGGTTTCTCGCGGGGAGGGGCCCGGCCAGTCCCGCGCGCCCGTCTCGGCTCCGCCACCACGATCGACCTTCTCTCCGTCGGCCGCCTGCAGCCGCCGGACGGTCCTGGCACGCGGCACTGACCGCGGCGCTGGCACTGCTCGATGCGTCCAGTCGGTGCGTCCAGGCGCCCTTCGCGGCCCACGCCACGGGACGGGCGAGGCCCGCCGTGACGCTCAGCCTACTGGGGCACCCACGCACTACGGCGCACAGTGCGAACGAGTGCCGCGGCCGTTCGACGAGCCGGAACGCCCCACCCGCGATGACGATCCCGCCGGCCGGCACCCGGAGACCCTGCGCGCCCGCCAGTCGGCGGCGTCGCGAGCCAGGCTATATCTCTAGACATTTAGGGATGGTCTGGATAGCATCGCCGCGGAGGTCGATGCAGTGATCGTCACCACGGTCGGCGCCGGTGACGGGCCACCGTTGACCGCCGCGGACCTGTTGCGCGAGCGGACCGCCCCGCGCGGTGCGCGGGTGCCGCCCGGGCGCGCCGCCGGCACCGACGAGCCGCCTCGGGGGCTGGCCGGACTGCTGTCCGCTCACAAGGCCCCGCGCCGGGTGGCCCCGTCGGCCGGCGGCGCGGTGCCGACGACGCCCAGCCGTGAGATCTACATGCCCGCCCGCAGGGAGCTCTCGCATGCCGTCGGATGAACGCGCGCCGGATGAGCGCATGCCGGGCGAGCGCGTACCGGATGAACGCGCGCCGGGCGAGCCGACCATCCCCGCGCTGCTCGCCGTCCGGCGGCGCCTGGATTCCTCGGTCCAGGCGCTCGTGAGCGACGAGGACGCCATCACCTTCGCCGGGCTCGACGAGGCGAGCCGCCGGCTCGCGGCCCGCCTGGTCGCCGCCGGCGTCGGGCGGGACAGCCGGGTCGGGCTGGTGATGCCGAACGGGATCGACTGGGCGGTTCTCGCGCTGGCGGTGACGCGGGTCGGCGGCGTGCTCGTCCCGCTGTCCACCCTGCTGCGCCCGCCCGAGCTGCTCGCGCAGCTGCGTACCGCCGCGGTCACCGAGCTGGTCGTCGTCCCGCGCTTCCGCGGCCGTGCGTACCTCGACGACCTGGAGGAGGCGGTCCCCGGCCTGACGGAGCAGGTCCGCGGGGGCGCCCCGCACGCCGAGGTCCCGTCGCTGCGACGGCTCTGGCTCTCCGGCGATCTGCCCACCGGCGCGGCGCCCGGCGCGGTGGTCGACGAGCTCGAGAGGTCCGTCCGCCCGGCCGACGACCTGGTCATCCTGTTCACCTCGGGCAGCTCCGGCGGCCCGAAGGGGGTGATCCACACCCATGGCAACGCGCTGCGGGCCGTCGAGTCCGGCCTCGGGGCCCGTCGCATCGGCCGCGGCGAGCGCCTCTACATCCCGATGCCGTTCTTCTGGACGGGCGGCCTCGGCGGCGGCCTGCTCTCGGCCCTCGTCGCCGGCGCGACCCTGCTCACCGAGGCCGAGCCGGAGCCGGCGCGGACGCTGCGTTTCCTGGAGCGCGAGCGGGTCACCCTCTTCCGCGGCTGGCCCGACCAGGCGGCCCGGCTCGCCGCCCATCCGGACTTCGCCACCACGGACCTGTCGTCGCTGCGCCCGGCGAGCCTCGGCGCGGTCCTGCCGCCCGGCCTGCGCGCCGGCCCGGGCGCGCGGGCGAACCTCTTCGGCATGACCGAGACGTTCGGGCCGTACTGCGGCTCGCCGCTCGACACCGACCTGCCCGCGGGCAAGCACGGCAGCTGCGGCCGACCGTTCGCCGGCGTCGAGGTGCGCATCACCGACCCGGGCACCGGCGCACCGCTCCCGCCCGGCACGGAGGGCGAGATCCGGCTGCGCGGGCCGAACCTGATGCGTGGCATCCGCGGCCGCCACCGCGCCGACGTGTTCGACGCGGACGGGTTCTACCCGACGGCCGACGCCGGTGTGCTCGATGAGGACGGCTACCTGTGGTACCGGGGCCGGCTCGACGACATGTTCAAGGTCAAAGGCGCGACGGTGTACCCGCTGGAGGTCGAGGCGGCGCTGCGCGCCCTGCCGGGAGTCCGCGAGGCGTTCGTCACCGATGTGGCCGGCGAGGCGGGTGGCAGGCAGGTGGCGGCGCTCGTCGTCGCCGCGCTACCCGAGGGCGAGAACCGCCGGGACGGCCCGGACGGCCCGGACGGCCCGGACGGCCGGGCCGGGCCGGACGGTCTGGACCGCGCGGACGACCGCCAGGGGGCCGGTCGGGATGGCCGGGACGGCTGGCACGGCCGGGCTGGCCTGGTCGAGCAGGCCAGGGCCCGGCTGAGCAGCTTCAAGGTCCCGACCCGGTGGCTCGTCGTGAACGATCCCCACGACGTGCCGCGGCTGGCCAGCGGAAAGGTCGACGGCGGCGCGCTTCGCCGGCTCCTGCAGGAGAAGGGAGCCTGAGATCCCAGAGGTAGGGCCAACGTGAAGGCCGTCGACTGCCTCGGGACACCCGGCACCGCTCAGGGCAATATGTATAAAATATATAGGCGGGTGCTAGTGGCGGGCGTGGGCGGCGCCGGTGGGGCCCGGACGCTCGCGGGCGCGTGCTCGCCGAGCTCACCACAGGAGAGGGACATCAGGTGGAGCTGAATGGTCTGCGGGCGCTCGTCGTGGGCGGCGCCTCCGGCATGGCCAGGGCCACGGCCGAGCTGGTCGTCGCGCGCGGCGGCCGGGTGGCGATCCTCGACCGTCCGGCGAGCGCCGGCCAGGCGGTCGCGGACGAGCTGAAGGGCACCTTCCACGCCTGCGACGTCACCGACTTCGCGGGCATGGAGGGTGTCATCGAGGCGGCCGTCGCCGCGCTCGACGGGATCGACGTCGCCGTGAACACGGCCGGGGGAGCGACCCCGGGCCGCACGATCGGCAAGGACGGTCCCATGCCCATCGAAACCTTCCAAAAAATCATCGACCTCAACCTGATCGGCACCTTCAACGTCGCCCGCCTTGCCGCCTGGCACATGAGCAAGAACGAGCCGAACGCGGACGGCGAGCGCGGAGCGATCATCAACACCGCGTCCATCGCCGCGTTCGAGGGCCAGATCGGCCAGATCGCCTACACCGCGGCGAAGGGCGGCGTGGCCGCCATGAGCCTCACCATGGCCCGGGAGCTCGGCTCCCTCGGCATCCGCGTGAACGCGATCGCACCGAGCCTGTTCCACACCGGGCTGACCAAGGGCATTCCCGAGGAATACGAGAAGGTCCTCACGAAGGACGCCGCGTTCCCGAAGCGGATGGGGCGCCCGGAGGAGTTCGCCCGCCTGGCGGTGGGCATCATCGAGAACCCGATGCTCAACGGCCAGACCATCCGCCTGGACGGCGGCCAGCGCTTCGCGCCGAAGTAGGCCGCGCCGCCGCGGTGGCGGTGACCGGGCATCCGGCCGCCGCCGGCCGCCGCCGCCGGCCGCCGCCACCGGCCGCAGGCCACCACCACCCCGGCCACCGGCGCCCGTGGCCGCGACCCGCGCCGGGCTCGGCCCGTGCCGCGTGGCCACGGTCGCGTCAGCCGCCGTGCCTGCCAGCGTCGCCCAGGCCCGTCGCCGCGGTCCCGCCGGCTCCATCCGATTGAAAATGTATAGATCTATGGCTTAGGCTTCTGGGCGGCCGGCCAGGCGGCCGGTGGCGGGGCCTCGTGGGACGACGGCCGACGGGAGTGGGTGCGGGTCGTGACGCCGTTCATGTTTTCCGACGAGCAGCGGGACCTGCGCCGGGCGGTGCGCGCGTTCCTCGAGGCGGCCTCCCCCGAGCCGGAGGTGCGCCGGCTGATGGAGACGCCCCAGGGCTACGACCCGGCGGTGTGGGCGCGGCTGGCGGGCGAGCTCGACCTCGTGGGCCTCGCGGTTCCCGCCGAGTTCGGCGGCAGCGGCGCAAGCTTCGTCGAGGTGGCGCTCGTCTGTGAGGAGATGGGCCGCCGGCTGCTCTGCGCGCCGTACTTCTCGACGGCGGTACTGGCCGTCGCCGCACTGCTGCGCTCGGGCGACGCGGCCGCGCAGAAGGCGTGGCTTCCGGGCATCGCGGCCGGCGAGACTGTCGCGACGGTGGCGCTCGCGGAGGAGAACGGGCGCTGGGACGCGGGCGAGGTCGCCGCCGTCGCGACGCCCGCCGGCGACGGCTGGACGATCACCGGCACCAAGCACTACGTCCTCGACGGGCACACCGCCGACCTGCTGCTCGTCGCCGCCCGAACCGGCGCGGGCGTGTCCCTGTTCGCCGTCCCCGGCGCCGCCGCCGGCCTCACCCGCATCCCACTGCTGACCCTCGACCAGACCCGCCGCCTCGCGCGCGTCGAGCTCGCCGCCACCCCCGCGTCGCTCGTCGGCGAGGACGGGGCGGGCTGGCCGGTCCTCGAGCACGTGCTGGACCTCGCGGCCGTGGCGCTCGCCGCCGAACAGGCCGGCGGCGCCCAGGTCGCGCTTGACATGGCGGTCCAGTACGCCAAGGACCGAGTCCAGTTCGGCCGGCCGATCGGTTCCTTCCAGGCGGTCAAGCACCGCTGCGCGGACATGCTGCTCGAGGTCGAGTCGGCGCGCTCGGCCGCGTACTACGCCGCCTGGTGCGCGGCCGAGGGGGACGACGCGGAGCTGGCCAAGGTCGCCGCGGTGGCGAAGGCCTACTGCTCCGACGCCTACACCCAGGTCACCGCCGACAACATCCAGGTCCACGGCGGCATCGGCTTCACCTGGGAGCACCCGGCCCACCTGTACTTCCGCCGTGCCAAGTCCGACGAGCTGCTCTTCGGTGCCCCGTCGGCCTGGCGTGACCGCCTCGCCAGCCGCGTCGGCCTGTAACGAGCGTCCAGGCCGGCGCCGCGACCACGGGGTCGGAGCCGCGGCGCCGACCTGGACGGGGCCCAGGTCGCCAACCAGGCGCCGATACACGCTTGGCCACATTGCGTAGTCGAATGCGTACGGCTGAACGGGCCGCTGAGGGACGATCGCGGTCGGGCCGGTGCCCGCCCCTAGGCCGGATACGGCCGCTGTCTCGGTGCCCGTTCGCCGACGTGCCGCCGCGAACCTGAACTGTGGCAGATCACCCTGTCTATGGACTTGCCCATCTGACGCGATCCGGCAAGCCACCAGTGAAGCGTGTTGGATGGCCCAGTCTCTGGACTGGGCCATCCAACACGAAACCCGGGACGGCGCCGCTCAGGAGGCGTCGTCGCGGCGGGCCAGGCCGTGGAGCACCTCGCGGTAGGGGCGTTTGCGGTCGGGGCTGGGCTCGCGGGGGAGGCCCAGGGTGCGTTCGGCGGCGATGTTGCGCTGGATCTCGTCGGTGCCGCCGTAGATCGAGGAGGCACGGGCGAACAGGAAGGCCTTGGCGAACTTGCCGTCCGCCGCGGCATCCGGCCCGGCGAGCAGGCCGCCGGCGCCGAGGATGTCCAGGCCGATCTCGGCCGAGAGCTTGGTGATCCTCGTCTGCGCGATCTTGCCGGTGCTCGCGACGGAGGCGCCGGCGGCCGCGTCGCCGGCGGCGGCCTCGGCCCTGGCGCGGACGGCGTTCCACTGGCCGACCTGCAGGTAGCAGTGCAGCCGGGCGAGTTTCTGGCGGATCGCCGGGTCGTCGGCCCTGCCGTGCTCGCGCGCGAGCTCGACCAGGTCGGCGAACGTCACCACCATGCCCTCCGACGGGCGCAGCCGCGCCGCGTCGCCGGCCTTCATGCCGAGCACGCCGCCCTTGGGCCCGGGCGGTGGGAAGCCGGCGTGGGCGCCGCCGGCGCCGATGCCGGTCCGCTCGAAGTGCAGCGTCGTGTTCGCGGCCATCCAGCCGTTGCCCTCGCCGCCGACGAGGTCGTCCGCGGCGACGACCGCGTTGTCGAGGAAGACCTCGTTGAAGACGGCGTCGCCGGTCATCTCGCGCAGGGGGCGGATCGTGACGCCCGGCTGGTCGAGGTTCAGCGCGAACCAGGAGATGCCGGCGTGCTTGGGGACGTCGAAGTCGGTGCGGGCCAGCAGCATGCCGTAGTCGGCCTCACGGGCCTGGCTGCTCCAGACCTTCTGGCCGTTGATGATCCAGCGGTCGCCGTCGCGCTCGGCGCGGGTGGTGAGCCCGGCGAGGTCGGAGCCGGCGCCGGGCTCGCTGAACAGCTGGCACCAGGCGAGCCGGCCCTCGAGGATCGGCGGCACGTGCCGGGCGATCTGCTCTGGCGTGCCCACCGTGAGTATCGTCGGCGCCGCCATCAGCAGGCCCAGCCCGCCGGGCGGCTGCAGCGCGCCGAAGGCGGCGAAGGTGGCCCGCACCGCGCGCCCGGCCCGCTGCGGCAGCCCGCGACCGCCCTGCTCGGCGGTGAGGTGCGGCGCGGTCCACCCGGCGGCGGCGACCAGTCGCCACCACTGCTCGACGGACAGCTGCGGGTCCCAGTGCTCGGCGAGCCAGGCCTGGACCTCGGCCCGCGGGCCGGCCTGGGAGTCCTCGTCGGCGGCGGCGGCGGTGCTCATGAGTGGCTGGCCCCCAGCAGGTCGACGCAGTTGTCCCGCATGATCTTGCGAATCTCGTCGTCGGTGAAGCCGTCGAGCTCCTTGTAGAAGTCCGTCGGCTCGGCGAGGCCCTCGCCGTGCGGCCAGTCGGAGCCGAACAGGATGCGCTCGACGCCGATGAGGTCGGCGAGTTTGCGCAGGTCCTCCTCGTAGTAGGGCGTCACCCACAGGTGCGCGCGGAGGACGTCGAGCGGGTCCTCGGCGAAGGCCCAGGGCGTCTGGTTCGCCTGCTTGCGCAGCCGCTTGACCAGCAGCGCGACCCAGTCCGAGCCGTTCTCGATGCTGGCGACGCGCAGGGTGGGGTGGCGGGTGAAAACGCCGTCCACGACGAGGGACGCCAGCGTGTCGTGGATGGCGCGGTCGGCGACGAGAACGCGGGTGAGCACGCTGATCTGGCCGTATCCCTGGAACCGCTCGGTGCCGCCCCATGCTCCGGTGGAGGCCTCGTAGCCGCTGTCGCCGAGGTGGAAGGCGACCGGGATCGACGCCTCGGCGAGCCGGGCCCAGACCGGGTCGTACAGCTTGTCGCCGAGCGAGCGCGACCTGCCGTAGGGCGCGGGGACCGGCGCCGGGCGGACGTGGACCATGCGCGCGCCGCGCGCGAGCAGGCGGTCGACCTCGGCGACGGCGGCGGCGGGGTCGGCCAGCGACAGCATCGGCACGCCGATCAGCCGGTCGCGGTAGTCGAAGCCCCAGTCCTCCTCCAACCAGCGGTTGAAGGCGTGCAGGCTCACCATCGTCGCCTCGATGTCGCCCTTGAGCGCCTCCTCGACGCCACAGCCCAGCGTCGGGAACAGCAGCACCGCGCCGAGCTCCTGCTGCTCGACCAGGTCCGCGCGCACGTCGCGGTCGCGGTATTCCGGCCGCAGCGGCTCGACCTTCATCAACGACCGCGGGTCGACGCCGTCCGGGATCTGGCCGCGGAACAGCGGGTCCAGGCAGCCGGGCACGATGATCGGGTCGAACGTCGGGTTCGGGATGAAGCGGTTGACCTGCCCGCCCATGAGTAACTGTGTGCGTCGGCCCGCCTGGACGACCTGGACCCCGCGCTGCGCGAACTTCTTGTCGAGATGACGGGTGAACGCGTCGAGCGGCTCGTAGTAGTGGTTGTCGGCGTCGATTGGCTTCGAGCTCGTCATTGCCTTCCTCAGCTGGGAAGTGGTGCTTTCATTCAGGAAAAGTGTGGCTTTCCAACAACTGGGACTGTACGCTGACGCGCTCTGGTCGGCCAGCCCGGAAGGGAACGGCGCGGCTGGCGTGGCCGCCATCGGCTGCCCTTTCCGCGAGGCGGTCCGGATGGCGGATCGTCGGGCGGCGCCCGGCGGCGGGCGTGACACGATGAGACAGACCCCGGTGGGCTGGTCGGACCACCCTGCCTCGCCTACCCGCATCAGCCTGGGAGTGTTCGTGGTCGCGAAGAAAGGTGCGCGCCCTCCTCGGGAGAAGCCGCAGCAGATCGCCGACGAGATCCGCTCGCTCATCGTCAGCGGCGAGCTCGCCGACGGAGACCTGATCGGCCGCGAGCCGGAACTGGTGGAGCGGTTCGGTGTGTCCCGGCCGTCGCTGCGGGAGGCGCTGCGCATCCTGGAGGCCCAGGGCCTGATCTCGGTGGAGCGTGGCGTTCTCGGCGGGATCTTCGTGCGCCAGCCGGACGAGCGGCTCACCGCCCGTACGGCCGCCCTGCTGCTCCAGGCCCGGGGCGTGCCGCTCATGGATGTCTGCGCGGCGCGCACGCTGCTCGAGCCGCTCGCGGCCCGGCGCCTGGCGCAGTCGCCACAGCGGCAGGCGGCCGGCGCGGAGCTCGGCGGGCTCATCGACCGGGAGGAGGAGTCGCTCGCGGATCCCGACGAGTTCGGCCGGGCCAACGCCCAGTTCCACGAGAGGCTGCTGGCACTGGCGGGGAACCAGACGCTCACCATCGTCGCCGAGATGCTGAACGAGATCGTGGCCCGCGCCGTCACCGCGCTCAGCCGCGCCGAGGACACCACCGGCTCCCTGGCCACCCGGCGGCGGGGCGTGCGCTCCCAGCGGCGCCTCGTCGAGCTCATCCAGGCCGGCGACGGCCAGGCCGCCGAGGAGCACTGGCGGTCGCACATGGCCGTCGTCGACAAGGTCATGCTCGGCGCCCAGGCAGGGACGGTCGTCGACCTGGTCCACCACTACTGACGGCGCCGGGCGCGCCGCCGGGCCGGCGGCGCTCATGACGGGACTGGCCGTCACCACGCCGCCGCCGCCGACGCCGGCACCGGCACCGGCACCGGCACCGGCACCGGCACCGGAGCCCACCTCCGCTTCCGCCGCCGTCAAGACGATCGTGGTCGTCGGCGGAGCCGTCACCGGCATTTCCAGGCAGGTTGGCGCTTCTCGACGAACGCCCGCGGGCCCTCCTTGGCGTCGTCGGTGCGTACGACCCGTTCCCGGAACGCCTCGCCCATGATCTCCGCCTCGCGTAGCGGCAGGTCGCGGCCCTGGCGGATGGCCAGGCGCGTGCCGCGCACGGCCAGCGGCGCGTTGCGGCACACGATGGCCGCGAGCTCCAAGGCCCGCTCCAGCAGCCGGTCGTGCTCGACGACCTCCGAGACCAGCCCCAGCTCGTAGGCGCGCGCCGCGCTCATCCGCTCGTGGCGGCCCATCAGCGCCATCCGCATCGCGATGTTCGTCGGCAGCGCCCTGGCCAGGCGGACCACCTCGCGGCCCGAGACGAGGCCGATGCTGACGTGCGGGTCGAAGAACTCGGCCCGGTCCGAGGCGATGACGATGTCGCCGGTGGTGACGAGGTCCATCCCCGCGCCGCAGCACAGCCCGTTGACGGCGGTGAGGATCGGCTTGGTCATGGTCCGGAACGGCGGGGTGCCCTCCTGCGGCGCCTCCCACTGCGGGAACGTCGACAGATATGGCTCGTCATAGACGACCCGGCCGTCGTCCGGGATCTCGGTGACGTCGGCGCCGGCGCAGAACGCCCGCCCGTTGCCCGTGACGACGAGAATCCAGACGTCGTCGTCCGCCTCGGCGTCCGTGTACGCCTGCCGCAGCTCGCGGATCATCTCGGGGGAGAGGGCGTTGAGCCGGTCCGGCCGGTCGAACGTGATCGTCGCTATCCGGTCGCGGACCTCGTACTGGATGGTCTCGTATCCCATGGCGGCAGCCTCCCGCATCGTTACGTCGTCGGGTCCGTTCGCGAGTCCGCGACGAGACCGCCGTCGCCCACCCGGTCCGGCCGGACTCGTGGACCAGCCCCACGGCCTGGAAATCTCACGGTTCTAACTGTCAAGCGACACCGTCGGGCGCGCCTCGTCCTGGTGAGCCGTCAACTCAGCCCAGCCACCGCCAGCGACAGCGCATTGGCGCACCACCAACGCGACCACCTCCCGACCCCGACCCAGACCCGCGCCGGCCATACACCTCAACCCGGAACCAGGCCGCTGGGGCGCTCAGTGCCCTAGCGCTGGGAGAAGACGTGGCGGCCCTTGATCATGGGGAGGTCGAGGAAGGTCCGGATGCCAGGTGCGGCCGCGCAGACCGGGGCGATGGCGTGGACGGCGTGCATGGCGGTGCCCAGGCAGCCCTGGTCGTTCTCGTCCTCGCCATGGATGGCGATCTTGGCTTCCAGCACCATCGAGGGGCTGCCTTCGACGGTGACCTTCCAGCCGCGGCCGGTGGGCCAGTCCGGAGCCTGCCCCTCGCCTACGCGGGTGATGTGCTCGACCGTCAGCGCGGGGCGGCCGCCGATGACGGCGGTGGCCGAGAAACGCTGGGCGCTTACAGTTCCGGCCTCGACGCGGCCGGCCTTGATGTCGAAACCGCTGTCGGCGAGCGCCACCTGGCGGTCGTAGACGAAGTCGTCGATCGTGGCGCCCAGCCCCTCGGCGACCAGCAGGAGCGGGGCGCGGAACACGGAACCGGCCAGCACCGGATCCGCCAGCGGCACGGGAGCGTCGGGCGCCCGGCCGAACCCCATGATGTCGAACATCATCCCGGGGCTGTCGTAGGACGAGTAGTCGAGAAGCTCCTGGACCAGCAGCGTGTCGATCCGCTCGAACAGGGCCGACATCGTCAGCGGCAGCACCTCCGCGGCCCAGCCGGGCTCGATGCCGGTCGCGTGGAAAGACGTCCCGCCCGCGGCGCACGCCTCCTCCAGCCGCGCGGCGACCGCCGGCTCCAGGCTCGCCGGGTAGATGAGGCTGGTGACCGCCGTGGAGACGACGTTCCTGCCGGCGGCGAGCAGCCGGCAGATGTCGTCCAGGGCGCCCGCCGGGTTCATCTCGCCCTGGGCCATGTACAGCACACAGTCGGCGTCGAGCGCGACGATCTCGTCGGGGTCGTTCGTGGCGGTCACGCCGATGGGGCCGAGGCCGGCGATCTCGCCGACGTCACGGCCGGTCTTGGCGTCGCTGTAGACGAACGCGCCGGCCAGCTCGAGGTCGGGGTGGGCCTGGACCGCCCGCACCGCATGCCGTCCGACGGCTCCGGTGGCCCACTGCACGACGCGAAGCACCGCCCACCTCCTGCTCCCGGGCCACTCTGTTCCCAGGTCACTCCGCCGCGCCGCCTGCCGGTCCGGCTCGCTCGAAAATATCTAGATCTAACGGCGCGCGCAACGACGGGGTTGCGCGGTCCGGAGCAGGCCAGGGTGCGGAGGATCGGCAAAACATCTAGATAGTAAGACGGCGTCTCGATAGTATCTGGCCGGCTCGGGTGCACCCACGGAGAGACGCCGCCCGGCCGGGGGCGGCCGCGTCTGCCCGGCACCGGGGGGACGCGCCGGTCAGCGCCGCGCACCGTCGACCCCGAAGGGACAAGCCATGGACGACTCCTCGACGATCGGTGACTTAGCGAGGGACGTGCCCCGGCCGCGCCGGAGGCGCGGGCCCCGGTGGATGACGGCTGTGGCCGCCGCCGCGGTGCTCGCGGTCTCGGCGGCGGCCTGCGGCGGCGACGACGGGAAGGACGCCGCGCCGGCCGTGCCGACCGACGCCGCGGCTCTGGGCCCGGCGCAGCCGGCCAGCGGCACCCCCGTCAAGGTCGGCGTGATCAGCGACGGGAAGGCGCCAGCCCTCGACAACTCCATCCAGCTGTCCGCCGCGGACGCGGTCACGAAGTTCCTCAACGACCATCGCGGCGGCCTCGGCGGGCGGCCCATCCAGCTGGTGACCTGCGAGACGCATTCCGACCCGGGCGCCGCCGCCGACTGCGCGGCCCAGCTCGTCCAGGCGAACGTGGCGGTGACCGTGCTCGGCGAGACGTCCAGCCTCGGGAACGTGTGGAAGCCGCTGCACGACGCCGACATCCCGATGTTCATCTACGGCACCACCGAGCAGAACGCGCTGCTCGACAAGGACCGGACGTTCGTCATGGTGAGCCCGTCGGCCGGGCTGTCGGACCAGCCGATCAGCGTCGCCAAGGAGAACAAGCTCACCAAGGTGGCCGTTGTCGTCATAGACGTGCCGCAGGCCACCGCCTTCTACGACGCGGTCGGCAAGGCCGTCTTCAAGGACGCGGGGATCGACCTGACCGTCATCCCCGTCCCGCCGGGCACCGCGGACATGACCCCGCAGCTGGCCAGCATCAAGACCGGTGAGACCGAGGTGCACGTCATCGGCAATGACAGCTTCTGCATCGCCGCGTTCCAGGGCCTGCGTGCCATCAACTTCACCGGGCCGATCAGCGCTCTGTACAGCTGCATCACCGACGCGACGCGCAAGGCGGTCGGCTCCTACCTGAAGGGCGTGGTCCTGTCCACGCCGGTCGCGGACGGCGACACGGGCAACGCCGACATCAAGCAGTGGCACGCCATCGTCGACACCTACGCCAAGGGAAAGATCGACCTGTCCAACTCGATGGGTTTGACGATCTACATGACGATGATGGGGCTGCGGGAGGCGCTCGACGGGTTCACCGGCGAGCTGACCCCGACCGTCATCGCCGACAAGCTTCACTCGATGCCGTCCAAGCCGGTGCCAGCGGGGCCAGGCCTGAACTTCCGCTGCAACGGCAAGGCGGTTCCGCTGACGCCCGCGGTCTGCGTGCGCGGCGCGCTGCTGACCACACTGGACGCGAAGGGCCAGCCCACGCTTCCCTACCGTCCGGCCGGTGTGTCCCCGATCGAGGACTGAGACAGGCCCCGGCTTCCACAGACCCCCGGCAGCCCCTGGCTCCCACCGAGAAGACCTGGAGAGGACCCTGATGGCGTCCACGCTCGTCGAGCGGCACGACGGTCTCGTCACCGTCACCTTCAACCGCCCGGAGAAGAAGAACGCGCTGAACGCGGAGAACTGGGGCGACCTCGACCGGATCCTCACCGAGGTCGCGGTGAACCCGGAGGACCGGGCGCTGCTGCTGACCGGCGCCGGCGGCAACTTCTCGTCCGGCGCGGACCTGTCGCCGGGCGGGAACACGAGCGGGCTGACCGGCCACGGCCGGCAGCCGATCCTTCATGAGATGCGGATCGTCGGGGAGATCATCAACCGGCTGCACCGGCTGCCCAAGCCGACGCTCGCCGCCGTCGACGGGGTGTGCGTGGGGGTTGCGTTGGGGCTCGCGCTCGCGTGCGACCTGGTCGTCGCGAGCGAGCAGGCCCGGTTCTGCGAGGTGTTCGCCCGGCGCGGCCTTGCGCTCGACGGCGGCACGTCGTGGACGCTGCCCCGCCACGTCGGGCTGCGCCGCGCCAAGCAGATCGCGTTCTTCGGCGACATCGTCGAGGCGGGCGACGCGCTGGCCTGGGGCATGGTCAACGAGGTGGTCCCGGCGGACGACCTGCCGAAGGTCGCGGCCGCCTGGGGCCGCCGGCTCGCCGCCGGGCCGACGACGACGCTCTCCCTCATCAAGCGCCAGCTCGACGCGAGCGGCTCGCTCACCTTCGAGCAGGCCGTCGAGGACGAGGCCCGCTCCCAGCACATCGCCTACACGACGAAGGACATGGCCGAGGGCATCCGCTCCTTCCTCGAGCGCCGCGACCCGCGCTTTACTGGCAGCTAAAGGGCCAAAGGAGGTGCGAAAATGCTCTTCGTTCGCACCTCCGGAGGCCCCTGTCACCGGAAGCACTAGAGGGCCAAAGGAGGTGCGAAAATGCT
>NZ_MBLO01000261.1 GCF_001854805.1 Pseudofrankia coriaricola
TCGCACCTCCGGAGGCCCCTGTCACCGGAAGCACTAGAGGGCCAAAGGAGGTGCGAAAATGCTCTTCGTTCGCACCTCCGGAGGCCCCTGTCACCAGGAGCACTAATGGGTCGGGCGGGCGTGGGAGGCGGGCAATGACCATGGCGGTGCTCGAGCCGGGCGCCCGCCCGGAGCTGGTGGCCGACGGGTTCGTCTTCGCCGAGGGGCCGCGCTGGCGGGACGGGAAGCTCTGGTTCTCGGACATGCATGGCGAGGCGGTGTACACCACGACGATGACCGGCGAGACCACCCGGGTGCTGGAGATGCCAGGCAAGAAGCCGTCCGGCCTCGGCTTCCTGCCGGATGGCTCGCTTCTGATCGTCTCGATGGCGGACCGCGAACTGCTCCGGCTCTCCCCGGACCGCACGTGCTCCGTGTACGCCCGGCTTGGCCACCTCGTTGACGACGAGCTCAACGACATGGTCGTCGCCGCCGACGGGACGGCCTTCGTGGGCAGCTACACGCTCGCGCCGGACGCCGGGCTGCTCCTGCGCGTCGCCCCGGACGGCCAGGTCTCGGTGGCCGCGGAGAAGATGAACTTTCCCAACGGCACCGTGATATCGCCGGATGGCCAGACGCTTACGGTCGCCGAGTCCAAGGCCAGGCGACTCACGGCCTTCGACCTGGACGCCGACCTTGGCCTTGGCGGCCGGCGAGTCGTCGCCGCGACTCCTGACGCGGCCGCGGACGGGATCGCCCTGGACGCGCTGGGAGGAATCTGGGCCGCCTTTCCGCTGGCCCACGAGTTCCGGCGGATAGTGCCGGGCGGCGAGGTCACGGACCGCATTCCCCTGGGGGACCGGATGGCCATCGCCTGCGCGCTGGGCGGACCGGACCGCCGGACGCTTTTTCTCCTGTCCGCCGTCGACTGGAACTCCGCGGCCCTGGGCGGCGCGCGAACGTCCACTGTCACCATGGTGCGGGTCCGTGTGCCGGGCGACGGTCTGCCCTGACCTTCCGACCCCCCTGACCTTCCCCGTCCTGGTCTTCCACCCGCTCGACCTTCCAGCTGCCTTGGTCTTCGACAACCGCTCTGGCCATTCAGTCACGCGAGGCTCGTCCAGCGGGGGGCGTGGGACGACGATCATGATCATCTGTAGTCAAAATAGTAAAGGTGTCCACGTCGCGATCCCGACGGTCTGACACGGGCGGCGTCGTCGGCTCCCGGCGCCAGGTCGGTTCGGGCCGTTCAGTCGAGCGGCCCGATGGGTAGTCCGTCGTGTCCAGGGCCCCGTATACCTGGCGCGGCCGGGGCGTGAGCGTTCCTCCCGCGCATACGGGCTCGCGCTGGCGAGGCCGCCGCCCGGCGCACCGGACTGGAGCCGAGTCTGTCGGCACCGTGCCAGACGTCACCGTGACCGGGAAAGATGGCCAGACGGTGGGCTGGGCCGGCTCTGCCCATACGCGCCACGACGCGGGCGCGTATGGGCGGGACGCCGACATCCCACCGCCAGCAAAGGCATAGCGGCCAGCGCTCTTCCTATATCGGCGATACTGACGGCTCAGACCAACGCGGTGTCTCGGGGGCTGGGCGAGTGTCGATATACAGGGCTGCGGTCCAAGAGGCGCTGCCTGACTACGAGGTGGGCGACACACTCGGCCAGGGTGGGTTCGGACTGGTCTTCGACGGGCGTCATCGGGCCATGGGACGCCGCGTCGCGATCAAGGTGCTGACACAGCCGGGCCAGCAGGACCGGTTCCTGCGTGAGGCGCGGGTGCTCGCCGACCTTGACCACCCGCACGTCGCCCGGGTCTTCGACTATCGCGAGAGCCCGGAGCAGCAGCTCCGTGTTCTGATCATGGAGCATCTGTCCGGAGGCACCCTGAAGGACCGGCAGCGGACGAACAGGCTGGCTCTGGAGGAGTCCTGCGTGGTGGGGATCGCCATTGCCGAGGCGCTCGAGTACGCGCACACCGCTGGCGTGCTGCATCGGGACATCAAGCCGGACAACATCCTGTTCGCCCGCGACGGGACGCCGAAAGTCGCCGACTTCGGCATCGCGAAGATCCTCCAGGAGGGCAAGGGAAGCTACGTGATCGGTAGCCCGGGCCACATGGCGCCCGAGCAGTTGGGCCCGGGTGAGCTCGGCCCGGCCACCGACGTCTACGCCCTTGGTGTGGTGCTCTATCGGCTGTTGTCCGGCCGGCCGCCATTCGACCCCGCCCTGACCCTGTTCGAGCTGTGGCAGACCCAGGTGAGCACCCGCCCGCCCGAGCCAGTCGCGCCCGAACCCATCGCCAAGGTGGTGATGAAGGCGCTCGAAGCCGACGTCGTGCGGCGTCACGGGACGGCCCGTGAATTCGCGCTCGACCTGGCGCGGGCGGGCGCTGGCGCCTTCAGACCGGGCTGGCTGACCCGGCCCGGAATACTCCTGTGGGCGAGCGATGACATCCGCACGGCCGCCCAGCCGGCTCCCGTCCTGCCGGCTCCGGCTCAGCCGGAGCTCGTCCCCGCGTCGGCTCACAAGCCCCGACAGGTCCCACCCCCCGCGCCGAAGCCGAAGGGCGAGAGCCCCCGGGACGGCGACACCCCCGTCAGCACACGGCCGCATCCCGTCTCACGACCGAGTGACCCGCCGCGCGGACAGGCGAACGAGGGTCTGTTGGGCAGGGACCTGACCGACGCGGACCTGTCGGGTCGGAATCTGACCAATGCGGACCTGTCGGGTCGTGACCTGGCCGGCATCCGCCTGACCGGCACCACGCTCGCCGGTGCCGTGCTGCGCGATACCGTTTTGACCGGCGCCCTGCTCGACCACGTCTCGCTCGTCGGCGCGGACCTGACCGGGGCCGACCTGAGCGCCGCGCGGCTCGTCCACACCGACCTGGCCGGGGCAGTGCTGGACAGCGTCCGTTGGACGCGGGCGGCGCTGCTGTCCTGCGCCGTCGACCCCGCTGCCCTGATGGGTGACGAACTGGCGTCGGCCGCGGTCACCGGCCGCGATCCGGCGACGCTCATCATCCCGCCCCCGCCCGCGTCGCTGCGCTCGATCGCTGTAGATCCGTGGGGTGGCCTCCTCATGTCCGCGGGCCAGGACGGCGCGCTGCGGCTGTGGGAGGCATCCAGCGGGCGGCTGATCCGTGTTCTCACCGGTCATGTCGGTGCCGTCAACGCGGCGGCGTTCTCACCCCGCGGCGCTCGGGCGGCCTCCGCGGGTGCCGACCACACGGTGCGGCTGTGGGAGACGTCCACAGGACGCGAGATCGGCCTACTCACCGGGCACCACCTGCGCAGCGGTACCCCGAGCCCCGTGAACGCGGTGGCGTTCTCCCCGGACGGCATCCTGATCGCCTCGGGTGGCGACGACGGCGCGGTTCGGCTGTGGGAGACGTCCACTGGACGCCAGATCGGCCCGCTCACCGGTCACACCGGTGCGGTGAACGCGGTGGCGTTCTCACCGGATGGGCGTCTGGTCGCCTCGGGCGGCGACGACCAGACGGTGCGGCTGTGGGAAACGGGCAGCGGGACTCTGCTTTACCAGCTTACGGGCCATACAGGCGCGGTGAACGCGGCGGTGTTCTCCTCAGATAACCGTCTGGTCGCCTCGTGCGGCGAGGACAAGGCGGTGCGGCTCTGGTATGCCGCCAACGGGCGGCCGTACCACCTGCTCACCGGTCATTCCGGTGCGGTGAACGCGGTGGCGTTCTCGCCGGATGGCCACCTCATCGCCTCCGCCGCGACCGACAAGATCGTGCAGCTGTGGGACACCGCGAGCGGGCGGCCGCTTTACCAGCTCACGGGCCATACAGGCGCGGTCAACGCGGTGGGGTTCTCCGTCGATGGCCGACTGATCGCGTCCGGTGGCGACGACGCCGTTCTCCGGCGATGGGAGACAGCGAGCGGGCGGCCACTCTCGTACACAACGAGCCTCGCCACGGCGGTGTCGACGGTCGTGTTCTCCGCGAACCGTGCGCTGCTCGCCTCTGCCGGTGACGACAACGCGGTCCGGCTGTGGGAGCGGTCCACAGGGCGCCAGCTGCACCTGCTCACCGGTCACTCTGACGTGGTGAACGCGGTGGCGTTCTCCCCGGATGGCCGCCTCCTGGCCTCCGGCGGTGACGATCACGCCGTGCGGCTGTGGGAGACCTCCGGCGGACGCGCGCTGCGCCAGCTCGGCGGGGACTGCGGCCGGGTGCGCGCGCTGGAGTTCTCAGCGGATGCCGCCCTGCTGGCCTGCGCCGGTGACGACAAGAAGGTGCGGCTGTATGACACCGCTGGCGGGCAGGCGCCGCGCCAGCTCACCGGCCACAAGGACCGGGTGAACGCCGTGGCGTTCTCACCGGACGGCAGCCTGCTCGTTTCTGGCGGAGAGGACAGGACGGTGCGGCTGTGGGAAACGGCCAGTGGCCGCCAGCTACGTCGCCTCGCGGGTCACGAGGGCACGGTATTGGGACTCGCGTTCTCCCCGACCGAGCATCTGCTTGCCTCGGGGGGCGGCGAGGGCATGGTGCGGCTGTGGGAGCCCGTCGTCGCGTCCCAGGGTGTCCCGCTCGCCGGCCACGTCGGACCGGTGAACGCGGTCGCGTTCTCCCCGGATGGCCGCCTGGTCGCCTCCGCCGGGGAGGACGGCACGGTGCGGCTGTGGGACGTGGCTGGCGGGCGCCAACTGAGCCAGCTCACCGGTCCGGCGGGACCGGTGAACGCGGTGGTGTTCTCGCCGGAGGGCCGGCTGGTGGCCGCGGCGGGCGCCGACGGGACGGTGCGGTTGTGGCGGACGGATGGGGGGCGCCCATACGCGATCCTGATGGGGCTTGGTGACGGGTGGGCGGTCCTGCTGCCCGGCGGCTCCTACAAGATCGCTGGCGATGGCGCCGGCGACGCGTTCTGGTGGGCCGTGAACGCCGTCCGGTTCGATGCCGGTGTGCTTGACGAGCACTTTCGCTCGGTCCGAAGGCTGTCCGATGACCGCGCGCTGCCTCAGGTCTGAGACGCGGGCCGTTTCTCGGCGTACCACTGACGGCGACCCCGGCCAAGGAAGCCGCCGCCACAGACGTGGCCGATTTCCGACGAAGACCGCCGAGAGACCGGTCAGCTGGTCGCCGGGGTGGGCGCGGTGGCGGCGGCGTGGTCCTGGACCGCCTTGCCGATGGCGGCCGCGGTCTGGTCGCGCCACGTCTTTGACTTGCCGAACTGCCAGTTCTCGGAGGCGAGCGGGGCCGCGGAGGCGCCGGTGAAGTGCGGGACGACCTCCCGGGCGAACAGGTCGTAGCTGTGCCGGGTGGCCTCCGGGTCGGCGAGGTCGGCGGCGAGGAGCAGGTAGCCGCCGAAGCCGCCGGACTGCTGCCACAGCCGCTCGATCTGCGCGATCGCCATGTCCGGGGTGCCGCAGATGAACGAGCCGGTCGCGTTGCCGTGCTCGATGCGCTCCGCCAGCGGGGTCGACGGGTCGAGTGGTATCGGAAGCACCTTTGACTGGTAGTTCTGCACGGCGGTCAGCCCGTAGGCGACGTCCTTCGCCGCCTGCTCGACGGTGTCGGCCAGGTGCATCTGGCCCATCAGCCGCCAGCCGCGCCGGTCCATCGTCTGCCCGTGCCGCGCGGCCATCTCGCCTGCGACCTCCCAGTGGGAGCCGAGAATGTCGAAGCCGCCGGCCTGGCTCGCGGCGATGGAGAGCATCCCGGCGCCGAACCGGCCGGCGGTGCGCGGGCCGGCGGGGGAGAAGGTGGCGGCCACGGCGATCTCCGGGCGCGGCCGGGTGTACGGGGCGAGCTGCAGCACCGCGTCCCGCAGGGTGAACCAGTCGGTCTGCCGGGTCACCGGCTCCTCGCCGGCGAGGAGCGCGACGACGGCCTCGAGGGACTCCTCCATCATCTCCCGCTGCCGGTTGGTGTCGATGCCGAGCATGTGGGCGTCGGAGGCGAGCTGGCCCGGGCCAACGCCAAGCATCACCCGGCCGCGCGTCAGGTGGTCGAGCAGGACGATCCGGTCGGCGACGTGCAGCGGATGGTGGTACGGCAGCGAGACGACGCCGGTGCCGAGCCGGATGCGGCGGGTCCTGGCGGCGGCGCTCGCGATGAACACCTCCGGCGACGAGATGATCTCCCATCCGCCGGAGTGGTGCTCGCCGATCCACGCCTCGTCGAAGCCGAGCCGGTCGAGATGCTCGATCAGGGCCAGATCCTGTTCGAGCAGCAGCGTCGGGTTGCGGCCGGCCTTGTGGAACGGCGCCAGGAAGATGCCGAACCGCAGCGGCCAGCGCGCCCCGGCCGCGACCTGGTTGGTGATCGTGTGGGACAGGGACAAGACGAGCCTCCGTCGACGAGAAGCGAGGTGAGAGGTCAGGCGGCCGGCGGCCGGCGACCGATGGTCAGGGGGTGAAGGGGCCGCGGCCCATCTGGTCGCGGACGGTGACCACCGCCGGGTTTGTCAGCGCCCGGCGCTGCCAGTTCGCGCCGTCGACGACCAGCGTGTGCCCGGAGATGAACCGGGCATAGGGCGAAGCCAGGAACGTCGCCGCCCAGCCGAGCTCGCGCGGCCGGCCGACCCGCATCGCCGGCTGGGCGACGGCCTTGTCGTGGGTGCGGGCGAGGTTGGCCTGGATATCGGCCGTCATGTCCTCATGCGGGAAGAGCCCGGGAACGAGCCCGTTCACCTGAATCCCGTACGGCCCCCACTCGACGGCGAGCGTCTCGACCATGTTCTTCACCCCGGCCTTGGCCGCGGCCGAGTGGGCGAAGCCGGGGCCGCCCGTCCAGGCGTAGGACGCGCCGACGTTGACGATGGAGCCGGTCCGACCGGCGGCCATCAACCGGCGGGCGAACTCGCGGGCGCAGAAGAAGGTGCCGTTGAGGGTGATGTCGACGACCGTGCGCCAGGCGTTCGGCGACATGTCCTCGGCCGGGACGGGGAAGTTGGCGGCGGCGTTGTTGACGAGCACACCGGGCGGGCCGAACGCGGCCTCGGCCGCGTCGAACAGGTCCGCGACCTTCTCGGGGTCACGGATGTCGCAGCGGGCCGCGAGGACCGGGGCGCCGAGCTTCTCCATGGCCTCCCGGCCGGCGTCGAGATGCTCCTGCTTGCGGCTGCCGATGACGATAGAGGCGCCGAGGCGGGCGAACTCGGTGGCGATCGCCCGGCCGAGCCCGGTGCCGCCGCCCGTGACGACGACCGCGACGCCGTCGAAGGTGCCGGGCGGTAATGCGCTCTCACCGGCGCCGGGCGGCTCGGACAGCCCGATGACACCCTGAGCGTCGCCGGTCCGGCCTGCGGCGCCGTCGGCGCTGGCGCTGGCGCTGACCGAGGCGGTTCCGCCCGTCCCGCCGTTTGCTCCGTTCACCGTGTCCGTGGCGTCCGTGGCGTCCGTGGCGTCCGTGGCGTTCGCGTTGGCCGCCTTGGGCCCCTCGGCGCCGTCGGTCGGGTTCGTTCCCATGGGTCCGTTGCCGGTCATGTAGTCAGCTCCCCGTGTATCGGGGCGGGCGCCCCTCGGCCCGTGCCGTCCGCATCTCCGCGATGTCGTCCGACCTGCTGATGAAGGTCTGGAAAACGAGCTCGTCCGCCATCGACGAGCGCAGCGTCGGCTCCGAGAGGTGGCGGATCACGCGGCGCGCCATGTTCACCGAGACCTTCGGCGCGGCGGCGATCTTCTCGGCCATCTCGCGCACCGTGCTGTCCAGCTCGTCGGCCGGCACGACCCGGGAGACGACACCGTGCGCCAGCGCCTCGTCGGCCCCCATCGCCCTGCCGGTGAGCACCAGGTCACTCACCACGCCGTGGCCACAGATCTGGTACAGCCGGCCGATGCCACCGGTGTCCGGGATGACGCCGTAGCCAAGCTCCGGCAGCATCATCCGGGCGCCCTGGGCGGCCACCCGGATGTCACCGATCAGCGCCCGTTGAAACGACGCTCCAATCGACCAGCCCTTCATCGCGACCAGGATCGGGGCCTCGATGTCGAGGATCCGCAGGATGCCGCGGTGACCGCGTTTCATCAGCTCGTGGTGACTGAGTTCGACGGCTCCGCCGCCGATCGCGGCGACGTCGCGACCGGAGGAGAACGACTTCCCCTCCGCTCGCCAGATCACCGCCCGTAGGTCGCGTCGCTCCGCCAGCTCGTCGAGGATCTCGAAAAGAGCGAGGTCCATCGCGTCGTCGAAGGCGTTGTGCTTGTCCGGGTTGTTGTTCGTGATCGTGGCGATCGGCCCGTCGACCTCGAGCCGGACCCGTTCGTCAGCCATGTGCGCACGCCTTCCGCCTCACCAACGGCCGCGAGCCGACCCAGGACCGGCCCGGAGCTCCGACCCCGGAGCGGGCCGCGGCTCGCGGCCGCCAGGAGAGAAGCGTGGGCGGTCTCTCCTCGGTCAGGAGGGCCCTCCGGGGAGCCTGCGAGGCCCATGTTGTAACACGGTTCTACCTTCCTGGTGTCTTCGGCCGCAAGTGACGCGAGACGCCCGCCGGGCCCGGCTTCGCCGTGGTCGTCCCGCGGGCGGGGTAGCCCTGGCGAGGCGCCGGGTGCGGGATGGTCTTATGGGCGGCACACGGATTGGTGCGTGCGGCGAGATGGACGCCGCGCCCGAGGGCCGCCGGTCAGGGCGGCGGTGAGGCGGTCACGCGGTGCGGACGAGCCGGCTGGAGGCATTCAGCGACGGCGTTCTGGCCATCATCATCACGATCATGGTCCTGGAGCTGAAGATCCCCGAGGGCCATGACTTCGCCGCGCTACGGCACGCGGCCGGCTCGGGCCTGCTGACCTACCTGCTCAGCTTCGTCTACGTCGGGATCTACTGGAACAACCACCATCACATGTTCCAGCTGACACGCCAGGTCACCGGGGTCGTGCTGTGGGCGAACCTCGGGCTGCTGTTCTTCCTCTCGCTGTTCCCGTTCACCACCGCCTGGATGGACGAGAGCAAGTTCGCCCACAGCCCCGTCGTCCTGTACGGCATCAACCTGCTGCTCGCCGCGATCGCGTACTACATCCTTCAGCTGGTAATCATCCGCGGACAGGGCGCCGATTCGCCGCTGCGGCAGGCCGTCGGCCGGGACGTGAAAGGCAAGATATCGCCGGTGATCTACCTGACCGGCATCCTGTGCGCCCAGCTCGTCGACCCGCACGGACACGTCGGTGTCCTGATCGCCATCGCCTGCTACGCGGCCGGCGCGCTCATGTGGCTCATCCCCGACCGCCGCATCGAGCACGCCATCCGAGACCTCGGCACCCCGGACTGACCCGCGGCCGGCCCGGCGAAGCCCGCCGCTCGGTCAACGGCGGTCATGGGTGTGGTGAGCAGATGGCACTGATGGAGAGACGGGTCTGCGCGTCGAGGGCGATGGTGACATTGGTTTTTCCCGGTTTCCTGGCCATAATATCCGAGAAAACGGGAATCTCTGTGAACGATGTAACCGAAATCTTGGTTTCATGCGGATACCGAATTCCCTCGGAAATCCGTCTCCCGGCTGCGGTCGACGAATGTGATCTAGTGCTGCTGAGCCTTAAACTGGACGGTTCTCCTCCATGGTTAATTCCCGATTCTCAGGCGTCGCTCGCTCACGTGACACAGGCGTCCGCGGTGACTGGAAAGGCGCCTCGAGAAATTGTTGCTCGGCTCGCCGACTACGGAATCACGCTGAACTCCTCCGCTGGCGTACCCGAGCAGATACCGACAGCCGGCCGTGCGCTGCTCAACTGCGAGAACAAGGTAATTCGGTCCCTAGGGCGTGTGTTCAAATCGTGGCGGAAATTCGACGCCGCCGACTTGGTCGCGGCTTCCGGTGAAACGCAAAGATCGCCATGGGACATCGCATGCACCCTGGGTACCTACGGTTTTACTGGTAGCGTTCCCCAGAGTCTTTCGGACGAGTTTCTCGAGATTGACCGTGAGATCATATCCTATCTTCAGTGGAGTGACTTTATCTGGGCTCGCCTCATTCGGCGCTCGGAGACAGATTCGGAGAAGGTCGCACGGCTGTCCGTGGCTTTCGTCGTCCAGATCGCGGATCGTGTCCGTCGGGCGCCACGCGAGGTGATCGACCGGTTGTGCGCGTACGGGTTCGAGGGCCCGAGTAACGAAATTCTTCCGGACCGTGTGGAGCCGGGCGACGCGGAGATTCTATCCCAGACTGACGATCTTCCATCGCCGGAGGTTCCGGCGTGGATGGTCGCGTTGGCGGCAATGGAGAACAACCGTGGCATCGAGGAGGTAGTCGAAAGGCTCAGAGCATATGGATTTGACCCGCCGGGCGCCGACCTATTCCCCAGAGACTTTAATAGCATTCTATTGAGCGGTCCGACGGATTCCCGTCGTCGTCTGGACCCGGCGAAACCGGTTGACCGTGGTCATATTGCGTTCGTCGCATCACGAACGGCGTGGACACCCGTCGGCGTGGCCGCGCGGCTGCTGGCCTGTGGCTTCGACGTCCCGGCATCCGACCGTCTGCCTGACCGCGTGGAATCCGCGGATCTGGTGGTGCTCAGCAAGTGCCTTGGCGGAGAAGGGCCCTGGATTCCATGGGACAAGCCGGTACCGCCAGTTCACATTGCGCTGGCGACGCTCCACACGGCCCTATCCGCAAGGGAGATCATCAAGCGCCTCCTGGCCTACGGGTTCGCCGTGCCGCGCGAAGCGGAAGTGGCACATGATCTACAAAGAAACGATCTGAATATAGTCCCGAAGGTCCGTTGTGGAAGTCGGCTCGTCGGCTCGTCGATCTTTATGCTCCGGTTCCGGCTCTGCATCTGTGTCGCCTGCTCGGCAAGAGTCTCGAGGGTGGCCCGCCGTTCATCCCGGCTGTGCGGCGGTTGGTGGAACTCGGGTGGGCCTTGCCACCTGGCGTGAGTCTCACCCCGCCGTCGGATGAGACGTCCGAGACGGAGCGAGGGGCTGTGTCCGTCGAGGATCAGGCAGGCTCGGCGTAGAGGCGAGTGAGATCGATTGTTGCGATCTTGGCCCCGGCGGGCGTCGCAGTGGTGGCGGTGGTCAGTGCTGGGTCGAAGCCGGCGCCGCTGTAGCAGGCGAGGACGGTGTCGCGGACGTCGTAGCCCTTGGCCGCGAGCAGGTCGCGGGCGCGGCGTAGCCGCTCCACGTGGCGGGTGCCCATCACGTCGCCCCATTTCGCCTCGCCGAGAGAGAGGACCCGCCGCGGCTCGCTCTGAACGGGCGGGGCGAGGACCGCGACGTCGATCTGGATCTGGCTCTTGCATTCCGGATCCGCCACGACGCCGGCCCCGACCTCACCTGGGAGCTCACCGAACAGCTCAGGCGGCGCGCTGACCGCGAACTCGCGGCAGATCTGCTCGAAGTGCGGCCCGAGGACCTGGGCTGAGAAGCGGGGTCTGGCATCTCGCCAGACGGGCACTGCCCGGCCGCTCTCCAGCAGTCCCCATCGCGGCCGCATGATCGCCTGATAGAAGACGATCAATGGCTCGGCGATGCGGTAGACCGATCGTCCCTGCCGAAAAAGGTCCGGCTCGCGGCGCAACAGACCACAATCCTCCAACATGCCCAGATGGTGGCTGATGTCGGTCGCTTTACGACCGACATAGGTTGCAATGCCTCCGCGGGAGTTGTTGCCGTTCGCGACCGCGCCGAGGACCGAGTGGTACATCGCGGAGTCGCGGACACCGGCCTCCTCGTCCAGCAGGTAGCGGGCCTCCCGGAACAACGGCGTTCCAGGGTTGAGGACGGTGCGCAGCACCCAGTTGTCGAAGTCCTCCGGGCCGGCCGGGGCGTCCTCGTTGACGAAGCGGCGGTACGCGGGGGTGCCACCGACCACCGCATGATGCGCGACCGCGAGTCGAGGATCGCCGATGCCCCAAAACCTGGCGGCGACCGGATATTCGAAGGGATGGACCACTAGCTCGAGGCTGGCCCGACCCCGTAGGGGGGCGGTTCCCGCCAGCAATTTGCCCATGACGGACATGGCCGACCCGCACAGCAGCAGGGAGATCCCCTGTTTGGTGCCGCGTGTCGGTGACACCGCCCGGTCCATCTCCCGTTGCAGGATCGATGGCAACGCCGGTGACACAGTGCTCAAATAGGGGAACTCGTCGATCACGACCGGGCCCGGCAGTGGGGCACCCACGGAGAACAGGTACACGACGGCCTCATCCCAGCTCGCGAAGCGAGGCGGCACCGGGAGGTCGATCCTCTCCGCCAGCACGTCGGCGAACAACTGCAATGACTCGGCCTCGGTCGCCTGGGTTGCGCCAAAGTAGAGTCCACCGCTCTCCCGTGCGATCGCCTCCAGCAGGAACGTCTTCCCCTGCCGCCGCCGCCCGCTTACGATGCCGAGCTGCGCCTGCCCGCCGGTTCGCCGCGCGAACGCCGTCAGGTGCCCCCACTCGAAGTCCCGGTCGTAGACCTGCTCTGGCTTGAGGATCATGTCGCCTGCCCAGGGCCGTTAGAAGTGTACTTCTTAGAAGTGTACTTCTAATTCTTTGACCGGGTCGCTAGCCGGCGCGGCGAGGAGCCGTGGCGGCTGGAGGAGCTACGAGCAGGCGGGTGAGGGTGGCTTCGACATGGGGGAAGCTGATGCGCTCCTGTTCCAGGCGGATCGCGTCACCGTAGGCATGGCTGACGAGGTCCTGGTGGAGCGCCGCCTCCTCGGGGGTCAGACGGGGCAACTGGGTGCGGTGCTGCGAGGGTTCGCGGACCCACTGGTCCGGGTGCGCCAGCAGCGTTGCGCGGTCCATCAGGAAAGACTCGGCGTCCGGTATCTCGGCGCGCAGCCGGTCGAGGATCGCGAAGCCGTGGGTGTCGAGGTCGCCCCAGTAGAGGACGCGGCGGCCCGCGAACCACGGGTGCGCGGCGAGGCCGGTCAGCCCGTACCCACCACCGAAGACCGCGGCCGCGTCGGGCACGTCGGGGAAGGCCAGGTAGGTGATCTCGTTCTCGAGCACGAACACGGTGCCGACGTCTGGCGCCGCGGCCCCGAGGTCCTCGACTCGGACGCTCAGCTCGCCCACGCCGGGCAGGCGATTCGCGGCCGGGTCGAGCGACCGGAACCGGGCGTAGGCCGGCGGGCTCCGGAACCCGTACCGCCGGGCGAACTGGGAGCGGGAAACCGCCTGGTCGACCGCGGCGTCCGGTAGCAGCAGGTCGAGGAGTTCGGCGAGCAGGGCCCGGTGGGCCTCGATGAACTTGGTGTCGACGTCGGGGACCGGCACCTGCCGCAGATATCGGCCCTGGCCGCGTTCGCGCACGAGCCACCTGGTCGTCGCGAGGATCCTGGCCCACTGCTCGGGGGAGTGCTGGAGCACCCGAACCGGATGGGTGTTCACCCAGCCCACGAGCGTCGCCACGGTGACGGAACCATCAGCGGGCCCGGGCCCGGGCCCGGATGCGGCGGTTCCGCGGAACCGGGGCGGGGTGGCGTCGAGAGATCCGGGCCTTGTCACGTCGTCGAGTTCGGGTGGGTCGGCTTCTCGGGGTTCCGTGCCGGTGGCGGCCGGGAGTCTGGCGGTCACGTGGCCTTCGGCCGCGGTGATGGCACGCAGCCTGACGAACCGTTGGACCTCGGCCGTGACCTGAAGAAGCCGCCACAACGCGTCCCAGCCGCCGTCGACGACGAACCTGGCCGGGATCCTGTTCGTCCCGATGCTGCGGCCGCCGACGGTCCTAGTCGGCAGCCGGAAGTCCGTCGACCTTTCGGCGGCGGTGAGCCACTCCCGGCTCCAGGTCCGTGCCTCGTCGAACCGGTCGGCCAGCTCACTCACCGCCGGCCCCCGAAGCGGAACCTCCACGGGCTCGAACGGCTCGCCCTTCGCCCAGGCCGCGAGATACTGACCGTTCTCCCAGCGCCGACGCAGCCGGGCACGCACGTCCGCGAGCGTCGTCCATCCCGTCGCGTTCGTCCCCGCCCGCGTCACCCCGTCACCCCGTCACCCCGTCACCGCGGCACCGCGGCACCGCGGCACCCAGCCACCCCGTGACCAGCTGCCGCGGCACCGGCGGTCGCGGCACCGGCCGCCGCGTCAGGTCGCGTCACCGAACGGCGGCCAGCTCGGCCGCGAGCCGGCCGACCCGCCTGGAGCGGTACTCCTGGACCGTCAGGTTCTGCAGGCGTGAGTAGCTACCGGACTCGTTGTCGACGAAGCCCACCGACGACACGTGCCGCTCGATGACGTGGATCTTCTGCAACGGGGTGACGATAAGCAGCTGGAGGCCGAGGCGTTCGAACAGGCCGAGCGCGAACCGGGTCGAGGCGTCCGACCCGCGGCCGAACGCCTCGTCGATGACGACGAACCGGAAGGTGCGCGGCCCGGAGTCGAGCTTGAACTGGTAGGCCAGCGACGCCGCGAGAATGGTGTAGGCGAGCTTCTCCTTCTGACCGCCGGACTTCCCGCCCGAGTCCGTGTAGTGCTCGCGCTCGGTGTCGTCCGCGAGCGCCCGTTCCGACGCCGAGAACACGAACCAGTTGCGCACGTCGGTGACGCGCCGGGTCCAGATCCGGTCGGCCTCGGTCTGCCCTTCCCGCCCGCGCAGCCGCTCCACGATCTTGCTGACCTGCAGGAACTTCTCCTCCGAGTACTGGTCGGCCTCGCCGCCGCCCGAGAGCGACCCCTCGGTGCAGGCCCGCAGGTCCGCGCGGAACTGCCTGACCTCGGTGTTCGGGGTGTCGTCGAGCTCGAGCCGGATGAAGGTGCCCGGGTTGTACTCGATGGACGTCAGCGACTCGTTGATCGTCGCGACCCGCCTCCTGATCAGGTCGCGCTGCCTGTTCAGCTCGGCCTGGAACGTCGCGATGTCGCGGATCGTGTTCACGTTCAGGTGGGTCTTGAACTCGGCCTCGAACCGCGGCAGGTCGTCGCGGACCAGCCGGGCGTGCAGCTCCCGGTAACCGCCGATCGACTCCACCGAGTCGTCGAACTCCGCGGTCTCCAGTGGGTAGGCCTGCCGGAACCGCCCCATCTTCGCGACGAGGCGCCGGCCCGTCACGGCCCGGCGGTCGCTCACCAGCCGCGACTCATGGCGGATGGCGTCGTCGAGCCGTCGGCCAGCGTCCGCCCACTGGCGCGGCAACGACGGGCGCGGCTCGGTCAGCCGGGCCGAGAGGGTGGTGAACGAGGCGCTGGCCGGCGCGAACTCGGCCGCTGACAGCATCTGCTCGCATTCGGCCAGCTCGGTCCCGGCGTCGTCGCGGCGCGTCTGGAGCCCGCCGAGGCGGCGGCGCAGCTCGTCGCCCCTCTCGTCGGCCCGTTTCAGCTCGTCGGTGAGTTCCCCGAGGCGCCGGGTGATGTCCGCGAGCTCCGCCGACGCCTTCTCGAGCCCGGCCTTCTCCGCGGCAAGCGCGTCGATCTCACGGGCGACCGAGCGCCAGTCGAGCTCACGCCAGGCCTGCGTGTCCGCGAGCAGCCTGACGTTGGTCTCCTGGCCGCCTACCGACTCGATGTCCCCCGCGACGGCGTCGAGGCGGCCGGTCATCTCCGCGAGCTCCGCCTGTACCTGGGCCGCCCTGGAGACGATCGCGGCGATCTTCTGCTCGTTGCTCCAGCCCAGGACGTACTGCGTGCGGTCGTCGACCCGCCAGCGGTCGTCCTTCTCGTGCCGGCCGCCGGTGTGCTTGATCTGCCCGGCGCGGGTGACGGCCTTCGCCGCGCGGCGGAAGTCGTCCATGGTGGCGACGCACTCGTGGTCGGCCCGCGACTCCAGCTCGCGCCGCAGCCATGGCAGGAACGGCGAGTCGGACTTCAGGTCGAGGCGGTCGACGAGCAGCGCGTTCCCACCGCGGGCCTGTCGCTGCCGCGGCGGCCCGACGGCCGACGGCACCCGGAAGTAGATCAGCCTTGCCCGCAGGTGGTTGCGGTCGATCCAGTCGGAGGCGGCCTGGTAGTGTCGATCCGGCACGAGCAGCGAGAGCCCGAAGCCGTGCAACAGCCGCTCGGCGGCTCCCTCCCACTCGCGGTACTCGGGTGAGATCTGGATCAGCTCGCCGGCGAACGGCAGCTCCGCCGCGTCGAGGCCGGTCTCGGAACACAACCGCCCGCGCAGTTCCAGGCTCCGCACGGGAATGTTGCTGCGCCGCTGGCGCAGGCTCGCGATCTCGTCGCGCAGCGCCGCCGACTCGTCGCGAATCATCCTGCTCTGGACGTCCAGATCCGACCGACGTGCCTCCAGCTGCTGGCGCTGCCCGGCCAGCGTCTCGGCGAGCCTGGTGAACTCACGGCGCCGCTGGTCGAACTCACCGGCGTCGCGCACCGCGTCCAGACTGAGCGCGGCGAGCCGGGTGTCGAACACCCGCGCCCGGGCCTCGCGGGTCTCGCGGTCCTGGCCGAGCCGGCCGAGCTCCCTTTCGATCTCGCCGAGGCGGCCCCCGCCGAGACCGGCGCGCTGGAGCTCCAGGCGCTTCTCGTCCGCGCGCAGCGCCCGGACCTGGGCGTCGAGCTGGCCCGCGCGCGCCGTGTCCTGCTCGATCCGCACGTCGAGCTGGCGGATCTCGCCGCGCAGGAACGCCGCGGTGCGGTCGGCGACGAAATATCGCACCGCCTGGGCCTCGGCCGCGAGCGCGCGTTCCCGCCCGCCGAGCTGGTCGTACTCGTCGCAGTCGCCGAGCAGCGGAGTGAGCGCCTCGAGCTGGTCGCGGGCCCGGCGCACGGCCGCGTGCGCCCTGGTCAGGTCCTCGAAGTGGGCGACGAGCTCGTCGATGCGCCGCCCGACGTCCTGCTTCTCGAGCATGTGCGCGCGGACGAACTCGTTGAGGTCGCCGACGGACTTCATCGACACCGTCTGGTGGAACAGCTCCATTGCCTGCTCGGACTCGATGCCGAGCAGGCGCCGGAAGGCACGCCCGTAGCCGGGGAAGCCGTCATGGACGTCGACGCCGGCCCGGCGCAGCTTGCGTTTCAGCGCGGGAATGTCCTCGCCGAAGTCGGCGAAGTCCGCGGCGATCCCCAGGTCGCGCTCGGCGGTGGCGTAGAACCGCTCCGGCTGCCCGGCGTCGTCCGCCGGCTGCCAGAAGACCTGAGCCAGGCTCGCGGTCGCGCCCAGCGCCTCGTTGACGAACACCCCGAGCAGCACCGAATAGGTGCTGCCGTCGGTCCGCAGCCCGACCGGGCGGGACCCGCCGGACGACTCGACGCGCTCGGACTTGTAGTGGCCCTGGACGTAGGAGCGCAGCGTCCGCTCGCGGGACTCGGCGCCGGCGGCCCGGTTGTAGGAGATCCGCTGCGCGGGCAGCAGCAGCGTGGTGACCGCGTCGACGACCGTCGACTTGCCGGAGCCGATGTCGCCGGTGAGCAGGCCGTTGTGCCCGCCGACGCGCAGTGTCCAGACGCGGCGGTGGAACGTGCCCCAGTTGAGCAGCTCGAGCCGGTCGAGCCGGAAGCCTGGCCGCGGCGGCCTGGCCGCGTCCGCTCCGCCCATCCCGTCCGTCGCGTCCATCCCGTCCGCTCCGTCCGCTCCGTCCGCACCGTCCGCGTCAGCGGTGGCCGGCTTCCGATGACCGTTCTCCGAGTGAACGGTGGTCATGCGTCCTCCTCGGTTGAGCCGGTCAGCGACCGTGCGTACCGGGCGAGGCCTTCGTCGAAGCCCGACAGCCATTGGGCGTCGACGAACGCCTTGAGGATCCGGCGCACCTCGTACATCTCGTCGGAGCCTGGCAGCTTGTGGAGGAACCCCAGGTCGACGACCTTGCGGAGATGGGTGTCGATCTCGTCCACGAGCCGGGCCTCGTTGCGACCGGCCGGCAGGAACATCCGCATCATCTCGACGAGGTCGGCGCGCGCCAGGACGAGCCGCGTGTCGGCGTTGTCGGTGTCGAACTCGGCGAGCCGCTTGCGCAGCAGGGCGAGCAGCAGGCTGACCGGGAACGACAGCGCCCGCCGGGCGATCAGCCTGGGCACAGGCTCACCGCCGTCGTCATCCGGGCGCGACCGCAGGAACGCGTACCCCTCCGCGTCGTCCACGATGACCTGCAGGCCGATCACGGCGACGTAGTCGGACACCCGCGTGCGCAGGCCGAGCAGGTGGCGCCAGGCCTTCTCGTGCTGGTCCCGGTACACCGGCCCCTTCATCAGGCTGGTAACGACGAGTGAGAAGTCGAGGTCGGACTGGGGCGCTGTCGCGGCCCGCGCGGACGAGGCGGCCCGGCCGCCGGCCGGGCCGTTCGCGGGCTCAGCCATCCGCGCGCTCCTCACTGGCCGCGGCGGGGCCTGTTCCGCCCGTGTCGGCCGTGCCAGCCGTGGCGGCCCAGCCGGCACGGACGAACGTCACGCGCGGAACCGTCGCCACCCGCACCACCCCATCGTCGCCCTTCCAGGTCAGCTCGTCCGTGGCGCGGTCGTCGAAGACCACGCTGAACGCCTCGTCGCCCAGACCGAGATAGGCGACGAGCTCCGCCAGGCCGCGCTGGAGTGGGCGGTCCGCCAGCAGCGAGGGGAGGCCGACCCGGGGCCGGCTGGCCAGCGCGTCGCGCACGGCCGTCGCGAGCCGCGCCGGGTCGACGTGGACCTGGTCGTAGAGCGCTCCCGAGTCGAAGTCGCCGTCGCCCTCCTCCAGCCCGGTGCTGTCAATCGCCGTCCGGCGTTTCGGCGCGTACAGCCGGCGTTCCATCGGCAGCACGATCCGGGGCGCCGTCTCGTCGAGCTCGGCTCCTGGCAGCGGCCCGGGAGCGTCGCGCAGCTGGAGGGCGTGTGCCTCGATGCCGCGCAGGATCTCCCCGATCCGGCGGTTCTCCAGCCACACCCGGTCGTCGAGGAAGCGGCGCAGCTGCGCGGACAGCAGCCGCACCGTCGCCTGGGTTCGCTCGCCCGCGGCGAGCCAGTCGTGGTGGATCGTGCCGAGGCGCCGGTCCGCGTCCGCGAGCGCCGGAAGCTCCAGGACCTGGTCGAGCAACGCCGTGAACCGCGCCTGTCGGTCCGCCGAGAGCAGGAAGTCGTAGAAGGCGCCGAAGCTCCTGCCCTGGTCGGACTCGGTGATGCTGCCCCGGCTGCGCAGGACCTCGTCGAGCAGCTCGCCCTTCGCGCCGTCGAAGGAGGCGATCTGGACGCGCAGGCTCCGGTCGAGCTCGCGGAAGTTCGTCTCGACCTGGCGGAAGTCCGCCAGCAGCTCGCGTGCCATGTCGGAGAACTGCTGGAACCGGTCCCGCTGGGCCGACGGGTCCAGCACGTCGAGCTCGCCGCGGCCGACCCGGTCGATCTCCCGGTCGAGCGCGTCGCGCTGGCGTCGCAGCTCTTCGAGACGCCGCCCCGGGTCGGTCTCGGTCCCGAGTGTCATCTGGCGGAGCAGGTCGAACAGGGTGTTCAGCCGCGACTCCGTGCCGACGAACGACCGCGCCCGCAACCCGGACAGGAACGACACGACCTGCTCCAGAGCCGGGGTCGCGTCGAAGTGGGGCTCGTCGGAGCCGGGCGGGTAGTACTTGCGCAGCCAGCCCTGCTCCGCGCTGGCCCATTCCTCCAGGTAGGCCTTCGCGGACCGCGGGTAGGTGCCGTCACCCAGCTGCTGGTTCAACGCGTACAACGTGTCGTCGAGACGGCCGGTGAGCGCCGATGCCGCGATGTCGCGGACGTTCTCCTCGACGAAGACCTGGGCGAGGAAGCTGATGACCAGCGGGGCGTGCTCGGCGCGCAGCAGCCGCCAGGCCGGGCCGCGCCGCAGCAGCTCGACCGTCTCGTAGTCCAGGTGGTTGTCCAACGGCCGTCTCCTCCCGATCGTCGCGATCGTAGGTGACAGGTCCGACAGCTACCTCGGTTGGTGGCGGGGCGCATGGCCGGCGAGCTCGGCGGCCGAGGATCCTGAACGGTGGACGGATACCGTCGGGGAGGCGGTGCCGCCGGGTACCCGGGGAGGTGCGACGTGGCGGTGGCGGCAGGAACACGCCCGGTCGCGTTGGAGCTGCTGCCGCACCTGCGGCGGGCGCGTGACCACATCGACCGGCACTACCGTGAGCCGCTCGACCTCGACGAGCTGGCCCGGGTCGCGCGGGTGTCGAAGTTCCACTTCGCCCGCTGCTTCGAGGCGAGCTATGGCGAGACGCCGATTCGCTACCTCACCCGCCGCCGGATCGAGCGGGCACAGGACCTGCTCCGGCATGCCAACCTGACGATCACCGAGATCTGCATGCTGGTCGGCTTCTCGAGCCTCGGGTCGTTCTCGGCGCGCTTCACCCAGCTCGTCGGCGAGACGCCCTCCGCCTACCGCGACCGGTGGGCGGCCCGCGGCGCCCCGCACGTCCCCGGCTGCTACCTGTTCATGCGCGGCTCCATGGACCTGCGCGGCACCGCGGGCGATCCGGGCGATCCGGGCGACCCCGGCGGCTCGGGTGACCCGGCCAGCCGGGCCGGCCCGGGCGGCGCCGGCGGAGACGGTCCGGCCGGTGGCCTGAACTCGCGCAATCTCGGAGAAGCCGGCTTCGCCGGGCCGGGCCTACGCTGACCGCATGATCACGAACATCTCGCTGCTGACCGTCTACTGCCTCGACCAAGAGGAGACCCGCGCGTTCTACGTCGACCTGCTTGGCTTCGAGGTACGCACCGACGTCACGATGAGCGAGGGCTTCCGCTGGCTCACCGTCGGCCACCCGAGCCAGCCGGGGCTGGATGTCACGCTCATGATCCCCGGGCCGCCGCTCGACCAGGAGGCGGCCGACTTCTACCGCCGCCAGCTCGGCAAGGGCCAGCTCGGCGGCCTCGGGCTCAGGGTAGACGACTGCCGCAAGACCTACGAGGAACTGACCGCCAAGGGAGTGGAGTTCGTCCAGGAGCCGTCCGACCGGCCCTACGGCGTCGAGGCGGTCATGCGCGACAACTCCGGCAACTGGCTGGTCCTCGTCGAGCCCCGGAACTTCAGCCCGGCGGACTTCGCCTGACCTGTGCTCCCGGAGCAAGGCCGGGGGCGGCGCGCGGGCAGTCCTCGCCCGCGCGGCCCTCGGCTCACACGCCGACGGGCGCCAGCCCCTCGACCGTCGGAGCCCCGGTCTCCAGCTCCGGCCCCTCGGTCGCGGCCTCGACGGTCGTGGCCGCCGCGGACGCGGGTTCGGCAAGCGCGGGTTCGGCGGACGCGTCGGCCCGGCCTTCGTCCTTGCCCTGGTCGGCCGGTGCCTCGGCCTTGACGGTCCTGGGCTCGCCGGACTTCACGGTGATGACGCCGGCCAGGACGAGGACGCCGCCGAACAGCTGGACGGGCCGGGGGAGCTCGGCGAGCAGCAGCCAGGCGAAGCCCAGCGCGGCCACCACCTCGAACAGGGCGACGAACGAGGCGAGGCGCGGCCCGAGCCGCCGGCTGGCGGCGATCCCCGCGCAGTAGGCCAGCGCGCAGGCGACCAGCCCGACGAGCGCCAGCGGAACCCACCAGGGCACCGTCACGTCCCGGTAGGTCACGGGCGCCGTCGACGCGGCCATCGGCACCATCCCGACCGCGCCCGCGACGACCAGCGCGACCGCGCCGACGACGAGCCCGCCCGCGGCGAGCACGATCGGCGGCAGGCCGGTGTCGTCGGCCGCGGACAGCACGAAGTAGATCGCCGCGCCGACCATCGCGCCGAGCGCCCACAGCATGCCGGGCAGGCTCACCTGGGTGCCGTCCACCAGGTCGAGCACGCCGACGAGCCCGAGCGCCGAGAGGACGGCGCCGGCGAGCGTCCGCCGTCCCGGCCGCTGCCCGTGCCGGGCCCACAGCCACAACACGACCAGCACCGGCGCCGTGTACTCGATGAGCAGCGCCGAACCGACCTCCATGTGGTCGACGGCGTTGAAGTAGCACAGCTGGCAGCCGGCGACCGCGATCAGCCCATAGCCGACCAGCAGCCCGGCGTTGCGCCGCAGCAGCCACCACCGTCCGCGCAACGCGACCAGCGCCGGCACCAGCAGCACCGCCGCCGCGATCGTCACCCGCGCCGTGACGGCGGCCGCCGCCGTCCAGCCGCTGTCCAGCAGCCCGCGCGCCAGTGCCCCCGACATCCCGAACGACGCGGCCGATACGAGCGCCAGCAGCGTGCCGACCGTGGACCCGCTGCCTCCGTCCGCGGATCCGCTGTCTCCGGAGCTTCCGGCGCCGCTACCCGTCGTGACGCTGTCCACGGTCGCGCTGTCCAGGGTGAGGCCGCCCGTGAGAGCGCGGCCGTCGGCCGTGCCCGACCGCGCGGCCGGGACACCGCCGCCCGCCGGGCCCGCTGCCGCCATGTCATGTGTCAGGGACCTCATGGCTGATGACGCTATGTTCGATCGGTGTAATATGTCAATGTGCTCTTCGCTCATGACACCGAGGCGTCACTGCTGGCGGCGGTGTGGTTGGTCAACTCCGCCCAGGCGCCGGACACCCTCGAGACCGTCGAGCAGCTCGACGACTTCTTCGACGAGTTTCGTTACACCGGCCACCGCGACGGCGACGAGACCGAGCTCGCCGCGGTCCGCGCCCTGCGCCCGGCGCTGCGCCGCCTGCTCGCCGGCAGCCGTGACGAGGCGGCCGAGCTGACCAACCAGGTGCTCGCCGACGCCGACGCCGTCCCACGCCTGGTCCGGCACGGCGGCTTCGACTGGCACATCCACGCCGTTCCGTCGGACGCGCCGTTCATCACCCGGATCATGGTCGAGACCGCGATGGCGATGGTCGACCTGATCCGCCTCGACGAGATGTCCCGTCTCGCCGTCTGCGCCGCCGACGGCTGCGAGGGCCTGGTCATCGACCTTTCCCGCAACCGGTCCCGCCGCTTCTGCTCCACCGCCTGCGGCAACCGCGAGGCTGTCGCGGCCTACCGTGCCCGTCGACGAGGGCCGACCATATAGAAATTCTTCGCGTTTTCCCCGACAAAAAGTAGATGGACTTGGGCTGAAGTCCGGCGCACGCTCGGCGCGTGCGATGTCCGTACGGGGACTGATATGGACTGATATGTACTGATGCGGGCTGCCGGCCCGGCCGAAAGGTGTGCGTGGATGACGAGGCGGGGCTGGGCGCTGTTCGCGGCGATGAGCGTGATCTGGGGAATTCCCTACCTGCTCATCAAGGTGGCGGTCGAAGGGGTGTCGGGGCCGGTGCTGGTGCTGGCCCGCACGGGTGTCGGCGCGCTGGTGCTGGCGCCGCTGGCGTTGCGTGACCGGGCCGGTCGCGCCCAGGTGGCGCGCCATTGGCGACCGATTCTCGCGTTCGCCACGATCGAGATCCTCGGCCCGTGGATTCTGCTCTCGGACGCCGAACGGCACCTGTCCAGCTCGCTGACTGGCCTGCTGGTCGCGGCCGTCCCGGTCGTCGCGATCGTCCTGACCCGGCTGACCGGAGGCACCGAGCGCATCACGGCGGCTCGCTGGCTCGGTCTCGCTGTCGGGACCGGCGGGGTCGCGGCGCTCGCCGTGCCCGGTGTCCACGGCTTCGGCCTCCGGCCGGTCCTCGAGGTCCTCGCCGTCGCGGTCTGCTATGCGATCGCCCCGCTGATCGCCGTCCGCCGGCTCGGCGACGTGCCCTCGCTGCCGATGACCGCCGCCTGCCTCGCGTTCGCCGTGCTCGTCTACGTTGGCCCCGCCGTCGCGACCTGGCCGAGCGCCGTCCCGAGCGCCCGGGTCCTGGGCGCGCTCGTCGCCCTCGGCCTGATCTGCACGGCCCTGGCGTTCGTCCTGTTCTTCGCGCTGATCCGCGAGGTCGGCAACGCCCGTGCGACCGTCATCACCTACGTCAACCCGGCGGTCGCCATCGCCGCCGGCGCGGTCTTCCTCGGCGAGCCGCTGACCTGGTCCATCGGCGTCGGCTTCGCGCTGATCCTCGTCGGCTCGGTCCTGGCGACGAGCTCCCCGCGGCCACCGGTCGCGACCGAGCCTTCCCTGGTCGTCCCGTCCGCCCTGTCGGCCGCGCCCGCTCCGGCCGCGTCAGTGCCCGCCGCGCCGCTCGCGCCGTCGGCCCGCCAGCCGGGTGTGCGGGGCTGGGCCATGTCACGTCACAAACCCGCCCGCTAGGAGGACTCTGCCGGGTTCCGCGCCGGGGGTGTCGCGTAGCGGGCGCGGAGGTCGACCTTGCGGACCTTGCCGCTCGCGTTGCGTGGGAGATCGTCGACGATCTCGACGGCTGTCGGCTTCTTGTAGGAGGCGAGCCGGTCCGTTGCCCAGGTGAGGATGTCATCGAGCGTCGGCGGGTCGTCCGGGTCGGTGGGCTCGACAACCGCGAGCGGCGTCTCGATCCAGCGCGGGTGCGGGACGCCGATGAGGGCCACGTCGCGCACCTTCGGGTGGCCGGCGAGGATGCTTTCGACCTCGGCGCAGTAGATGTTCTCTCCACCGGAGATGATCATGTCCTTCTTCCGGTCGACGACGTAGAGGAATCCCTCCTCGTCCTCGCGCACCAGGTCGCCGGAATGGAACCAGCCGCCGGTGTACGCCGCCGCGGTCGCCTCCGGGTCGCGCCAGTAGCCGGACATGAGCCCCGGCCCGCGGTACACGATCTCGCCGACCTCGCCGCGCGGCACGTCGCGCATCTCGTCGTCGACAATGCGTACCGCGACCGTCGGCACCGGCCTCCCGACCGACCCCAGCTTGCGCGGCGCGTCGGCGCCGTCGAGCACGCACGTGACCGGCGACATCTCCGTCTGACCGAAGACGGCGACGTTCGCGACCCCCGGAAAGGTCGCCGCCATCGCCTCCAGCGTCGACGCGAGTGCCGGTGACGCGCCCCAGGACATCGACCGCAGGGCCAGGTCCATCTTGCGTACCCCCGGCACCTCGCACACCGCCTGCCACTGCGTCGGCACCAGGAAGGCGCTGGTTACCCGCTCCCGGGCGATCAGGTCGACGAGTGCCGCCGCGTCGAACGCGCCCGTCGGCACGACGACCGCCCGCCCGCCGGTCAGCAGCACCGGCGCGAGCGCGCCGACCCCGGCGATGTGGAACAGCGGGGCGCTGACGAGCATCGCCGCCTCAGCGTCGGCGAGCTGGTAGGAGCGCATCGCCGTGATCGCCTGCATCAGCAGGTTGAGGTGGGTCAGCATCGCGCCCTTGGGATTCCCGGTCGTCCCCGACGTGTACATGATCAGGAACGTGTCGGTCTCGCGGACCTGGGCGTACGGGAAGCGACCACCCCCCATCCCCGCCGCGCCCGCCTCGTCGGGCCGCTCGGGCTCGGCCGCGACCGCCGTCTCGAAGTCCTCGGCGCCGGCGCCGGCCCGCCCCGGGTCGCCGCCCACCACCAGGCACACCTCGACCGGAACCCGGGCGCGCGCGGCGGCGGCCACCGGCGCGGTCGCCTCGTCCACGACCAGCGTGGCGGCACCACAGTTGTCCAGGATCCAGGCCACCTCCGCGCCGACCAGCCGGAAGTTCACCGGCACCGCGACCGCGCCCGCCCAGGCGGCGGCCAGGATCGTCTCGATGTGCTCGACCCGGTTGAGCATCAGCGTCGCGACCCGGTCGCCCGGCCGGATCCCGCGCCGCGTCAGCGCCGCGGCGACCCGCGACACCCGGTCGGCCAGCTCGGACCAGGTGACGCCGTGCCCCTCGAACCGCAGGGCGACGCCGTCCGGAACCTGATGGGCGTGCCGCACCAGCTGCGTCACCCAGGTGTACGTCCGCGCGGCCTCGAGCGCCGGGCCGGGTGCGCCTGGGCCGTTGCCCGCGCCCGCGACGTCGCTCGCCCCCGAGATCGTCCGGTTCGTCGTGGCCACCATCCGTCTCGCCTCCAGATCCACCAGGAACCCCACCGCCGATTGTGTGACGCCGATCACTGACGTTAGGTCGGATCGGCCGCGCACGGAACCCGGGACGGGTGGTCGTTCCGAGAGGGAGCGGACGGTCGCCCAGCGAAAGGCGCGGACGGTCGTCCGGAGAAGAGGCCGGCGGGCCCGACTTGTCGGCGCGGGGACCTACCGTGGAGGCATGTGCCGCAACATCACGGAGCTGCGCGGCCTTGAGCCGTCGGCGACCGACGAGGAGATCGAGGCAGCCGCGCTGCAGTTCATCCGCAAGGTCAGCGGCCTGCGCCAGCCGCCGCCGGCCGCGGCGGAGGCGTTCGACGGCGCCGTCACCGACGTGGCGGCCATCGTCCACCGGCTGCTGGACGCGCTCCCGGCGCGCCGCCAGCCCCCGGCGACCGTCCCGCCGCTGCGCCGTCCCGAGGTCCGCGCCCGCCTCGGCCGCTGAGCCGCGCTTGGTGTAGACGTGGCCCAGCCAGCCAGCCAGCCAGCCAGCCAGCCAGCCAGCCAGCCAGCCAGCCAGCCAGCCAGCCAGCCAGCCCTGATGCGCGCGTACGCGCACACGGGACCGCCTGTGCGCGTACGCGCACATCGGGAGCGTGCGGGGCGGGGCGTCAGTCGGCGTCGGTGAAGACGTCCAGGAACGAGGCGGCGGGGGTGGCGGACGGGTCGTTGAAGTACTCGCGGCCGCCGAGGAGGGCGAACAACGGAACCGGAAGACGGGTGACGTAGCGGCGAAGGCGAGCCGGAGCGCGAGGGCCGGCGAGCTGGGAAGCGTGCGCGGCGAGCGAGGCGCGCTTCTGGCGTGCGTAGCGGCGGACGTCGACTCGGTAGGCGATCTCGCGGCGCGGGGTGAACATCGGGGGAGCGGGTTCCTCTGCCGCCGCGGCCTGGCGACGGAGCCGGAACGGCCGGGGCCGCTGGGCCGGCCGGGCCGGTCGGAACAGCGCGCCGAGCCGGCCGATGCGGACCAGTCGTTCGACGGTCTCCCGCGGGAGGGTCGCCTCCACCGTGCGGATGCCGCCGGCCAGGTCCGCCGCGCGGGCGCCGACCTCGTGCACCCGTACGTGGTCACGGTGCCCGTATCCGCCGCGCGCGTCGTAGCTGATCAGAACCGACGCCTTCTCCGCGCGCAGCAGGCCGGCCAGTTTCCCGGCCGCCTCGTCCAGGTCGGCGCGCGCGAACCTCTGCCGGTCATCCGGATCCGGGTAGAACAGCGGCCCGTGCCCGCTGTCCGCGTAGCCGAGATACTCGACCCGGGCGACCCCCAACTCGGCCGCGCTTGCTCGCAACTCGTCCAGGCGGACGCGTGCCTCGGGATCGGAGCCGTTCCCCATGTGCCCGTCGGTCGCGACGACGATCACGACCCGATGTCCCGCCGCGGCGAGCAACGCCAGCGTCCCGCCGCTCCACAGCGCCTCGTCATCCGGATGCGCGTGCAGCGCCACGACCGAGCCCACGTCCGGATCGTGCCAGACCGGCGCGACGACGCCGAAGCCGCGACCTTCAGGGCTTCCGCGCGACCGCGGCCCAGACGGGCACGGGGGCGGTGTCGGCACCGGGGTCGGGACGCCACTCGGAGGCGGTGACGAGGCCGGGCTCGACGAGTTCGAGACCGTCCACGAAGCGCGCGACCTGGTCCCGCGTCCGGTAGACGGAGATCACCGGGCTGCTCGCGCTCGCCTCGTCCATGCTGCGGGCGGTCTCGGGGCGGACGTCCTGGGCGATGTGGGCCAGCGAGAGGTAGCTGCCGGACGGCATCGCGTCCAGGAGGGTCCGGACGACCCGGTCCGCTTCGTCGGAGTCCGGGATGAACTGCAGCACGCCATGCAGCAGGGTCGCGACCGGCCGGGAGAAGTCCAACGTGGCCGCCGCGTCCTCCAGGATCTTCTCCGGGTCACGCAGGTCGGCCTGCAGATAGGCGGTCACGCCCTCGGGAACGCCGGTCAGCAGCGCCCGGGCGTGGACGATCACGACCGGGTCGTTGTCGACGTAGACGATGCGGCTTTCGGGCGCGAGGCGCTGGGCGACCTCATGGATGTTGTCGGTGGCCGGCAGGCCGGTTCCGATGTCGAGGAACTGCCGGATGCCCGCGTCGGCGGCCAGGAACGTCACCGCGCGGCGCAGGAAGGCCCGGTTCGCGCGCGCGGTGTGCGGGATGGTCGGGTCTATCGCCAACATCTGGTCGGCCAGGGCCCGGTCGACGGCGAAGTTGTTCTTGCCGCCGAGGAAGTAGTTGTGGATCCGTTCCGGATGCGGGAGATACGGGTTTAACCCGGCCGAGGACTGCTCGTCATTGGGCATGTCCACTCCCCCCTTGGCCGCTGCATCGCGGCGCACCTGGACATAGTCGCAGAGTGTTGGACAACTGGTCATCAACTGGCCGTCGTCATGCCACCCGGTAGCGGTGCGTGCACGGCGACGGAGCGGCGCCGAGCGGCCGGGCTGGTGCCAGCCCGGCCGCTCAGAGCCGCCGGAAGCCGCCGGCGAGCCGTCCGGCTACTCCTCGCCGACGGGGGAGAGGTCGTCGTAGCGCTGGTGGGCGAACGGGACGATGTCCTCCTGCGGCAGGCGGCGCACGACGGCGCCGGTCTGGATGCTGGAGCGCTCGGCGATCTCGATGCCGACGAGGCGGCGCACCGGCAGGTCGGCGACGGGGTCGAACTGGGACTCGCGCAGGATGACCTCGCCGTCCACCCGGAACAGCTTGCGCGTCTTCTCCCGGCGCTGGACATGCACGAGCCCGGGGTCGTCGTCGAAGCCCTTGCCATCCGGCGCCGGCTGGAACTTCAGGTAGAAGCTGGTGCGCACCCCGTCCGCCGGCAGGGGCAGCTCCTCGACGATCTGCCCGCTGATCTCCACGTAGGTGACGCCGAGCCGGGCGAACGAGCCGGTCAATCGCGTGCCGACGGCCAGGTCGCCGCCGAGGGCGAGGCGGACCTCGGCGATCTTCTTCGGCTCGCCGAACGTCTCCCGGCCGCCGATGACCGACTGTTCCGTCGACATCGGCATCGTGAGCGCATAGTCACCGACCAGCCCGTCGTGGACGGCGCCGACGGCGAACGTGCCGGCGCCGAACGGTGGTAGGCGGCGGCCGACGTCGACCCGCGCGATCGTGAGCCGCACGTGCTCGGGCGTCGACGCGACCAGCGGCGGCGGTAAGACGGCCGCGACCAGCTCGGGATCGGTTTCGTAGATCGCGACGATCGAGGTCGCCCAGGTATCGACCGAGGTCGCCTCGACCTCGCGGTTGCGTAGCTGCTCTGGGGTACGGGCGCCATAGCGGATACGGGGACTCACTGTGTCTCGGGTTCGCTCCATCGCCGCACTCGCTCCGTGGCCGTCCTCGTCCCTCGGACGACCACTCCGCTCGCTTGCTCCTGCGCTCACGATGATTCCTCCTTGCCGTAGCCGATGAGGGCGGGGCACATCTCGGCCTCGATGGGCAGCGACGCCGGCTTCAGCGGCTCGGCGACCTCGGCGACCCTCGGGCCGAACCAGTCGGCGAGCGGGCGCAGCGCGTCGAGGTCGAAGCCGTAGGTGGTGGCGGCGTTGCCGGCGAGCATCCGCTCGACGTCCACCGGGGCGACCCCGGCGAACGCGGCCCGCAGCGCCTCGCGCGAGTAGGGGTGGCTGCCCTCCCTGTGCGGGTAGTCGCTGCCCCACATGATCTTGTCGAAGCCGATGCGGCTCGCGGCCGGCACCTCGCTTCCGCGCAGGAAGCTCGCGCCGATGCGGACCTGCCGGGCGAAGAACTCGCTCGGCCGCAAGGACAGCCCGCCGACCAGCTCCTTGCCCCAGACCGCCTCCTGCGAGTCGGCGGTGCCGGTGCCCATCCGGTCGAAGAAGTAGTCGAGGCGGGCCAGCTCCTCGGGCACCCAGGCGGTGCCCTGTTCGGCGAGCACCAGCCGCAGGCCGGGATGGCGCTCGAAGACGCCGCCGACCAGCAGGTGGGTGAACGCCCGGTGCGCCCACCAGGTGACCTCCAGCAGCAGGATCACCTTGTCCTCGGCGCGTTCACCGGCGGCCGGCGCGGCGCTGCCACTGTGGTGGTTGACCGGCATGTCCAGCTCTTCGCAGACCGACCAGAGCGGTTCGTAGTACTCCGGGTCGTACAGCGAGGGCACGCCGGAACCGGGCGGCGCACCGGGTAGCAGCACGCCGCCGAACAGGCCGTTCTCCTTCGCCCAGCGCACTTCGGCGACGGCGGCGTCCAGGTCGTGCAGCATGATCTGGCAGATGCCGGCGCGCCGGCCCGGGGCCGCGGCGCAGAAGTCGGCCATCCAGCGGTTGTGTGCCCGCAGCCCGGCCCAGCGCCGCTCCAGGTCGCCGGCGTTCGGCGCTGGCGGCTGCTCGACGAGGGAGTTGTTCGGGTAGAACGGCGGGACGGTGTTCGGGTAGATCACCTCGGCGACGATCCCGTCGGCCTCCAGGTCGGCCAGCCGCCGGTCGGAGTCCCAGTTCCGGCCGCCCAGGTCGCCCTTGAGGTCGTCGTAAGGAACGGTGTAGCCAGCGGCCCAGGCGTCGAAGTCGTCCAGCCAGCGGTTTTCCAGGTAAGGGCGGTAGCCGCGCAGGTTCCCGCCGCCGTGGCAGTCGGCCGAGATGACGATGTAGCGGTCGTCCGGTGCCGGTGCCGGTGCGGGCCCTGGGTTTGGGTTTGGGGCCGGCGTGGGCGCTGGGGCTGTCGCGTCCGTGGTCATTCGGCCACGCCCCAGGGGAGGTCCTGGCCGGTCAGCCAGTGCCGGCCGGCGACGCGGGCCCGGGCCCATTTCGCGACGTTGGCCGCGTCGTCGGTCTGGCCGAGGCTTTCCGGGGTGACGTTCAGCCGGTCGGCGATCGGGCGCAGCCCCGCCAGGTCGAAGCCGAACACCTCGGCCGCGGCCTCGCCGAGCATCCGGCGGGCCTCGGCGACGGGGACGTCGTGGAAGGTCTTCTTCATCCATTCGCGCGAGCGCGGCCAGGTGCCCTCGGGGTGCGGGAAGTCATTCCCCCAGAGCATGTTCTCCAGGCCGATCTCGTAGCGCATGCCGATCTCGCGCCGCTTGGTGTTCGACGAGCAGATGAAGCAGTTGCGGTCGAAGTACTCGCTCGGCGACATCGTGAGGTCGCCGAGCGAGCCAAGCTTCTCCGCGCCCTTCTGACCGAGGTAGAGCCGGTCCCAGAACCACAGCAGGTTCGCCACCCACCAGCAGCCGGCCTCGGCGACGCCGAACCGCAGCCGCGGGAACCGCTCGAACACGCCCGACCAGAGCAGGAACCACAGCGGCCGCGCCGGCCACCACGTCACCTCGGTGACGTAGATACCGAGGTGGTCGCCGTAGGACTCCTTGTCCGCCGGGCCGGAGTGAGTGAGTACCGGCATGTCCAGGTCCTGGCACAGCGCCCACACCGGGTCGTAGCGCCGGTCGTGGTAGGGCGCCTGGTGCATCCACATCGCCGGGATCATCACGGCGCGCAGGCCGGACTCGTAGGATCGGCGGATCTCGGCGAGCACGTCGTCGAGAGGGGCGGTGATCTGCACCAGCGCAATGCCGCGGCGCCGCAGCGGCGAGTCGGCGCACAGCTGGGCGAGCCAGCGGTTGTGGGCGCGGGCGCCGGCGAGGCCGAGCACCGGGTCGAGGTCCCCGGAGAGGCCGAGGCCGGTGCCGAACGGGGCACAGGTGCGGCTTTCCACGGCGTCCGCGTCCGGGAAGATGATCTCGGCTGTGATGCCGTCCGCGTCCATCTCCTTGTTCCGCCGCGCCGCCTCCCAGCCGCCCTCCAGGCCCTCGGCGTTCTCGGTGAACCATTTCTGCGCGAACTTCGCGTCGGAGGTCCCCATGCGGCGGATTTCCTCGACCGCCGCCGGCCTGCCGGCGAGGAACTCGTCGAACGCCGGGTGGAATTCCTTCTCCAAGTAATCCCGGTACAGCTCGGTCGGTAAGCCCGCGTGGCTGTCGGACGTGATGACGACATACGGGGTGGCGGAGGCGGTGTCGGCGCCGGACGTGCCCGTGCTGCTCGCGGGCTCGCTGTTCTCGGGTGCTTTGTTCTCGGGTGCTCCGTGTTCGGACGCGGTGGCCATGGGGCGTCCCCTTCGGCTCGGCCGGCCACTGGGACCGGCCGCTGGGTCGGCCGCTCGGGCGGCTCGACGGCGGCTGCCCGCCGCCCGATCAGGGAACCTCTTTGCATCAGACATGTCAATCTTTGCACTATGCGAAAAGGGGCCGGTACAGTCGCCGCATGTCGTCGCGCCCGCGGCCGTCCCCGCAGACCGACCGGGTCATCGCCGTCGTCGAGATGCTCGCTGGCGCGCCGGGCGGCCTCAGCCAGTCGGAGATCTCCCGGCGGCTCGGCACCACCGCCGCCACCTGCTACCCAACGCTCGCCACGCTGGAGCGCGCCGGCTGGCTGCGTCGCCACCCGACACGGCGCACCTACGCACTGGGCCCCGGGCTGATCGCCGCCGGGCAGGCCGCCACCGCCGGCACCGACGCGCTCGCCGCCGGGCGCGGCCGGATGGCCGACCTGCACCGCCGGCTCGGCCTGTCGGTCGTCGCGCTTGTCCCGGCGGCCGAGTACGCCACGGTCGCGCACCTGGTCGTCGACCCGCGCGGGCGCCCGCTCGCCACGCTGCGCGTCGGCGACACGATCCCGTTCCACCCGCCACTCGGGATCACGTCGATGGCCTGGCAGCCGGACGCGGTCGTCGAGGGCTGGCTCGACCGTGGCGGCGTCACTGACCCGGCCGACCGCGGCGAGTACCGCGAGCTCCTCCACGTCATCCGCGTCCGGGGCTACTCCGTCGAGCTGTCCACGTCTCTGGACGAACGGGTACGCCGCCAGGTCGGCGCCGCGGCCGCGGCCAACCTGCGCGGCCAGCTCCCCGGCCTGCTACGCGACCTCGCCGCCGGCCTCGCGAGCCCGGCGGACTTCGTCGCCGGCGACCTGGAGGACGCCCGGGACTACCGGGTGGACTCCCTGTCGGCCCCCGTCTTCGACGCCCACGGCGCCGTCGCCCTCGTCGTCTCCCTGCGCGGCTTCGCCGCGGCCATCACCGGAGCCGAGGCCAGCCGGCTCGGCACGGCGCTCATCGCCGCGACGGACGCGGTCACGGCCGATATCGCCGGCCGCCCGCCCGCCATTCGGTCCGGGGGCTGACCAGGCATGGCGGGCAGGACGGAAAGCGGTTCAGGGGACGCGGTTGGACGGCCGGGGTAGCCCCGCGCCGTCGGGGAGCAGGCAGATCCGCGGGGTATGCCTGGCTCGGCGGGTCGCGGTCACGTCGCGTCTCCGGGATCCCACTCGCCGGTCGGGTCGAGGCGGAGCGCGAACGGCCGGCCAGGGTGGTCCGCGGCCATCGCCCGTTCGACGGTGCTAAGCAGATCGGTCAACCGGTCACAGCGAAGAACCTTGGCTGATGGCAGTACCGCCCACCACGTGCCACCGGTCTCCGCGGGGCCAAAGGCGATCACCGGCGGCTCAACCATGGCGCGATCCTATTGCGCGCCGCCGCCGTGCCGCCCGCCGCGCGGCTCCCCGGTCGCCGTCCGCGAGGCGTAGTGGGTCCGCCGGGAATTGCGTGTGCAGGTCACGCACGACCGAGGACCGTGTTTCGAACCGCACCGATGTGGCCCGTGTTACTCCCGCTGACAGGCAGGCGAGAAGGGGAGGCCGTCCGGTGGGCGGGCACACAGCAGTGCCCAGGCGGCGAGGGTCGAGGCGTCCTGGATGACGCCGTCGGCGAGCATGGCCAGCCAGTCGGCGTGGCTGAAGCGGCGGGCCACCAGGTCCTGCTCCTCGACGCTCGGCGCGCGTGGGCCTTCGGTCAGGTCCGTGGCGAGCCAGACGTGGCAGCCCTGGGTGGAGTAGCCGTAGGCGGTGAACAGCCGGCCGACGTGGTCGAGCCGGCCGGCGCGCAGACCGGTCTCCTCCCGTAGCTCGGCCGCGGCGAGCTCCGCCGGGTCGACGCCGGGCCGGTCCTCCCAGGAGCCCTGCGGGAACTCCCAGTACCGCCCGCCGACCGGGTAGCGGTGCTGCTCCACGAGCCAGACCCCGCCCGCGTCCATCGGGATCACCAGCGCGAAGTCCGGCTTCTCGACGACGCCGTAGATCCCTTCGACGCCACCGGTCCGCACGATCGCGTCCTCGCGTACCCGCATCCACGGGTTCTCGTACACCACTCGACTTGCCCGTACTGTGATTGGCTCGTCGTCCGCCACGCCCACCTCGCCACCGATCCGCCTGCCTCACTTCTACAGACACGCATCGGCCTCTGCGCGACTGCGCACGCCGCCGGATGACGGTCAGACCGCCACGCTGGGCGTTCAGGATGTTGCGGGCCACCTCCTGGACACCTTGGCCTTACGTGGGGCACGGCGCGCCGCCCGCGGCGGAATGATCGTGTAACCATTTCAAAACGCGATGAACCTACGGTCGGAAGACATGCGTGTCACCGCCGAGCCGTCCCTGCGGCACTATTGGTACCCGGTTGCCTTCGCCTCCGACCTCGGGGACGCGCCGCTCGCCCGCCGACTGCTCGGCAGCGACCTCATGGTCAAGGCGATCGCGCCGGTCGACGACGGCACCTGCCGGCTGCTGTAGTTCGTGGTCCGCAACGACACCGAAGCCGACCGCCCGGGCGCCGACATCATCGCGTTCGACTCCGCCGTCCGCGACGAGGACTGGTACGTCCTCGAGACGATGCCGCCGGACTACCACCTGGACCTGATGGCGAACGTCCACATCGACACCGACCGCGGCACCATCGCCTACCGCCGCCTGCTCACCGAGGTGACCAGTGGTTCCTGGCTCCCGGCCGACGGCGCGCTGGCCGCCGCCGTCGACGCCGCGCTGACCGCGAGTTGATGCCGACGAGCACGGCTCATGCCGGCGCGACGTCGGCGGGAGCCGCCACCTGACTGGACCGCCTACGCGAGCACGCCGCGACGGACCGCGCACGACGACGACCGAAGCGGTGCCAGCGGCGTCCGAACGGGCCGCGCCGACAGTCCGCGCCGCCGCCGAGCCGCCGCACCGCCGCCGTGCGGCTGGGCCCGCGCCGGGGCGCACACCATTCGCGAACCGGTTCACCGTCACCGACGGATTGGTTTTCTGTGCCCCTTCCAGCCGGTGGCGTTTGGCATGTCGCCTGGTGTACGCCGATAACCTCCAAACCATGCGAGTGCGGCGCGTCGACCCACGCGACACCACGTGGGAACTGGGCAATCCGGTTTACCGCGTCTATTTCTGGACGCGCCCGGCCCATTCGAACGCCTCGCCCAGCTCGACCGAGTTCGAGATCACCGAGACCGACGTCCCCGCCGTCCTCGACTGGGCCAGGCGGACGGCCGGCAACCGCACCTTCGTCGTCTACGCCGTCTGCGGAACCGCCGACGGCCGCAAAGGCCTGGTCCGCCTGGCTGGCCAGGACCCCACCCGTGGCGCGGCCGCGGCCGGAACGATCAGCGGCGCTCGGCCGTCGGCCCGAAGCCTTTGAGACCACTGCCGGTTCGCCAACGCCGGATCATGACGACGGGGTGGCTGGCGACCGCGCTGATCGGGGCCGGGAGCACGGTGGCGACCACGGACGGAGCCGGCATCCCCGCAACGCCGGTGCTCGTCGAGCCGGCGCTGTAGCGGCCCCCCAGCCCAGCCCAGCCCCGGCCCCGGCCACAGGTCGGTGGTTGGCGGTTGACGGTCGGTGGCGGAGTGGGCTCAGGCCCTGTGGGTCCGCTCGAGCCGTGGCGCGCGGTTCCGCGGAGCCGTCGTGGCGTGTGTCGCCCGCGCTGGCCTCGCCGACAGCGGCATGGCGCTGGACGTTCCGGGCGTGGCATGGAGGTTCCGAGCCTGGGCTCGGGCGGAGCTCGCGACGCTTTGACAGGCAGGGAGGCCTGATCGGCAAAGGCGGCCGGGCTCGACCGGTTCACTGGTCTCCTCGGGCCGGTGACGGGCGGTCTTCGGGACTGCTGGTCGGCGTTCGGGTTGCGTGGGCTCCGTGTCGCGGTTCCGCGGAACCGTCGCGGTCGGCTCCGTCCGGCATCGGCCGGTCGCCGCGGTCGGAACCTGGCCGGGTCGCCGACCGCCGTCGGGGACGCCTCCATGCCACGCAAGGGAGATGGCGATCACGGGTCGAATGATCATGCCTCTGAGCTGGGGTGATTCCGAAAAACTGTCGGTGCTGGGTGGGAGTCTGGTCGTGTCGGTGACCCCTTGGCCCCGGGTGGTGGTGGCGATGTCCGCGATCGCGATGTCCGCGTCTGTGTCTGCGTCTGGGTCTGCGCCCGCGTCGGCTGGGACCGAGGCCGTCTCCGCCTCGGCTGTGTTGTCGGTGGACGTGGAGGCCGTGCCGCTGGAGGTGCTGGAGGGGGAGATCGTCGCGTGGGCGGGGCGGCTCGCCGCGGCGACGTGCGGCTGGTTGGTGATGGTGGCTGCGTTCGACCGGCGGGGTGGCTGGTCGGGGCAGGGGTTCGTGTCGTGTGCGCACTGGCTGGCGTGGCGCTGTGGGCTTGCGGTGCGTACCGCCCGGGAGCACCTGGCCGTCGGGCGTGCGTTGGAGGCGTTGCCGGCGGTGCGGGCGGCGTTCGTGGCCGGGCGGGTGTCCTACTCGAAGGTGCGGGCGGTGGCCCGGGTCGCCGAGCCGGACAGTGAGGGGGTCTGGCTGAACCACGCGCTGTGTTGCACGGCGGCCCAGCTGGAACGGCTGGCGGCCACCTGCGAGCGGCTGACGGGCGACCACGCGGGGCAGCGGGCGGGGCGGCGGGTGTCGTGGCGGACCGGCCGGGACGGGATGCTGCGGCTGTCGGCGGTGCTTCGGGCGGACGAGGGTGCCCAGCTGGTGGCCGCGATCGACGCGGCTCGGGCGAGCCTGGAGGACACCACCCCGCCGCCATCGCCGGACGACCCCGATCGGGTGCCGGCGGATGGGGAGGTGATCGTGGCGCCGCGCGACCGTCGGCTGGACGCGGATGCGCTGGTGACGCTCGCGACCGGGTTCCTGGACCGACCCGCGCCCGGCCTGCTGCTACCGTCGCACACGGTCACCGTCCATGTGGACGTCGACACTCTCCTGCGCGCCGGCGCTGAAGGCAGCGGCTGTGTCCCTCGCGGCGACGAGATCTCAGGCAGCGATCAGCCCGGTGGGGCGGCTGGTCTCCGTGATGGTGCTGGTGAGCCCGGCCCGCCTGTTGGCCCATCCGGTGCCCGTCGACTGTTGCGAGCCGATGCCGAGCCTGGGATCGGCCTGCCCACGTCGGTGCTCCGCCGGCTCGGCTGCGACGGTCTCCTGCGCGCGTTGCTGTCCGACACCGCCGGCAACCCACTGCACCTAGGGCGGCGTCGCCGGCTACCCGGTCGCCGGCTGCGCGACGCCGTCTACGCCCGCGACCTCGGCACCTGCCAGTATCCGGGCTGCGAGCGCACCCGCTGGCTCCAGGTCCACCACCTGGCGGAATGGTCCGACGGCGGCGGCGCGACGGACATCGACAACCTGACGATCCTGTGCACCGGTCACCACCATGCCGTCCACGAGGAGGGGACCATCCTCGACCGGGGTGTCGACGGCACGGTCGTCGCCACCCTGGCGGACGGACGTGTCTTGCGGCCCGCTCCCGTCGTCGACCCCGGCCCCCTGCCCACCGGGATCCTCGCGGCCATGGCCCGCCACCTCGACGACGACGCGATCCTTACCCGCGACGGTGGCCGGCTCAACCTCGCCGACTCGATCTGCGCGCTCACCCAGCACCAGTGGAACGCGGCCGCTCGGGCGACGCGCGGCGGTCCTGGCGCCCCGCATGACCAGACAACGACGGACCACCATTCCCGCCCGCCGACGGCGCCCGAACACGGCGGTGCCTGCCGGCATCACCCGCCCGGCGGGAACGGCGCGCGGCGGCCGGTCCGTCACTCCCAACGCCGCCGGCATCCGGCCACCCCCGTCGCCAGCGGGTAGCGCGGCCGGCCAGCGCCTGGCCACTCACGCCGGCCACGGCGCTGGCGGCGGCAGGCGGCATCCCGGCCCGGGACATGGATGCTGCCCTCCGGTAGGGACCTGAGTCCGCGACGAGACCGGGCGATCCGGCGGGTCTTCGCGCGCAACCTTTCTCGCCTGGAAGGCGTATCAGTGGCAGGGAGACGCGGACTGCGTCCCCCAGGACGCGGAGGCAGGGCGGTCGGTGCGTGGTGACGTCGGCGGGGAGCCGCGGGCACGGGGGCGCGGCGTGAAGGAGGGCGTCCGTGCCCGGCCGGCCGGAACCCCGCTGGCCAAAGCCCCGCCGCGCGGGAACCAACCGGCCGAGAACCGGACGGCCAGGAATCCGGCCGACGGCGACCCGGTCGACGGCGACCCGGTCGACGGCCACCCGGTCGACGGCGACCCGGCCGATGAGGACTTCGCGGGGTTCGTGCGGCGGTGCGGGACGCGGCTGACGCGCTTCGCCTACCTGCTCGTCGGGGACGTGGGGCAGGCCGAGGACCTGGTGCAGACGGCGCTCGTCAAGACCTGGCTGCGGGGCACGCATGTGACGGCGGGCGGGCGCGAGGCCTATGTGCGCCGGGTGATGGTGACGACGTCCGTGTCGTGGTGGCGCGGCGCGCGCTGGCGGCGCGAGCGGTTACCCGGCCCCGGCCCCGCCGCCGCCGGCGGCGGCGGCGACCGGCCGGACCTGACCGAGCGGGCAGACCCTGTCGACGCGATCTTGCTCGTCGACGAACGTGACGTGCTGGTCGCCGCCCTGCGCCAGCTGCCGCCGCGCCAGCGGGCCGCCGTGCTGCTGCGGCACTACCTGGCGCTGACCGAGGCCGAGACCGCCGCCGTGCTGCGCTGCTCGGTGGGCACCGTGAAAAGCCAGACCAGCCGGGGCCTGGCGACCCTGCGCACGATGCTGGAGGCCGGCCGATGATGACCGACGAGCAGCTTGCCGACCTGCTGCGCCGCACGGCCGACCGGGTGCCGGTCAACGCGCGGCTGACCGACCTCGTCCAGGCTCGTGTCCGGCGGGCCCGCCGGCGTCGCCGCGCCGGCGCCATCGCGTCCGCCGCGGCCGGCGTGGTCGTGGTACTCGTCGCTGTCGTGGCGCTGGTCGCCGGGCCGGTCAGGCATGACAGCGGGCCGCGCCCGGAGCCGCCCGCGACCGGTGTCGACGCCTGGCGGTGGCGCGACCTGCCGTCGCCGCGACCGTTGATGTTCGGCGACACCGAGCGGACCCTCGTCGTGGGCCACTCCCTCGTCGTCCTCGGCCGCGAGCCGACGCACTGGACCGCGGTGGTGTCCGATCCGGTCGGCGCGCCGTTCGGCGCTCGCGACCCCGCCCCGGACACCTGGATGACGCAGGCGACCGTCGCCGTCTCCGACACGACGGTCTATCTGTGGGGCGGCTCGATCGTGGGGAGCGGCAACGGCGGCGCCTACCAGACCGGCAGCGATCTGGCCTTCGACGTCACGACCAGGACCTGGTCGAAACTGCCGCCAGCACCCATCGAGTCCCGTACCGGCGCCGTCGCCGTCTGGACCGGCAAGGAGCTGGTGGTCTGGGGCGGATCGCGTGAGCTCGCTCCCAGGCCCGATGGCCAGCGGACCCAGGTGTTCACGGACGGCGCCGCCTACGACCCGTCGACGCGGGCCTGGACCGTCCTTCCGCCAGTGTCCGTCCCCGCTAGCCTGGTCCCCGTCAAGGCCGTCGCTGCCAGCGGCAAGGTGGTCATCTGGGCCCAGGCGGAAGGCCGGGGTTCGGACCCGGCCGAGGGCCGGACGCTCGTCTACGACCCGGCCACCCGCCAGTGGACGGTGGCCCCAGGCCCGCCGCTTACGACGCCGGCCGGCGGCACGGGTCTGGTGACCACCACCGACGGCCCCGTCGCCGTCGCCGCGACTCTCAGCTCGGCGTGGCACAACCGGCCGCCTGCCGCCGCGCGCTTCGACGTCGCCGCCGAAACCTGGACGCCGCTGCGCGGCCCCAGCCTTCCGCCCGACACGCTGTGCGGCACCACGGTCGTGCCGCTGCGCGACCTGGCCGCCGCGACGACCGTCGCGGCCGTGATCCCGAACTGCGGGGGCGCGTTCCCCCAGGTCCTCGACCCCACCCGCCGGCACTGGGTGCCCCTCGCCGCGTGGGGCGCCGACAAGGCCCTCGCGGGCGTCCCCTCCTCCGGCGACGCCTTCCTCACCTCGGACAAGCTCCCCGCCACCCAGCGCCCAAGCCGCCCGGGCGCGCAGATCCTTGCCCCATGAGCCGAGCCGAGGCTTTGCCGTACTCGGGACGAGGTATCCGGGGACGGGACGGGGACGGCGGCAATCCGCCCCATACCTGACCGGCATGGTTCGCCGCGAGCTGGTGTCCGGCATGTCCGGCTGTGGCAGGCTGGTCGCGCATGGACTGGAGTCGCGCACGGATGAGAGGCGACCGGTGTCCGTGCCCGGGGACGTGGGTTGGATGGAGCCCCGTCCGTAGGACGGGTACGAGGACGGGCCTGTGAGGGCGGATGGCTGACGACTCCGCGGTCGACGACGACCGGGCGTCGCGGCTTGCCGGGGATGCGGCGCTGTATGCCCGGCTGATCGAGGTCGGCTTCGCCGGGCCCGACTACGAGGTGGTCGCCGATGCCCTGGCCCGCTACGGCCACCAGGTCCTGCACGCGTGGCTGGTCAGCGGGCAGATCACGCAGGAGTGCGCTCGCCGGGGCCTGGGTGGGGTCCGCCGCCTCGCCGCCGGCGAGATCACCCTGACCCGTGACGACATCGACGACCTGGTGCAGGAAACCCTCATCACGGCCCTGGCCCGGTTCCAGGACGCCGGCCGGGAAGGCCGCGGCTGGTCGCCGAAGGGAGGCGCGAAGCTGTCGACCTACTTCATCGGTGGCTGCGTGCTGGCATTCGGCGGCACCGTCTATCCGCGGTGGGAACGCCAGCGCCTCTCCGGAGCGCTGGTGGGTGAGGGTGTGCATGCCCTCGATCTTCGTGATCCCGCGCTTCGTGATCCCGCTGACCTGTTCACGATGCGCGAGGATCTCGCGGCGGCCCTGCCTCCGCCCGGCCGGCTGCGGACCGCGGTCCTGCTGTCCGCCACCGGCCACACCTACGAGGAGATCGCCCGGTTCCTCGGCGAGGACGTCACCCCGCGCGCGGTCGAAGGCATGCTCTACCGCTTCCGCCAGGGACTAAAGGGAGGAACGCGGTCATGAGCGCCTCCGGCCCGGTCGACATCCACCAGCTTCTGGCGAGCTCCTCGCTCGGCGATCCCGTCAGCCGGAGCATCCTGGACCGCGCCCCCCGCTCTCTCGCCGAGACGCTCCACGACGTCGGCTCCTCGACGTCCGAACTGACGAGCCGCAGCCTGGCCGACCTCCTCGACCTCGGTAACCTCGGCGGATCTGATCCGGTGGCGGGCCCTGAGTCGGCCGACCTCCGTGAGGTGGACCTCGGCGGGGCCGACCTTCGGGAGGCGACGCTGCGCGGCGCCGATCTTCGCGGGGCGACGCTGCGCGGCGCGGACCTGCGCGGGGCGACGCTGCGGCGCGCCGACCTCGGCAGGACCGACCTTCGGGATGCGAACCTCGGCGGGGCCGACCTTCGGGAGGCGACGCTGCGCGGCGCCGACCTGCGCCGGGCGGCCTTCGGCCTTGCCGACCTGCGGGGGGCCGACCTGCGTGACGTGAACGTCGGCGGTGCCGACCTCAGCGGTGCCGATCTTCGGGACGTGGTTCTCGGTGGGGCGGACCTGCGCGGAGTGACGCTCGGTCTGGCCGACCTGAGCGGGGCCGATCTTCGCGGGGTGAACCTTCGGGGTGTCGACCTGCGTGGGGCGACGCTGAGCGGGACCCTGCTGCACGAGGCGCACTGGTCGTCGGACACAGCCTGGCCACGGGCATGGGTGGAGCGGATGCGCGACACGTCCGCGGAGGTCGGTGAGGGCCTGTTCGTGGTCGGCGGCCAGGCCTGAGCGATCCAGGTCCCGGTGGCGGCCGGTGCCAAGACCGCGGGCTTCCCGGGAGATCGGGAAACGGATCGGCTCCGAGGGCACCGAGGACAACCGGCGACGCGGGTGGTCCGCCCGGCGGAGGCGGGAGCGACTCGTGGGTCAGCCGTATTTGTCGAGCGCGTGGCGGAGCTCGGCGGCCGTGGAGAAGCCGATGGCCGGCTGGTCACGGAGGGCCTGGTCGATGACCTGGGCCAGTCCCGCGGGAATGGTGGGGTCGTGCTTGCGGATGGGCACCGGGTTGTTCTGGAGGACGACCTGCCAGGGGTCTCTGCGCCCGGTGAAATCGCGGGGATGGGCGCCGGTGAGAGTCCAGTAGAGGCAGGCGGCCAGCGCCCAGACGTCGACGTCGGGCTGGGCGTGCTTGAAGTTGATGACCTGCTGGCGGGGCATGAACCAGGGCTTTCCGGCGGCGGTGCCGGTACGGGTGAGCCCGGACAGCCCGGCCTGGTCGAAGGCCTTGGCGAGGCCGAAGTCGCCGACCTTCGCGACAGGGGAGGTCCCGTCGGTGAGCAGGATGTTCTGCGGGCTGAGGTCGCGGTGGACGACGCCCTGGTCGTGCGCGTGCTCAAGCCCTTCCAGGGCCTGCAAGGCGAGCGGGAGTGCCTCGTCGAGGGGCAGCCTGCCGCCGCGGCGGGCGACGAGCTTGTCGAGGCTGCCGCCGGCGCAGTACTCCAGGGTGAAGTAGAAGCCGCCGTGGGCCGTGCCGATGTCGTGCAGGCTGACGATGTGGCGGTGTCGCAGCTCCTTGCTGATGGCGATCTCGCGCAGGAAGCGGGCCCGCACGTCGGGCTGGGCGGCGACCCGGGGCAGCATCACCTTCAGAGCGACCTCATGACCGGTGGTGTCGTCGCGGGCGAGGTAGACGGCGCCCATCCCACCGCGGCCGAGCTCGCGCAGCAGGGTGTAGCCGCCGATCGCGGCGAGTTCCCGGTCGCCGGAGCGGGCGCGCCGCAGCAGGTGACGTAGGACCTTGCCGGGGTCAGCCAGGCAGACGGCGCACAGGTCGCTGCCCGGTCCGGCGCGGCGGGCGCCGGCGAGCGGCTCGCCGCAGGCGGCGCAGCGTGGGGACACGGGCGCGGGCGACGCGGGGCAGTTTCGCCGGGCGGCCCGGGCGCGGCAGGCCGCGCATTGGATGGTCCCGGCCTCCGCCCCGGCCTCCGCCTGGGCGCCGTCCGGGATCTCCCGGCCGCAGCCGACGCAGTGGAGCGGAGTATGCACGGACACCCGGAAGGTCGTCGACCCGATCTTCAGCTCGTCGCCGTCGGTCAGGTCGTGTTCCGGGAAGGTCTGGGCCGCGGCCTCTTCCGGGGTCTGGTGGGCCTCGCGCTGGCCGATCTTGACGTCGTTGACGTACGTGCCGTTGAGACTGCCGAAGTCGCGCACGCGGATGTCGGGCGGGTTGATGTCGAGCAGGCAGTGGTGCCGGGAGACGGTGCGATGGTCGGCGTCGTCGGGAAGCCGGGGGGTGCAGCCGTCCGCGCGGCCGAGGATACAGGTGTTTCGTTCGGTGAAGGTGAATTCCTCGCCTTGCAGCCGTCCGTGGGTCACCTTCAATGTGACGGTGGCCGGCATCGTCGTCTCCGTATCCTCGCCACCCGCATCCGCGGGATAGGTGAGTGGGCTTCTGCTACGCCCCGGGTAGCGGGGGCAGGGCTTCCCAGTTCCGGGCCATACGTTCCAGCTCCGCCTTTACACCGGCCGGGCGTATCCACCCGTAGCCGGAGTATTGCAACTGGCGGAGCAGGCTGTCGACGTCCGTTTCGGTCCACGAGGGCCTACCCCGGCGGGAAAGACCCAGCCGGATCTGCTGTTCCGAGACTTCGCCCCGCGGCGGCAGGCTGCCCGCAACGGGAGTGTGCAACGTCAGGAAGGTTTCGAGATGGGGCCTGACGCCCTCGTCCCAGTCGGCCGGGTCCCGGGCCTCGAGCTCCCAGTCGATCTCCCACACCCGCACCGTCCGGTCGTCGCTGCCGGACAGGGCGAGGCGCCCGTCGGCGCTCACACACACCGAGGTCACCTCGCTGGTGTGTCCGGTGAGGGTGTGCAGGCAGTGGCCGGTGGCCAGGTCCCACACCCGCACCGTCCGGTCCTGGCTGCCCGACAGGGCGAAACGGCCGTCGGCGCTCACGCACACCGAGTACACAATCCCAGTGTGTCCTTTGAGGGTGTGCAGGCAGTGGCCGGTGGCCAGGTCCCACACCCGCACCGTCCGGTCCTGGCTGCCCGACAGGGCGAAACGGCCGTCGGCGCTCACACACACCGAGTACACCCCAAAAGTGTGTCCTTTGAGGGTGTGCAGGCAGCGGCCGGTGGCCAGGTCCCACACCCGTACCGTGCAGTCCTTGCCGCCGGATACGGCGACACGCCCGTCGGGGCTCGCACACACCGAGGTCACGGCCTTCAGGGCCCCGTTCAGGATGGCGGTGTGTCCTTTGAGGGTGTGCAGGCAGCGGCCGGTGGCCAGCTCCCACACTCGCACCGTGTTGTCGTGGCTGCCGGACAGGGCGAGACGCCCGTCGGCGCTCACGCAGACCGAGTTCACCTCCCCGGCGTGTCCCTGGAGGATGCGTAGGCAGCTGCCGGTGGCCAGGTCCCACACCCACACCGTGCTGTCATTGTCGCTGGACAGGGCGAGACGCCCGTCCGAGCTCACGCAGACCGACTTGATACCAAAAGTGTGTCCGTTGTCGAGGGTGTGCAGACAGCGGCCGGTGGCCAGCTCCCATACCCGCACCGTGTTGCCGAGGCTGCTGGACAGGGCGAGACGCCCGTCCGCGGCCACACACACCGAAGTCACGTTGCCGTGTCCGTCGATGATTCTCGACTGCCAGATGCCGCGGACACCGGTTCTTACCGAGAACAGTGAAAGCCGTCGCCAGGTTTCCAGGGCTCGCGGGTCCCGCTCGTACCCCGGTATCGTCCGCGCCTTTCTGAGCAGGGTGAGCGCGGCCGGGAAGCGGCCCTCCGTGGTAGGAAGCTCGGCCGCGCTCAGCAGCGTCTCCAACTGTGTTTCATGCCGCACCAGCTCGGCATGTGGACGCAGGCGGCACAGCTGGAGCGAGGCGACATCGGCCCCCACGTTCGGCAGCTCCCACACCCGCACCGTCCGGCTGTAGCTACTGGACAGGGCGATGTGCCCGTCCGCGCTCACACAGACCGACTGCACGTTCCCGGTGTGTTCTTGGAGGGTGCGTAGGCAGTGGCCGGTGGCCAGGTCCCACACCCGCACCGTCCGGTCGTCGCTGCCGGACAGGGCGAGACGCCCGTCGGCGGTCACACACACCGAGTTCACACCGCCGGTGTGTCCTTTGAGGGTGTGCAGGCAGTGGCCGGTGGCCAGGTCCCACACCCGCACCGTCCGGTCGTCGCTGCCGGACAGGGCGAGACGCCCGTCGGCGGTCACACACACCGAGTACACCAAAGAAGTGTGTCCTTCGAGGATGTGCAGGCGGCGGCCGGTGGAGAGCTTCCGCACCCGCACCGTCCGGTCGTCGCCGCCGGACAGGGCGAGACGCCCGTCGGCACTCACACACACCGAGTTGACGTCCCCGGTGTGTCCTTTGAAGGTGCGTAGACGGCGGCTGAAGGTGCGTAGGCGGCGGCCGGTAGCCAGCTTCCACACCCGCACCGTCCGGTCGTCGCTGCCGGACAGGGCGCGCCGTCCATCGGCGCTTACGCAGACCGAGTTCACGGTAGACGTGTGTCCTCGGAAGGTGCGTAGGCGGCGGCCGGTGGCCAGGTCCCACACCCGCACCGTCCGGTCGTCGCCGCCGGACAGGGCGCGACGCCCGTCGGCGGTCACACACACCGAGTTCACGTCCTCGGTGTGTCCTTCGAGGACGTGCAGGCAGCGGCCGGTGGCCAGGTCCCACACTCGCACCGTGTCGTCGTGGCTGCCGGACAGGGCGAGACGTCCGTCGGCACTCACACAGACCGAACTCACGGCAGACGTGTGTCCTTCGAGGGTACGTCGACGGCGGCCGGTGGCACCATCGGCGCGGGCACGTCGCAGCGCCGCGCGGACTTCGGTGTCCTCAGGGGCGCGCCGCGCCGCCTCCTCGAGGAGAGGAAGGGCCGAGTCGACGTCGCCGCGCTCGAGGTGCACCTGGGCAAGCAGCCGCTGCATCAGCGCGCGCCGCGCCGCCTCCGCGGGGACCTTGAGGACAGGAGGGGGCACGTCGACGTCGCCGCGCTCGAGGTGCACCTGGGCAAGCAGCCGCTGCATCAGCGCGCGCCGCGCCGCCTCCGCGGGGACCTTGAGGACAGGAGGGGGCACGTCGACGTCGCCGCGCTTGAGGTGCGGCTGGGCAAGCGGACGCGGCACCGGCCCGGGGTCTGGTGCACTCGCCAGGACCGCCTCGAGTCTGGCCACCAGCTCGCTGTCGGTCATCCTGCCTGCCCGCCAGCGCAGCAACCCGGCGTTGTAGGTCGCCTCCAGGTGCTGCGGGTCGGCCGTCAGCGCCTCATCGAACAACATCTCCGCCTGCTTGACCCGGTCAAGGTCCAGCATCGACAGCGCCCGGTTGGTCAGCTCATCCGCCCGAAGCTCCGCCTCCCGCGGCGCCGTCCGAGGCAGGACATGGCCTAGTTCCCGCTGGTAGATGTCCGTGATCTCGGCGGCGATCTCGGCCATGCCGCCCGGCCTGGCGGCCGGGTCGTCGGCCAGGCAGCGCGCCAGCAGGTCAGCCAGCCGCGGCGGCATCGACGGACGGCTGGGGTCGGCGGGGCCTCGGGTCCGGTAGTCATCCAGGGCGGCGCCGGCGGCGGGACCGGCTAGCCAGGTGACCTCGCCGGTGAACATCTCCAGCACGGTGACCGCGAAGCTGAACACGTCGCTGCGCCGTCCCACCGGCTCGCCGGCCGCCTGCTCTGGTGAGGCATAGGCCGGCGACAGGCCCCCACTCGTGACCAGCACGGTCGCCGCCACGCCGGCCGGGCTCGGGCGCGGCCCGCCGGCGAGGCCCTTCGACCGGGCGAGGCCGAAGTCCGTCACCTTGGCCGTGCCCTCGGAGTCGAGGAGGATGTTCGCCGGCTTCAGGTCCTGGTGGACGACTCCCCGCCCGTGCGCGTGCTCCACTCCCCAGGCGGCCTGGACAGCGACGTCGAGGACGCGGCCCAGCGACTCCGCGGCCCCGCCATGGTAGAGCCGGCCGTCGTCGATCCAGTCGCGCAGGCTGCCGCCGTCGACGTACTCGGCGAACACGCGGGGGATCCCGCCGAGCGTGCGGACGTAGTGGCAGGCGCACAGGTGCGGGTGGACCCCGAGGTTCACCCAGGTTTCCGCCTCCCGGACGAAACGCTCCCTGTCCGCCTCGCCGGCGAACAACTCCGGCCGTGGGCTCTTGACCGCCAGGTCGACGTTCCAGCCGAGGTGGTGGACCCGGTAGACCAGGCCCATCCCGCCCGACTCGAAGACCTGCCGCACCTCGTACAGGTCCAGGATCCGGTGCCCGACCGCCCAGACGGCGGGAACATCCCGGGCATCCGCGGAGGATGACGCCGCCCGCCGCGCTGGCGCCGCGGGCGCGGTCTCCAGAACGGTGGCGTTCCGGGCCGGCGCCGCGGGCTCTGCTTTCGGCGCCCGCGAGAATTCCGGGCCTTCTCCGCCCTCGCCTCCCTTGTCAGTCTTCCTGCGACGCGGCCACCTCACCGTTCCCACGGCGCCCCTTCGTCATCGCGCATGGTACCGACAGGCCATCCAAGAAAGTGGCGCGAGTTCACCCGGAAAAGAGAGAACCGTGAGCCCCCTTGTCCACGATATTGGTACCGTACACCGGTCAGGAAGGACATGTGACGACCTTTCGGAAACGTCGGCGCACCGTTGCGGCGGTTGTTGGTGTCTAGGTCCTACGGTCATGGCGGGCCGTTCCCATGCCCGGGGAATGTGAGTAATCCCGTGGCCGCCGGGCGTGGGACCGACGGCGTGACGCCCGTAGAACCGGCACGAGAGCGACCCATGGGACGATGCGGGGGAGCGTCCTCGACCCGTAGAAGGCGGTCTCGCCGCCTGACGCCGAACCCCGGCGTACGGACGCTCCGGGCGCCGAGCTGGCGCCGCTCCGGCGCCACGGAGAGGGTTCGACCGGGTTCGGGTGACCCGAGTGCGGTGTGACGTAGGCACTCCCGCCGCGCAGAACTGGCGTCGGCGGTTAACGGACGCTAACCTGGCGGACATGTTAGCGGCCACTAACCTCGGGTCTCACCCGCTCGGTCCGGCGGCGGGGGCGGTGCTGACCAGCAGGGTCGAAGCGGGGTCGGCGGAGGGCCGGGCGAACGCGGCGCGGCACGCGGAGCTCGTCGCCGAGCTGCGCGCGAAGCTCGCCGGGGCCCGCGGCGGCCCCGAGTCCGCCGTGCGCCGGCACGTCGACCGGGGCAAGCTGCTGCCGCGCGACCGGGTCGACGGGCTGCTCGACCGCGGCAGCCCCTTCCTGGAGCTCTCGCCGCTCGCCGCCGACGGGATGTACGACGGCGACGCGCCGGGCGCGGGCATCATCACCGGGATCGGCCGGGTCTCCGGCCGGGAGTGCGTGATCGTCGCCAACGACGCCACCGTCAAGGGCGGCACGTACTACCCGATGACGGTGAAGAAACACCTCCGGGCCCAGGAGGTGGCCCTGCACAACCGGCTGCCCTGCGTCTACCTGGTCGACTCGGGCGGCGCGTTCCTGCCGCTGCAGGACGAGGTCTTCCCCGACCGGGAGCATTTCGGCCGGATCTTCTTCAACCAGGCGACGATGTCCCGCCGCGACATCCCGCAGATCGCCGCGGTGCTCGGCTCGTGCACCGCCGGCGGCGCCTACGTGCCGGCGATGAGCGACGAGGCGGTGATCGTGCGCGACCAGGGCACGATCTTCCTCGGCGGCCCGCCGCTGGTGAAGGCCGCGACCGGCGAGGTCGTCTCCGCCGAGGAGCTCGGCGGCGGCGTGCTGCACGCGCGCACGTCCGGCGTCACCGACCACCTGGCCGAGGACGACGCCGACGCGCTGCGCATCGTCCGCCAGATCGTCGGCGCGCTCGGCCCGCGCGCGCCCCGCCCCTGGGACGTCGTCCCGACCGAGCCGCCGGCCGTCGACCCGTCGACGCTGTATGCCGCCGTCCCGACCGACGCGAAGATCCCCTACGACGTCCGCGAGGTGATCGCACGGGTCGTCGACGGCAGCCGGTTCGCGGAGTTCAAGCGGGAGTACGGCTCGACGCTGGTGTGCGGCACGGCGAGGATCCACGGGCACCCCGTCGGGATCATCGCGAACAACGGCGTGCTGTTTTCCGAGTCGGCGCTGAAGGGCGCGCATTTCATCGAGCTGTGCGACGCCCGGTCGATCCCGCTGCTGTTCCTGCAGAACATCACCGGGTTCATGGTGGGCCGCGAGTACGAGGCCGGCGGCATCGCCAAGCACGGCGCGAAGATGGTGACGGCTGTGGCCTGTGCGCGGGTGCCGAAGTTCACCGTCGTCATCGGCGGCTCGTTCGGCGCCGGCAACTACTCGATGTGCGGCCGGGCGTACTCGCCACGCTTCCTGTGGATGTGGCCGAACGCGCGGATCTCGGTGATGGGCGGCGACCAGGCCGCGGCGGTGCTCGCCACGATCCGCCGTGACCAGTCCGAGGCCAGGGGGCAGGACTGGAGCGTCGAGGCCGAGGAGACGTTCCGCCAGCCGATCCGGGACCAGTACGAGGCGCAGGGCAGCCCCTACCACTCGACGGCGCGGCTCTGGGACGACGGCGTGATCGACCCGGCCGACACCCGCACCGTCCTGGCCTTGGCCCTGTCCGTCGCCGCGAACGCCCCGATCGACGACCGCGGCTACGGCGTCTTCCGCATGTGAGCCCGCCGCGGCGGAGACAGCAGAGGTGAATGGGCAGGTGACTGGAGCGATGTTCGACACGGTGCTGGTGGCGAACCGCGGGGAGATCGCGGTCCGGGTGATCCGGACGTTGCGGCAGCTCGGGATCCGGTCGGTCGCCGTCTACTCGGACGCGGACGCCGGCGCCCGCCACGTCCGCGAGGCCGACGTCGCGGTCCGGATCGGCCCGGCGCCCGCGCGCGAGTCGTACCTGAACCCCTCCGCGGTGCTGGCCGCCGCCTGGGCGACCGGCGCCCGCGCGATCCACCCGGGCTACGGCTTCCTCTCCGAGAACGCCGCGTTCGCCGCCGCCTGCGCCGACACGGGCGTCGTCTTCGTCGGGCCGCCGGTGCGGGCGGTCGAGGTGATGGGTGACAAGATCGCCGCGAAGCGCGCGATGATCGACGCGGGCGTGCCGGTGGTGCCCGGGCGGGCCGAGCCGGGGATGGACGCCGCGGCGCTCGCCGAAGCCGCCGAGGAGATCGGGTTCCCGGTGCTGATCAAGCCATCGGCCGGCGGCGGCGGCAAGGGCATGCGCGTGGCCCGCTCGGCGGCCGAGCTGGGCGACGCGATCGCGTCGGCCCGCCGGGAGGCGGCGAACGCGTTCGGCGACGACACCCTCTTCCTCGAGCGCTACGTCGAGGGCCCCCGCCACATCGAGGTGCAGGTCCTTGCCGACGCGCATGGCACCGTCATCCACCTGGGTGAACGCGAGTGCAGCCTCCAGCGGCGCCACCAGAAGATCATCGAAGAGGCGCCGTCGGCGCTGCTCACCGCGCACCCCGGCGGCGCGGCGACCCGGGAGCGGATCGGCGCCGCCGCCGTCACCGCCGCCGCGGCCGTCGGCTACGTCGGGGCCGGCACGGTCGAGTTCATCGTCGCGGGCGACGAGCCGGAGACCTTCTACTTCCTGGAGATGAACACCCGCCTACAGGTCGAGCACCCGGTCACCGAGCTGGTCACCGGCGTCGACCTGGTCGCCGAGCAGCTGCGTGTCGCGGCCGGTGAGCCGCTGCGGCTGCGCCAGCGAGACGTCGTCCTGTCCGGCCACGCCGTCGAGGCCCGCGTCTACGCCGAGGACCCGGCCCGTGGCTTCCTGCCGACAGGTGGGGAGATCGTCGCCCTCGCGGAGCCGGTGGGAGAGGGGGTGCGGGTCGACTCGGGGGTCGCGGCCGGCACGACGGTCGGCTCCGACTACGACCCGATGCTGGCGAAGGTGATCGCCTGGGCGCCGGACCGCGTGGGCGCGCTGCGCCGGCTCGACGCGGCGCTCGCCGGCACCGTGCTGCTCGGCGTGACCACCAACCTCGGCTTCCTGCGCACCCTGCTCGGCCACCCCGACGTCCGCGCGGGCGCGCTGGACACCGGCCTCGTCGAGCGCCACCTCGCCGAGCTGACGGCCGCAGCCCGCCCCGCGGAGGCGAACGCCACGGCCGGCGCCACCGAAGCCGTCGGCGGGCCGCCGGGGGACGCGCTCGCCGTGTACGCGCTCGCGCAGCTGTCGCGGCTCGGGCCGGCCGGGCCGGTCGTCGACCCGTGGGACATCCCGTCCGGCTGGCGGGTCGGCGACGACGCCTGGCTGTCCTGGACGGTCGACGTAGGCGGTGGCGTGCGCCGTCGGGTGGACGTGCGCGGCCTGCCGGCCGCCGCGTCGGTGCGCATCGACCAGCGGGCGCCGATAGCGGCGTCCGTCGCGCGGGTCGGCGAGCCCGCCGCGGCCGGCGCGGCTGGTGCGGTTGGTGCGGCCGGGACGGGTGGCGCGGCCGCCGTGATGGGCACGGTCTCCGGCGGCGGCCTGGCCGCGGCGGAGCGGCTGCTCGTCACCCTCGACGGCGTGACGAGCAGCTGGTACGTCGCGGCCGGTCCCGCCGCCCCCGGGGCGACCTCCGGCGTGCTGTGGGTCGGCGCCGGCGGGGCCGCGTGGCCGCTCGCGGAGTGGGTGCGCGAGCCGGGGGCGGCCGCGGCGGCGGCCGGCGACGGGCAGGCCCGCAGCCCCATGCCCGGCACGGTCATCGCGGTCGACGTCGCCGCCGGCGACACCGTCGCCGAGGGCCAGCGGCTCGCCGTCGTCGAGGCGATGAAGATGGAGCACGCGATCACCGCGCCGGTCGCGGGCCTGGTCAAGGACGTCCTGGTCGGCGTCGGCGCGCGGGTCGATCTCGACGCCCTGCTCGCCGTCGTCGAGCCGGCCGCCGCGGAGCCGAGCGCCGCCGAGGCGGGCGCATGAGGGCCATCCTGGAACACGGGAAGCACCCGTCGGCGGCCTCGCTCAGGAGCACCTTCACCGCCGGGGCCGGCCCGCCACACCAGCCGACCAGCGCTGATCAGTAAGGAGCGCGACGATGCCTGACACCCGGCTCACCGACGAGCAGGAGGCACTGCGCAAGACGATCGAGGAGTTCGCCCGCGAGGTCGTCGCCCCGGTCGCCGCGCACCACGACGAGACGAAGACGTTCCCCTACGAGGTCGTCGCCCAGATGGGCGAGCTGGGGCTGTTCGGGCTGCCGTTCCCTGAGGAGTACGGCGGCCAGGGCGCCGAGTACTTCACGCTGTGCCTGGCGATCGAGGAGCTGGCCAGGGTCGACTCGTCCGTCGCGATCACCCTGGAGGCGGGCGTCGGGCTCGGCGCGATGCCGATCTACCGGTTCGGGACCGAGGAGCAGCGCCAGGAGTGGCTGCCGGAGCTGACGAGCGGGCGCGCGCTCGGTGCGTTCGGCCTGACCGAGCCCGGCGCCGGCAGCGACGCGGGCGGCACCCGCACCACCGCCCGCCTCGAGGGCGACGAATGGCTGATCAACGGCTCGAAGGCGTTCATCACCAACTCGGGCACCGACATCACCCGCGTCGTCACCGTCACCGCCATCACCGGCCGCTCCGAGGCCGGCAAGCCAGAGATCTCCACGATCATCGTTCCGGTCCCGACGCCCGGCTTCACCGCCGAGCCCGCGTACTCCAAGGTCGGCTGGCACGCCTCCGACACCCACCCGCTGTCCTTCACCGACGTGCGGGTGCCCGCCGCGAACCTTCTGGGCGAGCGCGGCCGTGGCTACGCGAACTTCCTGCGGATCCTCGACGAGGGCCGGATCGCGATCTCGGCGCTGTCCGTCGGCCTCGCCCAGGCCTGCGTCGACGAGTCGGTGAAGTACGCGAAGGAGCGCCAGGCGTTCGGCGCCCCGATCGGCACCTACCAGGCGATCCAGTTCAAGATCGCCGAGATGGAGGCGCGGACGCACGTCGCCCGCACCGCCTACTACGACGCCGCGGCCAGGATGCTCGCCGGCCGGCCGTTCAAGAAGGAGGCGGCGATCGCCAAGCTGTTCTCCTCGGAGACGGCGGTGACGAACGCCCGCGAGGCGACGCAGATCTTCGGCGGCTACGGCTTCATGAACGAGTACCCCGTCGCCCGCCACTGGCGCGACGCGAAGATCCTGGAGATCGGCGAGGGCACCTCCGAGGTGCAGAAGATGCTCATCGCCCGCCATCTGGGCCTCTAGCCGGCGCACCGGCCGGAGCGGGTGAGCGAGGGCTTGACGAGCCGCCTGACCGCCTCGGTCGACGGTAAGTCACGACATGTGCACCCTGTTTAGATTTGTCCCTACGTGTCGCCGTCGGTACTGTCGTACTAGACAGTGTTTGGGTCGTCACATGAAGATCGTCGGGGGTCGCTGGTGTGTATAGTATGCGCATGGCGAGGGTGAACATCACGGTGCCTGATGATCTTCTCGTGCGCGCGAAGGCGGCTGGTGTCAACGTCTCGCGGGTGACCGCGGCCGCGCTGGTCGAGGAGCTCGACCGGCAGGCGAAACTCGCCGAGCTGGACGCATACCTTCTCGAACTGGAGAACGACCTCGGACCGATCCCCGCCGACGAGGCGGCTGCCGCCCGTGACTGGGCTGACCGCCTCCAGAGGCACTCCCGATGACGCTCGTCCTCGACTCGGGCGGCCTGTCGGATCTGGTGCACCACCGCGCGCGGCTGGCCGAGCTACGCGCCCGCGGGCTTTGGCCCGCGCAGGTCCCGGTCGTGGTCCTGACCGAGGCTCTCACCGGCAACCACCAACGTGACTTCCACACGAACAGGCTGCTGCGGGCCTGCCAGGTCCGCGAGGTCGACGAGCTGTTGGCGCGCGAAGGGGCCAGGGTTCGGACCGCCACCGGGCGTGCCGGATCCATCAGCGCGACCGACGCCATCGTCGCGGCCTTCGCGGCAACCCAGCATGATCCGGTCATCCTCACGAGCGACCCCACCGACCTGGCCGCTCTCACGGCACACACCGCCCAACCGGTCGCGGTTCAGGCGGTCTAACCCACCTGCCGCGGTTGGGTTCCCTTCGGATTCATCGCGGAGGCGCGACCATCGCGGCCGCGAGCCCCGTCAGCCATCCGTTGAGAGGCGACTGACCGTGGCGGCGATGCTCTTCTCGAACGCGTCGTCCGGCGGAGTCGTGCCCGCAAGGGCGGCCCGCAGGTCAGCGCCGGTCCGCCTGCGCGTCGGGCCAATTTCCGCGATCGGTCGATGGCCACCGGTGATCGTGATGGTCTCGCCAGCCGCGACCGCGTCGAGCAGGCCGGAGAACCTCCGCGAGGCATCGGTCGCCGTCATGGTCCTCATGGTCATCAAGTCTTGTCTGAAAATCAGATTCTGGCGACGCGGGCCGCGTCGCTGCTCGGCGCGGTAGCCGCCTCCCGGACCGCCGGCGCCCGCGCGGCATAAATCCCTGACGTCATGGCGGCCGGGGGCGCTACGGTTGACCTCGCTCCCGGCTCACGGACGGGCTGGCAGCGGATGGTCCGACCGTGGGCAGAGGAGCGATCCGCATGGGCTTCGTCGGGGCGGCGCGCCGACCGAGGTAGCCGAGCCGTCCGTCGAGGGTGGCTCGGCCTCGATCGCCGCTGACCGCCGCGCGCCGTCAGCCGACCGCCCCCAGACGACGCGGCCTCGCGGGCCGCCTCGACGTGACGGAGCCTTCCGATGAACGCGTCTTCCCGCGTGCATTTTCTTTCCCGTGTCCTCGTCCGGACGCTTCGCGACGACCCGGCGGAGGCCGAGACGGCCAACCACCGGCTGCTGGTGCGCGGCGGGTACATCCGCAAGGCCACCTCCGGCGTGTACAGCTACCTGCCGCTCGGGCTGCGCGTCCTGCGCCGGATCGAGGACGTCGTGCGCGAGGAGATGACGGCGGCCGGGTGCCAGGAGCTGCTGATGCCGGCGCTGATGCCCCGCGAGCTGTGGGAACGCACCGGCCGGTGGGACCGCTACGGCGACCTGATGTTCCGCGTGACGGACCGCAAAGGGACCGAGCTCTGCCTGGGCCCGACGCACGAGGAGCTGGTCACCAGCCTGGTCGCGGGCGAGGTCGGAAGCTACCGCGACCTGCCGCTGCGGGTCTTCCAGATCCAGACCAAGTACCGCGACGAGCTGCGGCCGCGTGCCGGTCTCCTGCGCTCCCGGGACTTCGTCATGAAGGACGCCTACAGCTTCCACGACGGCCAGGACTCGCTGCGTGAGACCTACCGGGTGATGTACGACGCCTACGAGCGGGTCTTCGCGCGCTGTGGGCTGCGGTTCCGCGCCGTCGAGGCGCAGGCCGGCGAGATCGGCGGCGACGTGAACCACGAGTTCATGGCGCCCACCGAGGTCGGCGAGGATCTCGTCGTGTACGCGCCCGCGGGCACCTATGCCGCGAACCTGGAGGCCGCCACCTGCGCCCGCCCGGCGCCGGTCGAGTCGGGGACCCGTCCGCTGCTCCGCGCTCACACACCGGGGGCGCGCAGCGTCGACGAGGTGGCCGGGTTCCTCGGGATCCCGGCGAGCCAGATCCTGAAATGCCTGCTCTACAAGATTCCGGACGGCGCGGGAACGGAGGTCGTGGCCGCGCTGTGCCCGGGCGACCGGGAGGTCAACGAGCACAAGCTCGCGCGGGTGCTCGGCGCGGTGCCCGTCCTCCTGGACGCCGCCGACTTCGCCGCGCACCCCGCTCTGGTGCGCGGGCATGTCGGCCCGGTCGGGCTCGCTCCCCACGTCGCCAGGATCGTCGCGGACCATCACGTGACGACCGGCCGTGACTGGTGCGCCGGCGCGAACGAGCCCGACCACCACCTGACCGGCTGCAACCACGGACGCGACTTCGAGCCGGACGAGTGGGCCGACATCGTCGACGTCCGCGCCGGCGACCCGTCCCCGGACGGCAGCGGACCGCTCGCGGTCGAACGCGCCGTCGAGATCGGGCACATCTTCCAGCTCGGCACCAGATACACGGTGCCGCTGGAGGCGACGTTCCTCGATGCCGCGGGCAACGACCTGCCGATGGTGATGGGCTGCTACGGGATCGGGATCAGTCGCCTCCTGTCTGTGGTGGTCGAGCAGCACCACGACGAGCACGGCATCGTCTGGCCGGCGTCGCTCGCCCCGTACGACGTCGCGGTGATCCCGCTGGGCCGCAAGGTCGACCCGACCGTCGTCCAGGCCGTTACCGACGCGCTCGCGGAAGCCGGTCTCGACGTTCTCGTCGACGACCGCCCGGGCGGCTCTGCCGGCGTCCGGTTCGCCGACGCCGACCTCATCGGCTGCCCTTACCAGGTCATCGTCGGCCGGCGCGCGGCCGAGGGCATCGTCGAGCTCCGCTCCCGCGACCGCTCCGTCGTCACCGAGACCCTCGTCGACGACCTGGTCACGGCTCTCGCCCGCCTCCGCCACGCCCACTGAGCGCCCGGCCGCGTCGCTGCTCCGCGCGGTGCCCGTCCTCTTGGACGCCGCCGACATGTCCACGCACCCCGCCTTGGTGCGCGGGCATGTCGGGTGGGGCCGGCGAGGCGCGCTACGCGTCGATCTTCTGGGGTGTGTCGGCTGTCGCGGCCGGCGACTCCTGCCGGGGGACGGTCACGGTCGCCTGCTTGCGCTTGCCGCCGAGCAGGGCCGGCACGACAGCCGGCGCGGCGGAGCTGCCGGCGGCGCGGATCGACTCGCGCAGCGACGCCATGGTCGCGGAGAGCGCGGTCGGCTCGTAGCCGCAGTGCGCCATGCAGTTGTCGCAGCGCGGGTCACGGCCCCGGCCGTACGACTCCCAGTCCGTGGTCTCCAGCAGCTCCTGGTAGGACTTGGCGTAGCCGTCGCCCATGAGGTAACAGGGCTTCTGCCAGCCGAACAGCGAGTAGGACGGAATTCCCCAGGCCGTGCACGGGAAGTCGACCTTGCCCTCGAGGAAGTCGAGGTACAAGGGCGAGTGGTTGATCCGCCACCGGTTGCGGCGGCCCCCGGCGAACGCGTCGCGGAACAGCTTCCGGGTCTCCTCGACGCCCATGAACTTGTCCTGACCGGGCGCCTTCTCGTACGCGTAGGCCGGCGACAGCATCATCCCGTCGACCTTCAGGTCGTTGTTGAGGTAGTCGAGCACCTCGATCACGGTCTGCGGGGTGTCGGTGTTGAAGAACGTCGTGTTGGTGGTGACCCGGAAACCGCGCCGCTGCGCGTCCCTGATGGCGTCCACGGCCTGTGCGAAGACGCCCTGCTTCGCCACCGACTCGTCGTGGCGCTCCTCGAGACCGTCGATGTGCACCGCGAGCGACAGGTACGGCGACGGCCGAAGCTTGTCGATCTTCCTGGGCAGAAGCAGCGCGTTGGTGCACAGGTAGATGAACTTCTTCCGCTTCACCAGGCCGGCGACGATCTCCTCGACCTGCGGGTGCATGAGCGGCTCGCCGCCCGCGAGGCACACCACCGGCGCGCCGCACTCGTCCACGGCGGCCAGCGCCTGCTCTACCGGCATGCGCTGCTTCAGAATGTCCGCCGGGTGCTGGATCTTTCCGCAGCCCACGCAGGCGAGGTTGCAGGCGAACAGCGGTTCCAGCTCCAGCGTGATCGGAAACTTCGTCCGCCCCGCGAGTCGCTGCTTCAGAATGTACGCGCCGATTTTGATCGCCTGACGCCGGGGAATACTCATCTGCGCCCTTCCCGCCGTTGTTCAACAGCCGTCCACTGGGTGGCCGCGCCTCCCTTTGCTCGGTCACCCTAAGCGAGCGGTTTCTTCGGCGCCGGGTGCAAGGATGTCGTGGGAAGGATGTCGCGAACACCGAGTACGCCCGTCGGCCGCCGATACGTCCGTGGCGCCGATCCTGGCTGCTCGTGGTTCGGCGGACATCGTGTCCGGCTGTTGGCTTCTTGTGGCTGCGGGTGGTGAAACGGCGTGGCTTTGGGCCGCGCGAAAGGGATCTGCTCGCAGCCTGGAATGATCTCGTCCTGTCGGAGGAAACAACCGTCACGAGTGATGAGTCGTAGGTCAGTGCGGTGCGAGGGAGCGGCCGACGAAGGCCAGCAACCGCCGGTGGGCGGGGGCGTCGGCTGGGACGGGGACCGCGGAGCCGAACATGCCCGGCCGGCGGAAGATGTCGAAGTCCATGCCCTGCATGATCGTGAGCAGTTCGGCGCATGCGCGTTCGTCGACGAGATGCCCCTGGCCGGTGGCGATCGCCAGGTCGGCTCCGTGGACCAGGACCTCGGTGAGGTGGATGAGCGCGGCCATCGTCCCGGGGACGGCACCGAACCCGAGGCACACCGTCGTGTCCAGCACGTTGGGGCGGTGCCAGGCCGCGCGGTCGAGGTCGGCCGCGGTGGCGAAGGCGGCTGGCGGGTTGGCACCGAGCCAGTCGGCGTCGTGGTCGGCGCCGGCGTCGGTCGCGGTGAGCTCGGCCGTGAAGATCCGCATACCGCCCGCCAGGTGGTTGAGCTCGGCGCGCACATCCCAGTCCGGGCAGGGCGTGGGGGCGGCGAACTGGTCGTCGGTGATGCCTTTGACGATGGCGGCGGTCATGTCGAGGGCACGGTTGATCTGGTCGATCACGCTGGTCATGTCGTGGTCCTCAGGAGTCGAGGTGATTCAGGCGGCTTTGGCCAGGACGTCGTGAGGCCAGCCGTGAACGCGGGTGAAAGCCAGGCGCTGGGCGCCTGGGCTGGCAGGGTCTCGGTGCTCTGGTCGGCGGTGAGAACAGGGCTCCCCGATCGACGCTAAGGCAGTTAGTGGCTGCTTTAAGGGCACGATAATAGACAGACTCGGTCAAACGCAAGTCTGGGCTGCGTTAAGGTGGCGGCATGTCGGAACCACGGCCGACTCGCCGGCCCGGCGGACGCAGCGCCCGCGTCCGCGCTACGGTGCACCGGGCGGTCACCGGCCTGATCGTCGAACGCGGCTACGGACACTTCACGGTGGGCGATGTCGCCACCCGCGCCACCGTGGCCGACAGCAGCATCTACCGCCGCTGGGGCACCCTCGAGACCCTGCTCACGGATGTGGCGATCACGTGGCTGACCACGACCTCCCCCATCCCCGACACCGGCGGCCTGGAACAGGACCTGCGTACCTACGCCGCCAACGTCGCCCGCGACCTCACCGGCCCCGACGGGCTGGCGGTGCTACGCCTGGTCATCGCCCTGTCGTCGGCGGGAGAGGCCGGCATACAGGCGCGGGATGCGTTCCTGGCGGAACGCGGACGCCAACTCCAGGACATGCTGGATCGCGCCCTCGACCGAGGCGAACACCCACCAGAGGGCCTGGACATCCTCGACCACATCCTGGCCCCGATGTACGTTCGCGTGCTGTTCGGCGCCGGGCCGCTCACCCCCGCCTACACCGACACGCTGGTCGACCGCCTGCTGGCTCTTCGCGGCTACTCGGCGGACCCACTCAGGAGGAGCGGTAGAGCTCAGGACTGAGCTGCGCAGGTAGCCGAGCAGACCGGTGGCGTCGTGGACCGGCCACGCGTCAGCGTGGCCGCGTGCGGTCCGGGAGGCGGGCCGGGTTGGCCTTGCCGGGGTTGGCGAGTGTGGTCGTGGCGCAGGTGCCGAGCAGGCCGGCGGCGTCGTGGATGGTCGCCTGGCCGAAGGAGACGCCGTCGACGGCGTGCTGGTCCTCGGCGAGGACGCCGAAGAACTCTCCGACCGGCTCGCGGACCAGCGTCAGCGTGAAGTCGGTGTTGATGTACTGGATGCCGGCGGTGCCGCGATGGGTCGTCGGGCTGGTCATGTCGGCGACCAGCACCGCCCGCACCAGCGGGGTCAGCTCCGTGCCCTCGACGACCTCGCGCAGCTCGCGCACCCACACCCCACCTCGCTGGACGCTCGCGGTCGGGCCGAGCGCGCCGGTGAGCGTCACGCCGGGCGCCATCGGCCGGACGTCGGCGCGCGAGCCCGCCTGCAGCCGCGGGTCGGGGGAGCCCAGTTCGGGCGCCGGCCACTCGTCCCGGTCGGCGTGCCAGATCTCGCCCGGCGGGTTGCTCGACGGGCGCAGGAACACCGCCGTCGCGCGGGTGACGGGCACGCCGTCGTGGCTGACGTGCACGTCGGCGACCCGGATCCGCCCGCCGGCCCGGACCAGCGACGTGGTCACCGCGAGCGGCGCGGAGGGGATCACGCGGAACATGTCGACGGTGAGCCGGGCGAGCCGGTAGCCGGGCTCGGCCTGCTCCTGCTCCAGGACATGCCCGATCAGGCCGCCGAGGATGCGGCCGCTGACGGTCCTCGCCCCCCAGACGCCGCTGGCGAACCGGCCGGGCAGGTAGCGGCCGTCGTCGAGACGGCGGAAGTAGGCCCACGGGGGGCCGTCGTCGTCGCCGATGTCCGCGGGCGCCGGCTGGCCGTTGGGGAGCGCCGACTGGCCGTTGGGGGGCGCGGGCTGGTCGGCGGGGGGCGCCGGCTGGCCCGCGGCCGGCCCGGTCGTCGTCACTGGCCGCGCCAGACGGGCGGGCGTTTCTCGGCGAAGGCGCGCGAGCCCTCGATCGCGTCCCGCGACCGCACGACCGGGTCGAAGATCGGCGTCTGCCTCGCGGGCCAGTCCTCCTCGGTCCAGTCCGCGGACTCGGCGACGATCCGCTTGGTGGCCCGGACCGCCAGCGGCGCGTTCGCGGCGATCTCGGCGGCGAGCGCTCTGGCCGCGGTCAACGCCCCGCCAGGCTCGGTGAGCCGGTTGACCAGGCCATAGCGATACGCCTCCGGCGCCGCGAGGAAGCCGCCGGTGAGCGAGAGCTCCATGGCCAGGTGATAGGGGATCCGCCGCGGCAGCCGGTAGAGCCCGCCGCCGCCGGCGACCAGCCCGCGCTTCGGCTCCGGCAGCCCGAACCGCGCGTCGTCCGCCGCGGTGATGAGGTCGCAGGCGAGCACGATCTCGAACCCGCCCGCCACCGCGTACCCCTCGACGGCGGCGATCACCGGCTTGCGCGGCGGCCTGTGGGTGATCCCGGCGAGGCCGCGCTCCACCATCGGGCTCTCGCCGCGGACGAACGCCCTGAGGTCCATGCCGGAGCAAAAGGTGCCACCGGCGCCGGTGAGGATCGCCACAGTGAGGTCGTCGCGGGCCTCGAACGCGCGCAGCGCCGTGTCCACGCCCACGCTCAGTGCCCTGGTGATCGCGTTCTTTGCCGCGGGCCGGTTGAGAGTGATCGTCATGACCCCGTCGGCCGCCTCGACCAGCACCTCGTCGGACACGTTTACCTCCTCACGAGGTGCGGGGGAGAGAACCAGGGGAGCAGCAGGACGAACCGCGAAGGACCTCGTTCCGTCGTACACGCCGGCCGCCGCGCCCCGCAAGCGGTTGCCCAGTGTCACTAGTTCTTGCTTCACGTAACCGGTCCGTGCCCGTCCTACCGTCGGTGATTGCGGAGGACTGGATTCCGGTTCTCTGGAATCCGGAGTTTACGCAAGAGTACGGTGAAGATATTCCTGACTGATGATCTACCGGCCGGGGGCTGCCGATGCCGTGGCGCCCGCCGGGGGCGGGCCCGTGTCGGACCCGGGCGCGGCCGTGGGTTGCCGGGGCCTGGGCGCGGAGCCGCGCCGTGGAGGAGGGCCCGACCGATGACGTCGCTTACGCAGCCGCCGAGCGTGGATCTGCCGCCCGTGGAACGGCTGCGGCCCGGGCTGTGGAGCATCCCCGTCCCGTTGCCGTCCATCGGTCTGCGCCACGTCTTCGTCTACCTCTTCGAGACCGACGCCGGTGGCTACATCGTCGACGCCGGCTGGGACACCGAGGAGGCGTACGACGCGCTCTCGGCTGGCCTGGCCATCGCGGGCTACCGCATCGGTGATGTCCGCGGCGTGCTGGCCACCCACATGCACCACGACCACTACGGCCTCGCCAAGCGGATCCGCGACGAGTCGGGTGCCTGGGTCGCGCTGCACCCGGCCGACGTCGAGATGCTCAAGCGGTTCGCGGGGGACACCTCCGACCTGCGTGCCGGCATGGCCAGGCTGCTGGTGCGCGCGGGCGTGCCGGCGGACGAGATCGCCACGATGACCCGGGCGCTGCCGCCGGCGGGCCAGTTTCCCGCGCCGGCGCTGCCGGACATCCTGATCGAGGACGGCGAGCGCCCTGACGTCCCCGGCTGGGACCTGCGCGCCATCTGGACGCCCGGCCACTCGCCCGGCCACCTGTGCTTCTGGGAGCCGGCGAACCAGCTGCTGCTGTCCGGCGACCACGTGCTGCCGCGCATCACACCCAACATCCCGTTCTCACCGGTCGAGGGCGCCGACCCGCTCGGCGACTACCTGGCCTCGCTCGACAAGGTCGGCGCCTACCCGGCCCAGGAGGCGCTGCCGGCGCACGAGTACCGCATCGCGAGCCTGCCCGCCCGGCTCGCCGAGCTGCGCGCGCACCACGACCAGCGCTTCGGTGAGATCATCACCGCGATCCGCGACGGCGTCACGACCGCCTGGGCGATCTGCCAGCGGATGACCTGGTCACGCCCCTGGCACGACGTCGAGGGCTTCATGAAGCGGGCCGCGCTCGCCGAGGGCTTCGCGCACCTGCGTGCCCTGGAACGCCGGGGCGTCGTCCGCGAGCTCGACGGCGACCCGCCGACCTGGGAGCTCACCGCCGGCTGACGGTCGACAACTGACTGCCGACGACTGGCAGCCAACGGCCAACGGCTGGTCGTCCCAGCGGCCGCATGCTGCCCGGTCGTTCGGGATGCCCTCGGTCCTTCGGGATGCCGCCAGGTCCTCCGGATGAAACGATGTTCTAACCGTCCTAGCGTTTGACGGTGCGCTTCCCGTCGGAGGTGCCGCGGGAAGAGAAGTCGGAGGGGCCACGTCATGGCGATCGCCATCACCGAGGAGCATCGGGAGCTTGCCCGGACAGCACGGGCTTTCCTGACGTCCAACGACGCGCGGGCCGCGAACCGCGCGTTACTCGAGGCCGACGAGGAGCCGCTGCCGGCCTTCTGGAAGGAGTTCGCGGACCTCGGCCTGCTGGGCCTGCACCTGCCGGAGGAGCACGGCGGTGGCGGCGCCGGGCTGCCGGAGCTGGTGGTCGTCGTCGAGGAGCTGGGCCGCGCCGCCGCGCCGGGGCCGTTCGTGCCGACCGTCGCCGCCGCCGCGGTCATCGCGGCGGCCGGGGACGCGGAGCAGCGGGCCCGCCTGCTGCCCGGGCTGGCCGCCGGCGAGACGATCGGCGCCGTCGGGCTGCTCGGCGAGCTGACGCTCGCGGACGGCAGGCTGTCCGGGGCCGGGGGAGTGGTTCTCGGCGGCGCGCTGGCCACACTGTTCGTGCTCGTGGCCGGCGACGACGTCGTCCTCGTGCCGGCGGGCGCGGACGGGCTGACGGTGGAGGTCCCGAAGGCGCTCGACCCGGCGCGCCGTTCGGCTCGGCTGTGGCTCGACGGTGTCGAGGTGGCCGGCGTCCTGCCCGGCGCGCGCCGCCTGGCCATCGCCCTCACTCGGGTGATCTTCGCGGCCGAGGCCGTCGGCGGCGCCCTGGAGACGGTCGAGACCGCCACCGCCTACGCCAAGGTCCGCGAGCAGTTCGGGCGCCCCATCGGCTCGTTCCAGGCCATCAAGCACCACCTGGCGAACATGTTCGTCGCCTCGGAGCTGGGCACGGCGGCCGTCTGGGACGCGGCGCGGGCCGCTGTCGACGGTTCGGGTGCTGACGAGCTCGAGCTCGCCGCCGCGAGCGCCGCCGCGCTCGCCCTGGCGGCGTTCGCCGGCAACGCCTCGCTGAACATCCAGGTCCACGGGGGTATCGGCTACACCTGGGAGCACGACGCCCACCTGTTGCTGCGCCGCGCGACGACGCTAGCGGCCGTGCTCGGCACGGACGCGGCCGCCGCCGACGTCGCCGCGCTGTCCGCGGCCGGGGCGAGCCGCGCGTCGACGCTGGACCTGCCGCCCGAGGTCGAGGACGCCCGCGCGGGCGTCCGCGCCTTCGCGCGGGAGGTGGCCGCCCTCCCCGAGAGGGAACAGCTCGAGCGGCTCATCGACACCGGCTACATCCAGCCGCACTGGCCGAAGCCCTGGGGCCTCGCGGCCTCGGGCGGCCTGCAGCTCGTCATCGACCAGGAGTTCGCCGCCGCGGGCGTCCAGCGCCCGAACTACGGGATCACCAGCTGGAACATCCTCACCCTCGTCCAGCACGGCTCACAGGACCAGATCGACCGGTATGTGCGCAAGGCGCTCACCAGGGAGGAGATCTGGTGCCAGCTGTTCAGCGAACCGGCCGCCGGCTCCGATGCCGCCGGCATCCGCACCCGGGCTGAGAAGGTCGACGGCGGCTGGGTCATCAACGGCCAGAAGGTCTGGACCAGCCTCGCCCAGTACTGCCGGCGCGGCCTCGCGACCGTCCGTACCGACCCGGACGCCCCCAAGCACGCCGGCGTCACCATGATGATCATTGACATGAAGCACCCCGGCGTCGAGATCCGCCCGCTGCGCCAGACCACTGGGGACAGCCACTTCAACGAGGTCTTCCTCACCGACGTGTTCGTCCCCGACGCGGACGTCGTCGGCGAGCCGAACCAGGGCTGGAAGGTCGCCCGCGCGACGCTGGGCAACGAACGGGTCAGCATCGGCGGCGGCATCGGCGCTCCCGCGTCCGCCGACGTCGTCGAGCTGTACAAGGCCAGCCCCGACGCGTTCCCCGCCGCCGCCGAGCGCGTCGGCCGGCACGTCGCCGAGGGCCTGGCGCTGCGCCAGCTCAACCTGCGCGGTGCCGTGCGGGCGGTCGCCGGCGGCGAGCCCGGCCCCGAGGGCAACGTCACCAAGCTGGCGCTCGCGGAGCACACCGGGTCCGCCGCCGCGCTGAACCTCGCCTTCGCCGGCCCCGACACGGCGTTCCTCGAAGGCCCGGGCGCGGTCGCGGGCCGGGGCGCCCTGGGCTGGCGCGCCATGACGATCGCCGGCGGCACGTCCGAGATCACCCGCAACCAGATCGCCGAGCGCATCCTCGGCCTACCCCGCGACCCGCTGCTGAAGTAACGACCGGTTGTTGAAGCGAACCCGACGCCCGCCATGGCCGGAGGACTCACAGTCCTCCGGCCATGGGTTCGAGCCCTACTCATCCACCATGCTCCGCCACGAGCGTCTGACCGGCAGGCTGGCATCGGCTCTCAGCGTCAAGCTATGTCGGCCGCCGGGCCTGGGATGACTCCAGCACTGCCCTAGCAACCACTGTCGATATGGAAACTTGCTAACCCGTCACTTCTAGTGTCTCTCACCGTGAGCGAGCCTGTTGGAACGGATCACGAGGACGATCTCCCCGTCAGCATCGACTACCTGATCAAGAAGACCGGAAGATCTCGAACCCGCTGCTTCCAACTCACCCAACGTCCTTCGTTTCCGGAGCCCGTCCAGCGCACAGCACTCGGACGCCTGTGGCGGAAGGGAGACGTCGACCGGTGGATCGAGATCTACCGTCCCAAAGACGCCCAGCAATCCACCGACACCTAGCCGAACAGCACCGCTCTGCCGGCTGGCCGAGGTTTCGCCCAACGCCGGGCATCCCTGTCGGGATCGGCTGGATCGCCGCGACCGCGTAGGCGCATGGGCGCGCACCGTAGACGGATCGCCAGGGCCACTCTCATTACTGGCGGCCCGCGCGAGTTTACGTTGAGGCAGTTGCGTTCGGCGAAGGAGGGCAATCCTGGCGGCAGTCTTCCGGATCGGAGACCCCGGGGACGGGCGAGATGACCCGCGAGGGTATCGGTCCGGCGGACAGAGACCCTGATCGCCCGCCGCGGACTGACGGTGGGCTGCGCCAGAGCTGGCGGTCGCCACACCGGGTGGCGGGGTCGGCCGGTCAGAGCGAGGCCTTGATCCTCGTCGCCGTCCTCGCCGTGGTCCTGCAACACGCCACCGCCGGCGCCCACACCCAGGCCGTCCTCGCCGGAGCCTTCGGCGACGCCTTCTGGTGGTCCGTCGCCTTCACCGCCGCCGCCGTCCCCGTCTGCCTCCTTCTTCCCGGCCGCGCCCCGGTGCCTGCCACCCCCGACCCGGCAGAGGCCGAGTCCGTCGTCCTGGTGTAGACGCCCAGCCCCATGGCCACGGGCCCACGCTTATGTCAGCGGGCGAGCTGGTCGACGGCGAAGGTGAACAGTCCTGGGGCGCGTGCGGCGACCGGCACGATCCGCCGCGCCAGCGCTGGGCGGTTCCGAGCCCACAGCAGACCCGAGGTCAGCCACCTCGACCGCCGCGACGTGGTGGCCCACGCGCGTTCGTAGTCGCCGGGCCGGTCGGCGCGCAGGCATCGCACAAGTTCGGCCCCCGCGGCCAGCGCCACCGCCAGACCCTCGCCGGTCAGTGCGTCGATGTAGCCGGCGGCGTCCCCGACCAGCAGCACTCGGCCCGCGACCCGGCCGGAGGCCCGCTGCCGCAACGGCCCGGCGCCCCGGACGCCGGAGACGGGTTGCGCGTCGGCCAGCCGGGCTGCCAGCTCGGGGAAGGCGGTGAGCTGGTCGGCGAAGCCGCCCCGGACCGACGAGAGCACCGCGACGCCGATGGTGTCCGCCGAGACGGGGGTGACGTAGGCCTCCGAATGCCGGGCCCAGGTCACCTCGACCGAGTCGCTGAACGGGCGCATGGCGAAGTGGCGGCGCAGCCCCCACCGCGGTGTCCCCACACGGCCGTTGGCGTTCAGCCCCACCATGGCGCGGATGGGGGAATGCAGGCCGTCGGCGGCGACGAGGTACCGGGCGCGCAGTTCACCGGCCCGCACGTGGTCGGCGCGCTGGTCGATCTCAGTGACGGGGGTCGGCAGCACCGGGACGGCGTGCTGATCGACAGCGGCGCGGAGCGCGTCGTGCAGGGCGGTGCGCCGGACCCCGCGGCCCAACCCGTCGCTGAACGTGGCGTGCGCGACCGAGGAGCCCTGTCGGTAGGTGATGCCCTCGATCACGTGGCCCGCGGGGTCGACGCCGAGCGCCGCGAGCGCCCGCACCGCGCCCGGCATCAGCCCCTCCCCACACGCCTTGTCGATGACCCCGCGGCGCTTCTCGCACACGACGACGTCCAGGCCCGCCCGCGCGCAGCCCAATGCCACCGCGAGCCCCGCCGGTCCGCCACCGGCCACCACGACGTCATGCATAGATCGACCGCAGCGCGTCGTTCTCGGCCCGGATCCGGACGGTCAGCAGCCAGGCGTTGAGCACCGTGAAGACCACGGCGGTGATCCACGCGGTGTGCACTAGGGGCAGGGCGAATCCTTCGACGACGACCGCGACGTAGTTCGGGTGCGCGAACAACCGATACGGGCCACTGGTGACCCGGGGCAGCCCTGGCACGACCAGAATGCGAGTGTTCCACTGATGCCCGAGCGTATGAATGCACCACCACCGCAGTGCCTGCGCGGCGAGCACCAGCGCCAGCATCGGCCAGCCGAGCGCGGGCAGGAAGTCACCGCCGCCCAGCCACACCTCCAACAGACAGCCGGCCAGCAGGCCGGTGTGGAGCACGACCATGAACGGGTAGTGAGAGAAGCCGCTCTCGCGGGCGCCACGCGCCAGGCTCCACGCCATATTGCGCTTGGCGACCGTCAGCTCCGCCAGCCGCTCGAGAGCGACGAGCCCGACCAGGACCGTGTACCAGACTTCGCTCACCATCGCAGTAGTACCAGTTCGGCGCAGAATCCGGGTCCCATCGCCATCAGCACGCCCCAGTCGCCGGGAGCCGCCGGCCGTTCGGCAAGGGTGTCGGCGAACACGTGCAGCACCGAGGCGGAGGAAAGGTTGCCGATCCGGTTCAGTGAACGCCACGTTATCGCCAGGTCGTTGTCGTCGAGGCCCAGCGCCATCTGGATGGCCTCGATGACTTTCGGCCCGCCAGGGTGACAAATCCAGCGCGCGATGTCGCCGACCACGAGCCCGTGCCGCGACAGGAGCTGCTTGACGTCATCGGCCAGGTATGTGTGAACCAGGTCTGGCACCTCCACACCCAGGACGATCTTCAGACCGGTGCTGCCGATGTCCCAGCCCATGGCGCGTTCGGAGTTCGGGTACAGATGGCTGACCGTGTCGACCACCCGTGGACCGCTGGGCGCGCGTGGATGGTCCGCGCCGAGGGCCACCACCGCGGCGGCGCCGTCGCCGAACAGCCCGGACGCGATCATGTTGGCCACGGTCGGGTCCTGGCGCTGCACGGTCAGCGAGCACAGCTCGACCGACACCAGCACCGCGACCGACGTGGGCCAGCCGCGCAGGAAGTCGTGCAGCCGAGCCACGCCCGCGGCGCCCGCCAGACACCCCAGACCGAACATCGGCACCCGCTTGACATCAGGCCGCAGCCCGATCCGGGCGGCGATCCGCGCGTCGAGGGAGGGCACCGCGATCCCGGTGACGGTCGTGGACATCATCAGGTCCACATCGGCGGGCTCGAGGCCGGCGCAGGCGAGCGCACCGAGCACGGCCTCGCAACCGAGATCCACCGCCACCGACAGAAACGCGTCGTTGGCCGCGGTGAATCCGTCCAGTTCGGTGTACCGCTCTATCGGCAAGGCCAAGTGGCGGGTGGCGACCCGGGCGCTGTTGTGCAGCCGAGTCAGCACGGCGCGTGACGTCGAGTCGGGTAGGCACAGCTGGGCGAACAATTCGGTGAGTCGTGCCTGCGGATATCGGTGCGGGGGGAGGACACCGCGTACCGACGCAATGGTCGTCGCTCTGTTCACCGTATGGCCTCCGCCTACGCTCGGCAGATGACCGGCCCGCCCGTGGCACCGCCGAGGCGCTCGCTGATCCGTGGTCTTCCCGGTTCCTGCCGCCTGACGCCGAGCCTCACCGTGACCACTGTAACGGTGGCGCTCGCCGCTGGTGTCGGCTCGACGTAGGACGGTGGGCCTCGCACCGGCGCCGCCCGCGGTGGCCAGTTGGGGCGCGGGGGCCTGGCTCAGGTCGGGCCGTCGGGGACATGACCGTCTCGGGCGGGGTCGCTGGAGCTTGGCGGTTCGGTGGCCAGCTCGTCGTAGACGAGCAGGGCGTCGGGACGGAGCCGGGCGCCTGCCGTGGGCGTGTGGTTGACGAGGCGGCCGTCGTGCATGAGGTGCTGGACGGTCCACCCGTGGGCAAGGACCGCGACGTCGGCGATGATCCGACGATGGCAGCGCCACCAGACTGCCTCGCTGCACAGCACGGTGGTCCGTATCTGTTCAGCCTCGGCGAGCAGCCGGTCCATGGCGATCAGGAACCGGGGGTCGCGGGTGTAGCCGGCGTATCCGCGGAAGGACGTGTTCCGCCAGATGACATCGGGGGAATCCGGCTTCGGCCGGCGGAAGCCGCCGAGTCCTTGTTCCCAGCGATAGCCGATTCCGGCCGCCGGTAGCCACGCTGTCAGTGAGGCGCGGGCGACGTCGGGGTTCCGCCGGCTGCCTGGCACGCTGCGAACGTCTACGACGGCCTCCACCCCGGCGCCCCGCAGCAGCCCGGTCAGCGTCTCCCGGTCCGCCGTGCCATGACCGACTGTGAGCAGGCCAGGAGCCTGGCCCAGCCGCTTCCGCGGCGAGTCCGATGACGCCTGGTCGCGGGGGCAGCTGGCCATACCGATGGTCTCGCCACCACGCGGGCGCCCGACACGGCAAGGCGACGGCGAGTCCGGTGCGGGCGCGCGGCTCGGCGTCCTCGGCGGGGCCATCTATGACATCCGACTGGCGATTATCGCCGGCGCCGTCCTGCTCGCGTTCGGGCGCGCCCGCCGCCCCCACGGCGGCGGGCCCTGGGCGTGGCCGGCCTCGATACGACCGGAAGAGCCTGGCCACTCCGTGCAGGGGATATCGCCGTTGTTGGCCAGTGCCAGCGCGCCGGATGCGGCCGTTGTTGGCCAATGCGAGCATCACCGGGGCGTGGACAGCTGCTTCGTGCCCCGCCAGGTGGGCGGGGGTCAGGGTAAATGGCTGAGCACGGCCTGCACCGCCGCCGCGCACAGTTCCTCGGAGACGTCCACGAGCCTGCGGGTGGCCTCTGGATCGGCGCGGGCGTCTGCGACGAAGTGGTCGACCTGGCGCAGGTCCGCGCGGGTGAGCAGGGTCTTGTCGTTGGTGACCCACTCGCCGCGCGCCGCGAGCACGGCGTGCGCGGCCTGCGAGGTTGCCTGGGCGACCAGTCCGGCGCACTGGGCCAGCCGGCCATGGCGGGCGTGGTAGACCCGTGCGTAGTCGAAGGTCAGCCGCGCGTTGTCCCACCAGACTTTGGGCGCCCGTTCCCGCAGCGCCGCCGGGTAGTGCACCGTGGGCAGCTGGCCGCGCAGCACCCTGCTGACCGCGAGCTCCGCGAGTACGAGGTAGGACGGGATGCCGGCGAGGTGGAACATCAGCTGCTCGATGCGGAACCGGCCGTCGGCCGCGGCGGCGAGCTCCTGGTCGACGACGTCGAGGTCGCGGTAGTGCACGTCCGTGCGGCGTCCGTCGACGACCAGCCAGGCACCGCCGTTGAAGACGCCGCCGCCCCAGCCCCCGACCTCGAAGACCTGGCCGGGCCAGCCGAGGTCGCGCAGCGCCTGGGGCTCGAAACGTTCCCGGTAGTAGACCGCGAAGTCCCAGTCGCTGTCCGGCCGGTGTGTGCCCTCGGCCCGCGACCCACCGAGGCTGACCGCCTGAACCCCGGGCAGGCTGGCGAGGCGCTCGGCGACGTGGTCGAGGAAGGCGTCGTCGTCCATGCACGGACGTTAACCCGGCTCATCACCCATCCACCTCGACCGACGACGGCGACAGAATCGCCTCCCGAGCGGCGTCGCCCGGCGCCTCCCGCAGACTGGCCAACTAACCCGGCTGTTGGCCATCTACTGGCCAACCATCACGGCGAGTGGCCATCTATCCCCGATCCCTACAGCGCGTGTAGGGATCACTTGAAGACGAGCAGTCGGTCCTCGTGATTCCGTTCGCGGCTATATGAGCGGAATCTTGGGTCGTGCGGCGGGGATAGTTGAGCAGTTCTTGCTGATCCTGGCGGTGGTGGAGCCCGGTGTCAGCTACTGAATGTAGCCGTGGTCGGGCGCGACCGAAAAGGTCGAAGGCGGGTTGGACGTTGTGGGGCGTAGCCGCCGACACGGTAGGTGAAGCGCTGTCTGCGTCCGCTGGCGGCACAGTAGCCTGGGTGCAGGCAGGAGCGCCTGCCGCACTCCGAGCTGTCTGCGGCCCGCGCCCGCGGCGGCGGTGAGGACAAGGGCCGCTGGTTCGCGCTGTCGATGGGTTCGGTCACTGCCGAGCCAGGCGATCAGGGCGCGGGGCAGCATCGCCGCGAGGGACCTGGCGTGACTGACGACAGCGCGTTCAAGAAGCAGATCCGGGCCCGGATGGCCGAGACCGGGGAGAAGTACACCGTCGCCCGCCGGATGGTGATCGCCGGGCGTGATCCTGGCCAGCCGCCGGTGGTGCTGCGGGTGTACCTGAGTCCGCATGTAGATCTGGAGCTGACCGCCGAGGCGGGCCGGGTGTACGCCGCGGCTGATGAGCAGGGGCGCCGGGAGATGGCGGGCCGGCTGCTGGCGGACCAGATCGAGGTGGCCGGGTTCGAGGAAGCACGGGTCGCCGCTGGCTCGAAGATCGTGACGGACCAGGAGCTGCGCGCCGAGGCGGAGGCTGCGGAGGACGCCGCGATCCGCGGTGCGGTGCAGCGGGGCATAGAACGGGCGGTCGGGTTGTCGGCGGTGGAGGTCGGCCGGGCCGCGGATCGGCTGCGGGTCGATATCCGCGCCGCCCGGCCGATCTTGCTGGCTGGTCAACGCGGGGCGGAGGCCGACCGGCTCCGCGGCGAGATGGAGGAACTGACCGGCAGGCGGGTGCGGCTGGACATCTGGGAGGTGCCTGGCCCGCAGGAGGGGCCGGAGAGCGAGGGGTCCGGGCGTGTGGGCTGAGGACCGGAGCCGCTATCCGTATCCGTTGGTGCCGCGGTCCTGACTGCTGCGGCCGGCCTGGCGTGTCGCCTTGATCACGGCGGGCCGGCCGTGGTGGAGCGCGGCTTGTGCCCGATAGGCCTGCGATGCCAGCGGGCCGCACTGAGTCCGCACCTCGACCGCCACAGAACGTGACTGCTCACCAGCCTGCGGCCTGCTGCTCATGTAGTGCTCAACTACGAGGCCGATTGCTCATCTATCCGTGATCTCTACACCCGGTTGGCCAGCGCCAGCGCACCGGCTGGCCACCGCAGTTGGCCAGCCCAGGCACGCCCACGCCTAGGATGATCGGCCATGGCCGAGTCTGCCCCGAACTATCTGGCGACCGTCGCGGCGGCGTATGACGGCGTGGCCGAGGTGTATGCGGAGCTTTTCGCCGACGTGCTCGACCGTCAGCCGCTGGAGCGTGCGCTGCTGTCCGCGTTCGCCGACCTCACGCGCCCCCTGCCCGGCCCGGTCGCCGACCTTGGCTGCGGGCCCGGCTACGCGACGGCCCACCTGCACCGCTCGGGGCTGGACGCGTTCGGTGTGGACCTGTCGCCGGAGATGATCGCCATCGCTCGACGCTCACATCCACAGCTGCGCTTCGAGGTGGGCACGATGACCGCGCTGGACCTGCCGGACGGCATCCTCAGCGGCGCCCTGTGCCGCTACTCGCTCATCCACATCCCACCCGCCGACATCCCCGCCATCCTCGCCGAGATCCACCGCGTCCTTGCACCCGGCGGCCACCTGCTGCTCGGTTTCCTGGCCACCGACGAGCCCGCAGCCGGAGTACACGCCTACGACCACCGGGTCACCGGCGCCTACCGCTGGCCACCCGACCACCTCACCGAGCTGGCACGGCAGGCAGGGCTGGTCGAGGTCGCCCAGCTGGTGCGAGCACCGACGGACGAAGAACGAGGCCGACAGGCACAGCTGCTGGCCCGCCGCCCGCAGCAGACGTAAGCCTCCACCGGATGACGCCCGTACCGGCTCCGAGGCTACCTGGCCACTTTTTCGTGGTCGTGGGTTGACCGCCCCGTCTGGTCGACTTGGCCAGTCAGTTCCGGGAGTCGAAGGGCCAGCTGGTCACGCAGCCGCGCCAGCGCCGTGATGCGCTCATCCAGTGTCGCAAGCCGCCGGGCGGCGACCGCGAGCGCGTCGTCGCACATGGGTGCTGGACGGAACCGGTCGGGCAGCGGGCGGTTCAGGAACGCGAGGAAGGATCGGATGTCCTCCAGCATGAACCCAACCGCGAGGAGTGATCTTATGTTGTCCACCCGAGTGACGTCGTCGTCCTCGTAGACCCGGTAGTCGCTCTGGGTACGACGGGGGCGTAACAGCCCCTGTTCCTCGTAGTAGCGAAGTGCCCGGGTGGTCGTTCCCGTGACCGCGGCCAGCTCGCCGATCAACATGATCCCACCTCCCGAGCGTCACGATAGGGCTCGCGCTTACGGAGCGAGGCGGATGATCACCTTGCCGGTGTAGGCGCCGCGGAGCATGTCGACGAACGCGGCCGGAGCGTTGTCCAAACTGTCGACGATGCTCTCGTCGAGGTGAAGACGTCCGGCGCGTAGCCACGCGGACATCTCCGCCTGGACCGTCGGTGCCCGGTGAAGGTGGTCGCTGGTGAGAAATCCCCGCAGCGTCAGGCGCTTGGCGATGGCGAGGATCAGATTGGCCGGCCCGGACGAGCGCGCCGCGCCGTTCTGCGAGGCGAGCGCGCCGCACAGGACGATCCGGCCGTGCGGGTTCATGACCTCGATCGCCGCCTCGAGCTGCGCGCCGCCGGCGTTGTCGAAGTACACGTCGACGCCGCCCGGCACGATCTTGCGCAGCTGGTCCGCGGGCGAGCCGTCGTGGTAATCGAAGGCGGCGTCGAAGCCGAGCACGCCGGTCAGGTGGGCCACCTTGGCCGGCGATCCCGCGCTGCCGACCACCCGAGCGGCGCCCTTCAAGCGTGCGATCTGGCCGACCAGACCACCGACCGCGCCGGCCGCGCCGGACACGAAGACGGTCTCACCCGTGGTCAATCTGGCGACGTCCACCAGTCCGGCCCAGGCAGTGAGGGCGGGGGCGAGGTGCGCTGACTGCGTGGGAAAAGCCTGACCGTCTACCTTGTGGAACCGATCCGCGTTCGCCAGTGCGAATTCCCTCCAGCCCAGCGCGTGTCGCACCAGGTCACCGACCGCGAGGTCGGGACTCGCGCTTGCGATCACACGGCCGACAGCGTCGCCGGTCATCACCTCGCCCACCGCGATGAGGGGGATCGGCACGCCGACATCGCTCATCCGGATCCGCGTCCCCGCGTCGAGGGACAGGAAGAGGTTCCGCACCAGCACCTCTCCCGCGGCTGGTTCCGGAACCGCGGCTGCGGCAAGGACGAGATCGCCGGGGGCGGGCATGCCGACCGGGCGGGCGGCGAGTCGAACTTCTCGGCCTGTGCGTGGGGGCGTGTTCATGCCAGCGGACGCTAGAGGTTGACGTAAACGTCAAGGTCAAGCGCAAGCCGCGACCTCCCGAAACCAGCATCCGGCTGGCCAACTACCTCCGACATGGCCATCCACTGGCCAACTGACACCGGCAGTGGCCAAGTTCGTGCGTTCCCTACAACCCGACTGTGGAATCGCAGATAGATGAGCATTCAGCGTGCGGCCGTGAGGGGTAGTCGAGCAGTCTCCGGCGGGCGTCCGGCGGGATAGTTGAGCGGCCGTGAGGTGTGGATGGCTGGATCTTGCCCGTTTTGCCGCTACCGAGTGTGGTCGGTCGCCGTTGGCGCCGGTCCGGTCTCCTGGCTGGCTGCTGCGCGCGGCGCACTCCGCCCATGGATTCGTCGGTATCGCTATGGTTGCTGCCGAGTTGTGGTACGCGATGCGGGGTGCCCGGCTGGGGAGGGGAGCGGCGACGTGGGGCAGGAGGTGGCGGTGGACGCCGAGGCGCGGGCCGCGGCGGCGGCGCGGATGCGAGGGGCCGCGCGCGGGCTGCGTGCCTTCGACGTCGACACGTTCGCGGGCGAGAACGACGGGCCTCGCGCGGTACGCGACCCCGCTCCCGGCAGCGAGGGGGACCCGGCGCTGGTGGCCGCCGGCGCGCTCATCGAGGGCTGTGCGTCGTTCATCGACCACCTGGTCGACGACATCGCGACCTTGCTGTCCGCGGGCGCCGCGACCGCCTACGACGCCGCGGTGAAGGGCTACACCCTCGCCGCGCTGGACCGCCTGCCGCCGACCTATGACGACCACTACACCGTCGCCTTCGGCAAGAAGCTCCTGGTCGCGACGATCACCGTCACCGGCCGGCTGGCGGAGCCGGACTGGATTCCGATGGCCTGCCTCGCCGAGCAGCTCGCGCTGTACCTGGCGGTGGAGGAGGCCGCGGGCCTGCTGCGTCTGTACCGCCTCGACGACGACCCGCGGGCTCGCTACCAGTACTTCCAGGAGACGGCGTTCGAGAACAACGCCCATCTCCGTCTCTACGACGAGCCCGCCGCCGTCGACTACGCCGCCCACCCCGGAGCGGCACCCATCAACGCCTGGTTCACGCCCTTCTACGACGGCTTCTACGTCCACCCCTATGTGGAGCCGCGTTACTGATCGCGGGCCGAGGCGCACTGGGCGGGCCGCCGCGGGGGATGGCGTCACCCATGCGGATGAAGCGGCTGAACGCGCAGCGGGGCACCCTAGCACCGGGCCGTGGCCGCCTGCTGTCGGCTACGCGTCGCTTGCTGCCGGTCGCGGAGCCCGTCGGATTCGATCTAGAATCGCAGTCCATGACCGGGTCCGGCAGCAATGGGGCTGCGATCCCTCGGACGCTCGGCCGGTAGCGGGCAGACATGAGCGTCGGCCTCCCAGCACCCGGGTTATCACCACCGCCCGCTCGCGTGCGGCCCGCCAGCGCGCCGGCTCCCGCCGACGCCGCGACCGACGCCACATTCCCCGTCCGCGGCGTCCTGGTCCGGGCCGATCCAGCCGACCGGACCGACCGGGCTGACTGGGCTGATCGGGCCGGGACCGCCGGGCCGGCGCGGGCGGGCGGGCGTCGCCACGCCGGCGGCGCTCAGGAAGGCTGCCGCGGATGTTGATGAGGGCGAGACCGGGACGCGGCTGGCTGCGCGGACGCGCCAGGGAGACCTCCACGCCGGGCCGCCTGCTGCTGCTCGCCGGGCTGGTCGTGCTCGCCACGCTGGCCGTCGGGGCGACGGCGGTGGCGACGGTCCTGAGCCAGCGCCACACGGCGGTCACCCTCGCCGACCGGACGTCGCCCACGGTGGTGGACGCCGTCCGGGCCCGCGCCCTGCTGGCCGACGCCGACCTGGTCGCCGCGCAGAGCCTGCTCCCGCCAGGGTCGTGGGGCCCGCCCACCGCGCAGTTCCAGGAGGACATCAAGACGGCCGGCCAGGCGCTCGCGCGGGCGGCCGACAACTCCACCGCCGGCGAGGCCGACCGGGCGCAGATCCAGGCCGTCAACAACGGCCTGCTCGTCGTCTACCAGGGTGACGTCTACATCGCCGCGAACGCCAACGACGACGGCACCCCCTCCACGCCTCCGGGCGCCGACAACGGTGCCGGCGCCGGTACCGATGCCAGCGCTTCAGCCGAGTCCACGGCCGCGAGCGTGGGCCTCACGGGGGTCTACCTGGTGTACGCCTCGGACCTCATGCGTGAGCCGACCGGCATCCTGGCGACGGTCGCGGCGTTCCAGGCGCGCAACAGCGCGAACCTGCCGGACGAGGGGACGGCGCCCTGGGCGCTGCTCGGCGGCCACCTCGCCGCCGCCGTCGCGCTGCTGGCCCTGCTCGTCTACGCCCAGGTGTTCCTGCGCCATCGGTTCCACCGCGCCATGAGCCTCGGGCTGCTCGGGGCAGCGGTCGTCCTGGTGCTCCTCGCCGGCGGCCTGACGGCCCTCACGCTGCGAACCAGCCACGACATCGACCGCGGCGTCCGGGAGACGACGGCGGTGGCCTGCCTGTGGCAGGCACGCGAGGCAGCGGCGATCATCGAACAGGACCGGACCTTCGGCGAGTTGGCCCCGGGCCTCGCCCGCGGCGCGGTGCTGCCCACCGCGACCGACATCCAGAACGACCAGAACGGTCAGGACGACGTGGCCGTGGCGGACGGCTGCGGTGGGCAGGCCGGCCTCCCGGCCGCGGGTCAGGCCGACGGCGGCGGCGGTCCCGCCGCCGTGTACCAGGCACGCGACGCGCGGCTCGGTGTGCTCGTCGGCGAGCGGACCACGACGCTGGACGACGCCCTCGACGACGCGATCCCCGGAGTAGGCCTTCCGTGGGCGATGACCGCGGGCACCCTCGCCCTGCTGGCCCTCGGCGCCTACGCGTTCTGGCCGCGCATCCGGGAGTACGGGAGCTGATCATGGGTTCGCCCGGGCGTGTCCTAGCCATGCTGTCCGCCGTCGCCGTGCTCGGCCTCGGCGCCGTCGCCTGCGGCGGAGTCTCCTCGCGGCAGTCCGTCTCCGTGCTCGGCACCTGGACCGACGACGAGCAGGCGAGGTTCGCCGACGTCCTGCGGCCGTTCGAGCGGCAGACCGGGATCGACGTGCGGTTCGAGGGCACGCGTGACTTCGAGGCGGTGCTGGCCGGGCGGGTCCAGAGCGGGGACATGCCGGACCTCGCGCTGATGCCGAGCCTCGGCGACCTCGAGCAGTACGCACGCGGCGGCCAGCTGGTCGCGCTCGACGACGGTTCCGGCGCGGTCGACCTGGCCAGGATCCAGCGGGAGTACGGCCCGACCTGGCTCGGCGTCGGGAAGGTCCCCGGCGCGGACGGGCGCGACCGCGAGTACGGCCTCGTCGTCAAGGGGACGCGCAAGAGCCTCGTCTGGTACTCGGGCGCGCACTACTCCTGGCCCGTCCCGTCCACCCTGGACGAGCTCGTCGCCACCAGCCAGGAGATCGCCGCCACGGGTACGCCGCCGTGGTGCCTGGGGATGCGCTCCAGCTCGGACTCGGGCTGGCCCGGCACCGACTGGATCGAGGACATCCTGCTCCACCAGGCCACCGCCGAGGACTACCGGAGCTGGGCGAACGGCGATCTTGCCTGGACGAGTCCCACCGTGCGTAAGGCCTGGGAGACCTGGGGGAAGCTCGTCGCGCCCGCCATGGTGCGGGACGGGCCGGCCGGCGCCCTGCTGTCCGGCTTCCTCGACCCCGGCGCCGCCATGTTCGACCGGCGGCCCGGCTGCTACCTGCACCAGGCCGGCTCGTTCGCCGCCGGTGTATACCGCGACAGCGCCGGCCAGCCGGCGACGGATGCTCGGTATTTCGACTTCCCGGCCGCCAGCGGCGACCGGCGGATCATCATCGCCGGTGACGTCCTGGCGATGTTCCACGACACGCCCGCGGCGCGGCGGCTCGCGAACTACCTGACCGGAACTCAGGCCCAGGAGATCTGGGCCCGCGCCGGCGGCACGATCTCGCCCAACAACGCGGTGACGGCGACCGCCTACCCGGATGACGCGCTGCGCGCGCTGGCGCGCTCCGTCGAGGACACGGCCTGCGCGGACGTCGTCTTCGACGCCTCCGACGCGATGCCCGCCGCGATGCGGACCGCCTTCTACCAGGGCGTGACCGAGTTCGTCGCCAATCCCGCCCGTCTGGACAGGATCCTCGCCGGTCTCGACAACGTCCGCCTGCGTTCCTATCCCGCGGTGGCCGCGGGTGACTCGCCGCCACCGGAGCAGTTCTGCCCGTCCGGTTCCGGCTGACGGGGACCAGACTCGGCTCCCGCTGTTCCCGTTGCGCCCGCCGTCTCCGCGATTGCCGGCGGGCCGGCACGGTCCTTTGACCAGCCCGTGGGCCGGGCTTTGGCCGTCCGCTCGGCCCGGCTGGTTTGCGCGTGAAAATAGTCACGGAGTGTGAAGAAGGTCACGACGTGTGCGTCCGACCGGAAAACCGGTGGCCGAGGTCGAGCCCACTACCTTGCGAGAAAGGCGCCTACGTAACGGCGTGTTCCGTGCCGCCCCGTGACTGTTGTTCTTCTTTGGGCGCTCATGATATGCAAAGAGTGACACCCTCTTTACCTTCCGACGGGAAATGCGTGGGCGCTCGGCTGCCCGTGGGGGCCGGCGCCGGCGCGACCCCATGGGAATGATCCCGCGGTGACCCAGGTAGCGTTCGCGGAGTGATCATTCGGAATCACATTCTGTGCTGGGTGGCCGGGGGAGAGGATCGTCATGATGGGTCGGCGCGGACGTGTCAGGACCGTGGCGGCCGCGGCGGCGGCGGCCGTCGTGACGGGAATCCCGGCCGTGCTCGCCGGCTGCGCCTCGTCGTCGTCCGGACCGGTGCCCGCCGCTGGCGGTGACTGTCCATCACCGGGTGTGTCGGGTGACACCGTCAAGATCGGCCTCATCTACCCGGACAGCGGCAGCGAGTTCGTCGGGGACTTCCGGGCCGTGCGCAGCGGCGTGGACGCCAGGGTCGCCGTCCAGAACGCGAACGGCGGTATCCACGGCCGCAAGGTCGAGGTCGTCTGGCGGGACGACGAGTCGAATCCCGCCGTCTTCGCCAACATGGCGCACATCCTGATCGACAACGAGAAGGTCTTCGGCCTGATCGTGGAGTCGTTCGTCGCCGGGCCATCCGTCCAGTGGCTGGACGAGGCGGGCGTCCCGGCGGCCGGGGTCGCCGTCGACGCGAGCTGGACCGGGCACAAGAACCTGTTCTCCTCCAGCTCCCAGTTCAGCAGCGACGCCGCCGCGGACACCATCGGCAGCTACGTACGGGCGAACGGCGGGACGAAGGCCTACGTCGTGGCCGACCCGACCGCGCCGGGCACGAGCGGCGTCGTGTCCCAGTTCAGGTCCAGCCTGCAGAGCCAGGGCGTCCCGGTGGCGGGCGAGGGCGACTACAGCGCCGGCGCCTCCACCCCGGCCCACGTCGTCGACGGGCTCCGCAGGAGTGGGGCCGACACGTTGGTCGGCGCCCTGCGGCCCGAGGACTTCGCTGACATCTACGCGGCGGCCAAGGCCGCCGGGGTGCGGCTCAACGTCGCGCTGAGTGCCGCGGGCTACGAGAAGGACCTGCTCGCCGAGCGGGGCGCGGACATGGCCGGCATGTCCGTCCTCGTCCGTTACACCCCTTTCGAGGCGAATTCCGCCGTCATGCGCACCTACCACACCGCGATGACCACCTACTCGCCCGAGCTCGAGGACGCCGACCAGGAGGCCGCGCTCTCCGCCTACGTCTCGACCGACGAGATGCTGCACGGTCTCGATCTCGCCGGCGCCTGCCCGACCCGCGATGCTTTCATCACGAACCTGCGCCAGGTGACGAACTACGACGCCGGCGGCCTGATCGCGCCGTCCAACCTCTCCGCGCCGACCGCGCCGGCCACGTGCTTCGCCTTCGTCAAGGCCGACGCGTCGGGGACGAAGTTCGAGCCGGTGCTACCCGCCGGTGGCGGCACGAACGGCTTCTGGTGCGGCAAGGCGATCTGAGCACGCCCTGCCCATGAGGCGCCCGGGCCCCGGGCGCGTCCGTGCGATCCGGCCGTGGCGCGTCCGTCTGGCGGGAGCTGTCGGGCTTTTCCCGGCCATGTTCTCTGACTAAAGTCAGAGAGCATGGCCGACGTCGCGACGACCGCTGTGATCCGACGCTTCAACCGCGCCTACACCCAGCGGATCGGCGCGCTGGAGGACTCCTTCCTCGGGGTGGGCCTGCCGTTGGGCACGGCCCGGCTGCTGTTCGAGATCGGTGCCGAACCGGCGACCGCGCAGGCGCTGCGCTCCCGACTGGGGCTGGACTCCGGCTACCTCAGCCGGCTGCTGCGGCGCCTGGAGGAGGAAGGGCTGGCCGTGGTCACGCCGGACCCGGCGGACCGGCGGCGACGGCTCGTGGACCTGACGCCTGAAGGCAGACGCCGCTGGCAGCAGCTGGAGGACCGCTCCGAGACGCGGGCGCGCCAACTGGTCGAGCCGCTGTCCGCGCGGCAGCGGGAGCGGCTCGCGACGGCCCTGGCGGAGGCGGACCTGTTGGTACGGGCGGCCACGGTGACGTTCGAACAGGTCGAGCCGAACTCGCCGGTGGCACGGGACGCGGTCGGCCGGTACTTCGCCGAGGTCGGCCAGCGGTTCGGGTTCGACCCGGCGGGCGAGCCGGAGAAGGACGCCGTCGACCTGGCGCCGCCGCGCGGCGGGTTCTTCGTGGCGGTCAGCGACGGCGAGCCGGTGGCCTGCGGGGGCGTGCGCACGCTCGACGACGGCGTCGGCGAGATGAAACGGATGTGGGTGCACGACGGGTGGCGGGGTGCCGGGCTGGGGTCGCGGCTCCTGCGCCATCTGGAGGACGCGGCCCGGGCGCTCGGCCACCGCGTCTCCCGGCTGGACACCAACGAGACGCTCGTCGAAGCGATCGCGCTGTACGACCGGGCCGGGTACCTGCGCACACCGCGATACGGCGACAATCCGTTCGCGACCCACTTCTTCGAAAAGTCCCTCACGGCTCCCGCCTGACCGGTGCCGCCGGCCGGGATTCCAGCCCCACGGCGAGAAGCCCGCCCCCGGCGTCAGGATGCCTCCGGCGTCTGAGGAGACCGGCCGCCGGTCACTCCTCCTCGCCGGGGTCGGGGCCGGGGCGGCGGCGGGGGCGGATGACGCGGGCGGTGCCTGATCCGGGGCGGGGGCGGATGGTCCAGCTCGCGACCCAGGCCGCGTCATCGGGGCCGTCGGCGGGGGTGAGACCGGGCGGCGGCTCGTCACCGGAGTCCCCGACAGGCTGGGGCGACGAACTGGGGGCACGGCGGGAGCAGAGCTCCCAGATGCTGGCCGGGGGCTCGCCGGCGAGCCGGACCGCGTGCGACACGGCGATGAACCCGCCTTCGGGCCGCGGGCGCTGGGCGCTGGTGACGACGGCGGCCGGCTGGCCGGTCACCGCGCGGGTATCGCGCAGCCAGCCGGCGACCGCGACGGCGACCGCCGTCGCGCGCATCGGGACACCTCTCCAGTGCAGCACCACCGCGATGTTGTTCACCTCGGCGAACCGGACCGCGACCCGGACCAGCGCACGCTCGTAGACGCCGATGAACTCCCCGTCGCCGGTCGGGAGCCGCCGCCCGCCGCCGCGTACCGGCGGGGCGCTGGCCCGCAGCACGATCAGCCCGTCCTCGTCCGGCACGGAGAAGCCCTCGGGCACCAGAGCGAAATCCACCCAGCCGGTCTCTGTCCGGACCTGGGCATGGATGCCGGGCAGGCCGTCGGTCACGACCATGACCGCGTCGACCCATGTACGCCGCAATACCCGCCTGCTTTGCATTTCGATGACCAGTCGCATTCATGTTCATGGTGCCTGGTGGGTGATAAGCCGTGGCAATGCTTCGTCGAAGCACCGCGGCCGGCCGGGCGCGCTTCCCGCGCCGATTCCGCCATGTTGTTGTGCACCCCCGTAGTGGTCAGGCGTCGCGAGCGGCACGGAGAGGGTCCGCTCGCGCTCCCGTCCTCCGCCCGCGCGTCGGCGCGGCGGCCCTGGGAAGGCCGCGCGGGTGGGCGGTTGCGGCGCGGAGATCTGGCGGGGCTCGGTCCGTGCCTTACGGTGCGCCGACCACGCTGTCGGCCCACCATTGTCGGGTCCGGCCGGCCCCGGGGAGCGGTGCCGGTCGAGCCCGTCGTGTGTAGCTTCAACTCCGCACGGCAGCGGATCCAGCACGTTCGGCTAATCGGGATAGACGGAGGGCCGGCGGGGAACCATTGGGAGTGATCCCCTATTAGCCGTTCCGTTAGCCGTTCCGTTAGCCGTTGGACCACCTTTAGGTGATGGGGCCAATCGGCCTACCCGCATAGGCCGTTATGCTCGGCGTGGACATGGAAGGAGCGTCTGACGCCAATGGCTCCGAGTGTGCGCCACTGCTGGGACCCGGATCGACTGCGACGGTACCGGGAACGCCACGGGCTGACGCTCGACCAGGTGGCTGACGCGATACGCAATCTGGCGCTCGCGGGTTTCACGCCGCCGAACGCCACGTTTCAGACAGTTGGCCGGCACGAGCGCGGGGAGTCATATCCAGGGCCGCGCTACCAGCGGGCCTACCGCGAGTTGTACGGCGCCTCCGAAGTCGCGCTGGGCTTCCGCGCGCCGCTGCCTTCCGAGGTGGCCGCCACTGGCCGCCCGGCGCCGCGCGGGCCCGCGGGTGCCCGCCGGCCGCGCCTGAGCGGGCTGACCGATCTGGACAGGCTGGCCCAGCTCGCCGACATGGCCGATCTCGCGGATCTGGCCGACCCGCCGCCGGGCTCGCCGGACCGCGCAGGCGACCTACCGGGGCCGCGGGATGCGGACGACCCGGCCCGAGGCTCGCGGCCGTCACCGGACGAGCCGTCCGCGCGCCGGCGAGCCCGCGGCCAGGCCGTGTTCGCGCGGGCCGTCACCGCCACGTCGGAGCCGGCCAGTGGCCGGGCCGCCGCGAGGGCGAACGTGGCCGGGCGCGCCGCCGCGCGCGCGGCGCTGGCGACCCGGCTGTCCACCATGGTCATACCGCCGGTGTCGCTGGACGGCTACGAGTCCGACGCGCTCACCGTGCTGGGGCCCGCGGCCGACATCGATCTGGGCACGGGTGCGCCGACAGGAGTGCAGGAGGCGGCCGCCCGGGCGCTCACCTCCACCCGGCTGCGCGACGCGGCCAGCCGGGTGGCCAGGGCGGCCGACGCCCCGCTCGCCGACGCGCTGTCGGTGATTCTCGCCGCGCAGCGGGAGGTCGAGGACACCGTCGGCTCGGCGCCACTGCTCGGCCCGGTCACCGCCCAGCTCGCCGCGCTGATGCCGCTGGTGATCGAGGCACGAGGCCCGGCCCGCCAGGCGATGGTCGACGTCGCCGCGCAGTGGGCCCAGTTCGCCGGCTGGCTGCACGCCAACACCGGCGCGACCGCGCAGGCCCGGGTCTGGCTTGACCGCGCCGCGGAGTGGGCCGCCGAGTCGGACAACCAGAGCCTGACCGCGAACATCCTCAGCTACAAGGGCCACCTCGCCTGGGAGGCGTGCGCCGTCGGCCCGCTCATCGGCCTGTCCCAGGCCGCTCAGCGGGTCCCGGTCGTCTATCCCGGCCAGCACGCCTACGACGCCGGGCAGGAGGCCCGTGGACACGCCATGGCCGGCGACGCGCGGGCCACCGACCGCAAGCTCGGCGAGGCCCGCGAGCTGTGGCGTAAGGCCAGCGAATTCCCTGACGGCCCGCCGCCGTGGAGCTACTACTTCTCGCCGGCGTTCGCCCGGCTGCAGGAGGGGCTCGCGCATCGTTACCTGGCACGCGTCGACCCCCGGCGGGCGCGCCAGGCAGCCGGGGACCTGAGTGCCGGTCTCGCCGGCCTGCCGGAGGAGATGCGCCGCGCCGAGTGGGCGGCCGAGTACGTCTACCACCTCGCCGTCGCCCACATCCACACCGACGAGGCGGAACAGGCCTGCGCGGACACCCTGGACGCCGCGGCGATCGCCCGGGCCACCGGCTCCCGCCGGGTCATGAACCAGGTGCGCAGCCTTCACGACCGCGTCGCCGAGCGCTGGCCGACGCTCGCCGCCGTCACCGAGCTCACCGACCAGCTGCACCACCCCGAGCGGCCCGGACGCCCGGAGGCGTAGCGGCCCAGGCGTAGCGGCCCAGGCGTGGCGGGCCCGGCCGCGCCAGGCTGGCTCCGGCGGCGCATGGCCAGCCCGCGTCCGGGGCGGGGCGACGCACGCGCGAAGGCGAGGGGCGCCCGGCGGCGTGTGCCTACCGCCGCGTGGAAAACTCCGTGAGTGCCCGCCACGCCTCGCGGCGCGGGTGGGAGGGAGACGGCCCGCGGTTCTGGTATCGGCCACGGACTCCGGGCACGGGTGCTCTGGCCACTTTTCGCGCCGGGCCGGAGGCAATACCCGGGCCGGATTGATATTTCGGTCCTGTTGCGGCGCGGTAAGCAGGTGAGGCGGCGTCCGCACATTGCGGGCCCGGGAGATGTGAGGGCAACCGAGATCGTCCCCGTGAGGCGCGATGCGTTACCCGGATGAGGCCGTGACGAAATTGACAGGACATGGCCCGCGGCGATGCTGGCCGGTATCGTCGGCGGGGCACGGGCCCGGGCTGGCCGCATTGCCAGCGGGGACTGACGCCAGCGACGGCGTCTGACGGGCGATACGCGCCTTCCCGCGCCGGTCATGCGTCCCAGGGATGCCGGCGACGCCAGGCCAGGAAAGATCCCGTCATATACATCGGCCCGGGACCACCTTGGTCGGGAACAGGCGCCTGATGGCGGGGATACTCAGCGCCCCCGCCCTGGCCAGCGAGGGAGGCGGCATGTCGGAACCGAATCCCGGCCCGGTACCCCCGCTGCTCGGATTCACCATCGGCCTGACCGCCGCCCGCCGCCGCGACGAGCTCGCCAGCCTGCTGGAACGGCGCGGCGCCAAGGTCGTCCAGGCGCCGGCGCTGCGGATCGTGCCGCTCGAGGACGACGGCCGGCTGCTGGAGGCGACCAGGGCGTGCCTGGCCGCGCCGCTGGACGCGGTGGTCGCCACCACCGGGATCGGGTTCCGCGGCTGGATGGAGGCCGCGCACGGCTGGGGGCTGGGCGACGAGCTGTCCGGCGGGCTCGCCGCCGCGCGGCTGTTCACCCGCGGCCCGAAGGTCACCGGGGCGGTGCGCGCCGCCGGTCTTTCGGAGTGCTGGTCGCCGGTCTCCGAGTCGGGCGCCGAACTGCTCGACCACCTGCTCGGCCAGGACCTGCGCGGCAAGCGGATCGCCGTCCAGCTGCACGGCGAGCCACTGCCGGGCATGATCGACGGGCTGCGGGCCGCCGGCGCGGATGTCGTCGAGGTCCCGGTCTACCGCTGGGAGCCGCCGGAGGACTCACGGCCGGTACGCAAGCTCGTCGAGCAGGTCGTGTCCGGCGGTGTGGACGCGCTCGCGTTCACCAGCGCCCCCGCGGTCGCCAGCCTACTGGCCACGGCGACGGAGCTCGGCCAGCGCGAGGCGCTCGTCGAGGCCATGAGTGGGCCGGTGCTGGCCGCCTGCGTCGGGCCGGTGTGCGCCGGGCCGCTGCGCCTCCTGGGCATCCCGACCGTCCATCCGGAGCGGTTCCGGCTCGGCGCGCTGGTCCGCACGGTCTGCGAGGAACTGCCCGCGCGGCGCGCCCGCGAAGTCGACGCCGGCGGGCACCGGCTGCGGGTGCAGGGCTGCGCGGTGGTCGTCGACGGCGGCCGGACGGTCATGCTCGCGCCGAAGGCGGCGGCGGTGCTCGTCGCGCTCGCCGAGCGGCCGGGCAGGGTGCTCTCCCGCGCCGAGCTGCTCACCCGCACCGGCGCGGGCGCCGGCGCCGACGAGCACGCGATGGAGATGACGGTCGCCCGGCTGCGGACGGCGCTGGGCCCGGCCGGCCGGGCCATCGAGACCGTCCTCAAGCGCGGCTACCGCCTCGCCGCCGGCTGACCGCCCGCGCGTGCTCGGGACGGCGGTGCGCCGGCCCGAGCCGGCACGCATTCCAGCTCACCGGTGCCCGGTTTCGCATCGACGGTCCGCTCACATCGGCCGCGCGAGCGGCGTGAGCGAAAGGATCAAGAATCGTCACCGCCGGAGGCCGCCGCCGTAACGGCGGCTTCCTACTTTCATGTCGGACCCGGTACCCAGCATCGGGCCGGGCCGGCGGCGGCGTGAAATTCTCTTGCCCGCCCGCAGGGCCCCGGGCGCGGCGAAGGGAAATGACATGAGTACGACGGCGGAAGGTTTCCGGCCGGTAGACGGGGTGGCCGCGCCGGCCAAATCGGGCCGGTGGATCGACGACTGGCGGCCGGAGGACCCGGTGTTCTGGGAGAACACCGGGGCGCGCATCGCCCGTCGAAACCTGGTCTTCTCGATTTTCTCCGAGCACATCGGCTTCTCAATCTGGAGCCTGTGGTCAGTCATCGTCCTTTTCCTCGGCCCCAAGTACCACATCGACCCGGCCGGCAAGTTCCTGCTCACCACCGTCCCGACGCTGACCGGCGCGACGCTTCGGCTGCCGTACACGTTCGCCGTCGCGAAGTTCGGTGGCCGCAACTGGACGATCGTCTCCGCGGTGATGCTGCTGGTGCCGCTCGCGGTCACCGCGGTCATTCTGAAGCCCGGCGTCAGCTACACCACCCTGTTGATCACGGCCGCGATCGCCGGCGTCGGCGGTGGCAACTTCGCCTCCTCCATGGCCAACATCAACACGTTCTACCCCGACCGGTTCAAGGGCCGCGCGCTCGGCCTGAACGCCGGCGGCGGCAACCTCGGCGTCGCGGCCGTCCAGCTGGTCGGGCTGCTGGTGCTGGCGACGGCGGGCAAGGAGCACCCGCGGCTGATCCTGGCGATCTACCTGCCGCTGATCGTGCTGTCGGTGCTGGGCGCGGTCCTGTTCATGGACAACATCTCCTCGGCCCGCAACGACACCCACGCGATGCGCGACGTCGCCCGTGACGGCCACACCTGGGTCATGTCGCTGCTCTACATCGGCACCTTCGGCTCGTTCATCGGGTTCGGCTTCGCCTTCGGCCAGGTGCTCCAGGTGCAGTTCAAGGCCGACTTCTCCACGCCCATCAAGGCCGCCTACCTGACGTTCCTCGGCCCGCTGGTCGGCTCGCTGATCCGGCCGGTGGGGGGCATCCTCGCCGACCGCCTCGGCGGCGCGCGGGTGACCTTCGCGAACTTCGTGGCGATGGCGGCGAGCGCCGGACTGGTGCTCGCGGCGTCGTTGGCGAAGTCGCTGCCCCTGTTCCTCGTCGGCTTCCTGCTGCTGTTCGCCTTCACCGGTATCGGCAACGGCTCCACCTACAAGATGATCCCGGCGATCTTCCGGGCGAAGGCGGTCCTCGCCGGCGACCCGGACGTGGACGCCGCCAACCGGGAGGCGCGCCGCCTGTCCGGCGCGCTCATCGGGCTCGCCGGCGCGATCGGCGCCTTCGGCGGCGTGCTGGTGAACCTGGCCTTCCGCGAGTCGTTCCTGACGTACAAGACCGGCAACGGCGCCTACATCGTCTTCATCGCCTTCTACGCACTCTGCTTCGTCGTCACCTGGGCCGTCTATCTGCGCCCGTCTCCCCGCCGCCTCCCCGGCATCTGACCCGCCCGGCGGGGCTGGTGGCGAGGCGCGGAGCGCCTCGCCACCAGCCCGCCTCAGGAGGGGAGGGACTCGCGGAGGCGGTCGGAGCGGGCGATCTTGGCGTCGAGCTCGTCGCGGAACGAGTCGAGGCGCTTGATCTTGGCTTCCACCTGGTCTCGCAGCTTCAGGTAGGCCTCGCGGGCCTCGTCGAGCAGGCGGGCCCGGTCCTCGTCGCCGGAGGCCGCCTTCCAGTCGTTGCGGACCCGGGCCAGCCGGTCCTCATGGCCAAGCACCTCGCGGACCTCGTCGAGGTTGAAACCGAGGAGCTGCTGCAGCTCCCGGATCCGGCGGACCCTCGCCAGGTCATCCGGCGCGTAGAGCCGATTCCCGCCCGTGGTGCGCCCGGACGGGGTCAGCAGGCCCATCTCCTCGTAGTAACGCAGGGAGCGCACCGAGACGCCCACCTCGCGGGCCGCCAGCCCGATCCCGAGCAGGCCCGGCTCGCCGTCGCCCTGGCTGTCCGCTAATTCGGCGTCGCCGATGCCCCGCGTCGTCGCCGCACTGTCCGTCATGGTCCCAGTATTCCCAGGGAACCGGCCCGTCCACAGGACGCCGGACGGCCGAACCAGATGTCCCGCCCATCACCCCGGCCATCCACAGTGGTCGGCGACGGCCGACGACCGCCCCATGCCGGGCCACCAAAGCACCACGTCGTGTATCGAGCCACCAAAGACCACGTCGGGGTCCCCATGGGGCTATGCCGAGTTTTCGAGGGGGCGACCCTGACATCCGGATCGCATCCATGGGGCTATGCCGAGCCGGCTCAAGCGTGACCCCTGACATCCGGGTCCGTGGCTGCCCCGCCGCCCACGGCCACGGCCTCGTCGACAGTCGCCTCGGCCGGATCCATGCCGCCCACACCGCCGACGCCGATCTCGTCCGCGGCGACGTCACCGGAGGCGGCCAGGCCCGAGGCGGTCTCGGCGGCGAGCGTCCGGTGCACCCGCGGGTCGTGTCCGCCGCGCATCCAGGAGATCACGGCGGCGAGCAGGCACGCGAGGGCCGCGAAGACGAACGCGAGGTGCAGGCCGTCGCCGAACGGGCCGGAGATGAGGTGCGGGAAGAACTCCTGGCCGGTCAGGTAGTCGGCCTTGCCCGGCGGCAGGGTCGACAGCGTGTCATCGCCGAGCAGCTGCTTGATCGGGTTGTAGCCCAGGAACGCGGCGAACAGGCTGCCGACCGGCGGGATCCCGGCGATCTCATGCGCCTTACCGCTGGCGACGCCCTGCCCGACCAGGCCCGAGTAGAGCGTGTTCGGCAGCGACGCGGCGAGGCCCAGGCCGATGACGGTGAAGAAGACGCCGATGGACAACACCTGCGCCGAGTTCTGGAACGTGTTGAGCATGCCCGCGCCCGCGCCGCGCCGGTTGGTGGGCAGCGAGTTCATGACGCTGGTGGTGTTCGGCGCGGCGAACAGCCCCATCGACATGCCGATCAGCAGCAGGGCCAGCGCGAACCAGATGTAGCTGAAGTCGATCGGGATGACGTCGAAGATCGCGAAGGCGGCCGCGCTGATGACCATGCCGAACGTGGCGAACGGCCGTGCGCCGTAGCGGTCGGTGAGCCGGCCGGCGATCGGGCCGGCGATGAGGAAGCCGACGGTCATCGGGATCATGTAGACGCCGGCCCACAGCGGGGTGCGCTCGAAGCTGTAGCCGTGCAGCGGCAGCCAGATGCCCTGCAGCCAGATGATCAGCATGAACTGCAGTCCGCCACGGGCGAGGGCGCCGAGCATGCCTGCGATCGCGCCCATCGTGAATGCCCTGTTCTTGAACAGCTCCAGGGCGAACATCGGGTCGGGCACGCGCGTCTCGATGAAGCAGAACGCGATCAGCACGACCACGCCGCCGATCATCGAGGTGAGCACGAACGGGTTCGTCCAGCCCATGGTGTGCCCGCCGTAGGGCTGCAGCCCGTACACGATGCCGACCAGGACCGCGATCAGCCCGACCGCGAACGTGAGATTGCCGGCCCAGTCGATGCGCGCCGGCGTCCGCACGCCGTTGTCCTTCAGCTTCAGATAGGCCCAGATGGTGCCGAAGATGCCGAACGGCACGGACACGACGAAGACCAGATGCCACTCGATCGGCGCGAGCAGACCGCCGATCAGCAGGCCGAGGAACGACCCGGAGATGGCCGCGACGCCGTTGACGCCGATCGCGAAGCCGCGCTGGTCGGCCGGGAACGCGTCGGTGATGATGGCCGTCGAGTTGGCCATCAGCATCGCGCCGCCGATGCCCTGGACAACCCGGACGATGATGATCCACAGTGCCGCCGCGTCGCCGTGCATCCAGGTGACGGCCAGCAGGATCGAGGCGGCGGTGAACACCGCGAAGCCGAGGTTGTAGCAACGGACCCGGCCGAACATGTCGCCGACCCGGCCGAGGCTCACCACCAGCACCGACGTGACGAGCATGAAGCCCATCAGGATCCAGAGGAAGTACGACGTGTTCCCCGGCGCCAGCGGGTCGATCTTGATGCCCCGGAAGATGTCCGGCAGCGCGATCAGCAGGATCGACGCGTTGATCGTCGCCATCAGGATGCCGATGGTCGTGTTGATCAGGACGACCCACTTGTAGCCGTCATCCCGCTCGGCGCCCGCCCCCGCGACTGGCGCGCCCACCGGGCCCACCGGGCCCGCCGCGACCGGGGTGCCTGCCGCGACCGGGGTGCCTGCCGCGACCGGGGTGCCTGGGCCCGGCGGCCCGGCCGGGGCGTTGGGCGGGCTCTGTGACCGGCTTGGGCTCTTCGCTTTGCTCTCCGACGTCGCCACGTTCCCCGACGCTACTACCTCCATCTCACGTGAACGTGAGATTCGCGTCGCCTTTCCGCCCCGCTGTGCCCCGTTGCCGCCGCGCGGCGGCAACGGGGACCCCGGGAGGGTTCCTTAATTCCGTGGACGTTGGGGGCGAGGTGTCGTGGACTCGAAGATGCCTACCCGCCCGCACCGCTCGGGGCGCCGCGCGTGGACCTGGCCGCGCCCCCCGGCCGACGTCAGGAGACTCCGCGTGACCGGGCCGCCAGCCGGCGACTTCGACTACAACACCCATGGCGGCGGTTACGTGCTGCGCCGGCGCACGGACCCGAGGATCGCGGCGTATGTCCACGCCGCGCTCGGGCGCGCCCGGACGGTCGTCAACGTCGGCGCCGGGGCCGGTTCCTATGAGCCCGGCGACCGGCGCGTGGTCGCGGTCGAGCCGTCGGCCCGGCTGCGGGCGCAGCGGCCTGCGGGGCTCGCCCCCGCCATTGGCGCGGTCGCCGAGGCGCTCCCGTTCCCCGACGACACGTTCGACGCGGCGATGGCGACGGTCACCGTCCACCATTGGTCCGACCTGGAACGTGGGCTGGGCGAGCTGCGCCGGGTCACCCGCGGCCCGGTCGTCGTCCTCACCTTCGACCCGGACGTGCTCGGGCCGCACTGGATCGCCGACTACGCCCCGGAGCTGCTCGCTTTCGAGAGCCGGCGCATGCCCGCGATCGACCGCGTCCAGGCGGCGCTCGGCGGGAGCGTCACCGTCACTTCCGTGCCGATACCCGCCGACTGCGTCGACGGCTTCGTGGAGGCCTTCTACGGACGTCCCGAATGCCTGCTCGACCCGACGGTCCGCAAAGCCCAGTCCGCCTGGGGCCACATCGCGTCCGACGCGGCCGCCCGCGCCGTCGACCGCCTGCGCGCCGACCTCGTCTCCGGCGCCTGGGACCGCCGCCACGCGGCCCTGCGCTACCAGCCAGCCCTCGTCGGCTCGCTGCGTCTCGTCACCGCGCACCCGTAGGCGGCCGCGGCGGAACCTCAGCCCGACTCGGTCCGGGTCTCGGTGCCAAGCCAGGTGAGGACGGCGGTGCGGGTGAGCCGCCAGGTCTCGCCGATGCGACGGGCGGGGAGGTCGCCGGACTCGACCAGGGCACGGACGTCGTCGGCTGAGACGCGCAGCAGCTCGGCGGCCTCCTCCAGCGTCAGGACCTCGCTGACCGGGGCCGCCGGCGCCGGCGCGGACGCGTCGGCCTTGTCCGCCCCTGTCCTCGCCCCGCCCGCGACGGTCCCCGCGCCCCAGACGTCGGCGGCGCGCTTCTTCCAGAAGTCGCCGGGCCGAGGCCCGTGGGACGCGCCGGCGGACTCCTCGCGCGGCTGGTCGCCGGCTCCTTCGCCGTCTGGGCGCTCGCCCGTCCGCTTCCCGCCGGGCCCCCGCCCGTGCGGACGGAAGACGAGCTCGTCCCCCTCGATGTCGAGGTGGTCGGAGACGAGGGTGGCCAGGAGGTCGCGCTTGCTGACACCGAAGCGCTCGGCCGCCTTGTCCAGTTTCTGCGCGAGCTTGTCCGGCATGCGGACGTAGACGGCTCTGGTCGGCTCGGAAGGACTCATCACGACCTCCGTAGGTGGCGGTCCGCGCGAGGCGGGCCGGCCGTGGTTTGTGTTGATTGCTAGCTATCGTATAGCTATCTACGGTAGAAATCGGTACAGCCGACCGAGATCGAGCGCTCCGGAGGAAGTTATGGAGACGACAGACGCCGCGCCGGCAGGGCGGGCGGGACGGTCACGCAACCCGCTGGGCCGGGTCCTGCGGCGGGCCGAGGTGACCGGCGTGGAACAGCTGGCGGCGCGCACCCGCCTGGTCCGGCTTGCCGGCGAGGCGCTCGCCGGGGTCGCCTGGACGCCGGGCCAGCACGTCAGCGTGGTGCTCGCGGACCCGTCCGCACCGGGCACCTGGCTGCGCAACCCGCGTGACCTCAAGCGCACCTACTCCGTGTGGGACTTCCACCCGGCCGGCCGGCTCGACCTCGCCCTCTACGACCACGGCGGCGACGCCCCCGGCGCCCGCTGGGCGCGCGACGCCGCGCCGGGGCGGGCCGTGCTGGTCAAGGGACCGGAGGGCCACCTGGTAGCCCAGCCGGACGCCCCGTACCACGTGTTCGCCGGCGACGACACCGCCGCGGTCGCGTTCGGCGCGATCCTGCGCGCCCTGCCGGCGACCGCGCCGGTCTTCGGCGCGATCGAGCACGACCGTCTCGACGACGCGCTCCCGCTCGCGCGCGGCGACGAGCTGACCTTCGTCTACCGCGAGGGCGAACCAGCCGCCGACTCGCCGCGCCTGCCCGCGGCCCTCGCCGCGCTCGCGCTGCCCGCCGAGCCAGGCGTCGCCTACGTCGCCGGCGAGGCGCGCACCATTCAGGCCGTCCGCCGCCACCTCGTCGAGGACCGCGGCTGGCCCCGCCGCGCCGTCATCACGCACCCGTTCTGGACCCCGGGCCGCCGCGGCATGGACTGAGCCGCACACCGGGTCGCGGCCTGGACGTGGGTGCCGCGCGCCGCTACCAACTGCGCGGTTGGCAGGCCTTCTTGCCGCAGACCTTGGACCTGGTCACGCCCCGCGAGTCGTCCAGGTCGACCGCGCCAGGGCGCACCGCGAGGAACCCGCCGGACACGGGGATCAGCTCGCGGGTCCCGCCCGACGTCAGCAGGTAGGTGCGTGAGCCGTCGGGGTTGAGCCGGATGAACCGGCCGGAGCTGCCCACGACGACCAGGCCATCCGCGTCCAGGCCGATCTGGTCGACCGGATGGAAGCGGACCAGGGCACTGGTGCCGATGCCGTTCTCGTTCTCGAACGGGCGTTGCTCGTCGAGAGTGCCGGCGACGGTCTGGATCGTCCCGTCCAGGCCGACCTGGCGAAGCCTGCTGTCGTACTGGGACGGCCGTGCCATCACGTCGCTGATGAGCAGGAGACCGGTCTTGTCGAAGGCGATCGCGTCGACGTCCAGATAGGACTCCGTGGCCGGGATCCCGTCCTGCCGGGAGGGCGACGTGCCGCCGCCGGTGCTCCCGCCGCCGGCGACGGTGGCGATCGTGCCGTCGCCCTGGAGCTTCCACACCTTCCGGTCGTCGGCGAAGTGCAGCGTGCCGTCCGGGGCGACGGCCATGCGCAGGCCGCCGACGGCGATCCCGGTCGCGCGCGCGCCGTCGGCCGGCGCGTCGGTACCGCCGCCGACGACGGTGGTGATCACGCCGCGAATGTCGACCTTGCGGATGTCCGTGCCCTCGTTGAGGTAGGCGTTGCCGGTGCTGTCGAAGGCGAGGTCGGTGACGTCGCGCAGCCCGGCCCTGGTCGCGGGGCCGCCGTCGCCGCCGGTCTTCTTCCCGTTCCCGGCGATCTTGGCCGTCGCCCCGTCCTTCTCGACCCGGTAGACCGTCGCGGCGCCATGCGAGGTGCGGCTGACGTAGAGGTACCCGAACGGCCCGAGCGCGGCTGTGCGGAACTCTCCCGCGGGATTGTTCATGTCCTTGATCACGCCGGTGGCCGCGAGCGCGACGCAGCCGGCGGCCAAGGCGATCCCGAGCAGCGCCAGGAGCCGCATCAACGCCTTCTTCAGCGCGCGCCAGCGCCGGGCGGGCCGGGGACGGGCGGCGGTGCTCGGCGCCGGTGTGAACGGCCTCGTCCAGGGGGGTGTCGGGGTCGGGCCCGTCAAGCCTGGCCGGGTGTTCACGGCCATCACCGGGCGGCGGCCCGTCGGGGGCGTCGGCGAGGGCTGGGGCGCCGGGCGATGCGTCCGTGTCGGCTGGGTGGCGGTCCTGGCGGGAGGAGCGGCCGGCGGCGGGCGGATCTGGGTGGCCGTCGTGACCGGTGGCGCGGGGCGCTGGCACCAGGGGCACCGGCCGAGGTGGCCGCCGTAGACGTGGGACGTGTTCGTCGCGCAGGTACGCAGCCCGCGCGCGAGCGTGGTCAGCGCTGTCTGCCACTCGCCCGCCATGGGGCGCGCCGACGGGCGCTTCGCCCCGTCGACGAAGGCGCGGGTGAACAGCCGTCGCAGGTCGGGCGGGACCAGGTCGAACGGTGGGGCGGTCGGCTGCGGGCGCAGCCTGCGGTCACCGGAGCAGTTGAACATCCCACGCTGGGCGAGCGCTCCTCGCGACGGCTTCTCGCCCGGCCCCGACCACACGCCGTCGAACGGGGACCGCCCCTCGAACAGCAGCTGGAAGATGTGCACCGCCAGCGGGAACAGGTCGGCGCTCTCGTCACGCGGCCTCGTCCTCGGCGCGCCGTGCCGTTCCGGGGCCTCGAACTCCTCGCGGCCGACCTCGCACAGGTACAGCGTCTTCGTCCTCGGGTCGCGGACCTGCATGGAGTCGCAGTCCACCAGCGTCACCCGGGCGTCGGCGTGGACGAGCACGTTGCGTTCGTTGAAGTCGCCGATCACGTAGCCGGCGTCGTGCAGCCCCTGGGTGGCAAGCGACAGGTTTGCCGCCGTCTGCACGAGGTAGCGCCAGGTGAACCCGGCCGTCCAGGCGACGTTCTTCGCCGGCTTCGCCCGGTCGGACGGGTTGGAGACCAGGTGCAGCTCCGCCGCGCGCGACGTGTCGATCCTGGGCATGACGAACCCGACGAACCGCCGGCCGTCCAGCACGGTCGCCGTCGGCCAGGCGAGCAGGAGATGGCCGCTCTTCTCCCGCCACTGCGACGGGCGGTTGTCGATCATCGCCTGTATCCGCCGCTCCGGCGACGGCTGACTCGCGAGGACCGCGTCGGAGTAGCGCTTGAAGACCAGCCCGGGCGGGCTGACGACCTCGTGGACGCTGCCCTGCCCGCCCTGGGCGAGCGGGTGCCCGACGACCAGGTTCTGGCCGGTGCCCAGCCTCATGGCGTCGTCAGCCACCCGTTTCCGTCGGAGGCGGCACGGGCGGCACGGGCGGCGTCCAGGCGGTGAACGGCCGGGTGTCGTCGTCGAGTGCCGGGTCCGGCCACGGCGGCCTCGGCGCGGCGAGGTCGGCTGGCGCCGGGCTTTCCGGCGGGTAGGGCGACTCGGCCGGCTGGCTCGCCCCCGCCTCGGCGGCGGGCACCGCGGCCGGGGCGGGTTCGACCAGGGGCGGCGCGCTGGCCAGATACGGCTCGCCCGCCGGGCCCTCATAACCGTGGACGGCGACGACGAGGGTCTTGTCGTCGCCGGTCTGGTCGTCGACGTCGACCAGGAACGACTCGATCGACACGGAGCTCGCCGTCTCGCCGCCGGCATACGCCCAGGTGTCGACGAAGAACCGCTCGTACGGCGTGCGCAGCCGCACATCGGTGATCTTGTACTCGAGCCCGTCCGTCGACAGCGCGCACGCGTCGACGCCGTACCCCTCGTAGGTCACCAGCCGGGCGGGGACCGCGCCGGGCGCGGTGAGGAAGTCGGTCTCGCCGGCGTGCTCGCCGCGCCGGCCGACCGCGACCGTCTCGATTCCCCCGTCGTGCCGGACGACCGCGATGCCGTCGCCGACCTGCCCGACGTAGACCCGGTCGCCGTCGAACACGGCGACGGCCAGCGTCGTCGCCAGCCGGTCGACGTCGAGGCCGAGCAGCCCGGCCTCGGCGGTGACGGCGGCCAGCGCGCGGGCGAACAGCCAGTGCAGCGCGGACTCGCCGCCACGGCCGAAGGCGTCGAGGAACTGTCCGTCGTCGACGGCCGCGGTGGCCGCCCGGACGGCGGTGTGGGAGCCGATCGCCGACGTCGGCGAGCGTGACCCGGCGCCGTCGGCGACGGCGGCCACGATGAGCCTGCCCGCGCGGCGCCACGCGAACGCGTCCTCACGGCCGACACCGCGGCGCAGGTGAGAGGCGCCCGTGACGCTGGCGCCGAGCAGCCGCCAACCCGCCGGCCGGCGCCCGGGAGCGTCGGGCGCGTGGGCGTCGCGGATGTGGGCGTCGCGGATGTGGGCGTCGCCGACCTCGGTCGTCCCGGCGTGGGCCGTGGTGTGATGGGCCGTCACCTGGGGGCGTCCCGTCGCCTCGGGCAGTCCGGTCACCTCAGGTCGTCCAGGTCGTCCAGCCGGACGGCGCGGGCAGCGGCGCCTGCACGCCCTCCTCCGCGGTGGCGAGTTTGGCGTCGGACGCGCCGTGGCCGCCGGACTGCGAGACCACGCTCATGCTCGCCGACAGCCACAGGAACAGCTCACGGAACGCCGTCCCGCGCAGCGGCAGCGGCGGCCGCTGCGGCGAGCAGATCCGACCGAGGGTCGGCATGTCGGCGCCCTCGACGCCGACACCGAACACGGTGACCTGTTTGGCGTCCTCGGCGGCGCGGACCCGGCCGACGGCGCGCTCGAAGGTCGCGCCGTCGGTCGGCCCGCCATCGGTGATGACGAACAGCCACGGCCGGTAGTACGACAGGCCGAGGTCCTTGTACTGCTGCTTGCGGGCGGCGATCTCGTCCAGCGCGAGGTCGAGCGCGCCGCCGAGCGGGGTGCCGCCGTTCGGGTGGAACGCCATCGCGGCGAGGTCGCGCCCCTCCATGAACGGCACCGCGACGTCGGCCGTGCCGCCGAAGGTGATGACCGTGACCTCGGTCCGCTTGCGGGCGAGCGGGTCGGCGTCGATCGCCTCGCAGAACGCCTTGTAACCGTCATTGAGGGCGGCGATCGGCGCGCCGTTCATCGACCACGACGTGTCCAGCAGCAGCGCGACCGCGATGCGTGGCTCAGGGTTGTCCGCGTTGACCGCCGGGGCGAAATCAGACATGCGCGAAGTCCTTCGTCCATGGGGAAAGGGCGCCTGCATCAGAGCACTGCCGGATGGCGACGCCAGTGCGGGGTGTGCCTGACAGGGAGTGGCGAACCTGGGCACAACCGTACACACCAGGACGTATGCCTTCTCGCGCGGTTCCCCCCGGGTCGTGCGTCGGTCGGCCGGCATCGGCCGGGTCGACAACAATTATCCCCCGAGGCCCGGTTCCGTAGGTCAGAAACGCCGGCACGGTCGGTAGCCAGGCGTCGACGACTGCTGGCGGGGTCAGAGCAGGAGGATGACGGCCAGGCCGGTCAGGCAGAGCACGGTGGTGAGGACCGCCGTGGCGGCGACGACGCGGCGGTCGGCCGGGGAGCGGCCCAGGTGGACGGCGGCGACGGTCGCGCGGTAGCGCAGCTGGGCGCGGGTGGTCAGCAGGGCCGCGGCCAGCAGGGCGAGCAGGCCGGGGATGACGAGCACGAAGTGACCGTCGAACGCGTTGTGCAGCAGCAGCGCGCCGACGCCGGCGAAGCCGAGGCCGGTGCGCTGCCAGGCGAGGTAGGTGCGTTCGCTCTGCAGGCCCGGGTCGAGCTGCTCGGTCGGGTGCGGCCGGGGCCCGTCCGGGCCGCTCATCGGCGTCTCCCGGTAGCCGGCCCGCGCTCCGCCGCCGGTTCTTCTCGGGTCGCCGGGCGGTCATCCGGCCGCGGGGGCCCGTCGGCCATCGCGGGGCTCCGGCCGTCGGGGCCGCGCGTCACCGGTGGCCGCGGGCGACGTCGACGAGGACGAAGGCGAGCGCGAAGACCATGACGACGGTGATCCCGAGGCCGGTGAGCCGGGGAAGCTGCGACGGGGGCAGCGGGGCGCCGAGCCGGATCGCGTGCTCCCGGCGTTCCCAGCGGGCATAGCTGGTCGCCGCGATCGCGATCGCCAGCACGATCAACGCGATCCCGAGCAGGTGGCGCGCCCAGCCGATCGAGAAAGTCGGCACGAGCTGTACCACCGCCACGCCGCCGGCGAGCAGCGCCAGCGCCGTGCGGATCCAGGCCAGGAACGTGCGCTCATTGGCCAGGCTGAACCGGTAGTCCGGCTCCTCGCCCACGGTGTGCACCGGCCGTGTCCAGCGGTCACGCGTCCGATGCCGCAGCCGGCGCAGCCACTCCATGCCGCCAACCTAACCACCCCCGGCCGGGCCAGGAATGGCGGACATTGTTCGTCGGCCAGGTGCGGAAATCGACGCTTCGTGCGCTGATTGTTCATTTCCGGCGCCGGGGCGGCGCTCAGAGCCAGGACGGGTCGGTGTCGAGGGTGGTGCGGTCGAGGCTCGCGAGCAGGTCGAGCTGGGGGCCGGTCCTCGGCAGCTCGTAGCGGAAGAAGTACCGGGCGGCCTGGCGCTTGCCGTCGTAGAACGGGCCGTCCTTGCCCGCGGCGGCCAGTGCCTGCGCGAGCCACAGCCAGGCGACGACGATGTGTCCGACCGCCTCCAGGTAGACCGTCGCGTTCGCGAGCGTGACGTCCAGGTCGCCGGCGCCGTGCAGCAGACCGGTGACCTCGACGACGCGGTCGAGGGCGGCGGACAGCTGGGTGCCGAGAGCCGCGAGCTCGCCGCCGGCGGCCGTCGCGGCGGTGATGGTGGTGCGCATCATCCCGACGAGCGCGGCCAGGCCCGCGCCGCCGCCGATGGCGACCTTTCGGCCGAGCAGGTCGAGCCCCTGGATGCCGTGCGTGCCCTCGTGGATCGGGTTCAACCGGTTGTCGCGGAAATGCAGCTCCACGTCGTACTCGCGGGTATAGCCGTAGCCGCCGTGGACCTGGATGGCGAGGCTGTTCGCCTCCAGGCACCACTGCGACGGCCAGCTCTTCACGACCGGGGTGAGCGTGTCGAGCAGCAGGTGCGCCTGGTCGCGTTCGGCCTGGGTGGGCGCGGTGCGCTCGTCGTCCAGCAGCTTGCCGGCGTAGAGGACGAGCGCGAGCGCGCCCTCGACGTAGGACTTCTGCGCGAGCAGCATCCGCCGGACGTCGGCGTGCTCGATGATCGGTACCTGGGGCGCGCGCGGGTCCTTGCCGGCCGGCGGGCGGCCCTGCGGCCGTTCTTTCGCGTATTTCAGCGCCTTCAGATAGCCCGCATAGCCCAGGGCCATCGCGCCCGCGCCGACGTGCACGCGGGCCGAGTTCATCATCGTGAACATGTACGAGAGGCCTTTGTGGGGCTCGCCGACCAGGTAACCGACGGCGCCGGGCTCGCCGCCCGGCTGGTTGCGCCCCTCGCCGAAGTTCAGCAGCGTGTTCGTGGTGCCGCGGTATCCCAGCTTGTGGTTGAGGCCCGCGAGCGTGACGTCATTGCGCTCGCCGAGCGAGCCGTCCTCGTCGACGAGCACCTTCGGCACGATGAAGAGGCTGATGCCCTTCACGCCCGCCGGGCCGCCGGGAATCTTCGCCAGCACCAGGTGGACGATGTTCTCGGACAGCTCGTGGTCGCCGCCGGAGATCCACATCTTGTTGCCGAACAGGCGGTAGGTGCCGTCGGGCCGCGGCTCGGCCCGGGTGGTGATGTCCGACAGCGACGAGCCGGCCTGCGGCTCGGACAGGCACATCGTCCCGTAGAAACGCCCTTCCAACTGCGGGCGGACGTAGCGGTCGACCTGCTCGGGCGTGCCGTGGGCGACCAGCAGGTTCGAGTTGCCGATGGACAGGAACGGATAGGCGAACGTCGAGATGTTCGCCGCCTGGAACCAGGCGAAGCAGGCGCTCGCGACCACGTCGGGCAGCTGCGCGCCGCCCAGCTCCGCGTCGAAGGTGGCGGCCGTCAGACCGGTCTTGGCGAGCACCTCCAGCGCCGCGCCGACCTGCGGGATCATCGAGACCCGCTGGCCGTCAAACGTCGGCTCGTGCGTGTCGGCCGCCCGCAGGTGCGGGTGGAAGTGCTCTGTCGCGACCTGCTCGGCGAGGTCGAGAACCGCGTCGAATGTCTCCCGCGTGTGCTCGGCGAACCGCTCGCGGCTGGTAAGCGCCGTCACGTCCAGCCACTCGTACAGCAGGAAGTCGAGATTCCGCCGCGATAACAGCACAGACTCGGCCATGGCGTAACCGTATCCACTCTGTCTCTGGTTCGCTCCGTCCGGGCAGCGCACTACGGCCCCTTACTCGCTTCGCTCCCAAGGGACCTCCGTGCGCTGTCCTCCTCCGCTCACGGGCGCTCCGGCGACCTCCGCTGCGGCCCAACCACGTTCGCTTCGCTCCGTGGCCGGGCCTCCGCGGAGGCGCGCCTCCGCGCCAGCTCGGTTGCTTTCCGCGGTGACGTCACCAGCCCGAGACCGCGGCGCTCGCGGGGATGCTTCTAGACCGGGTCGTTGTGGTTTGGTGACGCGCGGCGGTAGGTGACCGTGCTGGGCGCGGAGGCGCGCTCCGCGGAGCCCCGCCCATGAGCGAAGTGGAGTGATCCCGGTTCTGTAGACAGTGGACGTACTTATCACTGACTACCAGGGAGATCCGGGGATGGGATCGATGCGGAGGAAGTTCACCCAG
>NZ_MBLO01000262.1 GCF_001854805.1 Pseudofrankia coriaricola
ATGGCCGCCGGCGGAAGGTGCGAGACGTTCGCAATGGTCTCGTTCTTGACCTTTCCGTCTTCCCGGAAGGTACGCCGCACCAGATGCGACACGTACTCCCGCGGCTCGCCGGCCGCGTTCGTCTGCCGACTGACAATCCGGTCCACGTGCATAGCACCCGTTTGCCTCGCCACGAGTCGATGATCCCATCCAGCAAGATCCCGATCAAGCAACCTACTGACTACACTTCGGACAACACAGGCCAAAGTGCCAGGCTGTGCGCGTAGCGATCTTCGAGCACTCGCAAGTTCGGGCTAGGACAGGGCTAGATCCCGATCAGTCGGGTGCTGCCTGTCGCGACTGGTAGCCAATCGGTGGGGACCCCGCGGACAGCTCGGTGCAGAAGCAGGAAGTCTGAGACACCGCGAGATGTCTTGCGGGACATGGCTGTGCCCGCCCTGCCGCGGGGGTCGGCAGGGCGGGCACAGGATCGGGGCTGGCTAGTGGGTGCGGGAGTGGGCCGGGAGTTGGCGGGTCTGCTGGGTGGGAAGGGTGGTCGCGGGGAACTCGTCGGTGTCGGTCGCGGCCGTGGGGGTGGAGCCGGCCTTGGGGCGCCAGACGCGGTCGCCGAGCAGGGTGAGCATGGCGGGCATCAGCAGGACCCGGATGACGGTCGCGTCGATGAGGATGGCCGAGCCGAGGCCGATGCCCAGTTGCTTCATGCTGACCTGGGACAGCGTCGCGAAGATCGCGAAGACTGCGACCATGATGACCGCCGCGCTGGTGACCACGCCGGCGCTGCGGCGCAGGCCGGCGAGCGCCGCCGACCGCATGTCCAGCCCGGCCTCGCGGGCCTCGCGGACCCGGGAGAGCAGGAACACCTGGTAGTCCATCGACAGGCCGAACAGGATCACGAACAGCATCAGCGGCATCCAGTTGGCGATGCTGCCGGTGGCCGTGAAGTTGAGCAGGCCGTCCGCCCAGTGATGCTGGAAGATCAGCACCAGCAGGCCGTAGGCCGCGCCGACGGAGAGCAGGTTCAGGCCGACCGCGAGGGTCGCGACGATGGCGCTGCGGAACGCCGCCAGCAGCAGCGCGAAGGCGAGCAGCAGCACGAATCCGATCACCAGCGGGGTGCGCCCGCCGAGCTGGTCGTTGAAGTCCAGCGAGCCGGCGGCCATGCCACTGACGTCAGCACGCGCACCGGGGGCCTTCTCGATCGTCGCGGGCACCAGGTCGTCGCGCAGCGTGTGGACCGCGTCCATCGACGCGTCGTCGGTGCCGCCACCGGCGATCGGCATGAGCACGCGGGCGACCGTCTTGTCGGCGCTGACGTCGACGACGACGGGCTCGAAGGCGACCTTGCCCGCGACGGCCCTCGACCGCAGGTCGTCGATCGCCGCGGTCACGGGCGCCGAGGTGACGTCGGGCGCGGACACCACGATCACCGCGGGCGTCGGCCCGCCGGGGAAGGCGGTGGTGAGCCGCTGGTAGGTCTTCATGACCGGGATGTCCTTGGGCAGGTCGTCGAGCCCCTGCTCCGCGGTGTGCATGCTCAGCATGGGCAGGGCGAGCAGGATCAGCAGGCCACCGGTCACGGTCGCGACGATGCCGGGGTGGCGCATCAGCCGGTCGAGCAGGCGGACCCGGCCGTTCTTCCCGGCCGCGTCGAGGAGTGCGGCGCGCTCGGCCTGGGCCACCCGCTCGGCGTGCTCCGCGGCGACGGCGGCGCCGAGGACCTCCGTCAGAGCCGCGTCCGCGATCTCGCCGGACTGCCGCTTCGAGTGACGCGCGGTGCGCCGCGCCGCCCGCCGGGCCCGCCGGGAGCGGGGCGCGTCCGGCGCGGCCGGGCGCTTCCACGGCAGCCGGCCGAGCTCGACCCGGTCACCGAGGAGGGACAGCAGCGCGGGCAGCACGGTGACCGAACCGAGCAGCGCGACCAGGACGACGATCATCGTGCCGACCGCGATCCCGGTGAAGACGCTCATCCCGGTGATCATCAGGCCGGCCAGCGACACGGCGACGGTCAGGCCGGAGACCAGCACGGTGTGACCGGAGGTCTCGGACGCGATCGCCAGCGCCCGCTCGGGGCCGTGGCCCTTGGCACGCTCCTCGCGTTCGCGGCGGATGTAGAACAGCGCGTAGTCGACGCCGACGGCGAGCCCGATCAGCAGCATGACCGACGTCGCGATCTCGTTGGTCGGCATCAGGTGGCTGACGAACGCGACGACGCCTAGCGTGCCGACGAACGCGGTCATCGCCAGCGCGACCGGTATCAGCGCGGCGATCAGCGCGCCGAACACGATCAGCAGGATGGCGATGGTCACCGGGATGGCGGACCACTCGGCGCGCTGGAAGTCCTTGCCCATCGTCTCGTCGAGGGCCTTGTCGGCGCTCGCCTGGCCGAACTGCTCGACCGTGAGCCCGCTGTGGGCGGCGGCGACCGAGGCGACGGTGTCCATCACCGGCTCGATGCGGTCGGTCGCGGTGTCGGGGTCGCCGGTGAGCTCGAAGGTCACCAGTACGGACCGGCCGTCCGCGGAGACCAGGCCGCGGTCCTCGGTGGCGCCCTGCGCGGCGATCGGGGCCCGCACGTCGGTCACCTCACTGGTGGCCGAGATCCGCGCGATGACATCGGCGATCGTCGCCCGAACCTCCTGGTCGGCCAACGGGCCGCCTGTCGGCGCGGTCGGGAGCTGGATGAGGACGTTCTCGCTGTCGCGGTCGACGAAGCCGGCGTCGCGCAGGGTCTGCTCCGCGCGGCCGCTCTCGCCGAGGCTCATGTCCTCGTCCTTGAGGGTCTTCGTGCCGATCATGCTGCCGATCATGATCACAGCGACGACGGCGAGCAGCCAGCCGGCGACGGCGAACTTGCGGTGCCGCACGCTCCAGCGCGCGGCCCTGGCGGCGATGTGGTTGGCGTGACCGTCGGCGTTGACGCGGCCCGCGTCACCGCTCGGCCGGCGGGTGGACCCGGCGGCGGAGCGCGCCAGGGCCTGGGCGGAGTGATCGGCCCGATGGCCGTCGGGGTGGTGGGAAGCGCGACTGGGCATGCGTCAACGTTCCCGGAACGGGCACGCAAGGTCACTGGAGCGAACCGCCGACCCTGGGGTCAGGCCAGCCTGTGGGCCATGGTGGGTCACCACCGCCGGTTGGGGGTGGGGCCAGCCCCACCCCCAGCCCGGCGCGCCGGGTGACGGGCATCCGCGGCCGGGCCCGTGACCAGCTCTTTCGGCCGGCGCACCCGACGCGCGGGCGACGACGCGAGTGCGCCTGCCTCAGGGGCAGGAAGGCGCCGCCCAGCTGCGATCGCCCGCCCCAGACGGGTGTCAGAACGCCGACAGACATCCCATCGGCTCGGATGTCCAGCCGCGCGGTGGGCCGCGACGCCGTTCCATCGACCAGTAAGCGCAACTCAGCCACAACTGGTGACAGCGCATCGGCGCGGTGCCAGCCCAGCCATGTCGTCAGCCCGGTCCCAGCTCTACCACCGCCATATGCCAGGGCCCGGCACCACGCGGGGAGGGCGCTCAGCGCCCGACACGGGGCGAGCGCGCCCAGCGCCTCGCCCCGACAAGTGGCTGGCGGCGGCCGCTCCTGCCTCGGTAACGGCCGAGCCGTGCGTGTCGATCCTTCAGAAGGCCGATCCTTCAGAAGTTCGACGGGTAGCCGCCGGCTAAGCCCCGTCCGCCGTCGGCGGGTGGCCCACAGCGCTTCCCCCGGCGGCCTGGAACCGGGGGCTCGGACCGGTGGGGCGGTGAACGTGCCTGTTCCAGCGGTGGGTACAGTTTCTGTACTTGGCAGGGCTGGGGGTGCCTGGTAATCCCGTGACGAAAACTGCGACTGTGTTCCGATGGAACGACTTCCCGCGGCGCGACCGGTTCTGGCTCGAGGTCGAGAGCACCTTCGCGGTCGCGACGGGCCCGGCCGAGATGCCGTCGGTCGAGGCCGTGCGCGCGGTGGTCCGGCATCTCGCGGCGATCGATCCGGCCAGCCGGTTCACGCGTCGCATTGATGCCGTCAGGGGGGCCCGTGTTCCCATTCCGTTCGCGCGGCGCGAGCGGTTTCTGTCGGCCGTCGTCGTCGGCCTTGACGACAGCCCGGCGGCTGTGGGCGAGCCCGCCGAGGATTCCGGTCCCCTGCTCGCCCGCCTGGCCGAGATCTGCGAGGAGGGTCTCGGTGACCTTCCCTTCCGGATCTTCGTCGGCCAGCGCTGCTCGTTCTTCGTGTTCTCCCATCTCCTCGGCGACTACACCTGCCTGAAGTTCTGGGCGGGCGTGCTGCGCCACGCGCTGGAAGGCAGCCGTCCGGTCGACCTGGTGGAAGGCGGGACGCGGTACCCGCTGCCACGTGCCCTGGGCGAGACCTACGGCCGTCGGCCGGCCCTGCTCAGGGGCCTCGCGGCGTCGATGCGTGAACAGCACGGCGTCCCAGCCAGCCGGCTAGGTTTCCTGGGCGGCGAGCAGTCCGAGGTCGGTGAACGGCGACCGGCCCGTGCCGCGGCGGGGCCGCGCTCGGCGGCCGGGGGCGTGGGCAGGCTGGTCGAGCGTTCCAAGGCGGGCTACATGGCCGCCCTGCGCGAATGGCGGGACCTGTACGCCCCTGGCGTGTCCGTGAACAGCGTGCTGTTCGCGGCGACTATCGCCGCGTCGGACGCGGCTGGGCTCGCCCGGCCCGACGACGGCGTCCACCTCCCCTGCGACCTGCGGCGCTATCTGCGGGCCGGCGCACCTGACTTCGGCAACTTCGTGGAACGGCTGACCATCTGGCCGGACGACCCGTCGTCACCGGAATCGCTCGGAGCGGAGCTGCGCCGGGCGACCGAGGTGGGCCAGCCGCTCGCCAGGCACGCCATCCAGATCGCGAAGACCTGGCTGCCCCAACCGCGTGAGGCCGCCGCCGTCCAGACCACCGCCGCCGTCCAGACCACCCCGGCGCCGACGTCGCCTGACCTGCGGCCGTGGCTGGTCAGCTGGGGCCGGGTGCCCGAGCTGGAACGTCTCCGGTGGCTCGCCCCGCCGGAGGGACGTTTCTTCGCCAACGCGCGCTCCGGTGGCAAGGACGAAGGCATCTCCTTCATCTACGTCGACCTCGAGGGCGTGCTGCACGTGCGGGCGCAGTTCGACGAGCGACACCACGACCCGGCGCTCGTGAGCCAGGCGTTGAGTCTCCTGTGCACCGACCCGATCAAGGTACTGGACGGCGGTTCCCGCCGGCGGACTCGCTCGGGTGAGGCAGGCGTCGCGTAGGCACGGGCAGGCCCGGTGTCTGGTTGGCGCCTTCATGGCGATGGCTCGGGCCGAAGCCCGAGCCATCGCCATGCTCGCCCCATCGCTGTGCTTGTCGTCACCGTGGCGAGAGACTGACAGACAGGTCAGTGACGCTCCTTGCTCAGGAGGTCGACAGGTAGTCGTCGAACGAGATGCCGGTAAGACGCTCGTACGCCTCGACGTAGCGCGCCCTGGTCGACGCGATGACGTCCGCCGGCAGCTCGGGAGCCGACGTGTCGCGGTCCCAGCCCGAGTTGACCAGGTAGTCCCGGATGAACTGCTTGTCGAACGACGGCTGGGCGCCGCCGGGCGACCACAGGTCCGCCGGCCAGAACCGGGACGAGTCCGGGGTGAGCACCTCGTCGCCGAGCCGCAGCACGCCGGCCGAGTCATGGCCGAACTCGAACTTCGTGTCGGCGAGCAGGATGCCGCGTTCGGCCGCGAGGTCGCTCGCCCGGCCGAAGATCTGCAGGGTGAGCTTCTCCAGCTCGGCGGCGAGCTCGTCGCCGACCCGGCTCGCCGCGTCGGCGCGGCTGATGTTCTCGTCGTGCTCGCCGATCGGCGCCTTCGTCGACGGCGTGTAGATCGGGTGCGGCAGCTTCGAGCCGTCGACGAGGCCCTCGGGCAGCGGATGGCCGCTGACGGCGCCGGTGCGTCGGTAGTCCTTGAGCCCGCTGCCGGTCAGGTAGCCGCGGGCGACGCACTCGATCAGGGCCATGTCCAGCCGGTGGCACAGCATCGACCGGCCGCGCAGCTGCTCCCGGTAGGGAGCGAGCTCGGCCGGGTACTCGTCGACGTTCGAGCTGATGACGTGCGACGGAACGAGATCGGCGAGCTGGTCGAACCACCACAGCGTCAGGCCGGTCAGCACCGCGCCCTTGTCGGGGATCTCCGTCGGCAGGATGACGTCGAACGCGGAGATCCGGTCGCTCGCGACCAGGAGCACCGCGTCCTCTCCGACGGCGAACAGCTCGCGGACCTTGCCCGAGCCAAGGTGGGTCAGCCCGCCGAACTCCTCATGCGTAAGTGGCATGATCTCTCCAGGTTCCTGGCTAACGCCGTCAGCTCAGCGCCGCGAGTCGGTCAAAGACAGGGGCCAGCCGCTCGACGTAGCGTTCGGGGCGGCTTACCTGGCCGAGGCGGGCTTCGTCGAGGGGCAGGCCACGGTCGGCGGCGTGCTTGCGCAGCGTCTCCCGGAACGGGACGCCGGTCTGCCAGGTCTCCATCGCGGCGGCCTGGGTGATGGCGTAGGCGTCCTCCCGGGACAGGCCGGTCTCGACCAGTTCCAGCAGCACGGCGGAGGTGTAGACCAGTCCGCCGGTGGCGTCGAGGTTCTTGCGCATCCGGTCGACGTCGACGACCAGGCCGGTCACCAGCCGGGTTGTCAGGTTCAGCAGGTAGTCGACGCCGGCGGACGCGTCCGGCAGCGCGATCCGCTCCGTCGAGGAGTGCGAGATGTCCCGCTCGTGCCACAGCGGCACGCCCTCGAGGACGGGGACGTACTGGGCACGCACGATCCGGGCAATCCCCGCGATCCGCTCGGACATGATCGGGTTCTTCTTGTGGGGCATCGCGGACGAGCCTTTCTGGCCCTTTCCGAACGGCTCGGACAGCTCACGCACCTCGGTGCGCTGCCCGTGCCGCACCTCGAGGGCCACCGCCTCGCACACCGTCGCGATGCCGGCCAGCGCCGCCACCCAGCTCGCTATCCCATCGCGCAGCACCACCTGGGTGGCCACCGGCGCCGGGGTGAGGCCCAGCTTGTCGGCGACGTAGCGCTCCACGTCCGGGTCGATGTTCGAGTACGTCCCCACCGCTCCGGAGATCTTGGCGACGGCGACGTCGGCGCGGGCGGCGCGCAGCCGGTCGCGGCAGCGGGCGACACCGAAGGCCAGGTCCGCGACCCGGTGGCCGAAGACCGTCGGCTCGCCGTGGATGCCATGGGTGCGCCCGACCCGCAGCGTTGACCGGTGCGCGAGCCCCAGGTCGCGCAGCGCCGCGACCAGCGCGTCCGCCTTGGCGAGCAGGATGTCGGTCGCCTCGACCAGCTGACAGGCCAGCGCCGTGTCCAGCAGGTCGGACGACGTCATCCCGAAGTGGACGTAGGCGGCGGCCGAGCGGGGCTCGGTCTGGTCGGCCCAGGCGGTGAGGAACGCGATCACGTCGTGCTGGGTGACGGCCTCGATCTCGGCGACCGCCGGCGGCGTCGGGGCGGGCGCGGCCCGGACCGGCTCGACCGCGTCAGCGGGAATGCGCCCCGCGGCGGCGTGCGCCTCCATGACGAGCACCTCGACCTCGCACCACAGCTCGTACTTGTGCGCCTCCGACCAGACCCGGCCCATCTCGGGCAGGGTGTAGCGCTCGATCATGCCGACGCGCCGGCGGGCGAGGCGGCCGCCGCGACGCGGGCGAGCCCGTCCGCCGCGGCACGCTCGAAGTCGTCCTTGTAGGTGACGAGCTTGCCGGCGAGCTCCTGGTCCGAGAGCGCCAGGATCTGGACGGCGAGCACGGCCGCGTTGGTGGCGTTGTTCAGGCCCACCGTGGCCACCGCGACGCCCGGCGGCATCTGGGCGATGGCGAGCATCGAGTCCATCCCGTCGAGCGCGCCCCCGGAGATCGGGACGCCGATCACCGGCAAAGTGGTGAGCGCGGCGACTGTGCCCGGCAGCGCCGCGGCGAGCCCGGCGCCGGCGATGACCACCTGGATGCCGCGGCTGCGCAGGCCCTCCACCCAGTCGGCCAGCGTGCGGGGCGCGCGATGCGCTGAGAGCACGGCCTCCTCGTGGGCCACGCCGAACCGCGCCAGGGTCGCGCCGGCCTTGCTCATCGTCTGCGCGTCCGACGCGGACCCGTAGACGACCGCGACCCGTGAACGGGCGGTGGGGGATTCGGGGGGGCTAGACATGCTGCTCACTTCGCTCCTCGTCGTCGGGGAGGACTCCGGTTCGACCACCGGCACGTACTCCCGGGCGGCTGTACTGCTCGGGACTGCTCGGGGCGATGGCCGCCTAACCAGGCTCACCCGGCCCGACCGGCCCACCGGACACGCCCGGCCCACGCGGGCCGTCGGCCGGCCCGGGCTGGTCGGTCCGCTGGGTGACCGAGCCGGCGCGGCGGACGTCCGCGGCGTGGCGCAGCCGCGCCGGGTCACCGATGTCGGTCCGGTAACGCGCGCCGGGCAGCGAGATCCGGCTGACGGCCTCGTACGCCGATCCTCGCGCGGACTCGAGGTTGGAACCGATCGCCGTGACGGACAACACCCGCCCGCCGGCCGAGACCACCCGCCCGTCCGCGTCGAGCCTCGTCCCCGCGTGCAGGACGTCCACCCCGGTGAGCCTCGCGGCGGCATCGAGGCCGCGAATCGGGTCGCCGAGCCGCGGCGTGCCCGGGTAGCCGGCGGCGGCGAGCACCACGGTGACCGCCGCGCCCGACCGCCACACCGGCGGGCGGCGGCCCGTCAGCACGTCGGTCAGCGGCGTGGTGAGCAGCGCGAGGATCGCCTGCGTCTCCGGGTCGCCGAACCGGGCGTTGAACTCGACCACGCGCGGCCCGCGCGCGGTGAGTGCCAGGCCCGCGTAGAGCAGGCCCGCGAACGGGGTGCCGCGCCGGGCCATCTCGGCGACCGTCGGCCGGATGACCGTGGTGACCACCTGGCCGGCCAGCCCGCGTGAGGCCCAGGGAAGGGGAGCGTAGGCGCCCATCCCGCCGGTGTTCGGACCGGTGTCGCCGTCTCCGATCCGCTTGTGGTCCTGGGCGGGCAGCAGCGGCACCACGGTGCCGTCCTCGGTGACGACCGCGAACATCGACACCTCCGGGCCGTCGAGGTACTCCTCGATCACCACTCGGTCGTCCGGCCCTTGGAGGCAGCTACGGACGGCGGTGACGGCGGCGTCGCGGTCCTCGGTGACCGTCACCCCCTTGCCGGCGGCCAGCCCGTCGTACTTGACGACGTAGGGCGGGCCGAAGGTGTCCAGGTCGGCGAGCGCCGGCTCGACCTCGGCGTGGTCGCGGGCCGCGGCTGTCGGCACGCCCGCGGCCCGCATGACGTCCTTGGCGAACGCCTTGCTGCCCTCCAGCCGCGCCGCGGCGGCGGACGGCCCGAAGCACGGCAGGCCGCGGGCGCGCAGCTCGTCGGCGGCGCCGCCGACGAGGGGGACCTCCGGGCCGATGATCGTGAGCTCGGCGCCGACGGACTCGGCGACGGCGGCCACCGCCTCCGGGTCGGCGACGTCGAGCGGGCGGGGCTCGGCGATGTCGGCGGTGCCGGCGTTGCCGGGCGCGCAGACGATCGAGCCGACGCGGGGGTCACGGGTGAGCGCCCGGCACAGCGCGTGCTCCCGCCCGCCCGAGCCGACCACAAGGACCTTCATGCCCACGCCGCCACCTCTGGGAGCACCCGGCCAGGCGGTCGTGGGCGTCGTACGCCGTGCGTCATCGGTCCGTCGGTCCTTTGCCAGTCGGGGTGCGGCCGCCGCGGGCCGCCCCTGGGGACCGGTGACGCTGGTCGGCGGGGGACCTCAGGCCCGCGCCGCACCATACCCGGAAACCGACCTGTCCCCTGATTCCCCGACGCTCGCCTAAAGCCCGATTCCCGCCCTCCAGAGCAGCCGGGCCATCCCGTCTACCAGGTGGAGGGCACAGCGGCGGGCGTCGACCTCGGCCATGCCCTCGACGATCGACGGCGCGTCGACCGGCCAGACCCGCACCTGCCGGCCGACCACGGTCAGCGGGGCCGGCAGGTCCCGGCCCTCGAACGTCCGGCCGCCCGGCTCGACGAACAGGTGCAGCGACCGGCCGGCCGAGGGGAAGCTCTCACACCGCCAGTAGAGCAGCGGCCACGCCGTCAGCTGGCTCCTGCCGTGCCAGTGGCTGGGCGGCCCGCCGGCCGGGGGGCGCCGGTCATGGCGGTCGGCGCCCCGCGGGGGGTTCCCGGGGCTCCTCCTGGACCGGCGAAGGCCGGGGTTCCTGTCGGATGGGCGGGGCCGGTCCGGCGGGTCGGCCGGCTGGTCCGCCGGCGAGTCGGTGGCCGAACGGGCCGCTCCCGCCGGATCGACGAGCCCGAGCGGGATGGCCAGGTCGTCGGCGGTGCGCAGCGCGGCGCGCGGCCGGCCCTCGGCGCGATGCCTGGCTCCCGCCAGCCGCGGAACGTCCCGCACCACCCGCATCGTCACCGGAGGCATCAGCTCCGCCTCGGCGCACAACCTGAGGAACGTGGCCAGCTGCGCCTCGACATGGGTGGCGATGGCGGCCGAACGCTCCCGACGCTCCGCCTCGGCCCGCTGGGCGCTGCGCACCCAGTGGCTGCCGCGCAGCAGGACGTCGGTGAGCGCGTCGGGCAGCGCCTCGCCCGTCGGGGAGAACCCGACCGGCCACGCGTCGGCATCCACGTCCGCGCGGTAGCTGCCCGGCCTGACCTGCCAGAAGAGCTCCGCCGGCCCGGCGGGGACCCTGTCACTGGTCCGGGCGGGGCCGATCCCGCCTTGACGGCCGTCGATGGGGGCCAGCACTGCCGGCGTGCCGGAGGTAGGCCTGAAGCTGGCTTCCCTCCGTGCTTCCGGCGGTCCTGGAGTGGGTTGCGGCTCCTCGGACGGGCGGGCGACCACGTGATCCACCTCCCGGCGACTGCGCAGCGTGACCAAGGAAGCGTGACCCGTCACGGGCCGTGCCGCAACCGGGCGGGCGTGGCGCTGGTGATCCGTCAGTGATCCTGGGGACAACGGCCCGCCGGGCGTGCGAAGGAAGATCATTTTCGCACGCCCTTTGGCCCTCTAGTGATCCTGGGGACAACGGCCGCCGGGCGTGCGAAGGAAGATCATTTTCGCACGCCCTTTGGCCCGTTAGAGGAGGTCGCGTAGGACGAGTGTCTGGTCGCGGCCGGGGCCGACGCCGATCGCGGAGATCGGGGCGCCGGACATCTCCTCCAGCGCCCTGACGTAGTCCCGCGCCTCGGGCGGGAGCTGGTCGAACGAGGTGGCGCCCGAGATGTCCTCGTGCCAGCCGGGCAGCTCCTTGTAGATGGGCTTGGCATGGTGGAACTCGGTCTGGGTCATCGGCATCTCGGACATCCGCGTGCCGCCCACGTCGTAGGCCACGCACACCGGCACCCGGTCGAAGCCGGACAGGACATCCAGCTTTGTCAGGAACAGGTCGGTGAGCCCGTTGACCCGCACCGCGTAGCGGGCGATGACCGCGTCATACCAGCCGGTGCGCCGGGCGCGGCCGGTCGTCACCCCGAACTCGCCGCCGACGCGGCGCAGCTCGTCGCCGACCTTGTCGTCGAGCTCGGTCGGGAACGGGCCCGAGCCGACCCGGGTGGTGTAGGCCTTGATGATCCCGATCACGCGGGTGATCCGGGTCGGGCCGATGCCCGCGCCGGTGGCCGCGCCGCCGGCGGTCGGGTTCGACGAGGTGACGAACGGATAGGTGCCGTGGTCGACGTCGAGCAGGGTGCCCTGCGAGCCCTCCAGCAGGACGACCTTGCCGGCGCGCAGCGCCGAGTCGAGCACAAGCCCGGTGTCCGCGATGTGCGGGCCGAGCTGCGCGGCGTAGTCCAGGTACTCCTCGACCACCACGTCAACCTCGATCTTGCGGCGGTTGTACACCTTGGCGAGCACCTGGTTCTTCTCGCGCAGCGCCAGCTCGAGCTTCTGGCGCAGGATGCCCGGGTCGAGCAGGTCCTGCACGCGGATGCCGGTGCGCGCGACCTTGTCGCCGTAGGCCGGGCCGATGCCGCGGCCGGTCGTGCCGATCCGGGCCTTGCCGAGGTAACGCTCGGTGACTCGGTCTAGGGCCCGGTGATGCGGCATGATCAGATGGGCGTTCGCGCTGATCATCAACCGGGATGTGTCGATACCACGGGCGCGGAGCCCAGCCATCTCCGACAGCAGCACGCCGGGGTCGATCACGACACCGTTCCCGATCACCGGGATGCAGTCGGCACGCAGGATTCCGCTGGGGATGAGGTGCAGGGCGTACTTCTCGTCGCCTATGACCACCGTATGGCCGGCGTTGTTGCCGCCCTGGTAGCGCACGACGTAGTCGACGGCGCCGCCCAAAAGGTCGGTCGCCTTTCCCTTACCCTCGTCGCCCCACTGGGCTCCGATCAGGACAAGCGCAGGCACGGGGCAAGACTGTACTAAGAACGAAGCCCGACCTTCCCCACCGATTGGCTAAGTGACGGCCTGGTGTCTGGCTGTGCGTTCGATGCCCGACCCGTCCCGGTAGCCAATCGCCGACCTCCCAGATCGCTGACCTCCCAGATCGGCTCCCAGACCTCCCCGATCGGCTTCGCCAATCGGGCAGGGACCCCGGATCCGGCAGGGACCCTGTCGCCAATCGGGCAGGGACCCCGGATCCGGCAGGAACCCTGTCGCCGGTCCGGCAGGAACCCCGGGGACCCCTCGGGCAACTCGGCGCGGAGGATTCGGCCCCGCGGGCCCGACGATCAGCCGGCCTGCCCGAGCTGGCCGGGCGCGGTGGGGTCGCTGTCGGCCAGGAACGTCCCGATCCGCTCGACCTCGGCGGTCTCGCCGATCGCGGCCGCGGCCTGCCCGAGGGCGGCCAGCGCGCGCAGGAATCCCTGGTTCGGCTCGTGCGACCAGGGCACCGGCCCGTGCCCGCGCCAGCCCGAGCGGCGCAGCGCGTCGAGCCCGCGGTGGTAGCCGGTGCGCGCGTACGCGTACGCCTCGACCGGGCGCCCGCCGTCGAGCGCCGCCTCGGCCAGCACCGCCCAGGCCGCGCTGGATGTGGGGAAACGAGCGGCCACGTCGCTGGCCGCCGCGCCCTCGGCGAGCGCCGCGGACGCGGGGTCGAACGGCAGCAGGGTAGCCGGCGGCCCACCCAGAAGATCGGCACGCCCGGACGGAGTCGTCATACCCCAACCGTAATCGCCCCGACCCGCCACCCAAGGACCGGCCCGCGCCGCGAGCCTGACGCCGTTCTGGCAAGCGAGGCACTCGACCTAGCCCCAAGAAGATGACGGCCCGTCCCGCAAGCGTGGTGCCGTTCTGGTGAGCGAGGCACTCAACTCAGCCCAGGGGGGTGACGGCGCATCAGCGCTGGCGCCAACCCACCCACGTCGCCAGCCTGGAACCAGCCCAGCCACCGTCATACGCCTGTGCCCGGAACCACGCTCAAGGGCGCTCCGCGCCCGCCAGGCTGACGCAGCGGTCAGACGCGCAGCGGCTGAGCCGCGCGGCAGCCTCAGCCTTGGACGGTCGCGTTCCAGATGTTCTCGCCGACGACGCCGGGCTGGCCGTCGCTGACCTTGGTCAGGTACGAGTAGAGCGCGGCGACGCCCTGCGACTGCGGGCCGAACTTGCCGTCGACGGTGAGCGAGAAGCGCTGGTCGCGCATCTGCTGCTGCCAGACGTACGCGTCGGCGCGCACCTTGCCGCCGTCGGCCGAGGAGATCGTGCCGTGGAAGCCCGACTGCTGGACCTCCGAGCGGGCCCGGTCGAGCGTCATCGGGGGCTCGACCGGCTGGACCGCCTGCTGGACCGAGCCGCTGGAGGCGGACGACGAGACGCCGCCGACCGGCCCGTTGTTGGTCAGGCCGAGCTTCTTGGAGCAGGCCGGCCACGGGGACCAGCCGCGGGAGTTGTACAGCCGGTATGCCGCTTCGTCCTGGACGGCAGGTGGCGCCTCGCTGGGCAGGCCGGAGTAGCCGAGGCCCTGCCAGGTCCGCTGGTCGAACTGGTAGGCGCCGTAGAAGCCGTTCCCGGTGTTGATCGAGTAGTTGCCGCCGGACTCGCACTGGCGCAGCCGGGCGAAGTCGTCCGGGGTGGCGGCGCCGGCCGGTATCGCGGTGACCGCGAGGCCGCTGCCCACGAGCGCCGTGACCGCGCCGGTGGTGCGTAGCAGGCGGGCGGTCGACGACGGGCCCTGCTGGGCGCGGTGCCGGCCTCCCGTCCTGTAGGCGGGCCGGGCTTCGCCGGTCTGCTCAGACGGCATGTCGGTCCTTCCCTGCGCCTGCGGGGTGAGCTGTCGGGTTCGGGCCGGGAATGCCCGGCCGGTCGTCACCTCGCGCTCCGCCGATGGCGTCGCGTCCGGGCTGACCGGCTTCACCCCAAGGACGCGACTGTCGCCACGCCCGGAAATGGGTCCCCCGCTCCTGCCCAAGCGGATCCGTGCCCCGCGATAGAGGGGCCATCTCCACACGCGGGTGGGGGCAGGACTTGGCGTCCGCCCGCGCGACTCACCCAGGTCGGGCGAGTAGCACCGGACTGTAGCGAGCCCGCATCCTTCGCCGCAAACCGGGGTCGCCCCAGTGAACGGGGCGGCCCCGGTTCGCGACTGCTCCAGCGGTGGCGCCAGCCGCTCGCTGACGCCGCCTGGCCGGCACGCCGGCCGGCAGCAGCGCGATCATGATGAGGCTCGCGCGGCTTTCAGCCCTGTGGCCGGCGCGGCGGCCCAGCGGCGAGGCAGCGGCCGGTCGTCTACCGCCAGGTCCCCTTGCCCACCGACCAGCCGGCGGGTCAGAGCCGTATGCCTCCGACTGGCGGCCAGAGGCGGGGTGGGAAAGGGGTCCCGTCGCCGACGTGGGCAGCGGTCGGTGGGGGCCGATCGCGGCGAGGTTCCAGCGGCGGCGGGTCGACTGACCTCGCGGGGCCGGCCCGGGAGGGAGGTGCCGGGCGGGTGGCCCAGGCCGAGGCTCTTCTTCAGGGACCGGCGTCAGCCGATCTCCGGGAGTTCCGTCAGCGACAGTGGCAGAGCCCTGCGCGGCCGGAGGCCTCGGCAAGAAGGTCAGACGGGCGGTGACGCCTGACTGCTCAGGCGAAGGTGGCGGCCCAGGTCTTTGGACCGACGACGCCGTCGACGGCCAGGCCCTTGGCCCGCTGCAGCGCGCGGGCGGCCTCGGCCGAACGCGGCCCGTAGTGCCCGTCGACGGCGAGCGAGTAGCCGATCTTGTTCATCTGGGCCTGCCAGGACCGGACATCGGCGCGGTACTGGCCGGCCAGCGCTGTCGTGAACGGCAGGCGCGCCGTGGTCGAGGAGATCGCCTGGGTCACGAGGGGCGCCCTGGGGGCTGAGCGGGAGGCCTGGCTGGCGCCGGGGGAACTGGCGCCAGGCGCGAGCTGGTCCGGGCCCATCCCGCGGCCGCAGTCCGGCCACTGGCCAAAGCCGGAGCGCTGCGCGAGCCGCAGCGCCGCTTCGTCCTGAACCGCGGGTGGCGCGGCACTCGGCAGTCCCGAATATCCGAGGCCCTGCCACGTTCTCACAGAGAACTGGTACGCGCCGTAATATCCGTTGCCGGTATTGATGGAATAGTTTCCGCCGGACTCGCACTGGCGCAGTTCTGCCCAGGTGGATGAGGCGTTCGCGGGTGTCGCGACGGCGATCGTGCCACCCACGGCCGCGGCGATGACGGGAACGGCCGCGAGGGTCTTGCGTAGCCGGCGTGCCGGGGACGTGATGGCCCGCCGGGGCTCCCGGGACTGGCGGATCGGCCCCGCCGATTCGGCGGGTTCGGGGCTGACGGAGACGCGCACGCTCGTGGTGCCGTCTGGCGGACAGTCGGCCAATGGCGGAACGAAACGCCCGCCGGGCATGCGATGTCGACCAGGGGTACTTGTTTCGGACATGCGTGGTTGCCCTTCCCCACGCCTGCGAGGTGAGCTGTCGGGTTCGGGCTGGAAAGAGATTGCCCGGCCGCGCGACATGTTCGGCTGTTGGGCTGACGCGCTAGGTCCTGCGCATCAACGAGTACAGCGAAAGTCGGTCGGCTTCACCCCTAGGACGCCTGTTGAGGGCGAGGCTGGCGTGGCGCGCTGTCTGGCCACGCAGGCCGTCGCCCTATTGAGCCTTTTCCGTCACCACTTCGGCTCCACGGGTCTCGTCGGTCCCGATAAGGCTGGCGGAAAAGGTCGCTGTCCAGGATCTCTGGTCAGGCGTCCGGATTCGGTTCCCCCGTTCCTGCCGCTGGTTAAAAACTCGCCGGGCGGGGGCAGGATTCGGCGTGCCGCCCGGTGGGTGCCTGTCCTGTCGCCAGGCACGGCGAAGACCATAACCACATTCCTCGGGGTGACGGCAAGCATTGAAATAGGCACGTGAAGAAGGCCACACCGGCGTGTCGCTGCTTGAAATCTGCCCGAAACGATGTTAGCGCGCGCATACGCGCGCTCATCTTTCCTACCCGGTGCCGTGGTCGGTGATTTCTTGCTCCGCGTCGAAGATCTGCTGACTGGCGGTTTCGCCCCACAACGGGCGGGACCATCCGTGCCGGAGGGCCACGCGCGGGTCTGGTGTCGTCCGCGTGTCGCGTCGAAAAATAAATCTACCATTCTGCCGCCCGAACGGCCCCTTCGATGCATGCCCGGGCGAAATGCGATCCTCGCTACACCCGTCGGGACACACCCGGTTGCTGTACATTCGGTAGTCAAATGATTACTTCTGGTTAACTATTGCGGTTGCGACCGCTAGATGCCGTACCCCGCGGTGGTCTACCGACGGTGGCGCTCAGTGGTCCAGAAGTCGCCGATGGGTAGTCGCCCCGTTCGGAGCGGTACCGGGTCGGGCGGGAAGGTTGTTGTTGGTTCGCTCCGTGCGGGCGGCGCGCTCCGGCCCCGTACTCGCTTCGCTCCCACGGGACCTCCGCGCGCCGTCCTCCTCCGCTCACGGGCGTTCCGGCGACCTCCGCTGCGGCCCGACCACGTCGCTTCGCTCGTGGCCGGGCCTCCGCGGAGGCGCGCCTCCGCGCCAGCTCGGTTGCCATGCGCTGGAACGTCACCAATCCTCGAACAGCCTCTGTTTGCGGGCACTTCGCTGCGCTCGTGGGCGGTGCTCGCGCCTGATGGGGTAGGAAGCGCTAAGTCACAGAACGACTTCGGCCCGGGGCTGCCAAAGTGGCGGCCCCGGGCCGAAGGTGTGACTTCGAGCTCAAGATGATCTAGAAACGGTCAAGCGCGACGTAACCGTGCGGCGCGGAGGCTTCCGCAAGGCTCTGGCTCACGCCTGGATCGAGTGGGTCTTGGTTGGTGACGTTCAGCGATAGGTGACCGTGCGGCGCGGAGGCGCGCCTCGCGGAGGCCCGTCCACGAGCGAAGCGACGTGGCCCCGCGGGGATGGTTCTGGATCGGGTCGTTGTGGATTGGTGACGTTGAGCGGCGGGTGACCGTGCGGCGCGGAGGCGCGCCTCGCGGAGGCCCGGCCCACGAGCGAAGCGAACTGGGTCGGGCCGCAGCGAGGTCGCCGGAGGGCACGTGAGCGGAGGAGGACACGGCGCGGAGGTCCCTTGGGAGCGAAGCGAGTAAGGGGCCGTAGCGCCGTGCCCGCACGGAGCGAACCAGATTAAATGGCCTGGCCGGCGCTGCGCAGGTCCTCGCAGGCCTGCGCGACACGCTTGGCCATGTTCGCCTCGGCGGCCTTGCCCCAGGTGCGGGGGTCGTAGGACTTCTTGACGCCGACCTCGCCGTCGATCTTCAGGACGCCGTCGTAGTTCTTGAACATGTGGTCCGCGACCGGCCGGGTGAACGCGTACTGGGCGTCGGTGTCCACGTTCATCTTGACGACGCCGTAGTCCAGCGCCTCGCGGATCTCGGAGAGCTCCGAGCCGCTGCCGCCGTGGAAGACCAGGTTGAACGGCTTCGCGTCGGGGCCGAGCCCCAGCTTGGCGGCCACGTGCTGCTGGCCGTCGCGCAGGATCGTCGGGCGCAGCTTGACGTTGCCCGGCTTGTAGACGCCGTGCACGTTGCCGAAGGTGGCCGCCAGCATGTACCGGCCCTTGCCGCCGGTGCCGAGCACCTCGGCCGTGCGCCACATGTCCTCGGGCGTGGTGTACAGCTTCTCGTCGATCGCGCCGACGACGCCGTCCTCCTCGCCGCCGACGACGCCGATCTCCACCTCGAGCACGATGTTCGCGGCCTTGCAGTCCGCGAGCAGCTCCTCGGCCAGCTTGAGGTTCTCCTCCAGCGGCACCGCGGAGCCGTCCCACATGTGCGACTGGAACAGCGGGTCGCGGCCGGCCCGCACCCGCTCCTTGGAGATGGCGACGAGCGGGCGCATGTAGGCGTCGAGCTTGTCCGCCGGACAGTGGTCGGTGTGCAGGGCGATCTGTACCGGGTAGGCCTTGGCGACGTGGTGCGCGAACTCGGCCAGTGCCTCGGCCCCGAGCACCATGTTCTTGACCGTCGCCCCGGACAGGTACTCGGCCCCCCCGGTGGACACCTGGACGATTCCGTCGCTGCCGGCCTCGGCGAAGCCGCGCAGCGCGGCGTTCAGCGTCTGTGACGACGTGACGTTGATGGCGGGGTAGGCGAAGGCATTGGCCTTCGCCCGGTCGAGCATCTCGGCGTAGACGTCTGGGGTCGCGATGGGCATCGAAAGCTCCTGTCAAAGGCGTCGGGCCACCGAGCGGGCGGACACGGCCGGCTCGCCGGCCGGCGGCCGTCATCCCCTGGCGAGCCGGGCAGTGATGGACGGCGCGCACCGGGGCGTGCCGGGACCGCGCGTTGCGGGCTGTGTTGCGCGAAGGGTATGACGCGAGGCGGTCCGACGGGAGCCCGTTGCCGCCGACATCGCGCGTGCCACCGTGACTCGTGACTACTTACCCTTCGATCCGTCATCTTGGCAGCGACCGCGCCGACCGGGTGTCGAGCGACCCGCCGCTTGGCGCGTCCGCACGGCGCGGGCGGTCGCGCCCGCCGCATCTCGCCCACCCGGTCGACATCCGCCCAGGTCGGCCGCAAGAGCACCCGTTTCCCGTCCATACCCCCGGATCCGAACCCGGCGCGCAGCGTCCGACGGCCGAGGCGCTCGGCGTCCCCGTCAGACTGAGGTCATGGATGTCGACCGTCTATCCGGCCTGACCCTGTATCTGACCGTGTTCGCGATCGTCTTCCTTGAGAGCGGCGTGCCGATCGCGTTCTGGCTGCCGGGAGACGCCATGTTGTTGGCGACTGGGCTGATGGCGGCAGATCCGGCACACCGGGTGTCACTGCCGGTACTTGCGGCCGGCGTGACCGTGATGGCGGTCGCGGGAGTCTGTGTTGGCTATGTCACCGGGCGGCGGCTCGGCCGGCCCTGGTTGGAACGCCGACACAGAAAGCTGCTCGAACGGACCGAGGCGTTCTACGAACGCTTCGGTCCGGTGACGCTCGTGGCCGCCCGATTTGTGCCGTGGGCGCGTACGTTCGCCCCGATCCTTGCCGGCGCGGTGCGGATGCCGTGGTCGCGTTTCCTGGCGGCGGCCGTGATCGGCGCGGTGATCTGGGGGACCGGGCTGCCCGCTCTGGGCTACGCGGCGTCGTCGCTGCCCGGGCTGGAGGAGTCGGCTTCCTGGCTCGCGCCGGCCGTCGTGGTCGTCTCGGTCGTGGCCGGCCTGTCCGGCGAGCTGCTGCGGCGCGCGGCCCGGCGCCGCGCGACGACGGCCGGAAGCGTCGAGGAAGGAAAAGGAGAGAAGGAAGAGGGAAAGGGAGAGAAGGAGAAGGAGGAGCCGGCCAGGCTCACGCCCGTCGAGGGCGGCGGCCGGTCGTAGCGCACCCATGACTACAACCGTCTAGTCACGCAGCCACGCGCAACCCCATACTGGCGACGTGTCAGCGCAGCCTAGCTACCGTTGGTGACCGCGCATCAGCGCAGCGCCCGGGGTCCCGCCGGATCCGGGGTCCCTGCCCGATTGGCGACAGGGTCCCTGCCGGATCGGCGGAGCCGATCTGGGAGGTTAGCGATCGGGGAGGTCTGGGAGCCGATCTGGGAGGTCTGCCGGCCACCTCGTCAACCCAGACCTAGCCCAGCAACCGCCATATACCAGGGCCCGGAACCACATGGGGAGGGCGCCCAGCGCCCCGGACCTCCCAGATCGGCTCCGCGAAGCGTCCGGCGCGGGACCGCCGTGCTGAGATCCGGGTGTGCTGTCATGCTGCATGCTGAGACGTGATCCGGACTCCGGCCGCGGGTACCGCGTGCCCGGATGGCCGGGATGGCCTCGCCTGCGAGGTCACTGTCAGGAGGGCTGACGTTGGCTCGGGTGGTGGTCACCGGCGCGGCCGGGTTCGTCGGCGGGGCGGTTGCCCATGCCCTGCGTGGTCGCGGGGATGAGGTGGTCGCGCTCGACGCGGCCCGCGGCCCTGGCGTGGTTGCCGCGGACGTGAGCCGGCCAGGCGACTGGGAGAAGAAGCTCGCCGGCGCCGACCTGGTGGTCCACGCGGCGGCGGCAGGCATGGGCGGGGTCGGCGAGCTGCCGCCGATCCGCGGCGGCCGGCCGGTCGGCAGCCCGAGGATTCCGCTGGCTCGGATGCGCCAGGTGCTGCTCGGCGGGACGGCGACGGTGCTCGACGCCGCCGCCCGCGCCGAGGTGCGCCGGGTGATCCATCTGTCCTGTGTGTCGGTACTCGGCCCGGACATCGCCGACGGCATCGACGAGACCGCGCCGGTGGGGCTGACCGGCGACCCGCGCGCCGACACCCTGGCCGCCGCGGAGCAGTCGGTGAGCGCGGCGACGGCGTCCGGCCTGTCCGCGACGGTGCTGCGCCTCGGCGACGCCTACGGCCCGCGGGCCGGCCGGTGGACGGTGTGGCCGGTGCTGCTGCTGCGCGCGGGCCGGTTCGTCCTCCTTGACGGCGGTACCGGATGGCTCAACCCCGTCCACATCGACGACGTGGTCGCCGCCGTGATCTCCGCCGCGGACTCGCCGCGGGCGGGCGGCGAGATCCTGCATGTGACGGGCCCGGAGCCGTGCACGGTCGCCGAGTTCGTCGGTTACTACAGCCGGATGCTGGACCTGCCCGCGCCTCGCTCCGTGCCGGCCAAGATGTACGGCGCGCTGGATGAGGCGGCCGTGGCCGTCGGGCGCCTGCGGGGCCGGGTCGAGTCGCGCCGTGTCCCGCGGCCGGGCTCCTCGGCCACGGCGCCCCGCGCCGCCGGCCGGAGCACCCGGCCGGCCGGCGGCGCGCGGGAGCCGCTCGGAGACGCCGCCGGCGGCCAGACACTCGGCCCGTCGGCCAGGTCGGCGGCCCTGGGGATCGTGCGCGGCCTTGGCGCCCGGCTGGTCGCCGGTGTCGACCCGCGCGGCCGGATGGACCTCGGGCCGCTCACCGTGGCCGACGTGACCAGGACCGGGAGGTGCTCCGGCGAGCGGATCACCGCGCTGACCGGCTGGGGCCCGCGGGTCGAGCTCGCCGACGGCATGAGCCGCACGGAGGCGTGGCTGCGTGAGCGCGGCCTGCTCGGCGTCAGCGAGCCATCTCGGCGTGGGTGAGTGTGGGCGACGACGGCCCGACGCTGATGACGCCGCGGCTACAGGCGTTGCCGGTGACGCTGTGGAACGCGGGCTACGTCGCTGAGGAACTGGCGCGCAAGGTCGCGCTCGCGGCGCGCCCGGCTCCGGGGCTCGGAGTCGGTGGCCTGTTCGCCGGCCCGGACGCGCGCGGGACGGCCGAGCCGGCGGCATTGCGCCGCGAGCTGCGCCACCGCGCGGGCGCCGGCCGTGCCGCGCTGACGTGGGTGGTGCGCGACCACGACGGTGTGGCCGTCGGCCTGCTCGGCGCGGACACCCGGGCGCGCCGGGCCGCGGTCGCGGTAGTGATCGGCCCGGACGAACGCCGGTGCGGATACGGCGCCGAGATCGTCCGGGCGTTGGCCAGCTGGCTGGAGGCGTATCGCCTGGCGCTGGTGGAGACGCGGGTGCGCGCCGACGACCCCGCGTCCGAACGGCTGGCGATGGTGACGTCCTTTCAGCCCACCAGGGTCGTACTCGCCACCGGCTGGCGGCTTTGGTGCCGTCCGCCGTCCCGTTGATCCTTCGCGGCACCTGGCGCGCGGCGGCCGGGTGGCGAGAGGACGCGCGGCCGGCCCTCATGGGTAGCGCACTAGGTATAAGGCCCTGGCGACGTGGCCGCGCGGCCCTCGCCGCGCGGCCCTCGCCGCGCGGCCCTCGCCGCGCGGCCCTCGCCCCTCGCCTCTCGGGTGGCGGTCGCCCCAAGTTGCCCGAAAGTCCCGAACTCGCGCCGACAGGGACAGACATCCGTAACAGGGCGTAACGGCGCGACGAGGGCGTGGAGCTCACTCGCACCCCTCGCTCATGGGGCGCGGCACAGCGCGAGAAGCCCGGCTCCCCACGCCATTGCCGCAGGTCAACGCCGCGTCTCCCGTTTGTTCTTTGGCCTGCGCGCAGGGGGGGTGCGCTGCTAGGTTGTCGGCTACCCGACAACGTCTGGGGTCTTGTTTCGTCGCCGGTGCGTAGCTTCTGGCCACTCGTAGGGTGTCCCGGCTGTTCGCGCGGTGACGGTCTGAGGCACCATGGCAGTGATGTCACGACCGGGCAGGCCTCCACCGTCCGGTCGGGTGTCCGCGTCGATGAGCATGTCGATGTGTGTCCGGGAGGGGAGCCCGACGGTCGGCGCCATGCGCCGGGGAGGTGCACCATGAGCGTGGATTCCCCACACCCGGTCTCGTCGCAGACCCCGCCAGCCGAGGTCACCTACGACCATCTGATCATTCCGCCGCACTGGCGTCGGCCCGACGAGTCGATCCCCGGCGCGCCGAACTCGCTCTTCCCCGTCGACGCGCCCGCGGCGCCGGCGCAGACGACGAGTGGCCCGCACACGGGCGCGATGACCGGCCCGCTGCTGGTCGGCACGACGGCGCGCGCTTTCGCCAAGCTCGATGACATGATCCGGCTGAGCTCCGAGGACAAGGCCGTGATCGACGCGCGCAGGGACGAGGCCGAGCGGGCGCTGCGCGCGATCTTCCCGCCGCGCTGCGCGCTGCCGCTCGTCGGCGTCGCCACCATCGGCTCGGCCGGCCGGGACACAATGATCCGCCCGCTGGACGAGGTGGACATCTTCGCGGTGTTCAGCGCCGCGGCCGGCGCCTGGAAGCGGTTCCGCTGGGACTCGCGTGACCTCCTGCTGTGCGTGCGGGGCGCGATCGGTGGCGACCGGGTGCAGACCATCGGCACCCGCGGCCAGGCGCTGCGCGTCGTCTACGACTCGCCGCCGGACGTGCACCTCGTTCCCGCGTTCGACCATCCGCGGGCCGGCTATGTGATGCCGGACCGGGTCGGCGGCTGGCTGCCTACCCGCCCTGAGCGGCACGCCAGCTGGACCGAGGACCTGGGCCCTCGGGTGATCTCCGCCGTGCGGTTGCTGAAGGCGTGGAACCGGGTCTGCGGCAGCCACCTGCGTTCGTTCCACATCGAGGCGCTGGCCGGGACCGTGCTCGCCGGGCGCGGCCTGAACACCCGCCAGGCGTTGACCACCGTCTTCCGGTATATGGAGGAGGTCGGTCTGTCGGTGGCCGACCCGGCGGACGTCGGCGGCGACCTGTCGACCTACCTGCGGCCGGACGACCTCGCCGCGCTTGGCGAGTCGATCAGGCTGGCGCGTTCCTACGCCGAGAAGGCGGTCGTCGCGGAAGCCGACGGCAGGCATGAGGAGGCTGTCGCCTTCTGGGCCGCCATCTTCGGCCCGGAGTTCCCGACCTTCGGCTGAGACATTGGTTCGCTCCGTGCGGGCACGGCGCTACGGCCCCTTACTCGCTTCGCTCCCAAGGGACCTCCGCGCCGTGTCCTCCTCCGCGAACGGGCGCTCCGGCGACCTCCGCTGCGGCCCCCCTACGTCGCTTCGCTCGTAGGCAGGCCTCCGCGGAGGCGCGCCTCCGCGCCCAGCTCGGTTGCTTGCCGCTGTGACGTCACCAACCCGAAGACGACCACGTTCGCGGGGGTCACTTCGCTTCGCTCGTGGCCGGGCCTCCGCGGAGGTTCGGTTGCGACCGGGGTGAACGGCCCCGGCGTCGTCACCCGCGGTGGGTGAGGTGCGAGGGTGTGTGGTCGTTTGGCGGGGTGATGGGAGGCAGGTTGGTCGTCGTCTCGTCCGACGTGCGGCGGCCGAGGCGGCTGGGCCACCACATGGCGGCCCCGATGTCCAGGGCGAGCGCCGGGACCAGGATCGAGCGCACCACGAGGGTGTCGAGCAGGACTCCGAAGGCGACCAGGAAGCCGATCTCGGCGAGCTGCACCAGCGGGAAGATGAACAGCACCGAGAACGTGGCCGCGAGCACCACCCCGGCCGACGTGATGACCCCGCCGGTGACGGCGAGCCCGCGCCGCACCCCGGTCCGGGCGTCGGTCCGGGCGGCCTCCTCCCGGACCCGCGTCATCAGGAAGATGTTGTAGTCGACCCCGAGCGCCACCAGGAAGATGAACCCGAACAGCTCCAGCGACGGGTCGGAGCCGGGAAAGCCGAAGACGTGGGTGAAGGCCAGCGCCGACACCCCGAGCGCGGCCAGGAACGACAGCACCACGGTCGCGATCAGCAGCGGCGGCGCGACCACGGATCGCAGCAGCAGCCCGAGGATCACCAGCACGACGGCGAGCACAAGCGGGATGATCAGCTGACGGTCGCGCACCGAGGCCTCGTGGACGTCGAGGTTCACCGCCGTGTTCCCACCGACCAGCGCGTGCGCGCCCGGCACGGCGTGGACCCGGTCCCGCAGCCGCTCGATCGTCGCGAACGAGGCGGCGCTGTTGGGCGAGTCGGAGAGCACCACCAGGAACTGCGTGAACCCGCCGCCACTGTTGCTTTCCACCGAGGCCGCGACGCCCGGGGTCGCGTCGATCGTCGTGCCCAGCTCGTCGTCGGCGCTGGAGGCGCCGATGACATAGGTGGGCTCGCTCGCGCCTGGCGGGAAATGCGCCTCGATGATCCGTTGGCCGACGACCGAGTCGGTGGACTTCCGGAACGCGTCCTGCTGGCGCAGCCCGGTGTCGAGCGCGACGATGCCGACCGCGAGCGCCGCCAGAACCGCGGCCGTGACCAGGCAGACCAGCCGGGGGCGGCGGGCGATCGTGGCGCCGATCCGCGCCCAGGCGCCGGTCATGGACATATCCACGGTGTTGGTCCCGGCCACGGCTACGGCCACGGCCACCCCGCCGGCCACCTCGGTGGGGACGGCGGCCAGCCTGGGGACGAATGGCCAGAACAGCCGCCGCCCGCAGATCACCATCGCGGCCGGCAGCAGTGTCATGATCGTGATGAACGCGATGGCGATCCCGACCGCGCCGACCGGGCCGAGCCCGCGGTCCGAGTTCAGCTCGCCGAGCAGTAGGCAGAGCAGGCCGATGATGACGGTGCCGGCCGAGCCCAGGATCGCCGGGCCCGCGCGCCGCACGGCGACCCGCATCGCGTCGGCCGGCGCGGCGTACCTGGTCAGCTCCTCGCGATAGCGGGCTATCAGCAGCAGGGCGTAGTCGGTCCCGGCGCCGAACACCAGCACCCGCAGGATGCCGGCGCTCTGCCCGTTGACGGTCAGGCCGGCATGGCGCGCGAGCAGGTAGGTGGCCGCTCCCGCGGTCTGGTCGGCGGCGCCGACCGCCAGCAGCGGCACCAGCCAGAGGAACGGGCCGCGATAGACGATCAGCAGGATCACCGCGACGACGCCGGCCGTGACGAACAGGAGCGTGCCCTCGACCTCACTGAACAGCGTGTAGGTGTCCACGATGACGCCCGCGGGACCGGTGACCGACGTCTCGAGGCCCGGCGGGGCCAGCCCGCGCACAGTCGAGCGCATCTGGTCGATCCGGTCGGCGAACTTGTTGGCGTCCTTTGACTGCTCCATCGGGACGATCAGTAGTGAGGCCCGCCCGTCCGGGGAAGGGACCGGCGGGGGGAGCTGGGTGGTCCCGAACGGCGCGAGCCGGGCCGCCGCGGTCTGGACCGCGGCCTGGTCTCGCGCCGTCAGCGGGCCGTCCGCCCGGGCGAACACCACCACCGCGGGGATCGCGTCCCCGCCGGGGAGGTTCCGCTGGGCGGCGAGCACCTTGGTGGACTCCGCGTTCGGCGGCAGGAAGGCCGCCGCGTCATTGGTCTGCGCGTCGTCGAGGCGCGAGGCCAGCGGAGTGGCCACCAGGGCGAGCGCCAGCCACAGCAGGACGATGACCCAGCGCGTCCCCCGCCCGGTCATCAGCCCCACCAGGCGCTCCACGCCCCTCACCCGCGTCTCGTCGGTTGCCGACGAGCCCTCAGGGCGAGCAGAGGCCCCCAACTGGCGCATCCCAGACCCCCCTCGAAGCGCCCCCACCCGAGCCGCCCGGGCTGGCCCGGGCGGCTCGGCAGCGTCACCCGGTGCGTCCTCGCGCGGCACGTTACTAGCCGGTTCCGACATTTCGCCCAGATCGCTCGACCCGGTCCGCCGCGCCGCGATCCGGGCCGACACGCCGCCGGCCACGCGGCGACACGCCGCTCCGAGGGAGGATCGTCGCAGCACCGAGCCGTCCGCGCCGCCTGATGTTGCCGCCCGCCTACGTACGCGGCTCGGCCGGCTCGGCCGGGTGATATCCGGTGTATGCGCAACCAGACTGCCGTTGCCCATACTTCGGCGGGGAAGACCACGAATACCTGAGATAACGGCCAACTGAATAACATCGGTCACCCAGGATTTGGCTGGCGGAGTGGGATTGGCGCACTGGAGTCAGGACGAGACTCCGATCGCGGTGGCGAGCGGAGCCCAACTCAATACCCACGACAGCAGCGTCGTGGTGATCTCCGGCGCGCGGATCGTGCCGTCCGGCCTGCATGGCCGCCACGTCAAAGACCTGAGCGACCCGCGCTTCGATGCCTGTGTGCGGCAGGTCGTTGTGGGCGAGTTCATCGAGGGCGCCCAGGATGAAACCGTCGAAGCCGACGAAGTTACGGATCGGCAGGTTCCGGTTCCGCCCGGAGCGCTGGCGCCGCGAGGGCCGGCCGCGGCCGCGGCCGCGGGAACCCCCGCGAGCCCGAGCTGGGGCGGCTCCCTACGCTTCGGTCGGGGGCGTTTTGTCGGGGAACAGGCGGTCCTGACGGGAGCGACTGGTCTCACCGGCCGGGGCATGGGGGATGGGGACAGCTGATGCGGTCGAGTCGGGAACGGACGCGGGTAATGGCCGCGGCGGGCGCGGCGGCCCTGTCGCTGGTGTTGGCGGGGTGCGGGCTGGGCTCGGACTCCGGAGACGGCGCGGCCGCGACGGAGCAGCCGTCCGCCCCGGCGGTGAGCGACAGCCCGGCCGCGGTGGCCACGACAGTGGCCACGACGGCGGCCGCGGCACCGCTTCGGGCGGCGGACTTCACCCTCACCAACGGCTCGGGCTTCACCGGGTTCGCACCCGCGAACGGCGCCACCGGCGCCGATGCGGGGGCCGCGCCATTCGCCGCGTTGGCGTCCTGCCTCGGGATATCGGCCGCCGACGCGGCGGACAGGTCGACCGACCGCGCCGAGAGCGCTCACCTGACCAACAGCGGCACGGGTATCACCCTCTGGTCGGACGCCCAGATAGCGCCGGCCGGCCAGCTTGACCGCGATGCCGGCCTGCTGCGCCACCCGCGCTTCGCCGACTGCGTGACCGCCCAGACCAAGAAGGACGCCGGCGCCGCGCTTGCGGCGAAGTACGGTGCGGACGGGGTCTTCGACACGGAGGCGGTGACCCGTGACGACGTGCCCCTGCCCGCCGGCGCGCTGGCGCGCACCTCGGTGGTCGTGCTCGCCGGTACCGCGAATGGTGGCCAGGCCCAGCTTTTCTACGACACCATCTACCTGGGGTCGGGCCAGGTGGAGGCACAGCTGCACCTGGTCGGCTCGATAGATCCGCCGAGCGAGGATCTGGTCAGCGTGGCCGCGGCCCAGCTGGCGGCCAAGCTCGGCCCGAGGTAGGTGGGGAGGGCGCCGTGGCCGGACCGGCAGGGACGCGACCATCGGGACGTGCCCGGCGCGTCGGCGGCCTCATCGTCGCGTTGATCGTCCCTCTCGTCCTGGTCGGGTGCACGGGCGGTAGCGGGAGCCCGCCCGGCGACGTCGCGACGCGGCAGGCCGGCGGCACCGCCCCGCCCCCGCCTCCGTCGCCAACCGCGTCCGCGAGCGCGTCGACGGAGGCTGGGTCCGGCTCGCGGCTCGACCTGCGCGCCGTCAACTTCGTGCTGACCGCCGGGCCGGACACGCCCGGCTTCGCCTCGGAGCCCAGCTCCAAGGACGACTACGAGGAGACGCCGGACGACGACTTCGCCAAGTGCCTGGGGATCGCGGCCGCCGACCTCCAGGACACCTCCACCGACACGGCCTACGGCCCCCAGCTCACGGATGCCGCCACGGGCCTGTCGATGAGCTCGATTGCCTCGATCGTCCCTGCGGGCACGCTCGACCGGGACGTGAAGCTCCTGCGCAACCCGCGTTACCCCCGGTGCGTCGCCGAGTCGTTCCTGGCACAGCAACGCGCCGACGCCCCCTCTATGGAGATCGTCTCGGCCGGCGTCGGGCCCGAGCTGCCAGGCGTCCTGGGCAGCACCTCGCTGGTCTTCCGGGTGAAGGTCGAGGACCTGGCGCGCGCCGGGGGCGGGGCGGGTGGCGGCGTCGTCACCGCGTTCAGGCCCGGCGCCGCCGGCGCCGCCAGCGGTCCCGGCGGTCCTGACCGCCTTGTTGGCACGGCGACGGACGACGGCTCCGCCACCCTGGCGGCGCGCCCGGCGGCCGAGCGCGCGCCGCTGACCATCGAGATCTACTACGACGTGTACTACGCCGGTAAGAGCAGGGTGGAGACGATGGTCCACGTGGTGGGCTACGTACACCGACCGGACCCGAGCCGGATCGCGCCCGCCGTCGCCCAGGTCGTCGGCAAGATCGACCGGCAGGGCTGACGCCCGCCGGGCCGGAGAGGCCCGCGGCCCGGCGGGCGACTGCATCCAGGCCGCGTGCGCGCTGGACCTAGTGCTGCCTCAGGCAATGTCGGCCCGGCCGACGGGTCGGGCGGAGCGGCGGGCCGGCCACTCCTCTCCCGCGCGTGGCAGGCGCCCGGGGGATCCCGGACGTCCTGTCAGACGTCAGGGTCACCAAACGGTGCTTGGTCGTGGCCCTGACGTCTGACAGGATTCCCCGTGATGTCGGACAGGATGGGCGCGCGGCCGCACGTGCGCGCAGGGCGAACGTTGCCGGGCAAGGCATTAGGCCGCGTTTCCGCGGTCCTTGGCCCAGGCCGTCGCGATCTTGGCGGCGACCCGGACATTGCCCCGGACCACCGCGAGGTTCACCTCAAGGCTCCTGCCCGCGGTCTCGCGGTGGAACGCGGCGAGCAGGAACGGGGTGACGGCCTTGCCGCGCAGCCCGGCGCGTCCCGCCGCGGCGAGCGCGTCGGTGAGCACCCGGTCATGCAGCTCCCGGTCCAGCGCCTCGGGTTCGGCGACCGGGTTCGCGACCACGACCGCGCCCGACGTGCCGAGCCGGTCGGCGGCGGCCATCACGGCGCTCACCTGTTCCGCGTCGTCGACCCGCCAGTCCAGCCGATGACCGGTGCTCGGCAGGTAGAAGCCGGGGAAGTCCGCCGTCCGCCAGCCGAGCACCGTGACACCGAGCGTCTCGAGCCGCTCCAGGGTCGCGCCGACATCCAGGATGGACTTCACCCCGGCGCAGACGACGGTGATCGGGGTCGCGGCCAGCGTCGGCAGGTCCGCTGACTCGTCATAGCTGACGGTGCCGAGCCCGGCGGGCGGGCCGTCGTCGCCGGACCCGTCCGATCCGCCGAGGGCCTCGTCGCCCGCGGCACGGTGCACCCCGCCGAGGCCGCCGGTCGCGAACACCCTGATCCCGACCCGTGCCGCGAGCCAGGCCGTCGAGGCGACGGTGGTCGCGCCGGTGCGCCCGAGCGCTCCCGCCGGGGCGAGGTCGCGCACCGACAGCTTCAACACCTCGGACCCGTCGCCGGTGATCCGTTCCAGGCCGGCGGCGTCGAGCCCGACCGTCGGTACGCCGTCGAGCACGGCGACGGTCGCTGGTACCGCCCCGCCCGCGCGGACCAGCTGCTCCAGCTCGCCGCCGACCTCCCGGTTCCGCGGCGCCGGCAGCCCGTGCGCGAGCAGCGTCGACTCCAGCGCCACCACCGCCCACCCGTCGGCGAGCGCGTCCTGTACCTCGGCGGACACCTTGATATCGGGCATGGCCCGACCATAGTGGCTGGGTTCCGGTGGAAGCACCCTGGACGGCCGATACCGGCGGGGCGGACCGCGCCGAACTCGTGGTGGCCGGTGCCGGGTATTCGTGGTGGCACGATTGTCGGGTCGCCGAATTCCTTCTCGACATTCTCTTCAGGGTGCTGACGGACGCCGCCGCCCGCGCCCTGACCTGCCGAATGTCAGTGATCACTGGATTCATCGCGAAAGGATGGCCGAGCATGTCCTGGTGCTGACACGTGCGTCGGGCGGGTGACAACAGAAAATGGTTAACTTTCTCGCCAGCGCCATTAACCTGAATCACATGAACACAGCGGTTATGAGTGGCCGTCACCGTAATGGGCGGCGTTTTCTTCCGGTCGCGCTGACCGCCGCCGCGGCGGTGCTCGCGACCACGCTGGCCGCGTGCCAGGGCGACGGCCCCTCGGCGGTCGCCCCGGCCAGCGCCAGCGCGTCCGCCAGCGCGGCACCGACGGCCGTCGCGACGCCGTCGCGGGCTCCGCTGCGCGCGGCCGACTTCGCTCTCGGCGTGGGCCCGGCGACCAGCGGCTACACGATGGAGCCGGACCCCGACCAGGGCGAGAACTCGATCCTGGGCGGACCGATCGCCGACTGCCTTCAGCTGACGCAGGCCGATCTCGGCCCGGCCGCCACGGATCACGCCAACGGCCCGGTGTTCACCGACGACGAGGTCGGCACGAACGTCCGCTCCTTTGCCTCGGTGTTCGCGTCGGCCGACACCGTCGCCGCGCACCGCGACCTCATCCGAAACGACCTGTTCCCCGGCTGCTGGGGCAAGGCACTCGTCGACGAAACGGACTCGGACGATTTCTCCGCGACCCTGACGCACACGCAGACCGCGACGCCTCCGCCCGGGGCGACCGACCGGATCCAGATCGAGCTGGACACCTACTCGGACGGTCAGGAGATCATGATGTACTGCGACATGGTGATCATATTCACTGGTCGTGTGGAGACCGCGATCTTCGTCGTGAACCCGTTCGAGCCGATCGACGAGACCACTCTGACCGGCCTGACCTCCCAGGTGGAACAGAAGGTCGCCCAGCAATAGCGCAAGGTCCCCGGCGATGACGCGGGGCGATGGCAGGCTTGCGTCGGCAACGGCGCCGACGTGCACGGGCCGGTGGGACAGCGTCGTCCCACCGGCCCGTGGCCGTCTCGGGCCAGCCCGCGACCGGGCTTGCCTGGTCAGAGAGTCTTTCGGGGTGCTCCCGCCGTGACCGCCGGGTGGACCGTCAGGCCGCGGCCGTCGGCGGCCACGTCGACGACGACCTCGTCGCCGTCGTGCACCTGGCCGCCCAGCAGCTCGCGCGCCAGCTGGTCGCCGATCGCGGTCTGCACCAGCCGGCGCAGCGGGCGGGCGCCGTAGACGGGGTCGTTGCCCTTGTCCGCTAGCCAGCCCTTGGCGGCGTCACTGACCGTCAGTGTGATCCGGCGGTCGGTCAGCCGCCCGCGCAGCCGGTCGAGCTGCAGGTCGACGATCCTGGTGAGGTTCTCCTTGTCGAGCTGGTCGAAGATGAGCACCGCGTCGAGCCGGTTGACGAACTCCGGCTTGAACGCCTCGCGTACCGCGACCTGGACCATGTTCGCCCTGGCCTCCGGCGACAGCGTCGGGTCGGCGATGTACTGCGAGCCCAGGTTGGACGTGAGTACCAGGATCGTGTTGCGGAAGTCGACGGTGCGGCCCTGGCCGTCGGTCAGCCGGCCGTCGTCGAGCACCTGCAGCAGCACGTCGAAGACATCCGGATGGGCCTTCTCGACCTCGTCGAGCAGGATCACGCTGTACGGCCGGCGCCGGATCGCCTCGGTCAGCTGGCCGCCGGACTCGAAGCCGATGTAGCCGGGCGGAGCGCCGATCAGCCGGGCCACCGAGTGCTTCTCGGCGTACTCCGACATGTCGATGCGCACCACCGCGCGGTCGTCGTCGAACAGGAAGTCCGCGAGCGCCTTCGCGAGCTCGGTCTTGCCGACGCCCGTCGGGCCGAGGAACAGGAACGAGCCGGTCGGCCGGTCCGGGTCGGAGATGCCGGCGCGCGCACGGCGCACCGCGTCCGAGACGGCCCGCACGGCGGCGTCCTGCCCGATCACCCGGGCGTGCAGCTCGTCCTCCATCCGCAGCAGCTTGGCCGTCTCACCCTCGAGCATCCGGCCGGCCGGGATGCCGGTCCAGCTCGCGACCACCTCCGCGACGTCGTCCGGCCCGACCTCCTCGTTGAGCATCGGCTCACCGCCCGCGGAGCCGTCCGCCTTGCCGCCGAGGCCCTCGGTGGCCGCGGCCAACCGCTTCTCCAGCGCCGGGATGGTGCCGTACCGCAGCTCGCCGGCGCGCGCGAGGTCGAGGTCACGCTCGGCGATCTCCATCTCCCGCCGGCCGTTCTCCAGCTCCTCCTTGACCTTCTGCACCTCGCCGATGGCGTTCTTCTCCCGCTGCCAGCGGGCCGTGAGCGCCGTGAGCTCCTCCTGCTTGCCGGACAGCTCACGGCGAAGCCGGTCGAGGCGGGCCTTGGAGGCGTCGTCGCTCTCCTTGGCCAGCGCCATCTCCTCGATCTCCAGCCGGCGCACCGCCCGCTCGAGCTCGTCGATGGCGACCGGCCGGCTGTCGAGCTCCATCCGAAGCCGGGACGCGGCCTCGTCGACCAGGTCGATCGCCTTGTCCGGCAGGAAGCGCGCGGTTACGTACCGGTCGGAGAGGGCAGCGGCGGCGACCAGGGCGGCGTCCGTGATCCGCACGCCATGATGGACCTCGTAACGCTCCTTGAGGCCGCGCAGGATGCCGATGGTGTCTTCCACCGACGGCTCGCCCACCAGGACCGGCTGGAAGCGACGCTCCAGCGCGGGGTCCTTCTCGATCCGGTTGCGGTACTCGTCGAGGGTGGTCGCGCCGATCATGCGGAGCTCGCCGCGGGCGAGCATGGGCTTGAGCATGTTGCCGGCGTCCATCGCCCCCTCGGCGGCGCCCGCGCCCACGACGGTGTGCAGCTCGTCGATGAAGGTGATGATCTGGCCCTCGGCCTCGCGAATCTCGTTCAGGACCGCCGTCAGCCGCTCCTCGAACTCGCCGCGCAGCTTCGAGCCGGCCACCATCGAGCCCAGGTCGAGCGAGACGATCCGCCGGCCGCGCAGCGACTCGGGCACGTCGCCCGCGACCACCCGCAGCGCGAGGCCCTCGACGATCGCGGTCTTGCCGACGCCCGGCTCGCCGATGAGCACCGGGTTGTTCTTGGTCCGCCGCGAGAGGACCTGGATGACCCGGCGGATCTCGGCGTCCCGGCCGACGACCGGGTCGAGCTTGCCGGCGCGGGCGCGCTCGGTGAGGTCCAGGGAGTACTTCTCCAGGGCGCGGTACGAGCCCTCCGGGTCGCGGCTGGTCACCCTGCGGGCGCCGCCGCGGACCTTCTCGATGGCGCCGCGCAGCGCGTCGGCCGTCGCTCCGGCGGAGACGAGGAGACGCCCCGCCTCGCCGCCCTCCTCCGCCAGCGCGATCACCAGATGCTCGACCGAGGTGTACTCGTCGCCCAGGCGGGCGGCCTGACGCTCGGCGTTGTCGAGCACGGCGACCAGCTGACGGGACAGCTGCGGGGGCGAGACGCTCGCGCCGGTGGCGTGCGGCAGCCGGCTGACCGCGCTCTCGGCTCGCTGGCGGACCGTGTCGACGGACACCTCGGCCTCGGCCACCAGCGCGCTCGCGACGCCATCCTGCTGCGCGAGCAGCGCGGTGAGCAGGTGCAACGGGTCGACAAGTGGCGACCCGTCGCCGGTGGCGCGGGAGATGGCGGAGGACAGCGCCTCCTGGGTGCGGGCGGTCAGCCGGTCAGCATTCATCTACTTCCCCACGGTCCTCGGCGGTCAGCTACACCGGCGACGTCGGTGCGCCCGACGTCGCCTGCGCTGAGAATATCTGAGTCTACTCGGCTCAACCTTGAAGGAGGGTTGGTTGTTCCTCCGGACGAGCACCATTCGTCGTTACCGGAGGTGGCGGCGTGTCTCAGCGGCGAAGCGTGGCAGGGTCACGAGCGGGTGGGTTTGGGCGTCGCGGTCAGGTTGTAGAGATCATCCTCCTCCGCGTCCGCGGCCATCTGGTCGAGGGTCTGGCGGCGTTCGCGGCGGGTGCGGTCGCGGTAGTCGAGGATGTCGCGGAGCATGACGCGGCGATGGCGACCGCGCATGGTGTAGGGGATCTCGCCGTCGGTCAGGAGTCGGACCAGGGTCGGTCTGGAGATGTTCAGCAGGTCCGCGGCCTCTTGGGTGGTGAGCATGGTGTTGTGCGGCGCGATTGTGATCGCCAGCCCCTGCGACAGGGCCGCCACGACGTCGCGCAGAACGCCGTATAGCTCGTCGGGGATGTCCATCTGCGAGCCGTCCGGGCCGACCAGCTGAGCCCGCGCGGGCTCCTCGACCCGGGCGAGCCTGCGGGCGAACCGAGCGAGGTCGGATCCGTCAGCTGGCGGGAGGACGGTTCTTTCGCGAATCATGGCAGCCATGAGTCCAGGCTACGTCTAATCGAAAAAACCGCAAGCAAGGGGTTGAGCTGGAATCCGGGGCTGACGCCGGCTCCAGGTGGGGTCCCAGCCCTGTTCCGCCTCGTCCAGTAGGGCACCTGGCAGCTGCGCGAACGGCCCGGGCGACCGTGGGGCCGCGCCGGGCCGGTGCGATGGGGCGGAAGGGCTAGGCCGCGCTGGACGTCAGCGACGAGGGCCCGGACGCCAGACGACGATCGCGCCGCGGTCCACCGGGACCAGGTCGCGGCGGTGGCTGGCGTGCGCCTCGGCGACGCGGCGGTCGGCCTCGACCCGGGCCTTCGCCAGTTCCTCGTGCAGCTGGCGGACCTCGGCCTGCAGCGCGAGCACCTGGGTGCCGAGCCGGAGGATCTGGCGAATGCCCTCCAGGTTGACGCCCTCCTCCTGGGAGAGCCGCTGGACCTCGCGCAGCAGCGCGACATCGCGCGCGGAGTAGCGCCGGCCGCGCCCGGCGGTCCGCCCCGGAGTCACCAGGCCAAGCCGGTCGTAGGACCGCAGCGTCTGCGGGTGCATGCCCGCGAGCTCGGCCGCGATCGAGATCACGTACACCGGCGCGTCGTCGTCGTGCGCCGGGCCGGGAATGCCCGGCAGTGGGTAACGCGGCCGCTCAGCGGCCCCGCGGTCTGTCGGCGGGCCCCCGGGTACCGAGCCGGACAGCGGTCCGCCGTGGGCACCGGCACCACCGTGGGAGCGTTGACGCCCGGCGGCCCTGCCGCCCCGGCGGCCGGCCGCGCCAGGGCCGTCCATGCCGGTCTCGTCCCCGCCGGCCGCGCGGTGTCCAGGGACACCCGGCGTCGGCGGGTCGGAGGTGCGGTGCGCTCTTGAGTTCATCTGCCTGCCTCACTTCCCCCTGGTCGACGGGCGCCGCCGACCGAAGTGCCTCCCCCGGGGACTGGCAATAATCACCTGGTCGTGCCCGCCCCCGCGGGCACCACCCATGAGCCGCGGCCTGCTCGGCCGCCGGTCAGATCTGGCCGAACTGCTCGAGAAGGGCCTCACGCGGGTCACCGGGGTGTGCCAGCGCGAACTCCTGCAGAGCGGTCCTGGCCTTCGGGGACAGATCGCTGGGCTTCGGGACCGTCACCTCGACGGTGACGATCAGGTCGCCGTGGCCGCCGTCCGTCTTCGGTACGCCGCGTCCCTTGGCCCGCAGCCGCCGCCCGCTGGACGTGCCGGGCGGCACCTTCACGGTCAGCGGCGCGCCGTCCAGCGTGGGCACCTTGACCGACGCGCCCAGCGTCGCCTCGGAGAAGGTGATCGGCAGCGTGATGGTCAGGTTCGGGCCCTCGCGGCCGAAGACCGGATGCGGCTGGACGTGCACGGTCACCTCGAGGTCGCCTGGGCTGCCGCCGCGCTCGCCTGGGCTACCGCGTCCCCGGACCTTCAGCCGTTGGGCGTCGGCGACACCGGCGGGAATCCGGATCCGCTGCTCCCGGGCGCGCCGTCCACTGCCCTGGCAGTCCGGGCACGGGTGCTCGATGATCTGGCCGACGCCCCGGCACTCCCGGCACGGCTCGGAGAGCGCGAACCCGCCCTGCGAGCGGGAGATCACGCCAAGCCCGCGGCAGACCGGGCAGGTCCGTGGCATCGTCCCCGGCCGGGAGCCGACACCGTTGCAGGTCGCGCAGGTCGCGGCGCCCGGGATGCGGACCGTCGCCTCCAGGCCGGTCAACGACTTCTCGAACGAGATCGTTACCTCGGCCTCGATGTCGGTGCCGCGACGCGGCCCGCGGCCCTGCGAGGACCGCTGGAACATGTCGCCGAAGCCGCCGAGCAGGTCGTCGAGGTTCACCCCGCCCTGGGTGCCGAAGCCGCCGTAGCCGCCGGGGCCACCGAAGCCGGGGCCGCCCGGGTTGGGAACGCCTGAGCCGCCGGGGAAACGGCCCGACTGGAACAGTGCCCTGGCCTCGTCGTACTCGCGGCGGCGGCGCTCGTCGGAGAGGACGTCGTAGGCTTCGGAGATCTCCTTGAAACGCGCCTCGGCCTTGGCGTCTCCCGGGTTCTTGTCCGGGTGCAGCTCGCGGGCGAGCTTGCGGTACGCCTTCTTGATGTCCGCAGCCGGCGCGTCCTTGGGAACGCCGAGAGCGGCGTAGTAGTCCTTCTCGACCATGTCGCGAACACTCACGGCGCCCCTCCTCTCTTCATGAGACGGGGCGCGGGGCGCCCCGTCGTCGGACGCCCCGCGCCCGACCTGTACCTGCCGGCAGGCCCGCCGGACCGGCGTAGCCGGTCCGGCGGGAACCCCGGGGCTCCGGAGAGGCCGGGGGCGCGGGCTGCCCGATCTCTCTCACCTGTCAACGCTGGGGCCGCCGCCCCCCGGGCCGGGAACGCTGCCCGTGTCGTCAGGGGGCGGCGCGTCCGCGGTGTCCGCGGCCGCCGGCTCGGCCGGCGCCTCGGGCTCGTCGACCGGCTCGGCCACGGCGACCTGCGCCACCCGCAGGACCCGGCCGCCGTACGAGTAGCCGGCCCGGAAGACCTCGACGCAGGTCGGCGAGCTCACATCGCCGCGGTACGAGTGCATCAGCGCCTCGTGCTGCAGCGGGTCGAACTCGTCGCCGACGGCGCCGAACCGCTCCAGCCCGACCGCCTCGAGCGCGGTCTCGAGCGACTCGGCTACCGCCTTGAAGGGCCCTTCCAGATCGCCGTGGTCACGGGCGCGACCGATGTCGTCGAGGGTGGGCAGTACCGCGCCGAGCACCCGGCCGGTCGCCTGCTCGGCGATCAGCTGGCGGTCCCGTTCGACGCGGCGCCGGTAGTTGTCGTACTCGGCCTTCAGCCGCTGCAGGTCCGCGGTGCGTTCCCGGACCGCGGCGTTCAGCGACTCGACCAGCGCCAGGGTCTCGGCGTCCGGACCGGGCGCGCCGGCCCCGCCGGCGGCGGAGGCCGCCGCCGGCGAGGAACCGGCGCTCGCGCCCGTACCCGCCTGGGCGCGGATCTCCCCGCTGTTGGGGTCGATACGCCGACGGTCACGGACCACGACAGGAGGCTCCTCGTCTCGGCCCGAGGCCCGGCCCGCGTCGTGGCCAGAGCTCACTGCTTGCCCTCCTCGTCGACGATCTCGGCGTCCACCACGTCGTCGTCGGCCGGGTTGGCCGCCGTCGGGCCGCCGGCGGCGCCGCTCGCCTGCGCCTGCTCGTACATCGACTGGCCCATCGCGGTGCTGGCCTTGCCGAGCTCCTCGGTCGCCGTCCGGATCGCGGCGATGTCGGTGCCCGCGACGGCCCCGCGCAGCGCCGCCAGCTTCTCCTCGACGTCGGTCTTGATGGTGGCGTCGATCTTGTCGCCGTTCTCGGCCAGGAACCGCTCGGTCGAGTAGACCAGCGACTCGCCCTGGTTGCGGGTCTCGGCCTCCTCGCGGCGGGTGCGGTCCTCCTCCGCGTACTGCTCGGCGTCGCGGATCATCGTCTCGATGTCGTCCTTCGGCAACGCGGAGCCGCCGGTGATCGTCATCGACTGCTCCTTGCTGGTGCCGAGGTCCTTCGCCGAGACGTGCACGATGCCGTTCGCGTCGATGTCGAAGGTGACCTCGATCTGCGGCACGTTGCGCGGAGCCGGCGGCAGGCCGGTGAGCTCGAACATGCCGAGCTTCTTGTTGTAGACCGCCATCTCGCGCTCGCCCTGGAAGACCTGGATCTGCACGGACGGCTGGCTGTCCTCCGCCGTCGTGAAGATCTCCGAGCGCTTCGTCGGGATCGTGGTGTTCCGCTCGATCAGCTTGGTCATGATGCCGCCCTTGGTCTCGATGCCAAGCGACAGCGGGGTGACGTCGAGCAGCAGGACGTCCTTGACCTCGCCCTTGAGCACTCCGGCCTGCAGGCTCGCGCCGACGGCGACGACCTCGTCCGGGTTGACGCCCTTGTTCGGCTCCTTGCCGCCGGTCAGCTCGCGGACCACGTCGACGACGGCCGGCATCCGGGTGGAGCCGCCGACGAGCACGACGTGGTCGATCTGGCTGACCTTGATCCCGGCGTCCTTGACCGCCTGCTGGAACGGGATCTTGCAGCGGTCGATCAGGTCCTGCGTCATCCGCTGGAACTCGGCCCGGGTCAGCGTCACGTCCAGGTGCAGCGGGCCCTCGGCCGAGGCGGTGATGTAGGGCAGGTTGATCGAGGTCTGCGTCGACTGCGACAGCTCGATCTTGGCCTTCTCCGCGGCCTCACGCAGCCGCTGCAGGGCCATCTTGTCCTTGCCGAGGTCGACCCCGTGCTGGCCCTGGAAGGTCTTGATCAGGTGGTCGGCGACCCGCTGGTCCCAGTCGTCACCGCCGAGGTGGGTGTCGCCGTGGGTGGCCTTGACCTCCACGACGCCGTCCCCGATCTCTAGCAGGGACACGTCGAACGTGCCACCGCCGAGGTCGAAGACCAGGATCGTCTGCTCCTTCTCGCCCTTGTCCAGGCCGTAGGCGAGCGCGGCCGCGGTCGGCTCGTTCACGATCCGCATGACGTTGAGGCCGGCGATCTCGCCCGCCTCCTTGGTCGCCTGCCGCTGGGCGTCGTCGAAGTACGCCGGGACGGTGATGACCGCGTCGGTGATGGTGTCGCCCAGGTAGGCCTCGGCGTCCCGCTTGAGCTTCTGCAGGATGAAGGCGCTGATCTGCTGGGGTGTGAAGTCCTTGGTGTCGACCTTCATCTTCCAGCTGGTGCCCATGTGGCGCTTGACCGACCGGATGGTGCGCTCAACATTGGTGACTGCCTGCCGCTTGGCGACCTCGCCGACCAGGACCTCGCCGTTCTTCGCGAAGGCCACGACCGACGGGGTCGTGCGCGAGCCCTCGGCGTTCGCGATGACCGTTGGCTCACCACCCTCGAGCACGCTCACGACGGAGTTCGTGGTGCCGAGGTCGATGCCGACCGCTCGTGCCATGTCTGTGTGCCTCTCGATCTGATGGCACCGCCGCACGGAGTTCCTGCCGGATCAGGATAGTCGATCTTGGAGGTCGTGCCGTGTGCGGAGCCGCCGTTAAGTGTGCTGTTGTACTTGCCGTCCGTGGGACGAGGCCCTCGGACGGCCGAGTCCCTGACCGGGCGTAGCTCGACGCCGGGTGCCTGGAGCGGTCGAGCCGCTCCGCGGCGAGGCCCGGAGCCGCGCCCGGCTGGGAGCCACGGCCATCGAAAGCCGACTGGGTGTCAGCTAACACGGTGAGCCACTCGGGTCAGGTGGGTTGAGTGTAGATGACTCAGGATCGCCGCTGTCAGAATAGCTCGTCGAAGCTGAGTCACGTTGGCTCAACCTTGCGGAGCCGACTTCTCTTCCCGGTTCGCTACCTGGCGGACCCGACCCGTCAGACGCGCGACGGCGCGCGGCCTGAGTGGCCGCGCGCCGTCGTGAGGGCTGGGAGTCCGGGACCGATGAGAGTCCGGACCGCTGAGGGCCCGGGGCCGAGACGGGTCTACCCCTTGGTGCTGTCCGAGCCCTTCTGGGGAGCGGGCGGCTCCTGCTCGGGACGGACGGTGGCGAGGCTCCGCCGGCCGCCGGGCGGCCGGGGGGCGCCGGCTCGCCTGGCGCCCCGCAGCGGCGAGACGATCCCGTCCGGCGGCTCGGTGGCGCGGGGCGGCGGTGGCGCGGTGTCGTCGGCGGTGTGAATACCGATGTCGTATGCGCCGGAGTCGTCGTCGAGCAGGCTGAGGTCGCCGTCGATCTCGTCCCCGCCGGTGGGGATGCCGGTCCTGGTGAAGCCGTCGGCCTGGCGGGACAGCTGCGCCTCCAGCGAGGCCAGCCGGTCGAGCAGGTCGGAGGCGTCGCCGTCGCGTTCCCGGATGGTGTGCAGCGTGTCCATCAGCATCAGCCACTGGTCCCGGTGCAGCGTGACCTGCTCGATGGACCGGTTGTCGATGAACGCGGGGAACAGCGTGCGCGCGGCCGCCACGACCTGTTTGACCTCGGCCGGGTTGAGCCGGCGCGGCCGGCCACGGGCCCAGTCGACGATCGAACGGATATTGATGATCGTGACCCCGTTGACCGCGCCGTCCTTCCACAGCACGTCCGCCTCGACCATCACCAGAACCGCGTTCACCGGGATCTTCACCAGCGGAACCTCGGCGCGCAGCTCGGTCTTGATCTGCTCGGCGAGGAAGGCCGCCCGCTCGATCGCCCCGGTGAGCGGATCACCATCGATGCTGGCGATCTTCTTGGTGTACCGGACGACGCCCTTGCCGGCCTCGCTGCCGAGGATCAGTACCCCGGCGGGGCCGACGAGCAGGTGGCCGACGACCGCGTCGGCGCTTGGCACCCGCATGTCGTGCATGACCACCCAGCCGTGCCGGCGCAGCCGGGCAAGGGCGCGCGCCGTCTTGCGTTCCGCCTCGGCGCTCAGGCGCAGAGTCTCGATCTCGCTGTCGCCGCCGAACGCGGACAGGACGATGACCGCGCTCCATCCGGCGACGATCAGGACGAAGATGCCGAACGCGAAGCCGCCCGGCAGGTCGACGCCGAACGCCAGCACCAGGCTGACCAGCAGGGCGACCGGCACGGACTTGGCCAGCGAGCGCGGGAGCACCCGGCCGAGCCGGTCGCGCCGCACCAGCGCCCGATGCTCACGGGCACGCCGATATTCGGAATAGTGGAACTGACCGGGGCGCCCGGTCTTGTTCGCCGTCGCCGCCCTGGTGATCGTCGCCATCGTGCCCACCGTGGTTCGCAGGGGTGTTCAACGGAGGTTGGAGCGCGCGTCGGCGCGCGGCACCACATGGCCGGGCAGCACGCAGCCGAACAGCACGCCGCTGGCGTGGTTCATCTTGCGGCCCGTGGAAGTGCGCGCACAAGCCTCAACTGGCAGGAACGGGCTGCGCCAAGAGCCGAGGTGTTGCCGCGCCGAAGGCTATCGCCACGAGGGCCGGCGGTCGTGCCGGCTGGCTGCCGGCCAGGCTGGCACCGGTCGGCGATCATGGCCCCGTTCCCTCCCTGGATTGCAGCCTCTCCCTGGGTCGCCGCCGCCCCGATGCTGACCCGGACCTACCAGATCGCTGATCCGGCAGGCGCTCCGAGGGGCGCGGCGTTGCGCGAGCCGCAACCGCGGGCGACTGGCCCCGGTTCACGGCGAACCACGACCCGGCGGCCGGCACGCCGACGGCCCGGTGCCGTTGACGGTCAGACGCGCCACGTGGCCAGGGTGGGACGGTCAGTGCAGAGAGTGCTGATTTCGGGACTGCTGTGCGACCGAGCGTAGCAGCGGGCCGAGGGGTGGCGTGGCTGAACCGTCAGAAGGGCGCTGGCGCGCCCGCTGACGTTCAGCCTGTCGGGCGCTGGGCGCCCTCCCCACGTGGTGCCGGGCCCTGGCATATGGCGGTGGTAGGGCTTGGACCGGGCTGACGACGTGGTCGGGTTGGCGCTGCGCCGATGCGCTGTCACCAGATATGGGTGAGTTGCGCTTTCTGGTCGCTGGTCGCTGGTCGGTGTCGCGGGCGGCCGCGTGGCTGGGCATCCGAGCCCACGGGATGTCTGCCGGGGGTGGGCGCCCCCTGCGTGTTCCGGACCGTGGAGGGCATGTTCGAACTAGGCCCCGATCAGGCCGGGGAGGGGAACTCGTGCTAGACGGACCACGGCGTGGCAGGGTCGGGGATACCGGGGTGGCCGCGGGGTAAGCGGCTGGTGGCGAGGGACACTCCGGAGCACAAGTTACCGAGCAGTACGAGTAGGCTACGGCCCGTTCGCGGAGCCATAGGAGGAGCTAGTGAGAATCGCGATCGGTGGGGCGATCACGCTGATCGCCCTTGCGGTGGCCGGAAGGCGATTCTTCTGGCTGTTCACGTTGATCCGGACCGGACAGCCGGCCCAGGGGCGCCTTGACGACCTTCCGACCCGGGTCTGGAGCGAGATCAGCGAGGTCGGTGGCCAGCGCAAACTGCTCAAGTGGTCGGTGCCCGGGCTCGCGCACGCCTTCACGTTCTGGGGCTTCACCGTCCTGATCCTGACGATCATCGAGGCTTTCGGCGGCCTGTTCGACGACGACTTCCACATCCCGCTGTTCGGGCACTGGGCCGGCATCGGGTTCCTCGAGGACTTCTTCGCCGTCGCCGTCCTGGCCGGCCTGATCACCTTCACGATCATTCGGATCCAGCGGGCGCCGAAGCGCCTGGAGCGCAAGTCGCGTTTCTACGGCTCGCACCTCGGCCCTGCCTGGGTAATCATCGGCATGATCACCGCGGTCATCGTCACCCTGCTGATCTGCCGCGGCGCCCAGTGGAACACCGGCAACCTGCCGCAGGGTCAGACCAAGTGGGCCTTCGCCTCCTACGCCGTCAGCCGGGCCTTCTCCGGCCTGTCCCACGACGTGAACGAAGGCATCGAGACGGCGTTCCTGCTGCTCAACCTCGCGGTCATCATGGGCTTCCTGGTGCTGGTGGCCTACTCCAAGCACCTGCACATCTTCCTGGCGCCGATCAACGTCATCCTCAAGCGGGAGCCGAAGGCGCTCGGCGCCCTGGGCACCACGCCCGACATCGAGTCGCTGATGGAGGAGGACGACCCGATCATCGGCGCGGGCAAGGTCGAGGACTTCTCCTGGAAGGCGATGCTCGACTTCTCGACCTGCACCGAGTGCGGCCGTTGCCAGAGCCAGTGCCCGGCCTGGAACACCGGAAAGCCGCTGTCCCCGAAGCTGATCATCATGGACCTGCGCGACCATCTGTTCGCGAAGGCCCCGTACCTGCTGGCCGGGAGCACCGCCGAGGAGCGCGACGCGGCCGCCGAGAAGCTGGCAGAGAAGAAGGCCGTCACCGGCGTGTCCGAGGACGCGTCCGAGGAGCACGCCGTCCACCACGTGCCCGAGTCCGGCTTCGGCCGGGTGCCCGAGCCGGGTAAGGCCCAGGCGGAGCGCCCGCTCGTCGGCACGGAGGAAGAGGGCGGGGTCATCGACCCCGACGTGCTGTGGTCCTGCACGAGCTGCGGCGCCTGCGTCGAGCAGTGCCCGGTGGACATCGAGCACGTCGACCACATCGTGGACATGCGCCGCTACCAGGTGATGATCGAGTCGGCGTTCCCCTCGGAGGCCGGCGTGATGCTGCGCAACCTGGAGAACAACGGCAACCCGTGGGGCGTCTCGCCGCGCAGCCGTACCGAGTGGACCGCTGGCCTGCCCTTCGAGGTTAAGATCATCGGCGAGGGTGAGCAGATCCCGGAAGACGTCGAGTACCTCTTCTGGGTCGGCTGCGCCGGCGCCATCGAGGACCGGGCGAAGAAGGTCTCCCGGGCCTTCGCCGAGCTGCTCGACATGGCCGGCGTCTCGTTCGCCATCCTCGGCTCGCAGGAGTCCTGCACCGGCGACCCGGCGCGGCGCCTCGGCAACGAGTACCTGTTCCAGGAGATGGCCAAGGCCAACATCGAGCTGCTGAACGAGACGGGCGTCAAGAAGATCGTCGCGACCTGCCCCCACTGCTTCAACAGCCTGTCGAAGGAGTACTCGGCGCTCGGCGGCAACTGGGAGGTCATCCACCACACCCAGCTGCTCGGCAGGCTCGTCGAGGAGAAGAAGCTCGTGCCGCTCACGCCGGTCGAGTCGTCGGTGACCTACCACGACCCGTGCTTCCTCGGCCGGCACAACAAGGTCTACACCCCGCCGCGGGAGATCCTCGAGGCCATTCCGGGCATCCGTGGCCAGGAGATGCACCGCTGCAAGGACCGCGGCTTCTGCTGCGGCGCCGGCGGCGCGCGGATGTGGATGGAAGAGAAGATCGGCACCCGGATCAACACGGACCGGGTGGAGGAGGCCCTTGGCCTCGACCCGGACGTCGTGTCGACCGCGTGCCCGTTCTGCATCGTCATGCTGTCCGACGCGGTGACGGAGCAGAAGCTCGCGGGCAAGGCGAAGGAGACCGTCGAGGTCCTCGACGTCTCCCAGTTGCTGGCCCGTTCCCTCGCGCCGTCCACCGACGGCGCTGGAGCGGAGCCGGCTACCACCGGCTGACCCGCGGCCGGTGGACCCGGCGGCGAACCGAACGGATGGGCCCGGCGCGAGAAGCTCGCGCCGGGCCCATCCGCGTTCGGCGGGTGGGCTACCCGCTCCCGAACTTTCATATAGGGGTTGATGTGGTTGGGTGATCGGCCTACAGTCGGTTCAGCATTTTGACCAGGCGGTCGAAGTACTGAACCGAGCGTTCGGAACAGTGAACGGATCGTCTGGCAGCCACGCTGACAGGGCGGTGTTCCATGACTGTTCAGGCGTCGTCGGAGGCGGGTGGGCCTGCTTTAGCCGGCCTGGGCCCGAGGCCAAAGATCCGAGCCGTCGGCACGGAGCGGGTGTTCGGCCGCGGGGCCAAGGCCGTCCACGCGCTCGGCCCACTCGACCTCACGGTCGGCGACGGGGAGTTCGTCTGCGTCGTCGGGCCGTCGGGCTGCGGGAAGTCCACCTTCCTGCGGATCGTCGCCGGCCTGGTACGCCCGACCGGGGGAACCGTCGAGGTGCGTGCCGGCTCCCCGAACCCAGCCGCGATGATCTTCCAGGACTACGGCATCTACCCGTGGAAGACGGTCGAGGCGAATGTCCGGTTCGGTCTCGACGTGCGCGGCGTGCCGCGCAAGGAAGCCCGGGAACGGGCTCGGATGTGGCTCGAGCGGATGGGGCTCGGGGAGTTCGCGTATGCCTACCCGCGCCAGCTCTCGGGAGGTATGCGCCAGCGGGTGTCGATTGCCCGGGCACTCGCCGTCGAGCCCGAGATCCTGCTGATGGATGAGCCGTTCGCGGCGTTGGACGCGCAGTTGCGCACCATCCTGCAGGACGAGTTGCTCGCCATCTGCCAGGCGGAGCGGCGCACGGTTCTCTTCGTGACCCACAGCCTGGAAGAGGCGATCGTGCTGGGCGACCGGGTCGTCGTCATGAGCGCGCGGCCGGGCCGGATCCTCGCCGAACGGGTACCGCCCTTCCCGCGGCCGAGGTCCGCCGAGGTCCGAGAGTCCGCCGAGTTCGCCGCGTTCCGTGGCGAGCTGTGGACGCTGCTGCGCGGCGAGGTCGAGACCGGGGCGCCTGGAGCGCCTGGAGCCGCCACGACCACCGCCTGGGACGGCGTGGCCAGGCCACCCGCCGCCGCGAAGGGAGCCTGAGATGGCGGGGGCGCAGACGCAGGTCCTCGCGGCCGAGGAGCTTCTCGTCCGGGCGCCTGGGCGTGCCGAGCGGGACCCGATCGGCACGGCGCGCCGGCGCGCCGTCGTCGAGATCGGTCTCGCCGTCGGCGTGCCGGTGGTGCTGCTCGGCCTCTGGCAGGCGGCCAGCGGGCTTGGCTGGGTCGACTCGCGGCTCTACCCGTCGCCCACCGACATCGTCCGGACCGGCGGCCAGATGCTCGGCCACGGCAAGCTGTGGGGCGATATCTGGCATACCACCTTCCGTGTGCTCGCCGGCTTCGCCCTCGGCACGCTGGCCGGCGTGCTGTTCGGGCTGGCGATGGGCTCGGTCCGGCTCATCCAGGTCGCGCTGGAGCCGACCCTGGACGCGTTGTACGTCGTGCCCAAGCTCGCGCTGCTGCCCATCTTCCTGACGATGTTCGGCCTTGGTGAAGGCCCGAAGATCGCGCTCGTGGCGGTGACGGTCTTCTTCTTCGTCTGGATCTCGACGATGTCGGCGATCATCGCCGTGGAGGATGGCTACCGCGAGGCGGGCCGTTGTTTCGGGGCGAACAGATGGCAGATGTTCCGCCATGTGCTCGTCCCGGCCGCGCTGCCGCAGATGTTCGTCGCGATGCGGGTCGCGGCCGGTGTGGCGTTCCTCGTCATCATCGCGGCGGAGTTCATCGTCGGCGACAACGGCCTCGGCTATCTGATCTTCCAGTCGCGGACGCTGTTCATCAACGACCAGATGTTCGTGGGCATCGTGGTCGTCGCGATCGAGGGTGTGCTCTTCGCCGAGCTGGTGCGCCTGGTCGGCCGTCGGGTTACCAGGTGGGCGCCCGCCGACCACGAACGCGCTCGCGGCTAGCGAACCAGCCGCCCTGGCCAAGTCGCCCCCTGGAGCTGGCAGTCGCCCGCGGGGGCTGGCGCACCGGTCCAGCGTCCCGCCCTCGTCCCGGTCCTCGTCCACCTCTTTGATCTGCATCTGACACATCGTCGTCGCGGCGCCGGCAGGCCTGCCCACCGCGCCGGTCGACGACGCCCTGAGACATCCGCGGGCTCGTCGCTCAACGCCTCTCCTGTCCTCTCCTGGCTCAGCTCGCTGCTCGGCTCATCGCCGAGGCCAGCCTCGGCACCGGTGCACCCCGCCCGCCGCCCGCCTGGCCCCTGTCGCCGCCTACCCGGCGCGCCCGGCGCCTGCCCCCGCCCTGGCTGGTCATCCCAGCCGGTCGCCGTCGCGTTCCCGCCCCGATCTCCCCACCTTCAGGAAGGACCCTGATGAGATCCAGACGACGTGTATCGCTGCTGCTCTTACCCGTGCTTTCGGCCGTCATCGGGCTGACCGCGTGTGGTGGCGGCGATGGCAACTCGACGTTCACGCCCGCGTCGGCCGCGCCGATCGTGGCGGTCGCCGGCTGTGAGAACGGCTGGACCAACCCGACCGACCTTTCCCCCACCCGCAAGCCGGCCCGCTGCGCGGCGAACGCGCCGGCGCCGGACCCGTTACCGACGAAGACCAAGATCGTCGTAACCGCCGCGACGCCGAAGGCGGAGTTCATCGCGCCGATCCGGTGGGCGATCGACAAGGGTGAGTTCGCCAAGGAGAACCTGGACGTCGAGCTGCGCCAGGTGCCGTCCGCCGACGGTCTCAACCTGCTCGCGCAGGGGCAGACCGACGTCATGGTCGGAGCCCCCGACGGCGCCTTCTTCAACGCGGTCAACCAGGGCTTCGGGATCCGCTGGGTGATGGGCAACTTCTCGGCGCCGACCACGAGCAAGACCGGCGTCTGGGCCCGCGATGTGGACGGCCGGCCGGCGACCTTCGCGGACCTGAAGGGCAAGACGTTCGCGAGCGTCCTGGGCAGCGGCAGCCCGGTGATGTACCCGATCGTCCAGCAGGCCGAGAAGTCGGGCCTCACCTTCAGCGACCTGAAGTTCAAGACGCTGCCCGCGGCCGACCTGGTGACCGCGCTGCAGAACGGCGGGATCGACGCCGCCTGGGTTCTCGACCCGCTGTGGATCCAGCTGGTCGGCAAGCCGGGACTGACGTACCTGGGCGGGCAGCCACCCGGCGAGCCGCTCGGCGGCGTGCTCTTCGGCCCGAAAGTCCTCGGCGACAAGCGCGCCGCGGGCGTCGCGTTCACCCGCGCGGTCGTCCGGACGATCAACACGGCGTTCGCCGGCGACTACAAGTCGGACCCCACGTTCGTGGACGAGCTCGCCAAGGTGGTCGAACTGCCTGCCAGCCAGCTCACCGCGACGCCCTCGCTCACCACGGACTGGGAGATCCGCTCGGGCACGTCGACCCGGCTGCAGGACGCGATGATCAAGAGTGGCGCACTCAGCTACCAGGCGCCCCTGGAGGAGTCCAAGGTCGTCGACCGGTCGTTCTACGAGGCGGCCGTCGGCCACAAGGCATAGGAACCGCGTCCACTGCCACTGCCCGGCCCGGTGGGCTCGTCGAGCTCACCGGGCCGGCATCCGGCCCCACGCCCCCGGGCCGCTGGCCCAACCCGCCCGTGGTGCCCGGCCCGGTCAGGCCGGTCATCGAAGAAAGGTGAGGCCTAGATGGCGACGTCGAATCCGACCCTGCGTGTGGTTGGGCTCCTTGACGTGCTGGTTCGCTGTCCGCACCGGGGTTTCGGCCTCTCCGAGCTCGCGCGTGAGGTCGGTATCAGCAAGGGAACCTGCCTGGCGATCGCCGACACCCTCGTCGAGCACGGCTATCTCGTCCAACACGCGAAGACGCGCGCCTACCGGCTCGGCCCGGCGCTGATCACCGCGGGCCAGGCTGTTCTCAGTGGTTTCGTCGACCTGAGGCCCGCGCTCGGCGCGCTGGCCCGGGTGACGGCCGAGTTCGACGTCTCCTGCTCGGTGCTCGCGGTCGACAACGACCAGCTCGTCGTCCTGGAACGCGTCGGCAACCCCGACCCGACCTACGGCCTGAGCCAGGTCGGCGCCCGGATGCCGTTCGCGCCGCCCTGGGGCGCGCCGTTCGTCGCCTGGGGCCGGGCGACAGACGTCGACGGCTGGCTCGACCGGAGCCTCGTGCCCCTGTCCGAGGAGACCAGGAGGGCGCTGCGGCGGGCGCTGCAGGCCGGGCGGCGCCTCGGTTTCATCGCCACCAGGGAGATCCCGCCGACTCACCCGGCAGCCGTCGACCTTCATCGCATCCGGGCCACCGCGGGAGCTGTGGACCTCGCCGCGCTGCGCCGCCTCGCCGCCGCGCGCCTGTCCGAGGTCGGCTACTTCGTTGACGACCTGGATACTGCGGCGACCTACCAGGTCAACCACATCGCCGTCCCGCTCCTCGGTTCGGACGGCCGTGTCCTCGCCAGCCTGCTCGTCATGATGTTCGGCCGCCACGTCACCGGCGATGAGATCCGGCGCATCGGCACCCGCCTGGCCGAGGTCGCCGCCGACGTCGTCACCCTGGTCACCCGCCCCCGCGTGACGCCCGAGTCCTTCTAGAGGGCCAAAGGAGGTGCGAAAATGCTCCTCCTTCGCACCTCCGGAGGCCCCCGTCCCCAGAAGCACTAGAGGGCCAAAGGAGGTGCGAAAATGCTCCTCCTTCGCACCTCCGGAGGCCCCCGTCCCCAGAAGCACTGAAGGGCCGCCGAGTGGAGCTGGACGAGCCGCCGCCGTTGGCCGGCGGCGCCGTCAGTCCTCATCCGTGGTACCGGGGTGGTGGAAGAAGAGGGGCTCGCGGCCGGCGGGCTGGTGTGGCTGCTCGGTGGGGGCGATGGGCGGGATCGGGAAGGTGGCCGGCTTGTCCGGCTCCAGGAGGAAGGGCTCGCCGTGGTGGGTGAGGGTGATGTCCTTGCCGTCCTGGACGGAGTAGGTCGCCGACGTGCGGTGGACCTCGACGCGCAGGTGACGGCCGCGCACGCTCAGGCCGAAGGACAGCCGGGAAAGGCCCTCGGACAGGCGCGGGGCGAAACCGAGGACGTTGCCCTGGTCGCGCAGCCCGCCGAAGCCCTCGACCAGGACTATCCAGGCGCCCGCGAGCGAGGCCATGTGCAGGCCGTCGGACGTGTTGTGCTCGATGTCGTGCAGGTCCATCAGTGCCGCCTCGCGCAGGTAGGCGTGCGCGAGCGCCAGATGGCCGCACTCCGCCGCGAGCACGCCCTGCACCGAGGCGGACAGTGACGAGTCCCGGACGGTCAGCGCCTCGTAGTAGGCGAAGTTGCGCAGCTTCTCCTCGCGGGTGAACGCGTCGCCGCGGCGCTGCATGGCGAGCACCAGGTCGGCCTGCTTGACGACCTGCCTGCGGTACAGGTCGAAGTACGGGAAGTGCAGCAGCAACGGGTACTGCTCGGGCCTGGTCTTCTGGAAGTCCCAGATCTCGTGGCCGGTGAACCCGTCCGACTGCGGATGGACGCCCAGGTGGTCGTCGTACGGGATGTACATGTCCTCGGCCGCGTCCCGCCAGGAGGCGGTCTCCTCGGCGTCGACGCCGAACTCGTACGCCCGGTCGGGATGCCGTTTCGCCGCGTCCGCGGCCGAGCGCAGGTTCCGCTGCGCCATCAGGTTCGTGTAGACGTTGTTGTCCGAGATCGCCGAGTACTCGTCGGGCCCGGTCACCCCGTCGATCCGGAACCGGCCGTCGAGGTCGTGGTGACCCAGCGAGCGCCACAGCCGGGCGGTCTCGACCAGCAGTTCCAGCCCGACGGACTTTTCGAACTCGTAGTCCTCGGTGACGTTGACGTAGCGGGTGACGGCGTCGGCGATGTCGGCGTTCACGTGGAAGGCGGCGGTGCCGGCCGGCCAGTATCCGGAGCACTCCTCACCGCTGATGGTGCGCCACGGGAAGACGGCGCCGCGCAGGTTGAGCTGCTGGGCGCGCTCCCGCGCCTGCTTCAGGGTGGAATGCCGCCAGCGCAGCGCGTCGGCGGCGGCTCCCGGCTGCGTGTAGGTCAGCACCGGCAGCACGTAGCCCTCGGTGTCCCAGAACGCGTGGCCGTCGTAGCCCGGTCCCGTCAGCCCCTTCGCCGCGATGGCGCGGCGCTCGGCGCGCGCGCCGGCCTGCAGCACGTGGAACAGCGCGAACCGGACGGCCTGCTGGACCTCGGCGTCGCCGTCCACCTCCACGTCCGCCCGCCGCCAGAACTCGGCCAGGTAGGCGCGCTGCTCGTCGAGCAGGCCGTCCCAGCCGGTCTCCTTCGCCGCGACGAGCGCCGCCGCCGCCTGGTCCCGCATGGCCGGCAGCGACCGCTGCTGCGACCAGCCATACGCCATGAACTTCACGATTCGTAGCTTCTGCCCGGGTTTCAACACGCCGGTGACGGTCACCCGTCCGGAGTTCGGCTCACTCTCCGACAGCACGCCCAGCGCACCGGGGCCGTCGATGACGTGGTCCATCGCCGCGGCGACCCGGATCTTGCTGTGTTGGGTCACGTGCACGAGCTCGACGCTGCAGTCCCGGGCAAAGTGCAGCTCCGGCACCAGCGGGGACTCGAGTACCGCCGCGGCGCGCGGGTCACCCGTGCGCACCGGAAGCGTCTCGTTGGCGACCAACTCGGACTGGACGACCACCCGTGGCGCGTCGGTGACCGACTCGACCTCGTAACAGATCGCCGCGACCGCTCGCTGGGAGAACGAGACAAGCCGCCGGGAGACCACCCGTATCACCTGGCCGGCCGGTGACTCCCACTCGGCCTCGCGCACCAGTACCCCGGCGCGGAAGTCAATCGAACGCCGATGTGAGCGCAGCTCGCCGTAGCGGACGTCCAGCGGCTCGTCGTCGACCATCAGCCGGATCAGCTTGCCGTTGGTGACGTTGATGACGGTCTGTCCCGACTCGGGATAGCCGTAGCCGGCCTCGGCATACGGCAGCGGGCGCAGCTCATGCACCGAGTTCAGGTAGGTGCCGGGCAGGCCATGTGGCTCGCCTTCATCCAGGTTGGCACGCAGGCCTATATGGCCGTTGGAAAGCGCGAACAACGACTCGGAGCGAGCCGGATCCTCCATATTGAGACCGGTCTCGCGCAGCCCCCACGGGTCGACCGTGTAGCGGGCGTCCCCGATCATCGGCCGCGTCCGGCCCGCGACGCGGCCCTGCCCCTGGCGCGGCCACCCGCCGCGTCCGTCGTCGACGGTGGGGGCGGTGGGTAGGCGTCGGCCAGCAGGTCGCCGAGGTCGGTGACCACCACGTCCGCGCCGTGCGCGCGCAGCGCGTCCGCGTGCCCGTGCCCGACCCGGTCGAGCCCGACGACGTAGCCGAAACCGCCGGCGCGCCCGGCCGCGACGCCGGCCTCCGCGTCCTCGAAGACCGCCGCCCGCTCGGGTGGCACGCCGAGCTCCCGCGCCGCGGCGAGGAACGTGTCGGGAGCCGGCTTGCCGGCGAGCCCGCGCTGGGCGATGGTCTCGCCGTCGACGCGTACCTGGAGCAGGTCAGCGAGCCCGGAGGCCCGGGCCACCTCGCCGGCGTTCGCGCTGGACGAGACGAGCGCTCGCGCCTTCCCGGCGCCGGCGCAGGCCTCCAGGTAGGGCCGTGACCCCGGGTATGGCTGGACTCCATCCTCGGTGATCTTGTTCAGGACGAGGATGTTCTTGCGGTTCCCGAGGGCGTGGACCGTGAGGGCGGACGGCGGGTCCCCGTCCGTGCCCTCGGGCAGGTGGATGTCGCGTGACGCCAGGAACGAGCGCACCCCGTCGAGCCTCGGCAGCCCGTCCACGTAGCTCTCGTAGTCCCGCTCGATGTCGAAGGGTTCCTCCGGGTCGCCGGACCGGGATGCCCAGTTCTCCAGGAAGCCGTCGAACATCTCCTTCCAGGCCCGTGCATGGACCTCTGCCGTGCTGGTGAGCACGCCATCGAGGTCGAAGAGGCAGGCGTCGATGTGAGGGGGTAGTCCGAGCAGGGCTCCGGCCCCGGTTTCGCGGCGCCGCAGCCGCGCGAACGGCAAACGCATGCTTGCCGTCTACCCCACTGGCGTCGGTCACTACCGCGCCAATCTGGACGAACCTCGCCCAGGACGGTGAGCCCACCCGCACCGTGTGGGCGCGAGCCCGCCGCACGGGGCAGGTAGTTTGCAGGACGTGTTGTTGTCCGACCGGGACATCCGGGCCCAGATCGCCGCCGGCCGCGTGTGCCTCGACCCATACGACCCGCGCCTGATCCAGCCGAGCAGCGTCGACCTGCGCCTCGACCGGGCGTTCCGGGTCTTCCAGAACCATCGCTACAGCCACATCGATCCGGCTGTCGAGCAGGAGGACCTGACCGAGCTCGTCTCCCCCGAGGGTGACGAGCCGTTCGTGCTGCACCCGGGCGAGTTCGTGCTTGGCTCCACCCTTGAGGTCATCACGCTGCCGGACGACCTGGCCGGCAGGCTCGAGGGCAAGTCCAGCCTCGGCCGGCTCGGCCTCCTCACCCATTCGACGGCCGGCTTCATCGATCCGGGCTTCTCCGGCCACGTCACGTTGGAGCTCTCCAACGTCGCGACCCTGCCGATCAAGCTCTGGCCCGGCATGAAGATTGGCCAGCTGTGCCTGTTCCGCCTCTCATCCCCGGCCGAGCACCCCTATGGAACCGCCATCTACGGCTCCCGTTACCAGGGCCAGCGCGGCCCCACCCCGTCGCGCGCCTACCGCGACTTCACCCGGGCCTCGGTCCCTCCGGTAGACGGGCAGGCCTGACTCCTGGTGACCCGGGATGACCAGGGTGACCGAGAGCGGCCGCCGAGCTTGAAACAGGCGACGGGCTGGCCGTCCGCGGACCAGCCTGATGGCCCGGCCAGGCCCCTCGCACTATTCCAGGCCCGGTTTCAAATAATCGGTAAAGAATCGGTCGCGCACCCGACAGAGCTCTTTGTGGTGAAATTTATGTCGGGTTTCTAGCCTTCTTTCCCATGACCACAAGGAACGAAATCGAATCCCGCCCGAATGGGCGGCGTGTTCTCCGGGCGGCCGTGACCGCGACCGCGACGGCGGCGGCGCTCGTCACGGCGCTGACCGCGTGCGGGAGCGGCGACTCGTCGGCCCCGGCGAGCGCTGGCGGCGGCGCCGCGACCGTGTCGGTGCCCGCGGCCGCACCGCTGCACCCCGCCGACTACGTCCTCGTCGCCGGGCCCGCGACCAGCGGCTACTCGATGGAGGACAACACCGACACCACCGAGAGCTCCGTCTTCCAGGACCCGGTCCCCACCTGCATGCACCTGTCCAGCGCTGATCTGGGACCGGCGTCCACCGACCACGCGAACGGCCCCGTCTTCAGCGACGACGACGGCACCACGATCCAGTCCGGCGCGCGGGTGTTCGCGAGCGCGGACACGGTCACGGCGCACCGCGCGCTCACCCAGCGCCCGGACTTCCCCGGCTGCGTGGGCGAGGCGATCGTCAGCCAGCTGTCCAACAGGGACAGGGAGGAAACAACCGTGACGGTGAAGAGCGCTCAGGCCGGCACGCCGCCGACCGGCGCCACCGCCCTGACGCGGCTCGACCTCGCGGTCAGCTCCGACGGCCAGAGCCTTGAGGCCAACGTCGACCTGGTCAGCGTCTTCGCTGGTCGCGTCGAGTCCGTGATCCTCATCGTCAGTCCGGCGGGACCGGTCGACGACGGCGAGCTGAACGGCCTGACCGGTCAGGTGTTGGCCACACTCGCCAAGCAGTGACCTGATCGACCTCGGCCCGACAGCGTGCGCGGGCCCTCGACCCGGACAGGTCGCGGCGGCGGTGGCAATCAGACGGCCATCAGACGGCCATTCTGATTCCGCGTGTCGGGCCGGGGCATTCGCGGGGGCGCGTCTCGGTGGCGCGGTGTGACTGTGCGCGGGCCCGGTCAGCCGCCGGCGGTCCAGCCGCCGTCGACGACCAGGTAGGAGCCGGTCATGTAGGAGGCGTCGTCGGAGGCGAGGAAAGCGGCGACGGCGGCGACCTCGTCCGGGTGGCCGGGGCGGTTCATCGCGGACTTCGACGCGGCGTGCCGCGCCAGCTCTGGAAACTTCTCCTCACCCATGAGGGTCATTCCGGTCGGGTAGATGAACCCGGGGCAGATCGCGTTGACCCGGACATTCTGCTGGCCCCATTCGCGGGCCGCCGTCCGGGTCAACGAGAGAATCGCGGCCTTGCTGGCGCCGTAGGCACCAGAGGTGGGCGATGCCACCAGCGCGCCGACCGAGGACCAGTTGATGACGGAGCCGCCGCCGCCCGCGACCATCGCGGGAATCGCGTACTTCATGCCCAGGAAGATGCTCTTGAGGTTGATGGCCAGCAGCCGGTCGAACTCGTCCTCGTCGACGTCCGGGATCAGCGCCTGAGCCACCCCGGCGACCCCGACGACGTTGCACATGACGTCGAGCCGGCCGAACCGCTCGGTCGCCTCGCGTACCAGCGCCTCGACGTCCGCCGCCCGCGTGACGTCCGCCTGGAATGGCACGATCGCCTCCGACTCGGCCGCGGTCTCCTTCTCCGCGCCGCTCAGGTCCGCGGCGATCACCGACGCCCCCTCGCTGGCCAGCCGTAACGCCGTCGACCTGCCCTGTCCGATCCCAGCCCCGGTGACAATCGCGACCCTGCCCGCCAGACGCCCCATGATCTCCCCTTCACCGACCACCCGTGGCCCGGCAGCCTATGTGGGTGAGCGTTCGCTTTCAACGGACGCCAGGGCAGGGGAGGTATGACCCGCGACGGGGAGTCCGCCGGGCTATGCGTCGGGCGCGGTGTACACCCTGGCCCCGGCGACGAACGTCTGCAGCACCCGGGTGTTGCCGATGTCGGTTGCTGGACCGGCGAACGGATCCCGGTCAGTCACCCGCGACTACGCCCGGCGCGCACAGGATGACGCCCCCAGCGCCAATGAGCAGGCAGGGCCGCGTGTGGGGTCCGGGGCTCGGCGCCGGAGCGGGATAACGGGCCTCGGCGAAGTTGACCAAGGTCAATGAGCAGGCGGGGCCGCCGGGAGCGGGTGACGGGAATCGAACCCGCGTTGCAAGCTTGGGAAGCTCGTGTTCTGCCTCTGAACTACACCCGCGTGGTGCTGCCTTCGCATCGTAGCGGATCGCTCGGGTGGGGTGGGTGAGACGTCGCCGGGCGCTGGAGTGCGTAGACCAGCGGGGCAGACTGACGCGGACCTGGCCCGGCAATGGCGTGGCGGTCGTCGGGACTCGGGGACGCGCCGCCACGCCACTGATCTGGGCCGCGGCCCCTTACAGGGTGAGCTCGATCGTGCCGTCGACGGCGAGCCGGACCGGGTAGCAGCCGATCGGTGGTGCCCCCGAGGTGGACTCGCCAGTGGCCAGGCTGAAGACGTGGGCGTGCAACGGGCAGATGACGACGCCCGCGTCGGCCTGGCCGTCGGCGAGCGGCCCGCCCGCGTGCGGGCAGACCGCGTCGACGGCCCGCAGGGTGTCGCCGCGCAGCCGGAAGACGGCGATCTGCGCGTCGCCGACGGCGTACACCCGTGCCTCGCCGACCGGAATCTCGCGCAGGAGGCCAAGCCGGTGCACGGCGCCGGTCCCCGTCAGCGCCGGCCGGGCTGATTTCGCCTCGGTTCCGACCGGACTGCCCTTGTCCCGGCCGGAACCGGAGGCGTCGGCGGGAGTGGCCGTAGCGACGGAGCTCTGCGCGCTCATCGGACGGGGACCTGGGGAAGGGTGATGAGCGGCAGGGAGGTGCGGAACTGGCCGGCGGTGGCCGGCTGCTCGCGCTCCAGCCAGGGGTCGACGTAGGCGTCGATCGACTCCTGGATGCGGGCGTCGAGATCGGCGGCGATGCCCTCCGCGTCGTCGACGATGACAGCCCGGATCTTCTCGATGCCCACCCGTGGGACGAACGTGTACGTCCGTTCCAGCCACTTCGCGTTCTCGCGGTAGTACTGCAGGAAGCGGCCCGTCAGCATCATGACCTCCTCGGGGCTGCCGACAGTGGCCAGCAGGTCGCCCTTGCGGACGTGCGCGCCGCCCGCTCCGCCGATGTAGATCTCCCAACGACCACCGTCGATCGCGACGACGCCGACGTCCTTGATCAGGCCCTCGGCGCAGTTGCGCGGGCAGCCGTTGACCGCCAGCTTGAGCTTCCCGGGGCTTTCCAGGCCGTGGTACCGCTGCTCGATCGCGACACCGAGAGCGGTCGAGTCGCCGACCCCGAAGCGGCAGAAGTCCTTGCCGACGCAGGTCTTCACCGTGCGGAAGCTCTTGCCGTACGCGTGGCCGCTCGGCATGTCCAGGTCGGCCCAGACCTTCGGCAGGTCCTCCTTGCGCACGCCGAGCAGGTCGATGCGCTGGCCGCCGGTGATCTTCACCATCGGGACGTCGTACTTCTCGGCGACGTCGGCGATCCGGCGCAGCTCGTCCGGGCTGGTGACGCCGCCGGCGATCATCGGGACGACCGAGAAGGTGCCGTCCTTCTGGATGTTGGCGTGGACACGGTCGTTGATGAACCGGCCGTCGCGTTCGTCGATGAAGTCGCTGCCCCAGACGATGCGCAGCAGCGACGTCAGCGCCATCTTGCTGGCCGCGTCCTCCTTGCCGTCGGGCGCGAGGGCGGCGAAGACCGCGGACACCGACCGCAGGTTCCGCTCACGCACGGCCGCCATCAGCGCCGGCTTGTCCAGAGGAACACCGGGGACGTACCAGTTCGCCGAGAGGTCCTCCTCGACCTCGCCGTCGGCCGCCCACTCGACGATCTCCTTGACGAGCAGCTTGCACGAGCCGCAGCCCTTGCCGGCGCGGGTCGCGTTCATGACGCCGGGGACGGTCTTCATCCCGCCCTTGACGCAGGCGACGATCTTTCCCTTGCTGACGCCGTTGCAGTTGCAGACCTGGGCGTCATCGGCCATCTCCGCCGCTCCGACCTCGGCCGCGGGCAGGCCGATGTCGAACAGCAGTTGCAGCCGCTCGTCCGGCAGTGGCAGGCCGTTGTCGAACGCCTGGATGAGCGAGGCCGACTTGGCCGTGTCGCCGAGCAGGGTGGCGCCGACGAGCTTTCCGTCGCGAATGATGACGCTCTTGTAGACGCCCCTGCGCGGCTCGACGAACCGGACCACCTCGTCGTCGGGGTGCTCCGCGTCCTTGAGGCCCATCGCGGCGACGGCCACGCCGGCGACCTTGAGCTTCGTGGCGGTCTTCGAGCCGTGGTAGGCGGCGTCCAGGTCCGAGCCGGTGATGTGCTCGGCGAGGACCGTCGCCTGCTCCCACAGCGGCGCGACCAGACCGTAGACCTGGCCACGGTGCTGCGCGCACTCGCCGACCACGTAGATGTCGGGATCGTCGACCGAGCGCATCTGGTCGTCGGTGACGATGCCGCGCTCGACGGTCAGCCCGCCGCGCAGCCCGATGTCGACGTTGGGCCGGATCCCGGCCGCCACCACGATCATGTCGACGTCGAGCCGTGACCCGTCGGCGAACTCCAGCCCGACCGCCCTGCCGAGGCCGGCACTCTCGCCCGTGCCCCCGCCGGCGTCACCACCGGTCTGATCGTCGGTTTCGTGGCCGGTCTCATCGTCGGCGAGCAGGATCTGCGCGGTGCGCGCTCCCGGATGCACGGTGATCCCGAGCTCCTCGACGCCGCGCCGCAGGATGCCACCGGCCTCGGCGCACAGCTGCTGGTTCATCAGCGTCGGCGCGGCGTCGATGACGTGCACCTCGAGCCCGTAGGTCTGCAGGCCGCGGGCGGCCTCCAGACCGAGCAGACCGCCGCCGATGACGGCCGCGGTCCGCCGCCCCTCGGCAAATCCGATCATGGCGCGGCAGTCGTCGATCGTGCGAAACGCGAAGACACCGCCAGGAAGCCGGCCATCGGGTCCGGCGAGACCCTTGATGGGCGGGATGAACGAGCGGCTGCCGGTGGCGATGATCAGTTTGTCATAGGGAGCGACGGCGCCGTCCTCGATGGTGACGACGCGGGCGTACCGGTCGAGCCCTGTGACCCGGGCGCCAGCACGCAGCCGGATGCCGTTTTCCGCGTACCACTCCGGCGTGTTGAGGAAGATCTCGTCCTCGGTGTCGGCGCCGGCCAGCACGTTGGACAGCAGGATCCGGTTGTAGTTGCCGTACGGCTCGTCGCCGAACACGGTGATGTCGAACAGGTCGCCGCCATGCCGGGCGAGGATCTCCTCGACGGCCCGCATGCCGGCCATGCCGTTGCCGACGACGACGAGGCGCTCGCGCCCGCCGGCGGGCGTTCGGCCGTGGGCCCGCTGCGCCGGAACGACGCCGGCAGAGGCGGGCACGGTCGAGGCGGCAGACGCGGCGGTGGACGTACCCGGGACGTTCTCGGTGATGGTCATAGTCGCGCTCGCTCAGAACTCGATCAGGCCGAGGTCGATGACCACGGTGCCCTCGACGCCCTCCGGGGCGGCGAGATGCAGCTCGACGCGGGTGTCGCCGAGCAGGTCCTCGACCACGCGCAGCGGGACGTGCACATCGGCGCGGGCGCCGATCGGGAAGTAGCGCATCGGCGCGCCATCCCGGACGAGCAGCACGTAGATCAGCTCGTCGGACGCGTTGCCGCCGCGGAAGTACACCGGCTGGGTGGTCGCTCCGGGCGGGACCGTGTAGGTCAGCGACGGGTCGAGGAATGCCGGCTTGGTCAGCCCATGCCCCTCGAACGAGAAGACGCCCTGCAAGAAGCGGGGAGTGCTGTGCATACGACGGTCCTTCCGGTGTGACGCGGGCGCGGTGTCCTCCGCGCTGTCGGAGCCAGTCCGGGCGGAGCCGGCGCCTGGGAACGTGCGGGCGGTGGCCGTCGCCGCCGGCCCGGCGAGGCCGGCTGAGGGGGTGCGATCGCCACCGCTGGTGCTGGTGTCGATGCCGGCGACGTTGGTGGTGGATGGCGACGTGGCGCGTGGGCGGGACCACTCGGTGGCGACCGGGACGGTTGCCTCCGTCGGCAGGGTGGCGCCCCCGTCGGGAAGGTGATCGATCCGGCGCAGCGCCACCGCGCACGCCTTGAACTCGGGCATCCGTGAGATTGGGTCGAGCGCTGGGTTGGTCAGCAGGTTGACGGTCGAGTACCCGCCCCAGTGGAAAGGCGCGAACAACGTGTCCTGGCGGATGGTGTCGGTCACGCGAGCCCGGAACACCGCCCGTCCGCGGCGGGAGCTCAGCTCCACCAGATCCCCAGCGGTGACCTCATGCTTGGCAGCCAGCACCGGGTGCAACTCGACAACCGGGTCGGGATCGTCGGCGACGAGCGTCCGGACCCGCCGGGTCTGCGTTCCTGACTGGTACTGGCGCATCGTGCGGCCGGTGGTCAGGTAGTAGGGGTAGTCGCGGTCCGGCGTCTCCGCCGCGCCCCGGTGGCGGACCGCGACGAACCGCGCCCGCCCGTCCGGTGTGGCGAAGCGCTCGGCGAACAGCCGCGGCGTGCCCGGGTGAACCTCGTTGCCCGCCTCGCCAACGACGCTTTCGCCGTCGCCCGCGTCACCGCCGCCGCGACCGCCGCCGCCCGCGCTGTCCTCGCCCGTGGCGGGTGCCGGGCAGGGCCAGAAGACGCCTTTCTCGGCCTCGATCCGCTCGTAGCTGATGCCGGAGTAGTCGGCGAGCCCGCCGGCACTCGCCCGCCGCAGTTCTTCGAACACCGCCCGCGGCTCGACGGGGAACGCCTCGGCGGAGCACCCGAGGCGGGTGGCGAGCTCGGAGATGACATCCAGGTCGGTACGCACCCCGGGCGGCGGGGCGAGCGCTCGCCTGCGGCGCAGCACCCGGCCTTCGAGGTTCGTCATCGTGCCCTCCTCCTCCGCCCACTGCGCGACCGGCAGCACGACGTCGGCGAGAGCCGCCGTCTCGGAAAGGAAGAAGTCGGAGACGACCAACAGGTCCAGGGCCGCGAGCCGGTCGGCGATCCGGTTCGCGTCCGGGCCGGACACGATCGGGTTGGAGCCGAGCACCCACATGGCCCGCACGCCGCCTTCGGTGCCGAGCGCGTCGAGCATCTCGAAGGCGGACACACCGGGTGGCGGCAGCTCGTCCGGCGATACACCCCAGATCGCGGCGATGTGCGCGCGGTCGGCCGGGTCGGCGAGCTTGCGGTACCCAGGAAGCTGGTCGGCCTTCTGCCCGTGCTCCCGGCCACCCTGGCCGTTGCCCTGGCCGGTGATCGTGCCGTAGCCGGAGAACGAGCGCCCGGGGAGGCCGAGCGCGAGCGCAAGGTTGATGAACGCCTGCGTGGTGTCGGTACCGGAGGCGTGCTGTTCGGCCCCGCGGGCGGTCAGCACCATGGCGCGTTCCGCCTCGGCGAGCAGTCGGACGGCCGCGCGCAGGTTCGCCTCGGGCACCCCGGTGATCCGCTCGACCCGGCCGGGCCAGTAGGCCGTGACCGCCCGGCGGACCGCGTCGAACCCGGTCGTGCGACTGGCGACGAAGCCGGTGTCCACCAGCCCGTCCCGGATCGCGATGTGCAGCAGACCGGCGGCGAGCGCGAGGTCGGTGCCCGGGGTGGGCTGCAGGTGCAGGTGCGCTCCGCGCGCGGTCGGGGTCGCGCGCGGGTCGATGACGACGTGCCGGGCGCCCTTCGCCCTGCCCGCGTCGAACCACTGCATGATCGGCGGCATCGTGTCGGCCGGGTTGCTTCCGACCAGCAGGATGACGTCGGCTTCGGCGATGTCGCTCACCGGGAACGGCAGCCCGCGGTCGATTCCGAACGCGCGGTTGCCGGCCGCGGCGGCCGACGACATGCAGAAGCGGCCGTTGTAGTCGATGGAACGGCTGCGCAGCGCGACCCGGACGAACTTGCCGAGCGCGTACACCTTCTCGTTGGTCAGTCCGCCGCCGCCGAACACGCCGACGCTGTCCAGACCATACCGGCGCTGGCAGTCACGCCAGCCGGTGACGATCCGCTCCAGCGCCTCGCCCCAGGTCGCCGGCCGAAGCTCGCCGCGGATGCCCCCGGCACGCCGCTCGCGCAGCAGCGGAGTGGTCAGCCTGTCGGTGTGGTCGAGGAGCCCGGCGGCCGTCCAGCCCTTGGAGCACAGGCCCCCGCGGTTCGTCGGGAAGTCGTCCTGTGGGGTGAGGTCGACCATGCCCGGTCGTGAGCCGCGCGACCATGGCGAAGCCTCGCGCGGATCACGGCTCTCCAGCCGATATGGCCGTGGTCGCAGCTCGATACCGCACTGCAGCGCGCAGTACGGGCAGTGTGACGGCGTGACGGCGCGGCTCGCCGTCGCGCCTGTGCCGCCTGTGTCGCCTGTGTCGCCTGTGTCGCCTGGGCCGGAGGTGGCAGCCAGGGCGGTGGCGTCAGCCGTGGCCTGGGTTTGGTCGGGGGACACAAGCTCATGCTGGGATCTTCGTGTTTCGCCAGGCGCCTCTCGACGCATTCAGTCGGTTACTAGGTACTCACCCCGAGAGACGCCACGCTGTGAGGTTTGGGCGTGGGCGACGCGCGGAGCGTCTCGTGTCGTTCGGGTCGCGAAGGCAGTCGGGCAGACAGCCGGGTACGGACGGGCTGGGCGGGCCGGGCCAACCGGGAGAAGCCGCCTCGTGGTCGGGGCTAGGGTGAGACCGTGACGACCGAGAGCCAGAGCGCTCCCGCCACCGACGCCTCCCCTGCCGCGGCCGGACAGGCCGACGCCATCGTGCCCGATGACAAGGACTGGACCTGGGTCCTGGCGCGCGCCTGCCCGGAATGTGGTTTTGACGGGGCGACCTTCCCGGCCACCGAGGTCTCCGGCCTGGTGCTGCGCGTCGCCTCGGCCTGGCTGGCCGTGCTCGCCGACAGGCCGGACGATGAGGTGCGCCGCCGGCCGTCGCCCGGCCGTTGGTCGACGCTGGAGTACGCCTGCCACGTGCGCGACGTCCTTCGCCTCTACGACGAGCGGCTCCAGTTGATGCTCACGCGGGACAACCCCCTGTACCCGAACTGGGACCAGGACGAGACCGCCGTGGCGGACCGCTACGGCGAGCAGGACCCGGGCCGGGTCGCCGGCGACCTCGCGGGCGCGGCCGCGAGGATCGCCGCCCGGTTCGCGACCGTCTCCGGTGCCCAGTGGCAGCGGACCGGTGAGCGGTCCGACGGCGCCCGCTTCACGATCAGCACCTTCGCCCGCTACTTTGCGCATGATCCAGTGCATCACCTGCACGACGTGAACGGGCTGCCCGTGGGCGGGGTCGTTCCAGTCGGAAGCTGAGACGTCACCCGCCTCGCGCTCCTGCTCGCGCAGGCGGGCACCCGTCTGTCGCGCATGTCGGCGCCCGGACGGCTCGTGGGGGTGGCCGGCACACGCGCCGGCCACCCCCACAGCACCTGTCAGGTCGCTGGTTGCGCCGTGCGGGCCGGCGCGGCCGAGCCGAGGTCCGTGGCGGACAGGCGGCGGTAGAGGGGGCAGGTCTCCCGCAGCTCCTCATGGGTGCCGGTCGCCAGCACCCGGCCCTCGTCGAGCACGATGATCCGGTCCGCGGCCCGCACGGTGGACATCCGGTGGGCGATGACCAGCAGCGCACGCTCGGTGGCGATGTCGCGCAGGACCTGCGCCAGGGCGCGCTCGTTGACGCTGTCCATCTGCGACGTCGGCTCGTCGAGCAGCAGCACCGCCGGCCGCGCGAGCAGCGCCCGCGCGATCGCCACCCGTTGGCGCTCCCCACCGGACAGCAGCACGCCATGGTCGCCGACGTCGGTCCATACGCCGTGCGACATCCGCGCGACGAGCTCGCTGAGGCGCGCCGTCTGGACGGCCTCGTCGATCTCGGCCTCGGTGGCGTCCGGGGCGGCGTAGGTGATGTTGTCGCGCAGCGAGCCCTGCAGCACCGGCGCGTTCTGCTCGACGAGGTTCACCCAGCCGCGCGCCGCCTCCCGCGACATCGCGCGCACGTCCACGCCCCGCAGCAGGATCTCGCCGCGGTCGGGGTCGTAGAACCGTTCCAGCAGCTCGAACGTCGTCGACTTGCCTGCGCCGGACGGCCCGACCAGCGCGACGTGCCCGCGCGGCGGGATCGCGAACGAGACGTCGCGCAGCACCGGCCGGTCCGGCGTGTAGCCGAACCACACGTCGCGGAACTCGACGGCCGGCGCATCGGGCCGGGCCACCACCCGCTCGGGGCCAGGCGTGCTCGCGGCCGTCTTCGGATCCGGTGCCCGCGTTGCCGCGTGGGTCCCGCCCGCGATGCCACCGCCGGCCGCGACAACGCGATCGGCTGACGTCTCGCCCGTGGCGGCGGCGCCGTTCCCCTCGTGCACGCTGGCTGGAGCCGCGGGGATGACGCGGACCAGTTGCCTGGTCGCCTGGTCGGTGTCGGTGTCGGTGTCGGTGTCGTCCGCCCCAGCCCGCTCGACCGACGGCCGGTCGTCCGCGTCCAGGCCAGGGGCGAGGTCGGCCTCGCGCGGAAGGTCGAAGACGGCGTCGACGCGGTCGAGCGCGCCCATCCCGCGCTGCATGATCCCGGTGGCCTCGATCAGCTGCGAGAGCGGCATGACCAGGTATGTCGCATAGAGCAGGAACGCGACCAGCGAGCCGAGCGACGTGACCCCGTGCGCGACGAGCACGCCGCCGACGAGCAGGACGACGAGCACCGAGCCCTGCACGGCCAGCTCCATCGCCGGCGCGATCACGGAGTTCAGCCGCGCCATCCGCACGCCGAGCCGGTAGGCGTCGCGCGTGTGCACGGCGATCCGCTCGTCCTCGCGTGTCTCGGCGCGGCTCGCCCGGACGGTACGGATCGCGGACAGCGAGCGTTCCAGGTCGGAGGTCATCCGCCCGACGCTCGCCTGGCCCTCCTCGGAGGTGGACCGGATCCGGCGGAGGGCCGACAGCACGCCGACGCTCGCGATCAGCACGGCGACGACGACCAGCAGGAAGAGGCGCACGTCGATGTAGATCATCAAGGCGATCGCGCCGAGGGCGCCGATGATGCTGGTCAGGAACGCGGCGAAGCTGTAGGCGACGGCCTCGCGGACGACCACCGTGTCGGTGTTCGCCCGGGAGATCAGATCACCCATCCGGCGCTCGTCGTAGACGCTGATCCGCAGCCGCAGCAGATGGCCGACCAGCCGGGTTCGCAGGCCGAAGATGATGCCCTGGCCGGTGCGCTCCAACAGGTAGTGGCCAAATGTCTCGACGAATGCCTGGCCGATGAACAGCCCCAGCAGGCTGACGAGCAGCCAGCCGGGGATCCCGCCGTGCTGGGCGCCGTCGATCACCCGCTTGACCAGGAGCGGCTGGACGACCCCGAACAGCGTGCCGAGGGCGGTGAGCGTGATGCCGGCCATCACCGGCCGGCTGTGCCCGTGCATCAGGCGCCACAGCCGCCCGAGTGGCCAGCCACCGGCGCGGTGCGTGAACGGCCCGCCGGCCGGCGGCGGCCCGCCTCCAGGCATCGGTCCGGGGCCCGGGCCGCGTCCAGGCGCCGGCCAGCGCCGCCCGGGTGGCGGACCCGGCGGCGGACCGGGCGGGGGACCGGGGCGCGGGCCGACCGGGCCACCGGGCGGGCCGGCCCACGGTGGTTCCTGGACGTCCGCCGGTAGGTCCGCGGACGCGCTGAACACGGTCGTCGCCGGCGGTGCCGGCGGTGCAAGCGGTGCCGGTGGTGCAAGCGGTTCGGGCGTGTCGCCTGGTCGCGGTCGTCCCCACCCCATGCCGGTCACCTCGCCGCCGCCGGGAGGCCGCCCGTGGGCGGCCCCGCCGGTCCAGCTGGTGTCGTCGGCCCCGCTGGTGTCGTCGTGGCAGGCCCCGCCGGTCCGGCCGGGGTAGCGGTCGACGGCCTGGCCGTGCCCGCCATGGGAACCGCGGCCGGCGAGGCGGGGCTATTGGCCACCGTCGTCACCCTGGCCGCTGACCGCGCCGGCCGGCGCGGCTCCACGGTCAGCAGCGGCCGGAAGGAGCCCGCCGGCGCGTCCTCGCCGACCATCAGCTCCTCCGCCTCGACCCAGGCATGCGCGGCGAACGGGGCGACGGTTCGCACCCCCACGCACCACGTCGGCCACATTCCCGACATCCGGCACAGCAGTGCCGTCGCCACCGACCGGGGGACGCAGCCGTGAGACCCGCGGCAGACCAGGCTGACCGCGGTCACGTCGTCCCTGGCCGTCTGAGCCCGTTGCCGGCTGGCCGCCTCGGCGCCGCGGCTGGCCGTGGCGAGTACGGCGCGGATCCTGGCCGGCGGCTGGGTCGCGAGCACCCGGGCGGCCGCCACCGCGAGATGCGCGCGCAACCGGCGGGGCAGCGGCGGCGCCGGTGGTCGTCGGCGCGGCGACATCGGCGTCGTCACTGTCATCGACCTCCCTCGTATCGGTCGTCGCGCTGGTCGATCGGTAGCTGGTCGTCTCGATGCTGGCCGACCCGCGGGCCGGCGTTTCGCCTGCTGTGCCGGCCGCGCGGCGCTTCGGCCGGACGCTGACGGAAGGGCAGGCGGACCCCGCGCGGTGTGCTGGCCCGCCGGCCGGGCCGCGGGGCTGTCCCCTGGCTGGTGGCCGGCTCGGCGCCTGGCACGGAGCCGGTCACCAGGCCCGCCGAGCGCAGCTGGTCGACGAGCAGGTCGACGTCGGCGCGCGCCGTCTCCGGCGCCACGTCGAACCGGTCGAGCAGGACACGCGCGGCGCGTGGCGGATCTCCGCCGTCCAGCAGCACGCGCAGGATGAGGGTGGCCGTCGGGTTCAACGTCCAGTACCGGCCAGAACGCTGGTCCAACAGCGCCGTTCCGTAGTCGGTGTCCGTCGAGACGACCGACCCACTCAACGTCAGCATCTCCACTTCAGCGCTCCTTCCCCCCATGGGCTGGTTCGAGGGCTCGGTATGCGTCCGCGGGTGCGGCCTGGTTTCGTGTCCTCACGGCTCGAATTCCTCGCCGTCTTCGTCTTCGTGCCAACTCTTTCATTCCCTCTAATCCGGGGGAGAGCTCGCGCGGTCCGGTAGAATCTTTCGCGTCATGGGGAGGGAAGGGTAATCAGGACCTGAAGACGGTTTCCCGGTTCCGGTGAAAGCGGCGCGAAAAAGACTGGCGGGCCGGCCCCGATGGCCGGCCCGCCAGCTGGTGGCAGGTTCCGTGGTGTCAGGCGTCGACCGCTTCGGCGGGGCCGGTCACCAGCCGCCTCCTCCGCCACCGATAATGATCACGCCCCCACCGCCGTGCCCGGTGGTACGGCCGCGGTGGGCGACCCGACATTGGTCCGTGTTGGGCCGATATGTTTGTGAGCCGCCTGGCGGTTCTCCGGAGCGGTGGGCCTCTGCCCTTTGGCCTGGAAGGAGCGCTCGCCCGGGCCGTTCGCCAGAACGCCGGTTACCTGAACTGGCGGCGACGGTCCGGCTCGGCGTGAGCGTCAGTGCTCGCCGCGTCCGCCGCGCCCTGGCCCCGACATCGGCGAGGGGTTTCGTTCCTCGCCTCTCCGGCAGCCCCGGGGCATTGGCGGCGCTCGCCGTGCCCTTCCTGTGCCCTTCCTCCAGAATCACTCGTGAGTTCCGCATCCAGATCGCCACGTCGGCGGCTCAAGACAGGTACTTCCCAGGATCGGTTCAGCCACGGTTCATTACTCACGGTGGCGACTCGCGGCGGTGCCGCCTGGCCGGTGGCAGGCCGGTGTGGGCCGACCGCGGACCGGCCAGCTCCGTGGCGGCCTGCCCGCCGGTGCCGCGCAGGATCCGCTGGTGCAGGGCGCGCAGGTCCTCGCCCGGCTCGATGCCAAGCCGCTCGGTGAGCGTTCGGTACACCGCCTGGTAGGCGTGCAACGCCTCCGCCCGCCGCCCGTCCTGGTCGAGCGCGATCAGAAGCTGAGCCCACAGCCGTTCCCTGGTCGGGTGCTCGATGGTGAGCGCGCGTAGCGCCGGCAGCACCAGGCTGTGCTGGCCGAGCCGCAGGCGAGCGTCGACGAGGTTCTCGCAGATGTTCCAGCGCAGTTCCTCGAGCCGGGTGGTCTCGGCGACGGCGACGTCGGCCGGCAGGTCGTCGTACGGCCGGCCACGCCAGAGCTCCAACGCCTGCTCGAGCAGCCGGACCGCCTCGGCCGGCCGCTCGTCGGCCAGGGCTTCGCCGCCGCCGCGGGCCCGGGTGTCGAACAGGTCGACGTCGAGCTCGCCGGGCGCCAGCCGGATGGCGTACTCGCCGTCCCGGCTGGCTATGCGGCTGGGTCTGTGGCCCGCGGTCGGCGGATCGTGACCCGGCGGCGTGCTCGCCATCGGTGGCAGCGGCGGCAGGGCATGACGCAGCTCGGAGACGTATGTCTTGATGTTGCCGAGCGCTGAGCGCGGCGGGTCGTCCTCCCAGAGCGCCACGCCGATCTGCTCGGTGCTCACCCAGCTGCCCGCGTGCAACAGGAGCAGGGACAACAGTCGCCGTTTCTTGCGCTGGCCGATGAACACGGACGTTCCGTCGGCCGCTGCGACCTCCAACGGCCCCAGGGTGCCGAACCGGGCCACGTCCAGACCCACCTCCGCGCTGGCGTCATCGCCGACGACGACGGTGGTTGCGGTCGCGGCAGTACGCATCGGCGCTGTCCCCCAACCCGCGTCGAAAGCGGCGCGAATGCAGTTGGTCACGCATTGTGGTCACGCTGCGCTGTCTACCCGCTCCTGCTCCCGCCAGACGGCCTCCTCGGCTCGAAACGACCATCCCCCGCGGAGGGTGGCCAAGTGGTCCCGGTAACAAAACGGATGACGCCAGACAGGTCTGGGCACACCGACTGCCAGGCGCCCGAGCTATCGGAGGCCGCATGCTGGTGGGAGCGGCGGCCCTCCAGACGTGGGCGCCGCGCGGGGCGGGTCCGCCGGAGGCGAGCCCGCGCCGCGACCGCCCCCGGCGGACCCGCCCCGAGCCGTCAGGCGCGGGGCGGGCGGCGGTGGGCGGCCGGAAGGCCATGGGTGGTGATAACGGTCGGTGGAGGCGAGATGTGCCACATGTTTGCGCTGACCAGTGGAGCGCAGCCGGTCGAGGCTACGTTCTGGTTGCTCGATGCGCCAGACAGCGAGCGGGCGCGGACTGCCCGGTCCCCTGACGGCGCGGGCATCGCGACGTTCGCGCCGGACGGCACGCCTCGCGTCATCAAACAACCGATCACTGTGCGCGCCGGCGCCGACTTCGCCCATCAGCCGCGAACGCTCGTCTCGTCGACTTTCGTCGCCCATGTGCGGCATGCCTCGACGGGACGCGCCAACCTGGCGAACACGCACCCTTTCCAGCACGAGAACCGGGTGTTCGCCCACAACGGGGTGATCGAGGGCCTGGACCGCCTGGACGCCCATCTCGGCGATGACCGCGCCCTGGTCCAGGGCGACACAGACTCGGAGCGCTACTTCGCGCTGATCAACCGGGAGATCGCGGCCCTGGGCGGCGACGTCGGATCGGGCATCGTGGCGGCCGCCCGGTGGATCGCCGCCAACCTGCCGCTCTACTCGATCAACATGGTGATGGCCACGGCGGACGAGCTGTGGGCGTTGCGTTACCCGGACACGAACCGGCTCTACGCGCTGAGCCGTGAGCCGGGCGGCCGCCACCACCGCCACCTCGACCACGCGAGCCCCTTCAGCGAGATCAGGGCCCGGTCGTTCGACCTCGCCGAGCGGCCGGCGGTCGCGGTGGAAAGCGAGCGGATGGATGAGGACCCGTCCTGGCGTCTGATGGCTTCCGGCGAGCTGCTCCACGTCGCCCCCGACCTGACGGTCACCTCCCGGGTGGTCCTGTCCGTCCCGCCGGCCCACCAGCTTTCCCTCGACGACCTGCGCCCCGAGGCCGCTTTCTCCCAGATCGTCAACGTCCCGTCGACGGAGGCCGAGCCGGCGGCGACGGTGACGGCGTAGGCAGCGCCTATCGCGATGCCGCCGCCGTCAAGGCCGAGGCGGCGCTGGCGGCGGCTCGCGTTCAGGAGATTCCTCCCGTCTCGTATCAATGTTCCCCGACCGAGGGCGCGTTGATACGGGTGCGGCAATCGTGCCGCGGAGGAGGACGCAATGACGATGTCCGACCGGCCAGGGCAGCACCCGACCGACGGCCGCGCCACCCGGACCCGCTGGAGAAGGCGCCTGACCGGGCTGACGCTTCTGGTCGCCGGCGCGACGGCCCTGATTCCGGCGCAGGGGGCGCTGGCCGGGGACGGATTCCAGCCGCCCCTGGCGCGGGCTGAGACCGCAATCAAGGCCGCCTATGCACAGGCGTTCACCGGCGGTCAGGACCCGGCGCACAGCCTTGCCGCGGTGGAGGACGGCCCGGCGTTGGCCGGCACCCTCGCGCAGGCGATGCAGAACTTCCCCGAGGCCACCCACACGGCGCAGGTCGCTGTCAGCGGCATCACCTTCAAGGGCCTGCTCAACGCGAAACTGCGTTTCCACATCACCTACCAGGGGGGTGCCGACTTCGGCGAGCAGGACGGCACCGCCGTGGTTGTCAACCGCCAGTGGAAGGTCAGCCGGGAAACATTCTGCACCGTGATGGGCTGGGCGGGTGCCGTCTGCCCGCCCAAGGCGGGACACCAGCCGCAGAATCCTGCCGCGGCCCAGCGCGCCATTCAGCAGGCGTATGCGCAGGCGTTCACCGGCGGTCAGGACCCGGCGCACAGCCTTGCCGCGGTGCAGGACGGCCCGGCGTTGGCTGACACCCTCGCGCAGGCGATGCAGAACTTCCCCGAGGCGACGGCTACCGCCGCGGTGACCACGAGCGACATCGTCTTCACCGACCCGCGGAATGCGTGGCTTCGCTTCCACATCACCTACCAGGGTGGTCTCGACTTCGGCGTGCAATCCGGCACCGCCGTGCTCGTCGATGGCCACTGGAAGGTCAGCCGACAGACCTTCTGCACCGTCATGGGCTGGGCCGGCGCCACCTGTCCAGCTCCCTGAGGCGCGCCCGCGGCTTCTGGGTGTAGTGCGCCGGCGGCGGCCCGACGAGCCGCCGCCGGCTTCCGGCGCGTGATCGGACGGGGCCTGGGACGGACCGGAGTGGTGGCTGGGATACTGGGTGCCGACCAACCGTCGCCAACGCGGCGACGGTTCGCGGGACAGCGACCGGCACCCGAGCATGCTCGACGTCCGGCCACGCGGGACCGCTGGTCGGGAGGGCTCGCCTAGTGGCCGATGGCGGCGGTCTTGAAAACCGCTATGGGGGCAACCTCATCGTGGGTTCGAATCCCACGCCCTCCGCTCTCTACCAGCGCTTTTGCGTTGACTGAAGATCCGTTCAGGGCCTTGAAGATCATTGTGGTCGGTATGTGGTCGGTGGACGAACCGCGCGGGGCACGGCGGCTGCCACTGCCGCCGCGGCTCGCTGGCCGGCCGGGCGCAGCAGGTGGGCGTACAGCGCCCCGGTGATCGCTGGCGAAGAGTGACCGAGCCTCTTGGAGACGAGCGCCAGGTCGATGCCCTCGGCGAGCTGGATCGACGCGCTCGCGTGCCGTAGGTCGTGAAGCCTGCGCCGGGAGAGCAGCCCTCGGCCCAGCTCGGTACCGGGCGTAACGTCGGCCGCCAGCGGCTCGGCGAGATCGAACCGGTGGCGGTTGCCGAACAGGCGGGTCGCCGCGGTCACCCGGACGGTGCCGACTGGCGCCCGGTCGACGTACAGGGTCCATTCGCCGATCGGGTCGCGATCGTGTGGGAGCGCGCCGACGACGATGGCCAGGGATTCGACGGGCGCCGCCAGCCGAACCGTGGCGAGTAGTCCTGCCCGCTTCGCGATCGTCTGCATGCGCTGCGACACGTATCCGGGCGCCAGGTGCCGGCCGTCTGGGCGGGTGAACATCAGACCCGACAGGTGCACCGGTTTGCCGTGCTGGTCTGGCAGCGTGCCGTTGTCCCATTCGGGGCCGGTCGCCTTGCGCTCGGTGTCCTGAGCCAGCCGGTGGGCCAAGAGGGATCCCAGCGTGATCGGATCCAGGTCCACCTTGCGCTTCCCGGAGCGCGTCTTGGGCGCCCACACGCCGCATTTGCCACCGTTCTGCGTGATCTGTTGGCTGATGGTCAGCACTGATGTGTCGGCGTCCAGGCCCGGCCACGTCGCGCCGCACGCCTCACCCCGGCGGACCCCATGCAGCGCGATCAGCTCCCACATGGCCGCGAGCCGATCGGTGGCCGCCTCGTCGAGGAACGCGCCCACCTCGTGCGCCTCCCACGGTTCGACCTCGGGCCGGCTGTACTCGGGCAGCTCGACACCGCGCACCGGGTTGAACTGGATCATCCGTCGGTCCACGGCGTCGTTCAGCGCGTTGCGCAGCGTGTCCCGGATGCGCTCGACGGTCGCCGGGCCGGTCGGCCGCGCCTTCACGGCTCCGGCCGCTTCGAGCTGCCGGAAGGCCCGGTCGATGTGGTCGGCCCGCAGCCCCGCCAACGGCACCTTGCCGAGCCAGGGCTTGAGATGCACGCGGATGTGCACCTCGTACGCCCGGCGCGCGCTCGGGCGCAGCCGCCGCTTCGACTCCAGCCACTCGTCCAAGTACTGGCCTACGGTGAGCGTCCCGGCATGCCGCTGCCCAGCCCGCACGTTCGACAGCTGTTCCTCGGCGTCTTTCTCGGCCGCCTCCTTGGTCGCGAAGCCAGAGCCGCGCAGTCCGGTCCTGCCGACCAGCGGTACCAGCTCGTCGGGCACATCTATGCGCCACGACCACATCCCGTGCGGCTTCTTGCCCTTCAGTCTCGGGCAGCGCCTACCGAGCTGCTTCCCGGTCTCGGGGTCGCGGCAGCCGCACCGCTTTTCAGTCTTGATCTGCATGTGAGAAACTCCCGCCATCTCGGTCAGGGGACGGTCTTGTCGGCAACAGGAGAGGGGCGGAAGTCTGTCGACTTCCTGAGTCGGCGTCTGAAGGCTGACAGCCAAGAAAAATGGCGATGGTCGCCGAAGAATGGAAAGCACGCTGGGAGTGGCCCGCCTGCCGCGTGTCTGGCATGCCTGGCATGCCTCGCCAACTGGGACGATACGCCCCAAACCCCACGCTCGGCAGCTGTGCGCGCCACGGCGTGTCCCGCATCGCCGCATCCCGGGAAGGGCTCTGCGGATCGCCTTTCTCGATTTTATTCACTGTTGCCAGATTTGTCAGTGATCGGTCGATGATGACGCTGAAGCGGTGCTTTCTCGTCAATAAAGCGTCGCGCTTGGTCTTTCGGCGATGCAATGGGTAGGTGCGGTTGTGACCGTTGGACGGGGATATCTCGCAAAGTGGCCGTCGAGGGCCGGTGGTCTGTAGATGCATGAGCATCCGGCCCGGCGACGGTGGCATATGGGTGAGTCGCTGGTTCCGGCGGTGTTCGTGTTCAGGGGCCGTCCCAGGCGGGAGCTGCCGGGTCGCTGAGGCTCGTTGCTGGTGACGGGCTGTCGGGTGAAGGCGCGGCCGGCCGGGAGACGTCCTCCATGCCGGGGCTGCCCGGGGCTGAGGTCGGTGGCGGCTGGCTGAGGCGGACGAACGTGGTCAGGACGTCGAGCGGGGCATGGATCGCGGCGAGGGCTGCGGCGGTTTCCAGGGGCGGGTTGCCGGGCGACAGCCAGGGGCGGCGGGCGAGGAGGGCGCCGAGGCGGTCGGGGCCGAGCGCGAGTGCCTGCTGGTATTCGATTTCGTGGACGGCGAGGTGGCCGTGGACCGGGTCGCGGACGAGACGGGTCGTTCCGATGAGTTGGGCGGTCGCGGTGGGTGTCGGCCCGGAGAGCAGGGTGAGCAGGGCCGGAACCTCGTCGGAGACGGTGGCTGGTTCGGCGGCGCGCGTTGGGTCGACCGGGCCGGGCGGGGTCGGGCGGACGTCGTAGAGCCGGGGTCCGTGAGGGCCGTCGAAGACGCGCGCGGTCTCAGTCGTGGTGGCGAGGACCTCGCCCGAGAGCAGGTCCAGGCCCGCATCGGCGCGGGCGGTCAGCAGCCTGTCGAGGGAAGGCCATGCGCTGGGTCGGAGCGGGAGGACCGCGTCGGCGGGTAGGAGGAGCGGGCGCGTCGGGGTGTCGTGGGGTTGGACCTCATACGTCGGCGAGCCAGTGCGGTAGTGCAGGGCGCGCAGCACGGTGCCGACGGTGAACCGGGGGTCGTCGACGGTCCGGACGACCGCACCGGTGGCGAGCGGTACGTCGGGCTGGTCGTCGGTCGAGATGTGGGTGCCGAGGATGTCGGTCAGGTGGAGCTCAGTGGTTTCCAGGGTCCAGGTGGGGTGGCGTTGCCAGGGGTGGCCTGGCTGGTTGGCGGCGTCGGGGCGCCACCGGTAGGTCGTGCCGCCGCCGTCGCGTGGGGCGGACGCGTAGAGGGCGCCGTCGGCGTCCTGTCCGTCGGGCAGGGTGACCCGAACGTGGGTGCCGGGCGGATAGATCTGGCCGGGGATGGCAGCGAACTGGTCGAACAGGTCCGCGTAGCGGTCGACGAACCAGGCCTGGCCCGCGGCCAGACGGATGGACGCGCGGCGCAGGCCCGCGGGCAGGCCGAGCAGACTCCGTAGTGCTTCGGAGGGGTCGGCGGTGAGGTCGAGCAGGCCTGGCACGTGGGCGCCGGCGAAGAGGATCCGTTCGCCGTCGTAGATACGCCAGTAGGCCAGGTCGTCGTCCACGCCATTGGGTGGTGGGTCGGAGAGCAGATCGACGCGGGCGGTGCCGTAGCTCCAGGTGGCGATGACGGTCTCGGCGGCGAGTAGCCGGCCGTAGGTGGTCAAGAGGTCGCCGGCCTGGACGGTGTTCGAGCGGGAGGGCCGGTAGATCGCTGACTCTGCCGGGTCGGCCGGGTCGGCCGTCAGTGCGGGCCGGTCCGCGCCGGGTGACGTCCGAGGCCCGGTGGCCGCTGATCGGGTGGACAGCGATGCCAGGGTCAGAAGCAGGCGGATGGGCAGCGGGATCGGCCAGCCGAGGGCCGCCTCCAACTGGCTCAGGGTGGTTGTGCGGGTCGAGTAGATGACCTGCGGGGCGTCGTGACCGACGACGGGCACGGCCAACTCGGCGATGTAGCCCGGGTTGGGGTCGTGAAGTGTGGATGCGGGGGTTAGCCGCCACCAGCCGGCGGGGACCTGGACGCGTACCTCCGGATTGGCGCGGCCGGCCGCCGCCAGCCAGCTGATGGGTATCCGCGGGCCCCGGCCGGTCCAGACCGTCTCCCCTGTGCGCAGGTTTGATGTTGCTGGGTGCTCTGACATGGCTTGACGGTCCGCCGGCCGGTCACCGTGACAGTCACCGCGAAGGACACCGCCGGCGCGTGCTGGAGGTCTCGGCGGGAGTCCGGTCTCCGCCGCCTGTGCCGAGAGTTGCTTCGCGGCCGAATCGCAGGACGACCTGCCTGCTCGCTGGACTGGGTGGTTGGGTGACGGCGGCGATGTTCGTCGTGAGGACGTAAACAGCGACGATGTCCCCGGCGGTGGGTGCGGCGATGAGCCGTGGGATGACGACGCAGGCGCGAGGATCGCGGTCCCGGCTGGCACGCGCGCTGGGCGCCCGGCTGGTGCTGGCGGCGAACGCGTGCCGCCGCCTCGACCGGGTGCGAAGGGGTGGACCATTCTTTGCCGAACAGTTCGCACCGCCGCAGGGTATTTCCGCAGCTCAGCGAGCTGATGAGGCCACGAAGAAATCATTCGCGTGACAGGGAATGACACACGCCATGCCCCGTGACCATCATGGTTGGCTTGTCGGCCGGCGAGGCGGCAGCACCGCCTATGACAGGAGTGATCATTGGACACACCCGGATCGCGATCATCGGGCCGTCGCTGTCATCGACGACCTCAGCCGGCCACCATCCCCAGAACGGGCGTCCTGATTCTCCTACCGAGCTCGCCGAGCAACAGGCAGTTGACGCGGCGTGGGCTCATCCGTCGGCTGTGGCTCGATAGCGGCGGACCCGTCACTGCGGCGATGATCGAGCCGCGGCTGAGACGACGGACCAGCGTCAGGCCGCAGGCGGATCTGGAGGGAATCCAGCGTGGCTAAGCCGAGTCGGCGGGTGGAGCAGGAGGAGCTACGGGCGCGGATGCGTGCGCTCGGCATGTCCGATGATGACATCGCCGTAGAGTTCGGCTGCCGTTACAAGCTGCGCCCCCGGGCCGCCCACCGTGTCGCGCACGGCTGGACCCAGCCCCAAGCGGCGGACCGTATCAACGCCCACGCCGCCCGCACCGGCCTCGACCCGAACGGCGTCGCTTCCATGACCGGCCCGCGGCTGTGCGAGCTGGAGAACTGGCCCGTCCCCGATCGCCGCCGGCCCACTCCCCAGATTCTCGCCCTGCTCGCCGAGGTCTACGGCACCAGTATTCACAATCTGCTCGACCTTGATGACCGGGAGCAAATGCCTCAAGCCGACCTGCTCCTCCTCGCCACCACCCGACGGGATGTTCCGGCGACGCCGCAGGCTGGACCGCCATCGCTGGCGCCACTGCCGACCACGCTGCCTTCCTGGCAGGTTGGCGCGGCCTCCAACAGCGGATATGGCCGCGGTGCGGCCGGAAGGCTGCGCCCCGACGAGCCTGCTGGGAGCATCGAGGAGGTGGGCGCTCTCGGCCGTCGCGGATTCACCCTCCTCGCCGGATCGGCGGTCGTGGCGGGCGTCCTGGGCGCTGGTCGCGGGCGCCATGTCGCCCCGGAACTCGTCCGCTATTTCGACAGTCAGCTGAAGGGCCACTACCTCGCGGACATGCTGCTCGGCTCCGGTGCGTTGATCGGGACGGTTACGTCGCAGTACGACGTCATCGCGCAGCTGGTGGACGAGGCGGACGGGTCGACCCGCCAGCGCATGACGAAGGTCGGTTCGTCGTTCGCCGCGTTCGCGGCCTGGCTGTGGCTGGATGCCGGCGACCCGGTGGCGGCGATGCGTTGTCACGGCGCGGCGCTGGAGCTGGCGCACCGCTGCGGCGAGCGCGACGCTGTCGCCTGCGCGCTGGTCGACCGGGCCATGGCCTTCACCGATCTGGGAAACGCGGCGGCTGTGGTCGACCTGTGCCAGGCCGCGCTGGTCGACGCCCGACGCCTCTCGCCTGAGGTTCAGGTGTTCGCTCTACAGCAGCAGGCGCATGGCGCATCGCTGCGCGGCGACCGTGACCAGGTTGATCTCCTGCTCGATCAGGCCGGCCGGCTCGTGGACCAGGTCGACATCGAGGAATGGGGCACGGCCTGCCGCCGCACGGATGGCTACGTCGAGGTACAGCGCGCCACCTGCTACGGACGGCTTGGCCTGGCCGACGATGCGGATCGTCTCTGGCGGCAGATCATCCCCGCCGCACCCACCTCGGCCCGCCGGGATATCGGGGTCTGGTCGGCGCGTCACGCGCTCGCCGCCGCACAACAAGGAGAGCCGGAACAGGCGGTCGAACTCGCGCGCCGGGCAACCGCGCTCGCGGTGGAGACCGGCTCCGCGCGGGCCCGGCGAGAACTGGCCGCGGTCGCGGCGGCGATGGCCCCCTGGCACGCTCACCCCGTCGGCCAGGATCTGGCGGAGGCGCTCGCGCCCGTCACTACTGAGAAGACTGGGAGACGTCATGGCTGAGGCACTGTCACGGGACCAGATCGAAGAGCACCTCAAGGCCCTGGAGGGATGGACGACTGACGGGCGGCGTATCGAACGGCTGTACTCGGTCGCGCATGTCCAGGGGGCGGCCTTCATCGTGCACATAGCCGCCATACAGAACGAGTTCGGTCACCATTCTGATGCGACTCTCGGATATAAGACCGTGCACGTGTCGATCAGCTCCAGCGACATCGGCGGCTATGTCGCCCTGCACGACGTAGAACTCGCCAGGCGTATCCACGACATCGCGTCCGCGCACGGAGCAGGATAGAGAACGGTTCCGAACGGGGCCCTTACTATTAGTAGCGCAGTACCAGCCGAATCTCGGGCTTGGTAATGACCTTTCCTCGCGTCTGACTGGGGATTGGCGCGCCGGTCGGGAAGGCGAGGATTTCGGGGTCGGCGGTGCGGTCCTGGTCCCAGGCGTCGATCTGGTCGACGATGCGGGTGGCGAGGTGGTGGCCGAGGGGTCCGTGGCCGATGGCGCCGAGCTGCCAGCGTCCTGGGGCGGAGGCGCGCTGGACGGCGAAGTAGGCCAGTGATCCGTTCTTGGTCACGGCTGGGCTGCGGGAGGCGATGGCGGGTGTGCACAGCCCGGCGGTGACGGCCTGTTGGTCGGCCTCGATGCGGACGGTGCCGTCGTCCACGGCGCTGAGGTGCAGCCAGACGCGGTCGAACGGTTCCTGGCCGTGCACGGTCACGTCGGACCAGACGGTGGACTTCTCCTGGTCGAGGACGTCATGCAGGGCGTCCGCGTCGATGGACTGGTCCAGATCGTGGTGCAGGGCGGCGAGGCCGTCGGGGTGGATGAGGGTCTTCTGTTCGCCGGGCTGGCCGAGCATGGGGACGAAGCCACAGAGGAAGACCCAGTCCGACTTCCAGTGGTCATCGTGTTTGGCCAGTGCGACGGCCCGGGTGGTGCCGCGCCAGCGCAGCGGGAGGACTAGGCGGCCGTCGGGGACGAGCTGGTCCCACCAGTTTTGTGGGATGTCCCAGGCGCCGACGGTGACGATGATCCGGTCGAACGGGCCGTGCTCGGGGGCACCGTCCGCGCCGTCTCGGGTGAGAACCCGGACGTGGGGAAATCCGGTGTCGTCGAGGTTGCGCCGCGCGGCTGCGGTGACGTCGGCGTTGATGTCGATGGTGGTGACCTGGCCGTCGGCTCCGGTGAGGGTGGCGAGAAGGGCGGCGTTGTAGCCCGTGCCGGCGCCGATCTCCAGGACGCGCTGGCCGGGCCGGACGTCGAGGGCGGTGAGCATGGCGGCCACGATGGTCGGACCGGAGGCGCAGCTGAGATGGGTGCCGTCGGCGAAGGTGTGGGTGATGACCGCCTTCTCGTCGTAGGCGTCGGTCAGCGGCGCGTCGGGAACGTAGCGGTGGCGTTCGACGCGTCGCAGCGCTGTTTCGACCTGTGGGGGCAGCTGTTGGCTGGAGAGGATGCGATCGACCATCCGGTCGCGCAGGGCCTGCGGTGACGCGGTGGTGGTGTCCATCGTTCTCCTTGGCGGTGTCGGGACGCGCGGTCGCGGTGGCGCTGGCGCCGGCCGGTCATGGCTGTTAGCCGATCAGTAAGCAGCGTTCCCAGCCTGGCAGTGCCGGGACGGCCGTGGCGTCCATGGCCGCGTTGGCGAGCGCAATGCCGGCGGCGCCGTCCAGGAGTCCTTCTCCGGCAGGTTGACCCTGGTCGTGAAGATGGCTGTGCATGCGGGTTTCGGCTGCGCTGACGGCGGCGGCGAGTTCGTCGGTGTCGGTGTCGGCCGCGGTCCGGCGAGCGGTCAGGAGCAGGCCGGCCCAGCCGTGGCAGAGTCCCGCGTCGGTGAGGTGCGCGAGTTGACGTTCGTCGGTGAGGCATCCGGCGAGGGCCCTCGCCGCGCCGCGCGCTCGTTGCTGGTCGCCTACGGCGAGTGCGGCGAGGTGCTGGGCTCGCGCGATTCCGGGAGTGCCGGAGCACCAGGAAGGTCGATGCGGCCCTGGGTGGGTGACGCTGCCGGCGCGTGCCTCGTCGTGGTCGATCACCTCGGGCCACCAGGCGGTCTTCCCCTGACTCGTCCGCCACTGGTCGAGCCACGCGACGACGGTGTGGAGCGCGTCGGCCTGTCTGGCCACGACGATGCCTTGCCGCATCGTGATGGCCAGGAGCGCCAGCGGTCCGGCGATGCCGTGGGCCATGCCGAAACCGGCATGGCCGGCGTTCCAACGGGAGGAAACGCGTCGGTCGGGGCTGCCAGTAGCCCACCACCCAGGCAGGCCACGGCCATCCACAGGGACGGGACTGGTCAGTCGCACCAGATAGGCGAGCACGTCGCGGAGAAGGTCGCCGTCGCGGCCGCGGTGCAGGAGGTAGGCACCGAGGCCGGTAAGACCGCTGATCAGGTCGTACTCGCGGGCCTGTGGCCGCTGTCCGTCGTCGATGCGCTGGTGGGCGGCGTCCAGTCGGTGTCGGATCATGGTCGCGATGGCCTTGTCGAGGGTGGTCAGCGCCGCGCGGTAGGCGGGGTGGTCGGCGGTGTGCAGCGCGTAGGCGACGGCCGGCGCGCCCTGGAACAGGCTGGCCGTGTCGGGGTGGGCGTTCACCGGCGCGTGGGTCATCGCCGAGGCGAGGTGATGGACGGGTTTCCACCCGGCGTCGCCGGCACGGGCTCGCGCGATGTGCTTCAACGCGATGCCTGGTGCTCCGTCGCCGAGCGACTGCGCCCACCATGCCAACTTGGCGTCGGCAGGAATCGGGAGGGCCGGGATGGCGGGAGGCGTCATGGTCATCTGCTTGCCGCCGTAGCGTGCGCGCGTCGGGTGAGCGCAATCTGGCGTGCCAGGCGTCGGCAGGCGGTTTCGTCGGTGCGGTCGACGGGCCTGGCGCGGTTGTGGTGCATGTGCAGGAGCGCGGAAAGGATCTGGTCGGTGTCGGCCTCGTGCGGCAGGGCGAGTCGATAGCGCGTCAGCGCTTCCTGACGGGCCTGCCACGCCTGGATGACGGCGGCGGGCAATAAGGCGTCGCCTGGCACGGTCCCTCGGGCTGCCCAGTGGGTGACCTGCTCGAGGATCGTCCGGTCCGCGGACGGCGCGGTCCCGGTAGCGAGGCGTTCCAGTAGCCAGTCGTTCGCGCGCATGGGCTCGGGGTGGAATCCGTCGGCGATGGCCACCATGCCGATGGCGGCGAGCGCCATCGGATGGACAGCGAGCGGCGTCGGGGCTTGGAGTGCGAGTGCCACCGCGTGCGAGTCGGCCGCGAACACGGCTTCGGCCGCGTCCATCGCGGCACCGTTGCTGTAGCGGCCGACCTCGGGATAGTAGGTCGCCAGAGTCAGCCGGGACGCCGCGCCCGCGTCGCAGAGCTGCTGCCCCCACAGACCAACCGCGGATGTCACCGCGGCGTACTCCTCGGTACCGACGGCGCGAATTCGCAGCCGTAGGTGGTCGGTCTCGCGGACGCTGCGGTAACGGGCGAACCAGTACGGCCGGTCGCCGTCGAACAGGGCGAGCAGCCGGGGCAGGTGCGTGCGGATGATGTCGTCGAGGCGTTCGGGATGGGTGAAGATCTGCGCGTAGAGCCAGGAGCCTTGCGGTGATGCCGGGCGGTGCGCGGTGTTCGTGTTGGTCACGAGTGGCAGGGCGCCGGTGACGAGGTTCGGCGCTGCCGGTACCGCGCGGGCGAACGGCATGACGATCTCGTGGACGTGGCCGCCGATCCATCGCAGGTTCTCGGCGGCGTCGGTCTCGGTCAGCGTCGCGTGGCCGTGTTTGTCCAGGTGCTCGCGCAGGATCGCCAGATGCGCGTCCACGGTGAGATCCAGGCGCAGCGACCGGTGGTCGTCATGAAGCTCCACCGCGTCTGGGCAGCCCCACCGCTGCCGCCACTGGGCGAAGGCCTGCTCCCAATAGTGGGCGTTGGCGTGTAGGGCGGTGTGGTCGGCGGCGCTGATCCGCCACGTCGCGGGTGCGAGGATCGCGCGCCGGTAGCGCACCCTGGGCGTGTACGGCAGTCGGGCGGCGGCCGGTCCCCAGTCGAACTCGGTGAAGCGGGCGAGGAAACCACGGGTCAGCGTCGCGAGGAACCGGGCCAGCGGCGGTGCCTGCTTGCGCAGGGCGAGCGCGTGGAATACCTGCGGTTCGACGAGCTGGCGTCGCGACATGCTGACCAGGTGCAGCCCATCAGCCACCGCGACAATACCGAGATCATCAATGCGGATCACGGTCGCGTCGTCGGCCCGGTGCTCACCGACCGGCAATACCTGCGGCAGCCAGCGGGGAACCCGCGCGACGTTCTCCGAATGCGGGAACAGGGGCGGGAACGACAACTGGACCGGCAGCGCACCGTCGACGGCCGGGGGAGCGGCGGCGAAAACCGTGTCCAGGCCCGCGCGGCTGACGGCCGCGCCGAACCGGCAGGTCAGCGTGCCGAACGCCCACGCGGGGTGGACGCTGAACGTGTAGTCCCCCGCCTCCAGCGCCGGGATGCTCGTGGTGTGCACCTGGGCGCCCAGCTCGACGTGTGGCGGAATCCAGCGTGGGTCCACCGGCCGGTCCGCTGTGATCGCGGCGATGAGTTCGTCGGTGAGCACGAGTTCGCGCTGTCCGGCGATGGCCGCCTCCCAGGCCAGGCGCAGCAGTTCCTCGTCGCGGCGGCTTACCGTGTCCTCGGGCTCGGCCAGCACGCTGCCCGGGAAACCAGCCGGCCAGCCGATACCCGTGTCGGGATGCACCGCATCCAGAACGGGGACCAGGGCTCCGGTGCCGTAGCGGTCCCAGAACTCGCGACACCAGTCGTTCCACCCCTGGTCCGGACGTGGCTGGCGGGTGAGTCGCAGTAAGGCACCGACCGCGCGGGCCATCTCATCAGCGAGGCCGACGGAGACGTCGATGTCGCAGTCGAGATGGAGATCACCGGCCAGCGGGGTCCGACCGGCAGGCGACAGGCGACGCATGCGTTCCACTGCCTCATCCCGCAGCCGTACCCGCGCCTCCGGCTCGGCGTCGTCGGCGTTGTGCCTGAGGATCACGCGGTGGGCGGCATGGAGCTCGCTCAGCATGGTGCCCGCTGCCTCGACGCCGCCGGCGACGGCGCGCTCGACGATCGTGACCACATGCGTCAGTGGGTCGGCCGTCGTCATGGGCGCACGAAGATTCGTGATCAGAACGCCCTGAGCGACGAGTTCACCGAGCGCTTGGCGGACAGCCACGGCCGGGGCCGTCGGGAATTCCATAGCGACCTGGTCAAGCAGAGCGTGAAACGGTAGTGGCTTGGCCGCCAGGCCCCGGACGAGCCGCATAACCGAGGTGTTGCGTACCGTCACCCGTCCTGGGCCGCGGGGCATCTCGATCCGGTCACCGCGTTCGACCAGCAGGTCACAGACCACGACATCCAGGTGCGCGAGCAGGTCGGGCAGCGCCTCCAACCGGCCGACGACGTCGTCCAACCAAAGGGTGTCGGCGCGCAGAGCCAGTCGGTGATCGGCACCCCAATGCACCCGCACGTCCTCGCCGACACGGGCCCCGGCGACACCGGCGAACAGGCCGAACGGGGTGGGACGCCCCATCGAACGCAACAGGTAGCGGACGACCGCCGACGTCACCCGCCGGACCTGCTTGCTGCCCGCATTCTCGCCGTCGAGTACGGCCTCGACCCGGGCGGCGAACGAACCGCTCGCATGGCGGATCGCGTCGGCGAACCCGGGCAGGACCCACATGGTGCGCAGCCACGACCGGCACGAGTCCGGGTCGGACAACGTCGGCCAATCATCCAACTGCTGGGACAGCGGAAGGACCGCCGCACGCAGCATCGCTCCACCAGCATGGCGATACAGCCGCACATCCGCGTCGATCATCACACCTCCGTTGAACACCGCGGCGCCGGCCCGCCGCGCACGGGCAACCGGCGGGCCGACGCCGTAGTCCTCGCCTGGTCAGCTGCTGATGCAGGCCGACCCGCAGGTAGAACCACAGGTGTCACTGGTGTCGCACGCCCGGATCGTGTAACCGGCCGCCGCCTCCACCGTCACCTGCACATCCAGCTGGAACTCGTCCAGGATGCTTTCTGGCGCCGAATCGGTCCGCTCGAGAACCGCGCCGACGGATCCATGGGGTGTCATCGTCATTAACCTCTTCAAGACGGACGGACAGGGCAGCACCCAGAGGGCGTGCCGTTAGGATCCTCCGGCCCCATCCGTGAGTCATTCCCTCCAACCAGAACCTTCGGTTCGCGCTCCCAGTGACGCTTGACCTGCGAAAACAACATCCGCGGCAGGATTACGCTCGGCGTGCAGCTCAGGATCGGCGCCGAATCGTCCGCGAGCCGGATCGTCGCGCCCCCATCACGGCGCGCACGACCGCCGACACCTCAGAATCCACGGGAGCATTCGTCAGCCGGCCGCACATGCCAGTGGCACGCGACCCGCACCGCGTGGGCACGGCACGACGGACCGCCTCGGCGTAGGTACCAGAACCGTCCCTCCCGACGCGCGGCCTGAACGCTGGTCGAGGAACGTAGGCGGGATTGCGCACTGCCGGCGCCCTTTTGGGGTTCCGGCTACACCGGATCTTGAATGGCCGGCGGTTTCGTAGGAAAGAGCTATCTTCTATCCGTTGTCGAATTCGCCGTCATGCACGCCAGCGAGGAACGCCTTCCACTCGCCCTGTGTGAACAGGAGGATCGGGCCGTCAGGGCTCTTCGAGTCGCGGACGGCGCGGGTGCCGTCGGGGAGGGTGGCGACTTCGACGCAGTTGGTCTGGGTGCCGCTGTGGCTGGACTTGTGCCAGGTGGCGTTGGTGAGGTCCATGGCGGTCGCGGGTTCACCCCTGCTCGTGGTCGTCGGCCGCTGTGGTCAGGAAGTCCGCGGAGGCGGCTGCGTCGAGTGCCTGCGCCGCCAGGGTATCGGCGGCGCTGAGGAAGGGCTTTACGTCGGCGGGATCGTCGACGAACAGGCTGGACCTCAGGTGTTCGAGATGGATCAGGGTCGGGGCCTTGTCGAACTGGAGGATGACGTAGGAGCCGTCGATACCGGGGTGGGCGCCGAGCGCGGACGGCAGGACCTGAACGGTGATGTTCGGCCGGGTGCCCGTCGCGGCGAGGTGGCGTAGCTGGGCGGCCATGACCGCCGGGCCGCCGATAGGCCGGCGGATGGCGGCCTCGTCGAGCAGGACGTGCAGGTGGGGCGGGTCGGCCCGGGTGAGGACGGCTTGGCGGCCGAGGCGGGTGGCGACGCGGGCGTCGATCTCGTGGGCGGGGACGTCGCCGCCGGTCATGACGGCGCGGGCGTAGTCCGGGGTCTGGAGCAGGCCGGGGATGAGAAGCATCGCGACGTCGGTGATGCGGCTGGCCTGGGCTTCGAAGCCGATGAGGGCGGTGAGCTGGTTGGGGATGCCGGCGGGTCCGGTCTCCCACCAGCCGGGCCGGTCGATCTCGCGGGCGAGGGCGAGTAGGCGGTCGCGGTCGTCGCCGGTGACCTGGTAGACGACGAGCAGGGTGGCGACGTCCTCGGGGCTGATCGAGCGCAGCCCGTTCTCCAGGCGACTCAGGGTGGATGGCGACCAGGCGAGCCGGTCGGCGACGGCGCGGGCGGACAGGCCGGTGGTCGCGCGTAGGTCGCGGAGCTCGGCGCCGAGGCCGCGGGCGCGGGCGGACGGGGGTCGCCGTGGCATGGCCCGTCTCCTTTCCCGCCGGTGGTGACGGCACCGGAGGCTACCGAAGTGTGGCCGGCGCCGGGTCTCCACCTTGCTCAACGTTGCAGCAACGTTCATAGTTGCAGCAACGCTGCCCGGTCTGCCCGGTAGGAGGCGATCTGATGCAGGTGATGATCGATGTCGATGGCGGGCCCGGTGGGCCGACCACGGTGGACCTGGAACCGTTCCCGTTGCCGGCGAGGCCGGGGGTGATGTGTGACCGGCCGCCGCGGGTAGGCCCCGTGTTCGTACCGTCGCATCCGTTCCCGGCGGAGTCGGCGGCTCGGGCCCTGGCCGAGATGGGCGGCGAGCGGGTGCTCGTGGCGTGTCCGCCGCTGGTCTCGCCCGGGTTGACGAGGCTGGCGCTGGCAGTGGGCCGGCTGCTCGCCGACGCGTGGGAGGCGGGCTGGCCGGGCCCGGTGCCAGCGCCGGTCGTAGTTTGCCCGGTTCGGCCGCGGTGCGCGTGGCAGACCGGCGAGATCGTGCTGCCGCACCTGGTGTCGGTGGTGACGCCGCAGGCGGCGCAGCTACGAGTCGTGTGGGAGCTGAAGAACCGGCCACGGGCCGAATGCTGGCTGTCCAGCGTCGTTCCGGCTGATGCGCTGCCGGCGGCGGTGGCCGCGTGACGAGAGACCCGGCCCGCCTGGCCTTCCGCGATCCGACTCCTGCCGGGCCTGAGGCCCAGATGCATCCTGATGCCAGCGCGGCTGGTGGCCGGGGCGAGGAGGACTGGGCGGCGGTCGCCGAAGCGCTCAACGCGCGGCTGGCGGTCTGCCGGATGAGTCAGCATCGGCTGGCCGAGGTGGCCGGGATTTCTGTGGCGACGATTCGCCGGCTCCAGCGCGGTGCTGGTGGTCGTCGGGCCCGTGACGACACCTTGGCCGTGCTGTCCGGGGCGCCGGGATGGCCCGGCGACCACCTGATCCGGGTCCTGCTCGGCGAACAGCCTCCCGACGCCACCGGTACACGGCCGCGCGTGGTCGGCGCCAGGAAGCGGCGACCGCGCCAGGTTGGAGACCGCGGCGAGGGCGGCTTCGTGGAAGGCAACGTGGGCAGTGCCGGGGCTGGGCCGCGGCTGGCTGGCTGTGACGACGACCGGCCGGCGCTGGCCTGCGTTGCCGAAGACCTCGGCGTGGTCGTCGAGCTGCTCGCCGGCGTGCTCGACCAGCTGGCCGATCTTGCAGCGGCCGGCGTGGATACGGACCTGCGGTGAGGGAGAGCGCGATGTCCGACGTCGGGAACGAGGGATGCGTGTACGGGGTGGTGAGCTTCGCCGACCCTGACCACACCCGGGCGCTGGCCGTGTATCTGCCGTTCGAGTCGCCGACCGCTGCCCGCGCCTACGCCCGTCACCACGGCCTGGCGCACAGCCTGGTCAGCCCGTTGGCCTTCGACACCACCGCTGACAGAACCGACGGCAACGCCGCGCAGGACGACGCGGCCGCGGCCGGTGCTGGGCCAGTGGCGACGCGCGCCGGCTGACGCACTGTCCTGGGTCGATGGCTCACCGCTTGCCGGCCGGCGCGATGGTGACGTGCGTGGGTCTCGACCCACGGTGTCTCCCGGGATGTCCTGCGCGATGCGCGCGTTCGCGCCAGCGCATCGGAGTGTCGTTGGCGGTGTCTCTTGCGGTGTCGTTCGCGGTGACAGTGGGCGGCAGTGCCAAAGCCTTCGGGTGTCCGTGCCGCCCAGGTCGGGTTCGCGGGTGCCACCCTGGGGCGAGCGGGAGACGACAGCCGCGGCCCGATCCCGGCCCGCTCCGCCGACCCAGGCCACGGCCGGCAACAGACGTCAACAGCCGACCAGCGCGCAGGGCGCGAACGGCGCGGACACGCGCCACGCAGGCGGCGCGAACGGCGCGAGCGCGACGGCATGCGCGCCGATCCGCGCCGCGCCGGCCACGCTGGATGGCGCGATCGCGCCATCCAGCGTCGCGCGCCGGTCGCATCAGATGGCGAAGATGCGCGCGGCGCGCCAGCCGGACTAGGTGACGGCGCGACGTCGTTCACCGCCGCTGCCCGGGCTGTCAACGCAGACGTGGGACCCGCGGGGCGGTGGCCAGGTGGTCTCCGGGAAGCGTGTCGGCCCGGCCGGTGATGGTGCGCATGATTGCCGAGCGGCAGCGTGACGTCGAGACGCTCAACGCCAACGCCTGTGCCCTGCCCCGATACTGATGCTGAGGCCGGCGGGCCGCTCGACCGACTTGCCGACCGGCTCGCCCGCACCCGGACCGAACGCCTCGCCACTGACCCCGACCCCGACGCCGACGCCGTCCACCAGCTCCGCCTACGCACAGCCCCGCCGAACTCGACGCTCGGCGCCTCGCCACCGCCCCGGCACATCGGCCCATCGCCGCGAGCGCGAACCGCGCCGGCGCGACCGCACCGGACCGCGAACCGGACGCACCGCGCCACGCGCCATCAGTGCCCGTCGACGCGCCGCCCGCGCCGCTGCTCGCGCCGTCGTTCGCATCACCCACCAGGACGGCCGCGCCAGACGGGACACGGTTCGCGCTGACCCGCGCCGGTCTCCCACCCCAGGTGGCGCTGCGGCGCGCCAAAGTCGCCGCCGAAACCGCGCTCCGCCCCGCCGCGCTCACAGCCCCATCAGCTGCACTGCTGACCCGCGCCGGCCCGCGACCCACGACTGGACCCCAGCAAACCGGCTGGGAGGACGCGGTCGCAGCGTTGACGATCTACCGCGCCCGCCACCTCGCCCACGACCCGGCGCCGCCAGCTCCGTCGACCAGATCCACACCGTCCTTACCCGCCAGCTCACACCGACGCCTGAGCGGGCGCTGCGGTCCTCGCGCGCTGCGTTGCCGACCTGTGCATCCAGGTCGGACTCGACTCGGCGATCTACGACCTCCCCACACCACGCACCGCCCAGGACAAATGGAACCAGACCACATGCCTTCTCAGTACCCCAAAGGCCAGCTGCACATCGCGCGCTAAGCCCTCTCCCACGACGCCAGGACGCCGTTCGACGGCTGTTTCTGCAGCCACCCATCCATGATTATTTTCGGTTTGGTGATTGTCGTGAAGTTTTATTGCGAGGTACCTACCGTCAACCTTGAACCGGCTTGCGGCAGACCTGCCCGCACCGTCTCCGGCGCCGGCCCGTACCGAAGGCCGGTGCACTTCCCAGGCAGGAGCAACTACAACCCCCCGGGGTCACCGCGACCCTCCGTGCACCTATGGGGGTGGCGGCTACGCCGCCACCCCCGAGGACGCCCATGCCGCCACGTGCCGCAGCGTGCGCAAAATTCGTGCTCGATTCACGATTGTTCGCGCAGCTTCCGCGCCGCTAAGATTCCAGTCGTCGGTCCGTTCCTCGTGGCCTCCAGAGACGCCGCACCTTCTGGCACTGCATCATTTGGCCAGGGCGTCCGAATTTAGTCGTAGGCGTCACCGAGATCGACGAAGTCTGGATCAAGCCAGTACCAGCGTCCGCCACTCGACTCAAGCAGTCTCTCAAGCAGCTCCGTAAAGCTGGACGCTATGATCGGGCACGAGCCAACTAGGCCGTGGACCTCGTGGAAACTATCATAGCATCGACCGTTGCGCCTTGCGGACAAATCTATGCTCAGGTACTCACGATCAGGTGTCACTCCGATGGTGTACCAGGACGACGATATGTCGCCTGGGTAGTCTTCACCCAAGATAGCGATGTTCGCCGACCGCAGATCATTTGGCCCAACGATAGAGAGGGCGTAGTCGTGATTCGCGTAGAGATCGACACCCCCACAGATTTCGTAGAAGGCGGCGAGGTCCTCGGGGATTCTCAGGTCAGCCGGCGGGGTAGCCGGGCCAGCGGGAGGGTATACGCGGCAGCCGACAGCCCGAGAGGCTCTTCCAACCAATGGGGCTATGGCCACATTGTTCTCCCTATCAGCCTAGACCGTAGATGTACCGGTTGAATCCGCCATAATATGCATCTCGCGCAGCTTGCGGCACACCAGCGGCGTCGAACATTCTCTCCGAGAGTGAGTATATCTCCCGAGGACCAATCGATGCCCAATCGACCTTTACCCCAACACGCGCACCGTAGTTCTCCTCCAGCCAGTCGCGGAACACTACCTTTGTCGCACCGTGATTGGCACTACTGAGCGCGATTGTGGGGTTGTCAGATGCGCGACTTACGTAACCAGGAACGTTATTTTTCGCCCACGCATCCATAATTCCATGATGGTTCTCTAGTGGTGCATTACTTGGACGGTAGCGCACAATATCATATTCGCCAACTCCACAGTTGTGGACGAGGACGGCTGCGCCGCCGACTTCCACATAGTAGGTGTGGATCTTGTCGATGGTGAGGTTGTAGGCGGTGGTGGTTTGGTGGCGTAGGTGGGTGGTGGTGATGGTGGCGGTGGTGCCGTCGGGTTGGCGGAGGGTGTGGCCGGGGGTGAGGTGGTCGGCGGTGGTCCAGGTGTGGGTGGTGGTGTCGTAGAGGGGGTGGCCGTTGGTGGCGGTGAGGGTGGCGGGGCCGTGGTCGGTGTGGATCGTGATGTCGACGAGTTGTTTGTCGCCGTGGCCGACGATGACCGCGGTGACGGTGTGGGGTTCGGTTTTGCCGGTGTCGGGGTCGGTGGTGAGGACCTTGTCGCCGACGTGGACCTGATCGATGGGTTTGGTGGTGCCGTCGGCGAGGAGGACAGGGGTAGTGGGGGTGAAGCTGTTGCCGCCGGGTTTCCCGGTCGCGCAGTTTTCGAGGGCGCGGCCGATACCGCGGAGGGCGGTTGCTGCTTCGGGTTCGGCTTCGGCTGTTCGGGCGAGGGTGATGCCGGACTGGATACCGCGTTCGGCGCGCCAGCCGATGATGGCGGCGTCGGCGAGCTCACCGCCGACCGGGACGAACGCGAGCCCGATCATGGCGGCGTTCAGTGCGACGTCGACTGGGTGGTTCCGGGTGTAGTTCCAGGCGCCGGTGGCAGCACTGGTGACGGTGTGACCGATCGCGCTGCCAGCGCCCTTCAATTTGCACCAAGCGTCGCAGTTCTTTTCGACCGGTTGAGGCCGGTCAGGGGCGCCGGTGGTGGCGAGGGGGTCTTGGCCTGGGCTAGACGCGACGCCGTAGGCGATGAGGATGGTGCTGTCGCCGTACCCGTAGACCGGGTCCGCGGCGCGGGCTGGGGTGTAGGCAGCGGCCGGAGCGGCGGCGGGATTGGTCCCAGGAGCCGGAGCGGCGATGGGCAGCGCGCCCACCGGCAGGGCGTTGACGGGCAGGACCACGAACGAACTCGCCGCTGCGGCGTCCGCCGGTAGCGTCGACGGTTTCGGAGTCGCGGCGATCCACTGGGCGAGATCGATCGTGATCGCTGGCGCTGCGGGCGCCGCCGGTGAGGCGACGGGTGCGGCGGCCGGTCGGTTCGTGGTCGCCGCGCCGGCTGCGGCGGACCCAGTGCTGGTTGTTGTCGCCGGACGGCCTGACGTAGTGGTGGCTGGCTTGCTCGGTGCGCTTTGGGTCCGATTTCCTCCCCCGGCAGGCCTAGGAACGATCACCACGAATACTGTGGGCGGCGAGGGAGGCCGGGGGGTAAGGACGAGGGTCCCCCATGGCACATCGTTGCTCGAGCGAAGATCGTTGGTGGCGCTGGCTGGCGGCGGCGATTTGTCAGGAATCCAGGTCTTGCATTGGCCAGTCGCCTGGTGGAGAAAACTGCCGGTGTTGCAGTAGCCATAGTCCCAGTGCCCGTTGTCGCTCGCGTATCCGGTGGTGTCGTTGTTGGTGAGCGGATTCCCACCGGCGTAGGTGTAGCGGTTGTCGGCGGCTGTTCCGGTCCAGCCGAGGGAGTAGGTGTCGCGGGTGAGGAAGGTGGCGGTTGCCGGGTTGTACCAGCGGGCTTGGGCTTTGACGAGACCGGTGTCGGGGTCGGTCCAGCTGGATTGGTAGCCGGTCTGGATGTTGGTGTTGCCCGGGGTGAGGGGTTGGCCGAAGGGGTCGTAGTTCTTGGTGTCGGTGAGGGTGCCGTCGGTGGTGAAGGCGGCGACGGTGTCGCCGTGGAGGTTCTGGATGGTGGCTGAGGCGCCGTCGTCGGTGCCGGCGCCGATGACGGCGCCGGAGGGGTCGCGGGCGTAGGCGGAGTTGCCGTCGATGCCGGGTTCGAGGTCGAGGCCGTCGTAGAGGAACTGGCGGCTGGTGTTGCGGGTCGCGATCCGGTCCAGGCCGTCGTAGCTGTACGACGTCGTCGTCGGGCCGGCGGTGTGACTGGTCAGCCGGTCGAAGGCGTCGAAGGCGGTGGTGGTGGTCGCTGAGCCGGCGGTCCGGGTCGAGAGGGTCCCGCGGGCGGTGTAGGTGTAGCTGGCGGTGCCGTCGGAGGTGAGCCGGTTGCGGGCGTCGAACGTCGCGGTCGTCCCACCGGTCGAGGTGCGGTTGCCGGCCTCGTCCCAGCCGTAGGTGGTGGTGGCGCTGGACTGGTTGGTCCAGGAGGTGAGCCGGTCGGCCCAGTCGTAGCCGTAGGTCTGGGTGCCGGCGCCGGCGACGCCGGTGCCGGTGCCGGTGCCGGTGCCGGTGCCGGTGATGGTGGTGGAGGTGAGGTTGTCGTTGTTGTCGTAGGCGTAGGTCTGGTCGCGCAGGGTGCCGGAGGGGCCGGCCAGGGTGTCGTCGGTGAGGCGGCCGAGTTGGTCGTAGTCGAAGGTCTGGGTGGCGCCGGTGCCGCCGTGGTAGTCGATGGAGGTGAGTTGGCCGGCGTCGTCGTAGTCGTAGCCCCGGGTGTCACCGGTGATGGCTGCGCCGACGGCGACGAGGCGGCTGCGGGCGTCGTAGTAGTAGTCCGACCAGCTGCCGGGGTCTGCGCGCTGGAGTGTGCGGCCTTCTTCGTCGTAGACGAAGGAGGAGGTGCCGCCGTCGCCCCAGGCGCCGGTGAGCAGGCCGCGGTCGTTGTAGCCGAACATTTGGGAGCCGCCGCCGGGTTCGTCGACCTCGGCGAGGTTGCCGACCAGGTCGTAGCTCATCGCGCGGGACGCGGCGGTGGCGCCGCCGCCGGACCCGGTCTCGGCGGTGACCCGGCCGAGTTCGTCGTAGCTGACGGCCCGGATCACACCGCCCGGCTCCAGCTGCGCTGTGGGCAGGCCGCCGGCGTCGTAGGAGACCTGCCAGGTGCGGTCGGCCAGGTTCGGGTAGGCGGTGGTGGAGGGTTCGATCGTCTTCTCGGGCAGGCCGAGGCTGTTGAACGTGTAGGTCGTCGTGTTGTTGAGGCCGTCGGTGAGCCGGGTCCGGTTCCCGGCGGCGTCGTAGCCGGCGCTGGAGGTGATCGAGGTGCCGGAGGAGACGGGGACGGTGATCGTGCGCAGCTGGCCCAGGGCGTCGTAGGTGAAGGTTGAGGCGTGCCCGTTCGGGTCCGTCTGTGACGTGACGTTGCCGGCGGGGTCGTAGCCGACCGACGTGGAGCGCAGCAGGGTGTCGGTGTCGGAGTACTGCTCGGTGGTGGTCTGCCGGCCGGCGCGGTCGTAGGTGTAGTGCGCGGAGCGGCCCAGCGGGTCGGTCACGGACGTGATCCGGCCGGACTGGTCGTAGGTGTAGCTGGTGACCTTGTCGGCTTCGTCGTGCTGTTCGGTGAGATCGCCGGCGCCGTTGTAGACGGCGGTCGCCGAGGCGCCGGTGGCGAAGTTCGACGGGCGCAGGGTGCGGGTGACGTCGCCGGCGTCGTCATGGTCGATGTACGTGGTGAACGCCTGCAGTGGGGAGCGTTCGGTTGGCGAGGATGCCCAGAGACGGTCGAGGTCGTCGTAGGCGTAGATCGTCCACGCGCCGTTCTGGTCGACGGTGTCGAGCAGGTTGCCGGCGTCGTCGTAGACATAGCGGCTCACGCCCGCCTCGGGCTGGCCGGTGACCTGCGGGTCGGTGACGGCCACGATCCGGTCGAGCTTGTCGTAGACGGTGGTGACCGTCTGCCCGCGGGTGTCGGTGTGGGTGAGTGGGTTGCCGTTGTCGTCGTAGGTCCACGACTCGGTCGGCGTGATGGCCGATCCGCCGGGTGGGGTGTAGGACGGGTGGGTGATCTGGGTGACCTGGCCGAGCGCGTCATACGACGTGGTCGTGACCTGGTTGCGGGCGTCGCGGCTCTGCGTCAGCTCGCCGAAGGTGTTGTAGCCGACCTCCGCCGAGGGCCGGTCCGTCGCCGCGGCGGCGCCGTTCTGCTCGACCTGGACCGGCGGCGCGACCCTCTGCGTGAGCCGGCCGGCGGCGTCGGTGACCTGGTCGGTGACGTAGGCGGAGTTGAAGGGGGAGCCGTCGGTGTAGCCGCGGGGGTCGACGGTGCTGGTGACGAAGCCGCGGGCGTCGCGGGTGAGTGCGGCGGTGAACCGGTCGGTGCCGTCCCCGAGCACGGTTGTGGACGCCAGTCGGGAGGCGTCGTCGTAGCCGTACTCGACGCGGTCGGTCGCGAAGGTGCCGTCGGCGCCGTGGGTGGAGGCCAGCAGGTTGCCGACCGCGTCGTAGTCGTACGTGGTCCAGCGGTTGAGTCCTTCGGGGTCGACGCTGGTCCAGGCGTTGCGGCCGGCCTCGTCGTAGCCGGCGGTGACCGCGCGCAGCCCGCCGCCTGCCGTGGTGGAGGTCTCGTTGCCGGCGGCGTCGTAGCCGTGGTCTTCCAGGACGATGTTCCGGGTCTCGGTGTTGGACAGCTCGCCGACGGTGAAGTCCGGGACGTGGTAGCCCTCGAAGATCACCTGGTGGGGTCGGTCGTCGAGCCAGTAGGTGTAGCTGGTCGTACGGCCGAGGGAGTCGGTGACCGAGGCGAGCCGGCCGGCCGGGTCGTAGGCGCGGGACTCCACCAGCAGGTCACGCGCCTCGGAGCCGGCGACCGGGTCGTCGACGAAGTCCTTGACCGTGGTCGTCGCGAGCTGGTTGTGCTCGGTGTAGCCGAACTCGACGACGGTGCCGTTCGGGTCGGTCGAGGTGGCGACGTTGCCGTTCTCGTCGTAGCTGACCTCGCTGGTCGCCTCGATCGGCGTACCGGCCGCCTCGGTCACCGAGGTCTGTCGGTCATCGTCGTCATAGTCGTAGGTCGTGGTGCGGACGGTGTCACCGCCGGTCGCATCCGAGACGACGGTCTCGGTCAGGTTCCCGTTCTCGTCGTAGGTGTTGGTCGTGACCGGGGTGTGTGTCACCGAGGTGATCAGGTTCGCCGCGGCGGGTTCGGTGATGGTCGCGAGCTGTGACAGCTTCGAGTAGGTGAAGCTGGTCGTCAGGCCGGACGGGAAGCTGTCGGAGGTCTCCTTCGACGTCAGCCGCCGGCCGAGTTCGTCGTAGGTGTAGTCGTGGACCAGGCCGGCCGGGTCCTGGTCGTGGCGCAGGTCGCCCTTCGAGCTGTAGCCGTAGGCGGTGACCTTGCCGCGGGCGTCGGTATAGGAGACGGGCAGACCGCGGGGGATCGTGCCGCCGTCGATGGCGTTCTCGGTGCCGTCGGAGTAGGCCCAGGTCTCGGTCCGCCCGGACGGGAAGTCGCCGGTGGCCGGCGTGGTCTGGCTGACCAGGTCGCCGTAGGGGTTGTACTCGTACGTCGTGGCGTAGGTGTCGTCCGTCGGCGACGAGGACCGGGCATCCCGGAAGATGGTGATCTTGTTGTCGCGGGGGTCGCCCGGCGGGCCGTCGTAGTACTCGTAGTACTCGGTGTTCGTCCACAGCGTGCCGTAGACGTTGGCCCGGGCGGTGGTACGGGCAATCACGTTGCCGCGGTCGTCGGTCGCGGTCTGGACGACGTTGCCGTTCTCGTCGGTGACCTGGGACAGGAACCCACGATCGTTGTAGACGAACCGCCGGTCACCGAACCCGTCACGGTGCGAGATCAGCTGGCCGCCGTGGTACTCCCAGTCCTCGTCATGGCCGCGAGGATCGGTGACCCGGATGATCGGGTTCGGCGACGTCGCGAGCACGGCGTACTCGGTCCGGTTACCCTCACCGTCCTCACGCCAGGCGACCGTGCCATCGCCGTTGTAGCCGATCTTCGCGTCGACGTTGCCGGCGGGCAGGGTCGTCTGCGTCAGCTGGCCCGACCCGTTGTAGCCGTACGTCGTCGGGTTGGTCGACTGCGGCCCGGTGACGGTCGTGAGCTTGTCGCCTGAATACCCGTAGGTCCAGCTCAGCGGGCCGGAGTAGGCCGCCACCGTCGGGGTGGCGACCGTGGTGACGTGGGTGCCGGTCCAGGTCAGCGTCAGCGTCCGCCCGGTCGTGTTGTTCACGACCGACGTCAGCTTCGCCGACGTGTCGTAGTTCAGCGTGAGCGACCGGCCGGCGACGTCGACGACCTGCGCGAGCCGGCCATCGGAACGGAACGTGTAACCGGTACCCGTCTTGTCCGTGAGGACGGTGGCGGCGGTCGCGGAGAAGTCGTCGATCCGGCCAGCGCCGGTGGCCTCGGCGAACGGGCCGACCCGGCTGCCGTGTAGCACCGCGGTATCGGTCACGGACAGGATCTGGCTGCCGTTACGCGCCACAACGATCGACGCCCCGGCCGTCGTGATCGTCAGCGTGTCGCCGGCGGTGCAGCACGTGCCGCCCGCCGACGTCGCGACGACGGTCTCCGTGCCGCCGACCCGCCTGACCAGCTGCCAGGCGCCGGCGCCGGGCTGGGCGACCAGGCGCCAGTAGTTCTCGGCGTCGGCGTAGCGGAACGCCAGGCCCACACCGGCCTGCGCGACCGGCTCCTTGAACGTGAACGTCCCGTCGGCGGCGGCGGGCACCGTCACCAGGTTCCGGTCGCCGGACGCTGTCGCCAGGTAGGCGGCGTTACTCGAGGTGCCCCAGGTGCCGGCGCCGGTGCCCTGTCCGGACTGCCAGTTCTCGCCGTTGTCGGTCCAGCCCAGACCGGTCGACGAGTTCGCGTTGGTGAACGTGTCGCGGTGCTGGTCGTCGACCATCACGACCGACCCGATCCGCCCCGAACCGGTCGTCGACGCGTACAGCCCGGCCTGCGTCACCGTCGAGAACTGACCGTCCGTCACGCTGCCGACGACCCGGTCGTTGCGGTAGACGGTCAGCACCGACCCGGCCATCCCGATCGCGTAGGTGTCATCCGCAGAACAGCAGGCACCCGTATACGTGGCGACCGTGGTCTCGGTGCCACCGACCCGTTTCGCCAGCACCAACGCGCCCGACGACGGCTTGACGTACAGGGACCAGTAGTTGTTGTTGTCCTGGGCACGGAACGCGATACCAACCCGGTCCTGCGCGGTCGGGACGGTGAACCGGATCGTGCCGTCCGAGGCGGCGTTCATCACCGCCAGGCTGCGCGACCCGCTCCCCGCGCTCACCAGCTTCGCGGCGTTGTCCTCGATACCCCACGAACCCGACAGGACCGTCCACGTCTCACCCGTGTCGGTGTCACCCAGCGAGCTGTTCGAATCCGGCCCCGTGAACGACGCGACCCGCGGCGACGGCGCCCGCACGACCGAGTAGTAGCCGTCCTGGGACACATAACTGCCATCCCAGTTCCGGCCGAACCTTCCCTCCCGGCCGTCCGGATAGCGCACGACCAGGTTGCCCTCACCCGTGTCGTCGGCCTTGACGTTCATGTCCCACTGCGACGACCAGCCCTGCCCGAACAGGCCCACATATGGGTTACGGCTGTTGTACGTGCGGGTCAGCGTCAACGCCGGACCCACGGCGGGGACCGACACGTCCGTCGTCGACGCCGTGTAGTTCCCGATCAGCGGCGTCACCGACGCCACCGACGGCACATACGGGTCGGTCCCGAAATGCTGACTCGTCACCGGCGCGGCCACATCCGTCACCAGCGCTATCGGCGGCGTCCACCCCGAGGCCGCCGAACCATCACTCACCCGGCCACGCCAGTAGTACGCCTCACCCCACTCCAGCGCGTACGCCGGCACCTTCCACGTCGAACTCGACGTCAACCCGCCCGAATCCCAGCAGTTCCCGGACTGCGCATCCGGCTCGTCACAGATCTGGAACTCGTACGACAGCCCACCGGTCGACCCGGTCAGGCTCAGCTCCGGCCGCAGCGTCGGGACATGCTCCCCATCCAGCGGCGAGGAGTCCACGATCCCCGGCGCGGCGACCGCGGACGACTCGGCCTGGAACCCGAACGCACTGATCCCGTGACTGGAGAACCACGCCGTCCCCCAGTCCTCCATGTCGAAGTAGATGACGTAGTCACCGGCCGGCAGCGGGTCGACCGCCGCCGCCAGGTCGATCGACTCGCCACGGGCCACCGACGTCGGCAGCTCCGTCACCGCACCCTGGTGCACCAGCTCCGTCGTGCCCGACGCGTCGTACACGTGGTAGGACAGCTTGTAGTTGCCATAGGCCGGCCACGTCGACTGCCCGGTGTTCGTCACCCGGATCGGAATCTCACCTGGACTGTTCGCGGTCACGTTCGTCGACCACTGCGGCGAACCGGACGGCCACTCGTAGTCCGCGCCATACGGCGACCAGGTCACGGCCATGTGCGGGCGCAGGTCCGTCGGCGGATCCGCCGGGTTACACAGACAGCTCGCCGAGTAGAACTCCTTGTACGCCGCGCTGTTCGTCGACGACGTCTCCACCTCAAGGCCGGTGTTCTGCTTGCTCCCGTCCGCCCAGTCCCCCACCAGCTCGGTCAGCCGCGGGTCACTGAAATGCCCCCAGTTCGGACCGCACGCCGTGTCGTAGCTGTACGCGAACCAGCTCTGCGCGACCTCCGGGCCCACCGCCGCCCCCGGCCACGTCATCGACGTGCCATCCCAGCTCTGCGTCACCTCCCGCAACGACACCGGGTTCGGAACACACGACTGCGCCGACAACCAGTTGTACAGATAGACATCGACACCCAGCACATTGGCATCCGTCAACTCCGGCTGCCCGTCAAAATGAATGTAGCTGCGGTTGACGTCCGTCAGATACATGCCGTTCTTCAGCGTCCACTCCGAGCTGAACGGCGTCGACGGGTGCAACGACGACACATAGGTGTCATCCCCCGCCGGGTCCAACCACGTCACCGGCGGATCCACCTGCACCGGAAACACCCGCTCCGGCGCCGACAACCACGCCTTGTCCAACTCGACCCGCAGCGAGACCTGGCCCTTGTCCGGCCCGTCGACCAGGCTGTAGGTCACCCCCGTCGACATCGCCGGACCACCAGCCGCACCCGACGTGCCCGCGTCCTGCATCCACCCGTGCGGGATCAACGCCCGCGGCTTGCCGTCCTTGTCGGCCAGCACCACCTGGCCGTACCTGTCCATGCTCGCCGTCAGCCCACTGAGCGCCAGCGGAAACGTCCACGTCGTCGGCGCGTCCGCGCCGTGCAGGACCATCACCTCCACCAGCCCCGACGCCGTGGAATGCAGCTGCAGGTCCGACGACGTGCGCACCCCCGGGAACGAGGCCGTGAACCCCTTCACCGAGGCACGCGACGCGGCCGCCCCCTCCAGCGCGAACCCAGCCGACACCCCACCGCCGAGATCGACCCGCGCCAGCTGCGCGTCGTTCGCCGACCCGGCGATATCCACCGGCAGCTGCGTGGCCCGGCTGTGGAAACGGCCCCTGTCGCCGGCGACCAACGCGGTGTCGATGTCGACCAGGTCGCCCTTGGCGTCCCGGAAACGTTCACGGCCCATCGACACGTCGGCCGTGTGCGTGCCGTCTGGGTTCCTGAACTCCGTCGCGTTCTCGGTACGGCCACCGGGCACCTCGACCCGGCCCTGCTGCACCTTCCCCGGATCCCGCGCCCCAGGAGCGAGCGTCGCCGGCATCGACATGCCAGCCCGCAGCGGCTTGGCCGCCTCGCCACCCGCGGACGGTGTCCCCGCGGCAGGTCTGTCCGCAGTGAGCGTCACCTTCGAATAGTCGATCTTGCGCGGCGCCGTCTCGGGCGTCACCGGCACCGCCCCGGGCACCTCGCCGACCCGGCCGCGCACCGCCGCCGCGCTCGGTGACGACCCCGCCCCCGCCTGCGTGACGCTCGTCGGCGCCTCATGGCCCCGATTCGCGGCGCTACCCGAGGTCGACTCCGGCAGCTTCACGTTCCCGTCACGAAACGGGTTCTGCTCGGAGATCGGCACCATCCCCGGCTGCGTCACCCGGTCGATCACAACCAGCGCGACCGCTGTCATGACCAACACCGGCACCAGCAGCAGCGCCACCCGGCGCACCCACAGATGCCGCCGCCACATACGGCGGCCAAACGACGTAGGGCGACGCGGGGAAAGGTGCCGGCCGGTCATCACAGCTCCGAACAAGTACGCAGGAAAAGGCACGAGCCATGCGGAACACAGCCCCCGGACACGCAGCGAGCCCGACGGCCTTACCCACCCGGCCTGTTCACCGCGTCCCCGCTGAAGGACCGCGAGGTAGGCGCGGCAGACCCGCCGAAATGCGCACCACGAAGTACGGGCGCGCGAGGGCCTGGCCGCACCGGCCACCGGAGAACCGGGTGCGACAACGCCTGCCATTGGCAGGCGGTGAAAGCCGGCGACAGCGCCGGTGACCTGCCCAGACGCCGCGCCAGCGGGTGGCTGGCGGCATGCGGGCAGCACAGATCAGCTAGGAGACGGCGGGAACAGCGGCAGGAATCCGGCACAGCGCCGTGCACGGCGAGAACAGCCTCCGGCACCCGGGATGAATCCAGGGAGACCAGCGGGAGAACAAGGGTCACACCCACGCGACCGAAGCCGCGCTGGCGGTGCGCCGGGAAGCATCGCACGCTTCACAGCTCACTCACAAGCGGTTCCCACGCATCCCAGCAGAGGATCAACGCCGACGGCCAGGAACCCCGCCCCCCAAGAGGAACCACGTGCGCGGCTACCACCCACGGAGATAGTCCGTCAACGACAGGAAGAACTAGTCCGACCGCTGATCGCTTCCAGGGTTCGTTACCGAGAGCGAGCATCGCCACCGAGAGCTACATAGGCCGGCTGCACACGGACAGAGCCACTGCGCCCACAGCTCAGTGCGGGATTTCTCGCCAACCACTGGTCAGACCGCCCCACGGTCTGCCATAGTGGCTCACCGCCCCCATACCCGTCGCGCCACGACCACCACAACCTCACACGCCACTCGACCGGCGGCCACCAGGCGATCCGGGAGACAAGCTTTTCTCGAATCCGGCCTGCCTTCTCCACGAAACCAGAAGTTTACCGGCCGCGCATTCCCGTGCCCTGGCCCGCCACACCCCATACCGACTCTGACAATGCGACCGGCACCCCCGTCCGCCGGGCACTCCACCCTGCCCGCGCACGTCGACGATGGATTCCCAGCCGGTCCGCGAGACGAAGCGGAAGGAGCCGACGGGTGAGCCGCCGCGACCGCCTTTCCTCCAGAACAGGCACGCCAGCCATCCCGGCACCACCCGTTCCCGCAAATCCGGCGCCCCGCGCGCGACGCGAACCCACCACCCAGGACCTCACCCCGGCATCGCCAACCACGCCGGACAGCACCGCCGCCCAGGTGCCATCCGCCCGCGAGCCATCGGGCGGTCCCGGCGACCCCGACACCGCAACGCCCGCCACCCGCGCCACAGGCCCAGCCGGCATCGCAAATCCAGGCGCCGCCTCCACGGCCAGCGTCGACGACACCCCCGCCGACGACACCGCGGGCACCAACTCGCCGACGCCGACTGCCGACGACCCGCCAACCCGACGGCCTGGCGGCCGACACCGCCATCGCAGGTCACGCGCACGCACCATCGGCCTGCTGCACGCCGTCGGCCTGCCCGCCCTCGGGATCCCCGCCCTCCTCATCGCGCTGCTGTCCGGCGCAGACACCCCCCTCGGCCTCGGCAACCACGACGCCTCAGCCACCCCACCCACCGCGAACAGCGGCTACGTCCTGCCGCTGCTGGGCTCCGGCGCCCTACCCGCGAGCCTCACGACCCCGGGCGGCGACGGCACCACCAGCCAGGTCCCCACGGACAACCTCGCCACCGCCGCCGCGTCCCCCGGCATCACCGCCGGCCTCGTCCGCCTCACCGCCACCGAGCGCCAGATCCCCGCCCGCGTCCTCACCGCCTACCAACAAGCCGCCACCACCCTCACCACCGAACAACCCGGCTGCCACCTGCGCTGGCAACTCCTCGCCGGCATCGGCAAGATCGAAACCAACCACGCCACCGGCCACACCACCACCACCGACGGCACCATCACCCCCGCCATCCTCGGCCCCCGCCTCAACGGCACCAACGGCTTCGCCCGCATCCCCGACACCGACAAAGGCACCCTCGACCACGACACCACCTACGACCGCGCCATCGGCCCGATGCAGTTCCTCCCCACCACCTGGACCACCACCAGCCGCGACGGCAACCACGACACCACCAAAAACCCGAACAACATCGACGACGCCACCCTCACCACCGCCGCCTACCTCTGCGCCTACCACCGCGACCTGACCAACCCCACCCACCTCTACGCCGCGATCTACGCCTACAACCCCTCCGACACCTACGTCCGCGCCGTCCTCGCCTGGACCACCGGCTACACCAACACCACCCCCACCCCGATCACCAACCCCACACCAGGCACCGCCCCCACGCCGACCCCGACCACACCCGCCACCACCACCGACCCGACACCGACACCCTTCCCGATCATCAACCTGACACCACGGCCAACCACTCCATCTGCCCGACCGACCGCGACGACCCCAACCTGCGCGGCGATCACCCTGACAACCAGCACCCTCGCCGCGACAACCAACACCACCACCCTCGACATCACCGCCCGCTACACCACCACCAACAGCACCGGCACGGGGCCGACGGCCGTCATCCACGCCGAAGCCCGCGACACCACCGGCCACACCCTCACCACCACCGACACCACCATCCCCACCACATCACCAACCAGCCCCACCCTGCTCACCCGCCTACCCCTCGACCACCTCACCGCCCCCGGCCAGACCACCACCATCACCGTCGCGCTGACCAACACGCCGACCGGCTGTCCCACCCAGACCCTGGTCACCCTGACCATCGCGGGCATCACCCGCCCCAGCACCCCTGCCCCACCGACGCCCACCCTCAGCAGCCCAGCACCACCCCCAGCAACCAGCCCAAGCCCCGAAACTCCAGCCTGGACGCCGGCAACGCCATGATCATCACTGTGCTGCGCGCAAAGGCTGAACGTAGGCTGCCGGATTGAGCGTGTGACGTCGTCCACGACCGGCGGGCACCCGGCTCAATCCTTGATTCCGCATCCTGGGCGTGCGGCCGGTTGGTAGCGCTGGACCACCCACGCCTCGACGTGGCGGAGTCGTCTAGAGGAACGCGAATGGGTTTTCGGGTTCCTCGGCCGGTGCGTTGTTCAGAAACGCGGCGAGCCATGCGGCCAGGCTCCCTTCCCGGGCGATGTCGCCCGGCCACGGGACCTGCTGCATCCACTGCTCCATCGCCGCCGTGGTGGCCGTGGTGAGCAGGTCGAGCAGGCTCTGGGGAGGCGGCGCCGCGGTCGCGCACAGCCAGCCCAACGCGCCAGCGAACCGAAGATCGATCGGGTTGTCCTCGCCCGTCCACAGCTGCTCAGCCCACGCCACGGCCCCTGCCGCCGCAGACCGTTCGACCGCGAGCTGGGCCAGCGCAAGCACCACGCTGATCCGCACCGGCTCGTCGTCCTCCACCGCCAGCCGCGCTCGCAGCGCCCGCGACACCACCGGTGGCGCCGTCAGTGCCGTGGCCAGTGCATACGCCGCGTTTGATCGCACGGCCACGTCGGCGTCGTCGAGCAGCGGGATCAGCAGTGGAACGTCCGCGGTGATCGCCGCACGCGCCGCCTCCAACGTCCACTCGACAGGCAGCCCCGCCTCGACGAAGCCCTTCTCCTCGGGCGGATAGACCACGTGGAGCAGGTCCTGGCGCAGGTCGCGCCCGAAGTGGTTGCGATGGCCGGCCTCGGCCGCCAGCAGGAGCAGGTCTGCACGCCGGTGCGTGGTCGGGTTGGCGGCGACATGGATCAGGAACGGCACCGTCAAAGCCGCCGAGGCGGAACTGTTGCCCTGATGGCGGACCTTGTTCCACAGGTCGCTGAGGCTGCGCGACACGACAGCAGGATCGGACGCGGACAGCGCGTGCAGCAGGTCAGGCACATCATCAGCACGCCCGTACGCATGGCAATACTGGCGCCACGGCACGGCATCGACCACCAACCCGCCCCGGGCCCGCAACTCCGGCAGCACACGGCGAACGTCGTGGTCCCGCCAGTACGTCTCCAATTCCTCCCATGTCATCCGGGAGAGCTCATCCTCGTCCACGGCGTCACCGACCGCGCCTTCGTCAGCCACGCCCCGATCATGCCGACGGGTTACGACAGAAACTCGCGCGGCAGTCACATGGACGCCTACGCCCTGAGCTTCAGGACCCCCCAATCTCGATCTTGACCCCGTTGCTCACCCGCGCGGGACCACCGCAGATCTCCTGGCCGGACACCGCCCGCCTACCGTCACGCCAACCAACCACCAGACCGGGCCCGATAACCCGTGGAACAGGCACCCGCCCGGCCCCATGATTGCCGCGATGACCCATGACGTCGAAGACGACCCGCAGGACTGGCACTACGCACCGTCCGGCACCCTGCATGGTGCCCTGCAACGAGGCCACGGCATCGCGGTCATCAAGCTGCGCCGCGACCGCGAGCAGGCAGGGCTGGTCTACGAATGCACCAGCCGCGACACCCGCTGGGACTGGCAGGTCGACGACCGATACACCTACCTCGCCCGGCTACTGCGCGACCTGCACCTCGACCCGGCTCCCCTGGTCACGCAACTGCACGCCTGCGGCCCCTGGCGCCCCTGGCCACACCGAGACCCAGCCGACGACCACAACCAGTTCAACCTCGCGGTCGGAATCCTGGAGGCGCTCGCCCGCGCAGGCAACGACCAGGCCCGGGAAGCGCTGCGTGGATACGTCCACGACGGGGCCCGCTGGATCGACGCCCTGCAGACCATCACCGACGAGTGGCCCGTCGAATGGTGGGACGACCTCTGGGAGACCGCCGCCGCCCGCATCCACCCCGACGACACGACGCAGCTGTTCCCCAACAGCCAGCCGTGGCAACGCTGGCACGGCCGCGACCCCCACCTCGACGCCGTCCTCAACGCCGCCCGCCCCGCCCGTCCTCCAGGCCCAGACCACCAGACCAGCCTGGCCGGGGCATCCGACGCCGAGCTGATCGCCGTTCTACGGACGCCCGACACCGACCGCGGCACCCTCGCATTCGCGCTGCGCCAGATCCGACGCCGCGCCTATCCCATACCGGAACTGCTCGACGTCGTCGAACAGCTCGCGCCCACCCGACCCCCGGGCCTGCGCAGCGCCCTGCTCTCGCTCGGCCCCCTCATCGCCCCACCCGCCAGAACCTGGGCCACCGACCCCGACCACCCCCTCTTCCCCGACGCCGCGTACCTCCTCGCCCACCACGGCGACGAACAGGACATCCCCCTGCTGCTCACCGCAGTCGACCACCTCACACACACCGGCCAGTGGTGCGGCTACGACCAGCTCACCGAAGGCCTCGCCCGCATCCTCGCCCCACTACCACCAACCACCCACACCAACAGCCGCGCACACCTGATACGCCGACTGCGCTCGCTGACCTTCGCCTCACCACACACCTACGAACGCGCCAGCCACCTACGCAGCCTGCTACTCCTCGACCCAGACAGCACCATGAACGCCCTGCCGATCTTCCTGCTCGACTGCGAACCCGACGTAAGACAGCTCGCCGCCCAGCACACCTCACTCATCACTGACGACGCCCACCACTGGCTAACCGAACTACGCGACGACCCCATCGAGAACAACGACATCCAACACACCGCCACACAACGCATAAAACCAACCTGACCAGCACCGAGACGCCAACCAAACGCCATCCACACGCAGGCAGGAAACGCGCGCGGCGATTTCGACCGTTCAAATGTGACAGACTGTGACCGCCATGGGGGCAGCCGCGGCGGTCGACCGGTGCCAAACCGGTGACGAACAGCGGCACAGCCAACGGCACGAGCCGTCACCAACCAGCACGATCAACGACCACGCCAGTCAGGCCTCGCGCCCGAATGCCAAACGCCGCAGCACAAAACGACCATGAACGGCAGCCTATGTCAGCCGACGACAATAGCTCAGCGGGTCAGGGAAGAAGACTCATAACCCTCCGGTCATGGGTTCGATCTTCACCCGCTACAGCCCCGACGCCGCTGGGTCGCGTCGGCGCGAGCCCATGGCCGCGGTGGCGCTCGCCCATTCAAACCGCCAGGCACATGACGGTGGAAGTATGGCGTCCAGCGGATCAATCCGGCGCCTCAAGGTAGTAGGCGGCGTGATCACCAGTGCCGCCGCGCCGCGTGATCGAACAGCGAATCCGCAGGTCAAGCCCTCGAACCGAGTCTTGGCACGGTATGGGCGCGGTCGTAGCCCGGTGGGGTCACCCGCATCGCCGCCTATGACGTCCGTTGACGGCCGTCGTCGCTGTTGCCTGTGCGGTACGGGTGGTTCAGAGCAGGGACCAGAGCTGGATGACTGAGTCGCCTCCGGCGGTGGCGAGAATGCGGCCGTCGGGGGAGAACGCCACCGCCCACACCGAGTCGCGGTGCGCCGGCAACGGCTGGCCGAGTGGGCGGGGAGTCGCCGCGTTGGAAACGTCCCACAGGCGGACGAGGTGGTCGTTGCCGCCTTCAGCGAGGGTCGTGCCTGCGGGGGAGAACGCCAGCGCCGACACCCGGTTGGTCGTGTGGCCGGGCAGCGGGTCGCCGAGGGGCTGGGGGGCGGTCGGGTCGGTCAGGTCCCACCGTCGCAGTGTGCGGTCGTCGCCTCCGCTGGCCAGGACGTGCCCCCGTGGGGAGAAGGCCACCGCCCAGACGGCGTCGTCGTGCGCGAGGGGCTTGGAGGCGAAGGGCCGCGGATTGTTACGGTCGCCGAGGTCCCACAGCCGTACGGTGTGGTCGTCGCTGGCGCTGGCCAGGACCTTACCCTCGGGAGAGAACGCCAGCGCGTGCACGACGTTCTCGTGTCCGGTCATCGGCTGGCCGAGCGGACGGGGCGTCTTGGGCCGGGTGACGTCCCATAGTCGTATGGAGGTGTCGTTCCCGGCGGTGGCCAGGATCGAGCCATCTGGGGAGAACACCGCCGCCGACAGAGGGTTGGCCGGGTCGACGATGCGCTGGTCCGGGTCTCCGAGCAGCTGCGGCACGGCCGGGTCCGAGACATCCCACAGCAGGGCCGCTCCGTCCTGCCCGCCGGTGGCCAGGAGCCGCCGGTGCGCGGCGAACGCGACCGAGGTCACCGCGCCGCTGTGTTCGGCCAGCGGCCGGCCCAGCGCGGCGGCGGATGCGGGGCTGCGCATGTCCCACAGCCGCACTGTCTTGTCAGCTCCGCCGCTGGCGAGCGTCACGCCGTCCGGGGAGAACGCGACCGAGGATACCCGCCCCGAGTGCCCAGGCAACGGCTTGCCCAGCGTGCGGGCGCCGTGCACCGGCTCCCTCCAGACTGCGACGGCCGGCGCGTCGCCCGGCTCGGAGTCACTTCGCCTGGCCAGGGCGATGCCGCCGCCGGTCGCTCCCGCCGCGATGGGCAGCGCAAGGAGGAGAACGCGGCGCCGGGTCAGCCGGCCCGCCCGGCCCCGTTGGGCCGTCGACCCGTCCTCTGCCGGCCAGTCCGTATCCGTCGGCGCTGCCGTGGCGTCTGTCGTCCGCCCCGCCTGCCGGCCTGCCGCTTCCGGTTCGCGCAGCCCGTCGGCATGCCCCGGTGCAGCAGGTTCCGCCGGCGGAGCTGGTTGCGCTGGGGCCCGTTCCCTCGGCACCTCTGGGCCGGGCGGGGCCACCACCGTCAGCACCGCCTTCTGCTGGGGCGTTGCCTGCTCGGGCGTCGTCGCGACAGCCTCGCCGCCGTCGGCAGTTCCCGGATCCGCGGGGTCGGCATCAAAGGAAGGGTTGTGCGGGAACCAGCGCCGCGCCTCGGCGAGCAGCGCCGCTCGGCCCGTAGGTAGCGCTCCGTTCTCCACCAGCGCGGACACGGCGAACCAGAATGCCATGGCGTCCTGGACGGCCCACGTCGGGTGCCGGCTCGCGGGCAGGCCCGCGGCCGTGAGAACCGGCGTCGCTGTCGCCGCGTTCGGGAACGCCTCCGCGAACGCGCGAACCTGTTCCGCCGACAGGCCGCGCACCGGCAGTCACCTCCACCCCATGATTGTCACCATTTGACAAGTACCGGCGACCAAGAGAGACATCGTCTCACTGGCAGCCCATCGTCGACGACACCCACCTCAGGAGCCAGGAACCCTGCCCGGACCGACCGAACGGGCACATCAGCACCTACACCTTTGACGCCCTCAACCAGCCGCGTACGATCACCGCCCATGTCTGGTCCGGGGTGTCGATCAGACGAGCGCCGGCTACGGCGCGTCCGGTCACCGCACGCGGCTGACCGACGGCTTAAGCGCCGGTCGATACTCCTCTAACCCGGCGTCGTCCTGCAGCAGGCTGCCTGGGACTTGGTCAGTACCGAGCACCGACTTCTCACCGTACGTAGTCAGCTACACCCGTAGACCCGCGGCCGAGACAATCAGACCTGCGGCTCAACCAGCCACCCAGAACAAGATCATTGTGGTCGGTATGTGGTCGCGGAAGCCCTGGCACGGGCCGAATCAAGACAGCACCGAGCGGCACGACGGCCCGCGAAAACCTCTGCGCTCATTGAATTTTCCGGCCCAAGGCGGATCTTGGCGACAGGGTGCGGCATCCGGTTTGGGTGGCTTGAAAACCGCTATGGGGGCAACCTCATCGTGGGTTCGAATCCCACGCCCTCCGCTCCTGACCTGCATGTTTGCGTTCCGGTGGGGCCGGCCCGGCGCCTCGAAGATCATTGTGGGCGTCAGGTGGGCGTGGCTGTGCGTTCGCGTCGAACGCGGGACGGCGATCGCGGCGGCGAGGGCGGCGCGCCGGCCGGCGGGGCGCAGCAGGTGGGCGTAGAGCGCTCCGGTGATGGCGGGCGAGGAGTGGCCGAGGCGCTTGGAGACGAGCGCCAAGTCGATGCCCTCCTGGAGCTGGATCGATGCTGAGGCGTGGCGAAGATCGTGCAGGCGTCGGGGCGAGAGCAGGCCGCGGCCGAGTTCGGCCTCGGCGGGGACGTCGGCAGCGAGCGGTGCGGCCAGGTCGAGGCGCGACCGGTTGCCGCGTAGCCGGGTCACGGCGGTCACGGTCACCGTGCCGGCGGGTTCACGGTTGACATAGAGCGTCCACTCGCCGATCGGGTCACGGTCGCGCTGGAGCGCTCCGACGACGAGGTGATCAGCCATGGTCGGCGCGGTGAACCGGACCGCGGCAAGCAGGCCCGCCCGATGCGCGATCGTCTGCATGCGCTGGGAGACGTACCTCGGAGCCAGATGCCGACCGTCCGGTCGAGTGAACATCAGCCTCGACAGCTTGACCGGCTTGCCGTGCTGGTCGGGCAATGTTCCGTTGTCCCACGACTCGCTGAGCTTCTCCCGCTCGGCGTCCTGGGCCAACCGGTGTGCCAGCAGCGAGCCCAACGTCGTCGGGTCAAGGTCGACTTTTCGCTTGCCTGACCTGGTCTTCGGCGGCCACACGCCGCACTTGGCGCCAGACTCGGTGATCTGCTGAGTGATGGTCAAGACCGAGTGCTCGGCGTCGAGACCGGGCCAGGCGGCGCCGCAGGCCTCGCCACGACGCACACCGTGTAGCGCGATCAGCTCCCACATCGCGGCGAGCCGGTCCGTGGACGCCTCGTCCAGGAACGCGCCTACCTCGTGCGCCTCCCAGGGCTCTACCTCGGCCCGGTTGTATTCGGGCAGCTCGACGCCAGCCACCGGGTTGAACGGGATCAGTCGTCGGTCCACGGCGTCGTTCAGGGCGTTGCGCAGGGTGCCCCGGATGCGTTCGATCGTCGCTGGGCCGGTCGGACGCGGTTTGCTGGCGCCGGCCGCCTCGATCCAGCGGAAGGCCTTGTCGACGTGGTCCGCACGCAGGCCCGACAACGGCACCTTGCCGAGCCACGGCTTCAGATGCACCCGGATGTGGATCTCGTACCCGCTGCGGGCGGTGGGGCGAAGCCTGCGCTTCGACTCCAACCACTGATCGAGGTACTCGCCCACGGTCAGCGTGCCGACGTGCTGCTGGCCGGCGCGGACCCTCGCGAGTTGGTCTCCGGCATCCTTCTCGGCGGCGTCCTTCGTGGCGAAGCCCGAGCCTCGCAACTGCGTCCTGCCGACGAGGGGGACGAGTTCCTCGGGCACTTCGAGCCGCCAGGACCACTTGCCGTGCGGCTTCCTGCTCCTGAGCTTCGGGCACTGCTTGCCGAACTGCTTCCCGGTCTCGGGATCGCGGCAGCCGCAACGCTTTTCGGTCTGGATCTCCATGAGAACGCTCCCGCTGTCTTCCTGAGTGGGGACAGTCGCTGGCAGAGAACGGGGATATGGGCGGTCGACCGGCTCAGAGACGCTGGAACCGCGGGTCGCGTACATGTGAGCGACGCGTTCGTCGCCGCAGAGGCAGTCAGAGGAATCGTATGCGCTCCCTGGACCTCTTTGTTGTTGCCAGCAAGATCGCCCCTGGCTTCTTCGTCTCGCCGCGCGATCTTGGATGTTCACGTTCGTGCGCCCTCGCCGATGCCTTTTCTCGGCCTTCGGCCCAAGCCGGGCCTTGTTCGACTGATCCCGGGTCATGACCCGCACCGGCGACGACCTCCCGTCATCTCCGTGCGGGCGCTACTCAAGCTACCGAGCCCAAGGCGGCGGGTGATGCGGACGCCTGACCAGCCAACTCGATGGGGGTCCGGGCACCGGTAGCGGGTGTCCCTGGGGCATGGAGTGTGCGCATGACCGGGCATAGTCGGCGCCGATGACATCGCGCGGGGCATCGCCACCGACATCGCACATGTCATCGCGACTAATATCTCGGCCGACGGCGTATTCGCAAGCGCTGAATGAAAATTCTCAACGCCGAGCGATGCCCGAATAACCGGCGCGGGTCTGCGCGATGTCTTCGGGGATGTCCTGCGATGATCTTGTTTGACACCATACTCGCGCATCGAGAACACGCCCGGTGCCCGGAGGCGCCGCGTTGGACTGCGGACCTGTCCGGTCGAGGGCGGTGGAGGGCGCGCGCGATGGACGGGTGCGGCAGTGCAGGCCGATCGGCCGGACATGCCGCGTGGTTTGTCGGACCCGGGCGGTACGGTCCCGGTCGTCTGGGTGGTGATCGCCACGCGGACCGTGACTGATCCGAGGGAGTGTGTATGAGCGGGGGACTCGTCGAGCGGCTGGTCGCTGCTGTTGGTGACGAGCGTGACGTGGCGGGTATCGCGATCACCGGCACCTATCGGGCCGCGGGTGATGGGAAGGTGTCGCCGCCGACCTTTCCGGGCGGCCCTTACATCTTCGAGCCGCGGCACGTCGACGGTGCGGTGTCGGAGGTCGTCGTGCTGGACCAGGTGCCCTCTGAGGCCAACCGGATCGAGGAGGCGCTGCTGGCGGCGCGGGACGGAGGCCGGATCGAGCTGCCGCTGTTCGAGCTGACGGCCAAGACCAGCCGTGGGGAGATCCGGCTGACCTCGTTGGAGTTTCCGCACCGGTACGCGGACGCCTACCTGCGCGATTCGCTGGTCAACGGGGTGCGGTTCGACAAGTCGCCCGTCGGACAGCGGCTGCGAGGGGTGTCCGCGATCGACGTGCGCCCGCTGTACCAGCTGGACCCAGGCTCGCTGATCTTCGGCGCCTGGGACTCCCACCGCACGGGGCGATGGCCGAAGTTTGCGCGCCTCTACTCGTCGTCGATCGTTGGGCTCGACCCCAAGGAGGGGATTCGGCGGGCCACGCGCAGCGATCCGCTGAACCTTGTCGGCGCGATCGACGATACGGCCAAGGCCGAGGGCGACTGGGCCTTCGTGGTCCCCGGTGGCGATGGCAAAAAGAAGTCGGGCCAGAAGCCCAGCGAAATCGGTCACGGCAACATCGTTGACAAGGTCGACAAGCTGCCGCCGGGCGGCGTGACGATCAGCGAGGCGCGGCGGTCCGCGTGGATCTCGTTCGCCGGGCTGGAGCGTCTGCGGTTCGGGGACGCGTCGCGGGAGGCGACGCAGCTTGCCCGCGCGGCGCTCGCGGCGCTCGCCCTCGCCGGTGACCGGCTTGCGTTCGGCCGTCCGTCGATCTGGCTGCGCTCCGGCTGCGATCTGGTTCGGACGGACGAGTCGATCGGGTTTGACCGCGGTGGCGAGCTGGAACCGGTGGCCGTGACCGCCGCCGAGGCGATCGCCGCGTTTCGCGAGCTGCGTGATCGGGCCGCGTCTGCCGGGATCGTCATGGAGAAGGACGCCGTCTCGATCACTCCGATACCGGGGTTGGCGAACGCGATCGAATACGCCGTGGCCAAGGGCGCCGGCAGCGACGGCGACGCGAGCTGACATGGCCCTGTCGATCCTGGTACGGCTGCGAGATGGGCGGTACGAGGCCGCCGGGCTGCGTCCTTCCGAGGCAGAGTGGCCACCGCATCCGGCCCGGCTGTTCTGCGCGCTCGTCGCCTCGGTGACGAGCGACGGCGAGTCCGGTACGGCTGACGGCGACGCGGACGCCGAGTGGGCCGCGCTGCGATGGCTGGAGCGCGCGGGGATGCCCGAGATCTGGGCGTCTTCGCGCGCGCGGCGGCAGACACGGCGTGGCTACGTTCCGACGAACAGCACCGAGGCCAAGGGCGGTAGCCAGACCTGGCCAGGAAGGACAAACGGGCTGCGTGTGCGCGCGGCGGCGCTGCCGGAGAACCCGGACTTCGCGGTGGTCTGGCCGGACGCCGAGCCAGACGCCGACACCCTCAGCGCGTTGGTGCGCCTGGCGCGTCGGACGCCCTACGTCGGTCGGGCCACTTCCCCCGCGACGCTGACGGTGGGCACCAAGCCGGGAAGCCCCCGCGCGACGTGGACACGTTTCGCTCCGGGCGACTCCCGTCGGTCGCAGGTCGATGTGCGGGTTCCGGTTCCCGGCTATGCCGACCGGCTGCGGGCCGCGTATGCCGACGGGCAGCGGTCCTGGGAGGTGTCAGCCGCGACGCTTAGCTATGCACCCTTGGACAGCACCCCCGCCGAAGCGGGAGACGGTGAACTCGAGGGGGAGCCGGGCGGCGCGCTCGATGGTGGTCCCGTTGGATGGGAACTCCTGGTGTTCGGCCAAGTACCGGGCACGTCCCGGCTTCCCGTCGGCTGGCTTCTGACGGTGACCAGCCGTCTGCGTGAGGCCGTCCTGAGTCGGATCGCGACCGACGTTCCGCCCGAGATCTCCGGGCACGGCGCGAAGGGCCGCAACCATGTGGCCTTCCTCGGGTTGCTCGACGTCGGGCATCCCAACGCGAGCGGTCAGCTTCTCGGCGTCGGGCTGGCCGTTCCGCCTGATCTGCCGGACGCGGCTTACGCCCGGCTGTGGGATGCGGTGATCGAGGACCCGTTGGAGACGCTGACCGTCCAGCGCGCCAGCGAGCTACGCCTTGACCACGATCCGTTCCGCTCGACGCCGTGGGGCCTGAGCACCGAGCGGTGGACCGCGGCGCGGCGGGGAGGCTCCCGCGACTGGGTGACCGCGACACCGCTCATGGTTGACCGGTTCCTGAGCCGGCGGGGCGATGACACGCAGTTTCTCGAAGAGGTGGCACGGTCGCTGGTGATCGCGGGGTTCCCTGCGCCACGCGCCGTGGAGATTTCGCCGGCACCGATGCTCGCAGGCGCGCTCCACCGCGTGCCCCGGGCGGCGCTGCCCGACAACCGGCCGATCCGCCCGATGACCCACGTCCGCATCAGGTTCGCCGAACCGGTCGTAGGGCCGGTTCTCGCCGGCTCGATGCGCTATCTCGGCCTTGGCCTGTTCGTCCCCGAGCTACAGCGGGAGCGGACCGCATGACCGAGATCATCCGAGCCGGGCTTTGCGCCGCTGACTTCGCGGCGTTCGTCGCCGAGGTGCACGGCCGCGAGCCGTTTCCCTGGCAGCAGGCGTTGGTGGACCGGGTGCTGCGGGAGGGCGCCTGGCCCGAGATCCTCGACATCCCGACCGGGCTCGGGAAGACCAGCGTGATCGACGCCGCCGTGTTCGTCGCGGCGGCCGCGCCAGAGATCGGCCGGCGGCGCCTGTTCTTCGTGGTGGACCGACGGCTGGTCGTCGACGAGGCCTACCTGCACGCCCAGGCGCTCGTGGCCGGACTCCGGCCCGGCGCTCCGGCGGGGCCGGTAAGCCTGGCTGTCTCCAAGAGCCTGTCGGTCATCACACGCGCGCCCGACGGCGAGCCGGTGGACCCGCTGACCATCACGCGGATGCGCGGCGGGGTGACCTGGTCCTGGCGCTGGCTCGACCGCCCGGACAGCTACGGCGTCATCGTCGGCACCGTCGACCAGGTCGGTAGCAGGCTGCTCTTCCGCGGCTATGGGGTCGGTGAACGGCTCCGCCCCATCGACGCGGCGCTCGTAGGCTCCGACAGCCTCATCGTCGTCGATGAAGCACACCTCGCGGACGCGTTCGTCACCACGGCCAGGTCCATCACCAGGTGCGAGTCCGACAGCGAAACGGGCCTGACCAGCCGGCCACCGGTCGTCGTCACCATGTCCGCGACGGTGCCGGCGGAAGGCAGCTCGTCGGCGCCTCACCGGATCAGCCAGGCAGACGAGGACCATCCGGTTGCCGGAAAGCGGCTGAACGCCGGCAGACGGCTGCATCTGCTCCGCCCCGCGGTAACCAGTAAGAACGCCCACACTGAGATCCCCAAAGTCCTTGCTGCCTGGGCGCGGGCGCTGGCTAGCCGGCCCGAGTCCGCCACCGTCGGCGTGGTCTGCAACACCGTCGGCCGCGCCCGTGCCGTCCTGCGCGCGCTCCAAGCGGACGTCACCCCCGACGACGGCCTCGATCTGATTCTGCTGACCGGACGGATCCGGCCCATCGACCGTGACCGGCTGCTGCGGGACTGGTACGGCCGGCTCAAGGTTGGCCGTGAACGGGCCGCCGGGCGCCGGCTGATTCTCGTCGCGACCCAGACGGTCGAGGTCGGCGCCAACATCGACCTGGACGCGCTCGTGACCGAATCCGCCGCGATGCCGGCGCTCGTGCAGCGCCTCGGCCGGGTCAACCGCGTCGCGGACCTCCCTACCTCCATGGCGATCGTCGTCCACGACCCCACCGTCGGTGAGAACGATCCGGTCTACGGCCCGGCCCGCGAGGCCACCTGGCAATGTCTGAGCTCTCTGGCGGCAGAGACGCTCAGCCCACGAGCTGGCGCGCGCCCGGATCTGGGCGCGCTGGGCCAGGGGCTACCGGCCTCGCCCGCAGCGCTGCGCAGGCTCCTCGACGGCCTGAGCGAGACCGAGCGAGCCGGCCTCCAACCGCGGCCCGGGTACGTCCCTGCCCTCGACGACGAACTACTCGACGCCTGGAGCCACACCTCACCGATCTGGAACACGGACACCCCGGTCGCGCCCTTCCTGCACGGCCTCGCGAAGGGGCAACCCGAGGTGTCCCTGCTATGGAGAGCAGGGCTTCCCGACGACCAGGCCGACATCGCCGCGGTCCTAGCAGCCGTCCCGCCGACGCAGGACGAAATGCTCGACGTGCCGCTCGCGGCCGCGCGCCGCTGGCTCGCCGGGCGGCGGCCCGAGGCCGCCACGGTTTCCGACATCGAGGGCGACACCGTCGAGGACGGCGACGACGAGCGTGACCCGGCGCCCGCCGAGGCGACTGCCCGCGCCGGCCGGCTCGCGGTGCGCTGGCGCGACGGGACGGCGAAGGCGATCCCCACCGCCGCGCTCCGGTCCGCACCGCTCCAGCCAGGAGACGTGCTCGTGCTCTCCGAAGACTGGGGCGGCTGTGACGAGTTCGGCTGGGACCCCGAAGGCGTCGAACCCGTCGACGACGTCGCGGACCTGGCCAGCCGCCGCAGGCGCCCACTCGTCAGACTGCGCCCGGAACTGATCGAGCTGGCACGACGGCGGGAACCAGAGCTGATCTCCACGGCCCGCTCCGACGAGGGGCCGGCGCGCATCGGACTTGCCGAGCTCGTGGCGACGGCCGAGGCGGACGGCGCCGACGGCACGCCAGCCCCCGGAACCTACCGGCCCCAGCTCAGCGGGATCCTCCAAGCCGCCGAGGCACGACGGGCCGCGTCGGGGCGGCCCGATGGCCCGCTGGAGGGCAACCTGCGGCTACTCGCCCGAGACCACACCGCGTCGGTCGTCGTCCCCGTAGGGGCCGGTGCGTCCGCCTCGCAGTCGGATCGCGACCACCGCGACGGCAGTGGTGGCTGGCCGGTGGGATCGGAACGGCTGGTCGTGCTCGCCTGCCGCGGCGGTGGGCAACTCGGCGACGATGGCCCGTTCGGATCGTCGGTTGTCGCAGGCGAGCCCTATACGCGCGCCGGCGATACCCTTGCGAGGCGGCGGCGGGTGATCAGCCTGCGTGCCCACCAGCAGGCAGCGGCCGAGCGCGCTCGCGAGTTCGCTGTCAACCTCGGACTGCCGGCGCCCCTGGTCACCGCCGTCCAGATTGCCGCCAAACTCCACGATGAGGGAAAGCGTGACCCCCGGTTCCAGGCGATGCTGCGGGACCGCCCGCTGCACGCGCACCGCCGCCGACCGCCCGAGGAGCCACTTGCGAAGTCGGGGATGGACCCGGCGAACCGGGAGGCGTTCCGCCGCGCGCGGCTACGGTCTGAATACCCGCACGACATGCGCCACGAGGCGCTCTCCGCCCGGATCGCCGCGCTGACAGTAGCCACCGCCAGCCGCTACGCCGAAACCGGTGTCGACCACGACCTGGTCATTCACCTCGTCGCCACGCACCACGGCCGAGGTCGGGCGGTCTACCAGCCCGTCCTGGACCCGGCGCCGCAACATATCCAGATCGCACTCGACGGTCGCGTCGAACAGCTCACCACCGAAGTGACCGTCGATCCCGAGTCCTCGCGGCGGTTCGCCGCACTGAACGCCCGCTACGGCCGCTGGGGGCTCGCGCTGTTGGAGACGATCGTGCGGCTGGCCGACATCTGGTGCTCCGAATACGACGAAGGGGAGGACACATGAGCCCGGCCATAACCGCCGTCGAGATACCGGCACTCGATGGCCGGGACCCGCTCGGATTCCTGGCAGCCCTTGGCCTCCTACACCTCCTGGACGAGGCCGGAGACACATCGGTCGAGCCGATCCGACTGTCGTTCTCGACGGAGACGAGAGCAACGGTACTGAGCAGCCCGCTGCCCACAGTCGACGCGATCGTCGAGACCTTGGCCTCCAAGGTGACCGCGGCTGACCCGGAGGCGGCCATCATCGGCATCCACCCCGACTTCCCGCTTCGTCGACGGCCGGGTGACGGCGCGGCCGTCGACGAAGGAGCCGGCGACGGCGACCCCATGCGGATCCCCCGACAAAGGTTCCAGGAGCTCCGCCAGCAGGTCGACCAGCTCGGCGACCCCGCGGCCAGCGCCTGGCTTCGAGCGCTCGTCACCGACCTCGCGGTCGACCGCGCCGGGCGGGCCGCGCTCACCCCCTACATGGCACCCAGCGGCCGGCAGACCACCCGGACGTTCTTCGCTAAATCCCTGGAACTGGTCCGCATGGACCCCAGATGCATCGCCGAAGCACTGACTGGATGGCGCCGCGTCGACGGCTTCTCCGGCGAGTACCTCGACCATCGGGTGATCAGGGACGCCGCACACCACCCCAGCGGCAAGTCCACCGAGGCTGGTGTGCCAGGCGCGACCTGGCTCGCCACCCAGGCCCTCGCGCTCCTGCGCCTCACCGGCGACGGCACCAACGTCCAGGCCACGCTCTGGCACCGCTACGACAGGCGATCGATCATGACCTGGCCGTTGTGGCACACGCCGCTGGACCGCTTCGCGATCCGCGACCTGCTCGAACACCCACTCCTACGACCTGCACGGCCCACCCCGCACAGGGAGCGTTCCGGCCCCACGGTCGCCCGCCGCCCCCTCGAGCCGCTCGGCGTCTTCGACATCGCCGGAGCCGAACGGCAGCTCATCGAAGGCCGCAAAAGCGCGGGCGTACTTGCTCCGCTTCCCATCGGCGCCTGACAGGGACAGATACGGGACAGGGCAGCTCACACGATGACGGAGCCCCCATGAGTCGGCAATGGGCGGTGCACGCCGAGGAACTCGAAGCACAGCGCTCCTCGGCCGACCGCCTCACCTAGGTCGACGAGGGCGACGCTGTCCTCGGTGTGCTTGATGACCCTGCCGAGGTCTCCGAGGAGAAGAGGCTTCTCGGCGCCGTCGAGGTCGCAGAGGAACACGGAATACTGGACGTGCTCGCCATAGCTCTTCATGATCCGAAAGACCTCGCGCAGGCGTTTCGGGTCACGGATATCGTAGGCCACGAGGTAGCGGCGGCGTGCCATGTCGACCGGCTATCGGGTGGTGAACGCGGTGTAGGACGGGATCTCGCCGAGCAGGTGGGCCGCGAGAAGCCGAGCCTGAACCTCCAGCACCCGCCGGTAGGAGATGCGGTAGCCGAAGACCGGGTGGGTGACCTCGATGTCAAGACGCCGCTCGTATCCGGCGATGACCGCCTTGCGGCCGGCCGCGGTCAGTGCAACGCCTCCTGCCCGGATGACGAAGTCGCGTTCACTGACCTCGCCGTTGTTGACCAGGTTGAGGACGAGTGAGTCGGCCACGAGCGGACGGAATTCCTCGGCAAGGTCGAGCGCGAGCGCCGGTCGCCCGAACCGGGGACGGTGGAACAGGCCGACATACGGATCGAAGCCGACCGCCAGACAGACGGCCGTCAGGTCTTTTGTCAGTAGGGAGTACGCATATGAGAGGAGGCAGTTCAGCGCGTCCCGCGGCGGGCGGCGGTTGCGCCCCTCCCAGCTGAACGCGGCGCCCGGGAGGCGGTGCTCCGGTCGTAGCATCCCCCCGAACGCTTGGAAGTAGGAACGTGCCGCGGCACCCTCGATGCCGAGCAGCGTGCCCGCCGACTGGGCGCCGGCGGCCTTCTGGGCGCCGTCAGCGAGCCGCTCGAGCGTCGCCGATACCTCGACTCGGGTATTCCTGCGCAGCAGGACGCGGCTGTTGCGGATCTTCCCCTCGATCATGGTTCGGGCGATGTCGACATTCCCGCGTCCTGCCGCCGCGAGCTGACGCATCCGGAGGTCGACGTTCTTCCCAGGCAGGCCGTTCGCAATGCCGGAGAACCAGCCACCGTACGTGAACCAGCAGGTCGGCACCTCCCGGGCGAACAGTTCGCGAAGTAGCGGAGTGCTCACCTGGACATTCCCGTACACGCACAGCTGGGAGACGTCGATCAGCCGCGCTGACGTCAGCGGATCACCCTTGCGCCGGATCTCCAACCGCCCCCCGTCCCGGCCCACCACCGCACCCTGCTCCGTCACGTAGACCGGCCGCGTCTCCCGATCACGCGGAACGAGCCGCCTCGGCTTGGCATCTGCGCGCGCCGCGAGCAGGTTGACCTCGTCGGGTAGGCAGATCCCGACCAGGGAGCAGCGCGGACACTTCGGCGAGTCGACCAGAGGCAGCGGTGTCTGTGCGGCAGCGGCGACCTCACGCAGTTCACACGCGACCGACAGCGTCCGGTCGACCAACGCGTCGTCGAAGACGACCGGCACCCGCTCCTTCGTCTCGGCGAACGCCAGCACACCTTCCTCGCACCGGTACCCAGCCTCACGCAGAAGCAGGCCCTGCACGCACAGCTGGACCCGCTCGGGCTCCCAGGAGCGCTGCGCATTGTCCGGCGCCCGGCCCCGCTTCCGTTCCACCGGGACGACGGTGAGCGCGCCGTCCTCGTCGGGGTTCCCCTCAATGATGTCGACCACCGCCGAAAGCCCCAGCGTCGTCGACGACAGGCTGACGGACCGAGCCAGCCTGAGCTCACCATCGTCCTCCGGTAGCGGCGCGGCCCCAGCCCGCTTGTCCACCCACCGGTGCGCGTAGCGGCCCTCGACCGTGTCCGCGTTGTCGACGAACCTCGACTGAACCCACTCCAGGTAGAACAATCGCGGACAGTATGTGAACTCGTTCACCATCCGCGCCGGCACCAGATCCGGGACGTCCGCTGGCCCAGCGGACGTCACCATCAGCACATCGCCACTCGCCGGCTCCAGGCCAGCAGGCCCCGACTCCTCTGACGACGAACTGGTCGCAGCCGCCACTGGCGCCGTCGTGGCCGAAGCCTCGCCGTCCTGCGAGCCGCTCGTCGATTCCGCGATCACCTCGCCGCCCGCGATGCCGCCGTTTGACCGTTCATCCATCGTCGTCCCCCTGTCGACCATGCCAGTTCCAGCACCAGCACCACGAAGGGACGGAAGATGATCCGATCCTCTATGGCGCACTGTGTTATTTCATTCTGTCGCATCGTGCTGTCTTGGGCTATCGGATTACCTGCCGGCTCGCGGCCGCACCGGACCCAGTGCCCGGGGCGAGGCCTGGTAGCCGCGCCCGGATCTCCCCATGCCAGGTCGGTCGGCTACGGTCGTTGTCTGGGTGTCCGGCCTTGCGGCGCAGGGGTCACCGCCTGCGAGCGCTGTGATCACTCGCGAGGATGCGTGAGCGCTCGTGCCCAGGTCAGGGTGCCTGGAGGCCGTACCTTGACACCTTCACAGCGCGCCCCGGACGTCCGTCACCGGGCACCGCTCGCACGGCTTTGTATTCCCGCAGCTCAGACGGGCCGTCCCGCGAGAGCTGTCCAGCCGGCCTCCAAGCCGGCTCTCCATTGCGGC
>NZ_MBLO01000263.1 GCF_001854805.1 Pseudofrankia coriaricola
CAGCACAGATGCCACGCCGCCACGCCGTACCAACCCGCCGGCCAGCAACAGCGGAAGATCAGCCATCCAAGATCGACTTAAGCTTCACGGCATTGGTCCCGGAGCCCTCGTCGTCTCGCCACTCGTAGGCGATCCGTCGGCCATGCACACCGCCTTCGTCGTTCGCGAGGCCGATCCTGGCGTCTATCCCGGCTCGTGCCGAGGACAGCGCCGAATTGGACGCCCCCGAGCCGGGATAGACGAACCCGAGCGTCACCTGGCCCGGTGTGACCCCGGGCGAGTCGCAGGCGGCGGCCGCTCCATTCCCGGCACTCGACGAGGAGCAGCCGGTCGCCGCGACGACGACGAGGATTGCGACCGCCACCTCTAAAGGTGCCCGTGACGTGCGTAAGCGCATGTAAATCCCTCACTAGCACCGTGCTTGACCGGATTCATTTCCCCGCGCGGCGCCGGCCGGCCCCGGACCCGGACCGACCATGTCCTGGCCGACAAGGCATACAGCTCGAAGGCGAACCGCGCCTGGCTACGCCGGCGGGGCATCGGGTGCACGATCCCGGAGAAGGCCGACCAGCCGCCCAGCGCCGTGCCCGCGGCTCGAAAGGCGGCCGGCCGCCCCCGCTTCGACCACCAGGCCTACAAGCAGCGACACGCGGTCGATAAAACCGGCTCAAACATCACGGCGCCGTGGCCACCCGCTATGACAGGCTAGCCGTCCATTACGAAGCAACAGTCACCATCACCGCGATCGACGAATGGCTCCGCTGACCAACTTTGAAACAGGCTCTAGCCGCTGACGTCAGCTGACCGGCGTGAATTCGAGATGCAGCTGCGTCAGGCCGCGGAGGACGTAGGTGGGGAAGTAGTCGTAGTGACGATCACCCGCCGGGCCGTGAAACCGCTCGGAGATCCGGATGTCGTTGGTGCGGTCGAACAGGCGCTCAATACTTACCCTGGTCTCGGCCCGGGCGAGCGGGCCCCCAGGGCATGAATGGATGCCACGACCGAAGGCCAAGTGCTCGCGGGCGTTGGGCCGATCGACCCGGAACTCGGCGGGGCACTCGAAGCGGCGCGGGTCGCGGCTGGCCGCACCGTTGAGAACCATGACTGTGGTCCCCGCGGCGATCTCGACTCCACCGATGGTGGTCGCTCGGCGGGCCAGCCGGAAATCGCCCTTCACCGGGCTCTCGTGGCGGAGGACCTCCTCCACGAAGTTCGGGATGCGTTCGCGCTCGTTCCGCAGGAGGCGCTGCAGTTCGGCATCCTCGCCGAGGCGCTGGAGCGCGGCGCCGAGGAGTCGCACCGTCGTCTCCTGCCCCGCGGCGAAGAGGTTGGTCGCGACGCGCGCCGGGATGTCCACCGGTGGGAGGGTGCCGTCCGGGAAGGTCGTGTTCGCGATGGACGTCAACACGTCCTGGCGCGGCTCACGCCGGCGGTCCTCGATGTAGGCCCTGAACTGGTCTTGCAGCGACTCGAGCGGCGAGTGCTCCATGGACATCGACGTGCTGCCGACCATCGCCGGATAGTCCTCACCACCCCGCTGCTGCGACTTCGTATTCCACGGGTCCCACTCGTCCTCTGGCATCCCGAGCAGGTCGCCGATCACGGCCATCGTGAACGGGGCGGAGTACATGCTGATGAATTCGCATTCGCCCTGATCGGCGAAGCCGTCGAGCTGGCGGTCGGCGAGCCGCCACATGGCGTCCTCGTTCTCCTTCAAGCGCTTCGGCGTGAGGAGCCGCATCAACAGGGACCGGAAGTCGGTGTGCTCGGGCGGGTCGAGGCACGTGATCTGATCCGAGAAGGGAAGCTGGTGCCGGTATTGCTCGATCAGGCCGCTGACGTCGTCGCCCTCGAGCGGCACCGGGAAGCCCGGGAACGGCCCCGAGACCGAGTTGCACGACGAGAACGTATTCGAGTCCTTGTAGACGGCGGCAGCCTCGTCCCATCCCGTCACCATCATCACGCCGTGGTGCGGCTCGCTGGTCACCGGGCAGCGGTCACGCAGGTGGTCGAAGTAGGGATACGGGTCCGAGATGAAGGAGTTGTCGCGAAAGAAGTCGAGTGCGTCGAAGTCGGTCACCAGGCAGCTCCTGTGGGGCGGCGGATGAGAACGCGCCGCTGACTGTAGCACACGGATCGCCAAATCCGTTGACTCACTCACCGATTAGCGGGCGGCACTGTCCGGCCCCGGCCGCCGCAGGTTCCGCGCGGCCAGCCTCGCTTCGCCGCGGCGAGCCGGTAGCGCCTGGCGGGACGATCGTCGTGCCGGCGGCCGGCCGCCGGCCGCCGCCCCGCTCGAGCTCGACTGGGGCTTGCTGTTCAGCAAGAAGACAAGGGTCATCCCGTCGGCTGCATACTGCTCCCACGACGGCCAAGGAGATACGGACGCCGCCCGACCGCTCGTCTGCGAGCCGGAGATCGTGGATCACCTGATCATTGACCGCTTCCCGCTTGAGGACGCCCAGAGGCGTTCCGAGCGGCGACCGACCGGACGTCGGGTGTCGTCCGCCTGATGACCGACCCGACGTGGGCGGCTCGAGACCTCCCCGGCGCGGCGACACGACCCGCCTCCCACGGTGTCCAACTTTCGGAGAAATGGTTGACGCAGTCCGATGTTGGTCGGAGAGTGGGGCGCCTAGGCTGGCATCGTCGAGGAGCTCCCGAACTGGCCACGCTGCTGCAGCGGCGCGGGACCCGGCATCGGGCGGTTTCTGGATCGGTTCGCCTCGCCTCGCTGAACGGTGCCAGCCGAACGACCACGAGGTGGAGGAGCCCATGAACGTACCCGACCTGGGAGGCATCCCGATCACGTACACGCATGTGTGCTACGTGACGGCAGACCTCGAGCAGTCCATCGCCACCTTCGCCGCCCTGGGCGCCAAGGTCGTCGAACGGGTCGAGTTCTCCATCGGGATCTACGCCATAGCCCAGGTGCCGGACGGCACGACGGGGGTGGACGGCGCCTCGGGCTGGATCATGGTCGAGCTGCTGATGCCGACCGAGGAGGGGAATCTCTACAGCGACCATCTCGCCAAGTACGGGCCGGGACTGCACCATCTCGGGGTCACCGTCAGCGACTTCGACGCCTGCCTCGACGCGCTCATAGCCGCCGGCTGCGTGCCGATGACGGAGCACCGAGCGCCCAACTACGACATGTGCTACCTGGACTGCGGCGCCATCGGATTCCCCATCATCCAGATGGTCGCCAGCTGAGGCCTGGAGTCGACACTGACCGGCGGACCGTACTCTACGCGATCGAGGCGCCTGCCCCCGAGGTGGGAGCTCGCCGGTTGAGTCAGTCAGTTGACTTGAGTCAGTCAGTTGACGCAGTCCGAAATTTCCGCGCGATTCGCTCTTCGCACTGACCGACGCTGCCGTGCTTCGCGCGAGCGGGCGGTACTGGGTGCTCACGCCGGGCCCAGTCCATCGAGGAGCTTCAAGCCGTGACTGACTCGTTCCCGATGCTCCCTCCGATGCGCGGCGGCATCCCGCCGGAACTGGCCTGGGTGTCACCGCGGCGGCTGAAGCGCTGTAGGTGGTCCCGCGCCGGTTCGGGCGCTAGACAACTTACTGAGTCAACTCTATTATGCGATACCACTGCGACGCCGCCACCTCGGGCGCCGTTGCGGCACGACAGCCACCCACTTCGATCCCCGACGTCCGGTGTCGGGGCGGACTTTCTCGGTCGGGCCGGCGCCAGCCGCCTCGGGCCGGCCCGCCGGCTCTGGTCCCCTTCGGGCTGGCGCTGGGACCCCGGGAGGTGTGCCCGGCCGCTGGGCGGCGGCGGGCCCGTCTCCCGGGAGAACGCCGGCACCCTCTGAAGACGTCGGCACCGAGCCAGTTTCGGGCGAGTGACGCCTGCTCCTGAACAGCAGGGACCTCCCGCCCGGCCCCAGGTCTCGCCCGACGAGGCAGCACCCTCAGAGGCCGCCGCAGCAACGGTGACATCAGGTGGAAAGGGGCAACCCGAATGAACTCTCCCAAGGAGCCCGTGTTAGGCAACCTCGGCCGGGTGCTCAAGCGCTACTGGATATTCCTCGTCATCGGGGCCGTCGCCGTCGTTCTCATCGGCGTGGTGCCTGCGCTCACCCACTCGGACGACGAGGAGGCGTCGACGCCGACATCCGCGGCGGCCGGCGGCGCGCCGACGGCCGGCGCCTCGAGTGCGCCAGACTGCGATCCCGAGACGGGCAAGCTCATGATCCCGAGCCGGTTCTTCGCGCCGCCATGCGTCTCGATGTGGACGGCCGACGACAACAACGGCGGCGCGACGGCACGCGGGGTGACTGCCACGGAGATCAAGCTGGTCGTGAGGGTGCCGCAGTCGATACCGCCCGGCACGGGCATCTCCGACACCACCGACCAGATCAAGGCTGATCTCACTGACTGGGTCAAACTCTTCAACCGTCACTTCGAGACGTATGGCCGCACGGTGACGTTGAGCTTCCAGACCGGTACTGGCGAGGACGCGGCCGGTCAACGTGCCGACGCCATCCAGGTGGCGTCGGAGCAGCCCTTCGCCACGATCGCAGGGGGCACGACAGGTCAGACCTATGACAACGAGGCGGCGGCGCGCGACATCGTGACCTTCACGACCTTCGACACTCCGCAATCGCTGTACGAGGCGCGGGCGCCGTATCTCTGGGGCGTGCGGTCGGCCTCGGAGCAGCAGCTGCTCACGATCCTCGCCCGCTACGTCGGCAAGCGGCTCGCGGGTCACGACGCCCAGTGGGCGGGCGATCCGGAGATGCAGTCCAGCACCCGCAAGTTCGGCCTCCTGTATCCCGCCGGCATGGACCAGAACGCGCTCAAACTGTTCAACCAGGAGCTCGGCAAGTACGGCGTGAGCATGGTCGACGAGATCGCGGTCGCTGCCACGGACCAGACGAACGGTGCGGACCCGCAGACCTCCGCGCAACAAGCGCAGGCGGCGATCGACAAGCTGCGTGACGAGGGTGTGAACGTGGTGGTGCCGTTCATCAACTACAGCGCGCTGCTCACCGCGCAGCGAGAAGCCACCGCACAGCACTACTTCCCCGAGTGGGTCGTCACCCCGTACGGCTACAACACCACCACCGCGCTCGCCCGGTACCTCGATCCGGCCCAGACCGCTCACATGTACGGCCTCAGCATCGCCGCTCCCCCGGTCACCGAGGGTGAGTCCGAGCCCGAGCGGCTGTTCCGGTGGGAGTACGGCCGCCTGCCGCAGGCCAAGTCCTTCGGCACCCACGTCGCTCCGGGCGAGCTCTACGACCTCTTCCTGGGGATCCAGATGGCGGGGCCGAACCTCAACCCGAAGACGTTCCAGAGGGCATTGTTCGACCTCCCGGCGTTCGGCGGCGCCACGCAGAGTTTCGTGACGACCGAGACGTGGTCGTACGGGCCTGCTGCCGCGAACGAGTGGCCGTTCGACAACTACACGGGCGTCGCGGACGTCGCGGAGGTGTGGTGGGACCCGGGCGCGACGGGCATCGACGAGAGTGGCCATGCCGGACAGGGGATGTTCCAGTACGCGAACGGGGGCAAACGGCTTGCCCTCGATGACATCCCATCCGGCGAGCCCAACGCCTTCGACCCGCGCGGAGCCGTCGTCAGCTTCGGCACCATCCCGCCGGCCGAGTTAGCGCCCGACTACCCCAACCGACACTGCGAACGCAGGTGCTGACGTGAGGACCCCAACAGACCCTGCGATCACAGGTGCTGGCGCGGACGTCCGGCCCACGCTGGCCAGCGCGATGAACGACCCACGTGTTCGCGGCGTCCTCCGCGCGCTGGCCTGTGTCGTGGTCTTCCTCGCCGTCCAACGCGTGCTGTGGCCGGCGCCGGCAGGCGTCCTCGTGAAGGGCGTGATTCTCGGGCTGCTGTCGTCGCTGCTGGCGCTCGGCCTTGCGCTCGTGTACCGGGCGAACCGCGTTGTCAACTTCGCCCAGGCCGGTCTGGGGGTCGCTCCCGCGACCGTGATGGTGCTGCTCATCGCCAACTACGGGTGGCCCTATCCGGTCGGTTTCGTGCTGGCCCTGGCATCGGCGGGCGTGCTGGGTGTCGTTGTCTACGTCATGTTGATCAGACAGTTCTTCAAGGCACCCCGACTCATCCTCACGGTGGTGACCATCGGGGTCTCGCAGATGCTGTTGGGCCTGTCTGCCCTCGTCGCCGACTGGCTCGACGGCTCCTCGTTCACCCGCGTGGAGCCGCCGTTCTCGTTCCGTCTGACGATCTCCCCGGTCACCTTCAACGCCTTCCACCTGATTGCGGCGATCGCCGCCCCCGTCGCGATCGTCGCCCTTTTCGTCTTCCTCCGCCGCAGCAGAGTCGGCCTGGCGATCCGGGCGACGGCCGAGAACGCCGAGCGAGCGGCCACCCTGGGCGTACCGGTCGAGCGCATCCAGACTGTCGTCTGGGCAGTCGCCGCGACGCTCTCGGCCCTCGGCGTGTTCCTCGCCAGCGGGGTCGGCGGCGAGGCCCTGGGCACGCCTGGCGTGGTGGCGGGACCGGCGACGCTCCTGCGGGCGCTCGCGGCCGCCGTGATCGGGCGCATGGAGCGCCTCGGCGTCATCGTGGCCGCCGCCGTCGGCCTCGGCATGCTCGATCAGGCGATCTTCTGGCACACCGGCAACGGCCAGCTCGTCGAGCCGATCATCTTTCTCGTGATCCTCGGCGCGCTGCTGCTCCAGCGGCGGCGCGGCGGATCGCGTGTCGAGGACAGCGACACTTCGAGCTGGCGCGCCGTCGCCGAGGCGAGGCCGGTTCCCGTCGAGCTCGCGGGCCTGCCCGAGGTCCGCTGGACCCGTCGGGCGGTGGTCGGCGCCCTTGCGGCGGTGGCTCTCGCCGTGCCATGGATGATGGGCCCGGGCCGTACGAACCTCGCTGCGCTCGTCCTCATCTACATGCTCGTCGGGCTGTCACTCGTCGTGCTCACGGGGTGGGCGGGCCAGGTGAGCCTCGGTCACGTCGCCTTCATGGCGATCGGTGCCGGCGTCAGCGGGGCCATCACCGTCCACTGGCATTGGGACCTGCTCGAATCGTTCCTGATCGCCGCCGTGTGTGGTGCTGGGGCCGCTGTCCTGGTCGGGTTGCCGGCGCTCCGCATCAAGGGTCTGTTCTTCGCGGTGACCACGTTCGCGTTGGCCGTGACGACCTCGACCTACCTGTTGAACACAGATGTGATCCACTGGCTCCCCGGCCCGAACGACCACATCGATCGCCTGCCGCTGTTGGGTCGATTGGCGATCGACTCCGAGCGCCGTTTCTACTACCTCTGCCTGGCCTTCGTCGGCATCGCGCTGTTGATGATTCGGGGGATGCGACGAAGCCGCACCGGGCGTGCGCTGATGGGCATTCGGGACAACCAACGGGCCGCGGAGTCATACGGCATCAACGCCTCGCGCGTCACACTCACCGCGTTCGCGGCGTCAGGCGCGCTCGCAGCCGTCGCCGGCGCCCTGTTCGTGCACAGCCAGCAGACGTTGGACGCGACGCAGTTCGGCATCACCGACAGCCTGCGGGTGTTCACCATGGTCGTCATCGGTGGTCTCGGGTCCGTCCCCGGTGCCGTGATCGGCGCGCTGTACCTCAACGGCGTCACCTGGTTCCTGGTCCTGCTGCCTGATCGGGGCCCGATCCAGTGGGGCGTCGAGGTCCTGGCCACCGGAGGTGGCCTCATCGCGGTACTCGGCCTCATGCCCAACGGGCTCGGGTCGCTGCTGTACGGCGTGCGCGACATCGGACTGCGGGCCGTCGGCAGACGGCGGGGACTGCTGGTGCCAAGCTTGATCGCCGACGCCGCCGGAACCAGGACGGCGGACGACGCGGCGAGGACGCGCAAGATCGTGGCGCCCCCCAAGCCGCAGCCTGCGATCCGGGTTGCCGAGCCAGCACCGTTGCTGGCAGTGCGCAACCTCGACGCCGGCTACGACGGCGTGCAGGTGCTCTTCGGTGTGGACTTCGAGGTCCAGGCCGGCGAAATCGTCGCCTTGCTCGGCACCAACGGCGCCGGCAAGTCGACCCTGTTGCGCGTGGTCGCCGGCCTGACCCGCGCCAAACGCGGGTCGATCGAGCTCGACCGAGCGGCCCTCCGGGGAAGAGCCACCAAGATCGCTTCCTGTGGTGTGTCGCTCGTTCCCGGCGGCCGAGGCGTGTTCCCGTCACTGACGGTGGGCGAGAACCTGCGCGTCGCGACATGGCGGCTGGACGGCGACGCCGCCTCGGCCCACCTGGCCATGGAGGACGTCCTCGGCCGGTTCCCCGTGCTCCGGCGGCGGTGGGCGACTGCCGCCGGCAACCTCTCCGGCGGCGAGCAGCAAATGCTGACGCTCGCCCAGAGCTTCCTCCGAAAGCCGCGGCTGATCCTCATCGACGAGCTCTCGCTCGGCCTTGCGCCCGTCGTCGTCTCGGAGCTCATGGATGCGGTGCGGACGTTCCGCGACGAAGGCGCCACCGTCGTGCTCGTCGAGCAGTCCGTCAACGTCGCGCTCACGATCGCGGACGAGGCATATTACATGGAGAAGGGCGAGGTCCGCTTCCACGGCCCCACCGCCGAGCTCCTCCATCGGCCCGACCTCCTTCGCAGCGTCTACATGGAAGGCGCAGCCACTCGCGGCACGACGCGCGGCCACGCTGAGCAGCCCGAGAGCCCGCGTCGAACGAGCAACAACGGACCGACGTCCACGGTGCTGGAGGTGGCGGAGGTGTCGAAGCACTACGGGGGCATCCTCGCCATCAACGGTCTGTCGCTGCGCCTCGAAGCAGGCCAGATCCTCGGAATCATCGGCCCCAACGGCGCCGGCAAGACGACGCTGTTTGACATCATCTCGGGCTATCTCGTTCCGGACTCCGGGGCCATCATCCTCAACGGCGCCGACGTGACCTCCTACGGTCCCGACCGGCGCGCCCGGCTTGGCCTGGGTCGCTCGTTCCAGGACGCACGGCTGTTCCCCAACCTCACGGTGAACGACACCATCGCGTTGGCCCTGGAACGGAGCATCGAGATCAAGGACCCGGTCGCCGCCGCACTGAACCTGCCGAGCGTCGCCGACAGCGAGCGCAAGATCGCGGCCCGAGTCGCCGAGCTCGTGGAGCTCATGGGCCTTGAGGCCTACCGCGACAAGTTCATCCGTGAGCTGTCTACGGGAACCCGCCGGGTCGTCGACATCGCGTGCACCTTTGCCCACCGGCCTTCGGTCCTCCTCCTCGACGAACCCTCCTCCGGCATCGCGCAGCGCGAGACCGAGGCACTCGCGCCACTGCTGCGTCGCGTGCAGGTGGAGACCGGGGCCAGCCTCATCGTGATCGAGCACGACATGCCCTTGCTGAGGGACGTCTCCGACGAGCTCATCGCACTCGAATTCGGTCAGGTCGTGACCCGGGGCAACCCGGACGACGTCCTCATCGACCCCCGCGTCGTCGCCTGCTACCTCGGGACCGACGACGCGACCGTCTATCGTTCCGGCGCACTTGGCGGGTGATCGAAGAGCCGCGAGGTTGCATCCAGCTGATGGAAGCGCCTGACCTCGCGGGCGCTATACGGTCGACTGAGTCCACTATATTATCGAGGGCAACGCCCCGCACAGCGCGAAAGGGCGAGGCGGCGGCGATCCACCAGAGAAGAGGGCAATGTGCTCACAGGAACGGGCATTTGGTCGACGGCGCTCCGCTATGGTGACCCGGGGTCGGTCCCCGACGCCGCCGCCGAGCTCGAGTCGCTCGGGTACACGGCAGTGTGGGTTCCCGACTTCGGTGGCCCAGTCTTCGACTCGCTGGACGCCCTGCTGCGTGCGACCTCGACCATCACTGTGGCAACGGGTGTCATGAACGTGTGGATGCAGACGGCCGAGGCAGCCAACACGTGGTGGAACGCGCTCTCCTCCGACCATCGGTCCCGCGTGCTCCTCGGCCTGGGTGTCAGCCACGCGCCGCTCATCGGGGAAGCGTGGGGTCGGCCGCTCGCCACGATGGAGGCGTTTCTCGGCGCGCTCGAGGTGCCTCGGGAGCAGCGGTGTCTGGCGGCCCTCTCGCCGAAGATGCAGCAGCTGGCGCGCGAGCGCACCGCGGGCTCGCTGCTCTACCTCGTGACGCCGGAACACACGGCGACGGCCCGGGAGAACCTGGGCGAGGGCCGGTTCCTCGCTGTCGCGCAAAACGTCGTGCTCGACAGCGACCCGAAGTCGGCGCGCGACGTCGCCCGCCAGGAGCTGGCGCAGGTCTCGAAGTTGCCGAACTACGCCAACAACTGGAAGCGGGCGGGCTTCACTGACGACGACATCGCGTCACTCAGTGATCCCCTGGTCGATGCCGTGTTCGTCTGCGGAGATGTGGACGCGATCGCCGAGCGTGTGGCACAGCACCGGGCCGCGGGTGCCGACCACGTCTGCCTCCAGGTCGCGCCGGGCGGTGAACTTCATCCCGACGTGTGGAAGGCACTGCGCGGTGTCTGACAGGCTGCTGACCCGCGAGCCGAGCGGCCAACACCATGGCCGCTCGGCTCGCGGGTCGTCACCCGATCAGGTCGACCACCAGGAGGTGACCCAACTCGGACGCTTCGTCGTACGCCGCCGTGGGACGGACCAATGCCTCCCAGACGGATCTTGCCTTGGACGAGTCCTGGGTGGCCATGGCCTCGACGAGCTCCAAGAAGGCCTGTCGCCTACGGATGCAATCCAGGTGACTGAACCTGGCTCCCTCCGGCGTCTGGGTAAGGGTCGCAGTGATGCCAACCCGAACCCACTGGAGCATCTCGGCGACGACCGCGAGTGCGGGGTTGCGCGTGCTCGCGAACGCAGCCGTGATGCCGTCCCGCCAGACCTGGACGAACCGTGGCCTGTCATCGACGCACCCTGCCATGTCGGCCTCGATGGCGCGGAGCGTCTTCAGGGAACTGCGGCTCACACGGGACGCAGCAAGCTCCATCATGGCGGGCTCGATCAACTGCACGGCTCTGGCGAAGTCCGCGACCGTCGTCTGCTGAGCCTCGAGCACGTTTCCGGCGAGCTGCGCAGCGCGATCGCTGGCCGGGTGTCGAATCGAAGGCCCAGCACGGTCGCCGGGGCGAAGGTCCAGCAGCCGTTCCATCTCCAAGATCCGCAATGCTTCGCGCAGCGTCGGTCGGGAGACGCCGAACTCCTTTGCCAGTTCCATGATCGGCGGCAGCCGGTCCCCGTCCTGAAGACGGCCATCGGCGATCCGGCATCTGACCTCGGTCGCCACGACCGCCGCTGCTCGTTGCGTCGGCTCCTCACCGACCCGGGTCGCCTGCGCCGTCCACAGCGGCGTGACGTCGATGGGATCGCGACTCTCGCGTCTGCGTAGGACGAGCCTGCTCGTATTGATGAGGTAGTCGCTCCATGCCTCCTTGGCGACGGTGGCATCGCGTCGCAGAGCAGCGTCGAGAAACGAGCTGTGTCCGGCGACCACCGTCCGGGCGACGCGCGCCGCCGAACGGGGATCTGTGGCGCCGACCGCCGCATAGACCTGGCCGGCGTAGATGTCGCGGAGGACGCCGGCGATGACGGCGATGGAACGGTTGCCGCAGACATCCGTCATCGCCTGGTCGAAGGCGACGACAGCCGTCGCGAACGAGAGAGGGTCTCCTTCGGCGCGCCGTTCCTCGTCATGGAGCGCCACGAGACGGTCGAGCTCGTCGTCGCTGGCCCGGATCGCGACTTCCAGCGCAGCGCGCGGCTCGATGACGGACCGAGCCTCCTCGAGGTCCGCCACTGTGGCCTTCCGGACCTGCAGGAGCAGGGCGACGTACCGGCCTACCGATGCCAGTCCTGGCCGGCGAACCACCGCGCCGCCACTGCGGCCGCGGCGGATCTCGATGAGCGACTCGGACTCGAGGATCCGCAGTGCCTCTCGAAGCGTCTCGCGGGAGACCTCCAGCGCCGCTGTGAGGTCAGATTCCGTGGGGAGCCGTTGGTCGGCGACCAGCTCGCCGCTCAGGATCTGTCGCCGAAGATCGGCGGCCAGGAGATGCGAGGTCTTCCAGGTTCGGCGAGGCGTATTCCACGACGGGCGGGGCAGAGCGTCCAGTCGTCCGGCCGTGGGTGCGAAGCCCGATTGGGCCGGCGTGGCCTTCATCAAGTCGATCGCCACTGATGCGTCGATCGCCACTGATGCTGAGCGTACTGGCGCACGCGCACCGTCCTTCGTTCTTCGCGGGTTCCGATCAGGGTGAGAACACCCAAGTCTATGCGCTCACAGGCGAGGTACTGGTGAAGCCGGCGACCTAGTCGGCGAGATGGTCGAGCCTCGGCACGTCGCGGGCCAGGTAGCCGGCCGGTCGAGGTCGCCTGTGAGGTAGCCGACATGGAGGCAGGTGGCGGTCGGACTTACCAGCTGGAGGACCCGCGGCGAGCCCGGCACCTGATCGTCTCCATCAGGCGAACTTGGGCCGCACTTCGCGTTCAAACAGCCGGAGCGACTCCCATGCCAGCTCTGGGGGAATACCACCGCACATCGGGTGGAGCGTCACCAACGGGTCCGAACGGGTATGCAGTTCTTCGACGTACTGGGCGGGCGTGAGTATCCGGTATCGCCCGTTCGCCCGGAGTACGGCGACGTCGGTCTCCGGTGTGAAGGTCTCCTCGGCACCGTAGAACCAACACGACACGTACGAGTTCCAATCGTGGAGCAGGTACGGCCCCAGCCGTTCCCACGCCGCCTCTGGGTCGTCGGAGAGCGTGACATGGCTGCCGTCGCCCGTGTCCGTCGGGCCGGGGTCTGGCTTTCCAAGCTTGGAGAGTTCGTCACGATAGAAGTCCCAGGGCCCCGGGTTGCTGGGCACGAACCCGTCGGCGATGCGCGCTGCCCGGCGGGCCGCTCCCTCGCTGTCCCCACCCATGACGACGGGAGGGCCACCAGGCTGGCATGGCGTGGGCGTGACCCGGACGGTTCGGCCACGGAACTCGAACGGCTCGCCGGTGAACGCCTGCTTCAGGGTGGTCACGACCTCCGTGACGCGCTTGGGACGCTCCCGCATCTCGACACCGAACATGTCGAACTCGTGCCGAGCCCAGCCGCCCACGACGATGATGTCCAGGCGTCCCCGCGCCAACTGGTCGACGACGGCGATGTCCTCGGCCAGCCGCAGCGGGTCATGGAAGGGCCCGATGAAGGCGGCGATGCTGAGCCGGACCTGCTTCGTCCGCGCCGCCATGGCGGCGGCGACTGGCAGCGGGCTCGGCAGGAGCCCGTCAGGCGATCCGTGGTGCTCGGGCAGGAGGATCGAAGTGGCGCCGAGGTCGTCGGCCCACACGGCCATCTCGATCGCGGCCGCGAAACGGTCGGCGAGCGGCACACCGGCGAACTCCGGACTGCGAAAATCGAAGCGAAGCGAGAACCTCAACGGAGATTGCCTCCTCACGGCAGCGATCGAGTGCTTCGAGCGCGGTGCCGTCGTGATTCCGTGGTGTCCTGGAACGCGGGCCCACGTGAAACTCCACGTACCGAGGCCACACGGCTCTCAGACTATACAGTTGACTCGGTCGACTGTCTAACCCAGGCGCTTCGCGGGATGGCGAGGTCGTCCGGCAGCGCGGCACCCGCAGCCCAAAAATGAGTTGACGCAGTCGCATGTTATCTGGGACGATGCCGAGCATCGACAGCCGGATCGACGCGGCTGTCGGGTCCACGCTTCGGGCAGGGTCCGAGTGAAGGGGAATCCGAGTGAAGGGGAAGTCGATGAGTGCCAACCAGGCGGACGAGCCGGTCATCCTCGTGTCCAACGACACGCACGTCGGGCCGAGGCTCGTCGAGGACCTCCGTCAGTACTGTCCAGCGAAGCACCTTGATGACTACGACGCGTTCGCGACGACGAACGGCGCACACACGGTGCCGGACTTCCTGCCACCCCACCCGAACCGCAAGACGCCCGGCCACTATGACCACAAGGCTCGGATCGCCGACTATGACTACGACGGCGTCGCCGCTGGTGTGCTTTACCACGGCAGTCAGAATCTCGAGCCGGTCCCGTTCACGCCGTCGAACTCCGGTGACGCGGACCACAGGGGCGAGCTGGTCGCGGTTGGTCAGGAGATCTACAACCGGTGGCTGGCAGATTTCGTCTCTCAGGCACCGCATCGTCACGTTGGCTTGGCCCACTTACCGATGTGGGACATCGAGGCTGCGACGGCGGAGCTGGTTCGCGCACACGACTCCGGGCTCCGCGGTGTCAACTTCCCAACGTTGCGCGAGGGCATCCTTGAGTACACCGATTCGGATTGGGACCCCTTCTGGTCAGCGTGCGAGGAGCGCGGGATCCCGCTTGTGACCCACGTGCCCATCGGCGCCGGGTCGACCGCCAAGGTTCGTCGCCCGGGGTGGTACCTGTCGATGGTGCACTCCATGGAGACCGGCGGCTGGATGTCGAGGCGGGCCATCTGGTGGATGATCTTCGGAGGCGTGTTCGAACGGCATCCCGGCCTCAAGCTCGTGATCACCGAGTCCCCCGGCAACTGGTGGCCCTGGCTCGTCGCGGAGCTCGACGGCATCTACGAGATGACGATGGGCGCGGCCCGTAAGATGATGCCCGAGTTGGTCGAGAGCCTGCCCCTGCGTCCCAGCGAGTACATGGACCGCAACGTGTTCTTCGGGGCCACCTTCACCTCCCCGGTCGAGGCCAAGGCGGCCGTCGACGGCGGTTTCTCCACACAACTCATGTGGGGCACCGACTACCCCCACATGGAAGGCACGTTCGTCTATCCCGACGGCACCGACATGCCCTCGGTGACCAAGCTGTCGCTTCGCAACGGCTTCTCCGGTATCCCCGAGGAGTCCACGCGGCGGATGGTGGGCGAGAACGCCATAGAGCTGTACAACCTCGACAGGGCGGCCCTCCAGGCCGTCGCCCGCGAAATCAACGCCCCGACCGCGGCGGAGCTCGCGAGGCAGGTCGATGCCGTCCCCGAGGGAGCGGCCAGCTTCGCGTTCCGCACCGGGTCGAGTTGGGCCTAGCCCTGCTGTTCAGCCAATTCCAGCCGATGTGACGGATCCGGCCGGTCCGGTGACGGGAAAGTGCCCCTGGCCTGGGACGATACGGGCGTCTGACGTCCGATCATCCGCAAGATCGAGGGGCACTTCCCAGGTGAAGTATGGGGACTGGCCGAGGGGCTTTCCGCGAAGGTCGGTGGGGCCAGTGGAAGGGTGTCGTCTTTGGCGGAACCACGGCACTTGCCGACGCCCGAACGGGGAGTCCGGTACGGGACGATCACGTAGCTCATCGACCCGTCACGCCGATTCGAACGGCGTCATGGGCCATGCCGCTGGAGGATTCATGCAATTACCCAAGGAACTTGGCGACATTCCCGTCACCTTCACGCACTTCTGTTACCTGACCCGGGACCTGGAGCATTCGACGGCGTCGCTGAGAGCGCTCGGTGTGAGGGACCTTGAGCGGGTGGATTTCGGGATGGGTGTCTACGTCATCGCTGAACTGCCGAACGGTGCTGGAATGGCTGGCGAGGCGTCGCCAGGCGCACTGAGGATCGAGCTGCTGTCGCCGACGTCCGAGGGAAACATCTACAGCGACCACCTGGCCCGTTACGGACCAGGCCTGCACCACATCGGCATTCTCGTCCCCGACTTCGACCAGTACCTCGAGGCGTTCACCAAGGCCGGGTGCGAGATCGTTTTCGACATGCAGCGAGAGGCGCTTGTGGCAGCAGCCGACTCTGTCGACGGCGCGTCGAAGGACGCTTTCCTCGAGAACCACCCGACTTACAAGATGTGCTACTTGGACTGCAGCGCCGTCGGATTCCCCACCATCGAGATGGTGAGCCTCTGACCTAGTTTCGCCAGTCGAGCTGCTGGAGATCGTCGATGTGTTCTCAGCTTGATCGACATCGAGTCGAGGGTCATTCTGTCGGTTTTCGGGTGCGCCAGTTCGCCGCTGCCGTCCCGGTTGGTGACCTCACCGGCGCCTCGGAATCGGCCGGAGTTTGGGCTGGCGCGTCCTCATGGGGCGGGCCCGGCCGGGCCGTCCCCGAACCGTCAGGGCTGTTGGTTCAGGGCGGTCATCTGCTGCGGGGTGATGACGTCGCCGCAGATGGCCGTGTTGCTGGCCGGCTGGAACCTGGACCCGTCTGGGCTGATCTTGATGGCGTAGTAGCAGGTGGAGGTCTGGCGGTAGTTCGTGGACAGGTCGATGTTGGCGTCGGCGGTCAGGCCTGCGCCGTCGTAGTTCCTGACGGCGCGCAGTCCGGAGATGAAGGACTCCCTGGTCGGGCATTTCCCGGCGGCCTGCAGGCCGCGGATGAACAGGTCAGCCGAGGTCCAGCCGTTCACCGCCTGGTCCTGGGTCGGTGGCTGGATCTCGGGGACGTAGTCGCTCATCGCCTGCTTGAACTTCTTCTGCGTGTCGGTGTCGAGTTCGAAAGGCTGAACGTCGGTGAGGATGGACGCGCCGGCGAGCGAACTGCCGTATCTCGCCAGGCTGTTGTCGTCATAGCCCAGCGGCATCAGCGCGGCCTTGAGGCCGCCGCCGACGGTGAAGCCTATCTTGGCGAGCTCGGGGAGCAGCTGTGCGGCCGCGTCGGGGAGCAGCACGCCGGCGAGGGCGTCGATGTCGTTGGCCTTGATCTGCTGGGCGACGGTCTCGTAGCTCGTGATCTGGCTGACGTTGAACACCTTGACGATCTTGACGCCGGTTGCCTTCAGGCTCGCGACGACCTGCTGTGCGTAGTTATCGCTCGTGGAGCTCGCGCCGATCGTGAAGACGGCGGCGCGGGTGCCGCCCTGCTCGCGGACGTACTTGCCCAAGGTGGTGCTGGAGCCGTTCCCGAGGTAGAACCACGAGAACATGTTGTTCATGCCGAGCCACGCCCTGTCGCTGGCGATACCCGCCACCGGGATGTTGCGTTCCTGCAGGAGCGCGGCCGAGTCACTGCCGCCGCCGGGCGCGTAGATGAGTCCGAAGATCTTCTCCTGGTCGAGGAGCTCGTGGACCATGCGCACGTTGAGGGCGGGATCGGCCTGGTCGTCGCGCCAGGCGTAGGTGACCTTGCGCCCGTTGACGCCGCCGTCCTCCTCGTCGAGAACGTGGAGGCGGGCGTCCACGCCCGCCCGGAAGGCGCGCATGGTTTCGGCTCCCGGCCCTGTGTCGTTCCAGACGACGCCGGCCTTGACGTCGGTGGGCGTGATGCCGGGCACCGTCGACGAACACGCCGCCCCGCCCGCCCCGCCCGCGCCTTCGCCACCACAGGCGACCAGGGACGCGGCCAGGCCGCTGACGCTGACCGCGAGTGTAGCTGCTCTCATTAATCGGTTGTTCGCGGGAAGTGACATGCCGCGGCTCCTTTGTCATCATCGCGGCGGTGCTCACCCAGGTGGGTGAGCACCGCCGCGCGGGAGGCCTCCGCCGACACGGCCTCAGTCTTGCGCCGAAGAAGGGCGGGAATGCCTCCCCCTGTGTCGCCCGAATGTACTGCGGGGCGCTGGGCAAGACCGGTAACTGCCGCGGTGGCCGGATGGGTGAAGTCCATGGCCTTGGCGAGTTTTGACCAAGCCTTGATCCAGATCTTGATTTTCGATATCTACAGAGCCCTGGCAGCACAGTGCGCCCGCTGTCGGAGGAGTCCGGAGCGATTTACCGGCCAAGGCTCTGGCGGCCGTACGACGTGGGTTCGGAAGACGGCACCTTAACCCGAAGGTCGGCTGACCGTACATGCACCACGTGCTGGCCCCTTTCGCCGCCGGCGCTCCGGCCCGAGGGCGGAGACTACCGGCGCCGCCGTTCAAGAGCGACGGTCCATGACCGACATCCGCCGCGGGACCAATATCCGCGTCGCCTTGTCAAGGCTCAGCCGAGGGTCGCGCGGGCATCGCCCGCGGAGCGGCGGACGGCCATGTCCGTCAGCTCCTTCACCTGCCCCGCGGGTACTGGAACTCCCGGAGTTTCGAAGAACCAGCGCTGCGTCTCTTCCTGGTCCATTTCCTTGGGCCGTGTCGCAATGTAGGGCTGGACGTAGACCGGGGTGCCGGGTTCGCTGCGCCAGCTGTCGGCGAGCGTGCCGATGTCCACCGCGTCGTAGCCAAGCGTATCCAGCAGCCGGGCCACCTGCGCCTTGGCCGCCCTATCGTCACCAGCGATGGGCAGGGAGCTGCGATCCGGGGCGTCAGCGGGCCGGGCGAGCAGGAACAGCCGCCGGAAGTCGACGTTGTTGAAAGCCTTGACCACCTGGGATTCGGCTAGGTGCCGCTGCACCAGGGCGCTGGAGGTAAGCGTCCCCGCGTCCAGCTCCGCGATGCGGCCGTCGCGCTCCGGATAGTAGTTCATCGTGTCGATCACGGTCTTGCCCGCAAGGCCCGCCGCGGGGAGCCGCTCGTACCCCGCCAGCGGGACGGTCGCCACGACCAGATCGGCAGCCCAGGCGGCTTCGGCCGGGGTGGCCGCCCGCGCGTGCTCGCCGAGTTCGGCGACGAGGTCGGCGAGGGTCTCGGGGCCACGGGAGTTACTCACCACGACCTCCAGACCGGCGCTGACTGCGAGGCGGGCCAGCGCGCTGCCGATCATGCCGCTGCCGATAAGCCCGAGAGTTTTGGCCACCGTGCGATGCCTCCGTTCCAGCCAGGCGACGCGGCGTCGTAGGACGGCCGTGCAGGGCCTGGAATATAGATTCGATAACGACGCTAAATCGAAGAGATGAAGCTGCGTGTCAAACTAGCAACCTGGGGTCGCTTCTGCAAACCGGGTCCGGGACCGAGGGCAGGGTCGCGAGGTGACCGAAACAGCGCGCCCGAACACGCGGGGCATCACACGGGCCGCCGTGCGGGCCAGGCTGGGCCAGGTGGCCGTCGAGCTGTTCCGCCGCGGAGGCTTCGAGAACGTCACCATCAACGACCTAGCCGCGGCCGCTGGCGTGTCCCGCGACACCTTCCTGCGCTAGTTCGGCAGCAAGGAGACGGCGTCCTGAGCGCTTCGACGCACAGGGCTACCCTGTCGCCGACGCCCTGCGCGCCGCTGATGAGGACGACTGGACGGCACCACGGCGGGCGCTGGACACCGTCATCGAGCCTTACCGTCGGCCGGGAACGGCTGGGCCTCAGGCGAGCTGCGTGCCGCCGTCCACGGAAAGGACATGGCCGGTGACGAACGCGGCGGCATCGGAGGCCAGGTAGACGACGGCGGCACCGATCTCAGCCGGGTAGGCGAAATGGCGCCGCAACAGGGTGCGACGGCCGATCGGGTGCATCTCCTCGGTTCCGGTCGCGGCGAGTCGCCCGAAGACCCCGCCCGGGTGCCAGCGGCTACCGGAGCTGATGTCCTGCCCGGGGTCCTGCGGGAGTGTGCCGTAGGTCGCGATCGCGTTCACGGTGATGCCCTGCTTGCCGACTTCCTTGGCGAGGACCTTGGTAAACGCGTACACAGCGCCTTTCATCGCCGAGGAGACCGCCAGCAAAGGATCGCCGATCATACCGGACGTCGACCCGATGTTGATAATCCGCCCGCTTCCCTGCGAGATCATCCCGGGGAGCACCGCGTGGGTGCAGTTCAACGTGCTGATGATGTTCAACGCGATGTCCAGCTCCCACGTCGTGGGACCTGAGTCCACGAACGCGTCCAGGTCGACGTTGCCGCCCACATTGTTCACCAGCACGTCGACCCCGCCGAACTGCTCGCGCACGGCCATGACCACATCGCCGACCTGAGCGCGGTCGGTGACGTCGGCGGCCTGCCAGAGCACGTCCTTGGCGCCGTACTCCCACAGCTGCTCGCATACCCGCCGGCCCTGCACCTCGTCGCGACCGACGATTACCACGCCTGCCCCCTCGGCAGCGAACGCAAGGGCTGTCGCCCGGCCGATATTGGCATTCCCGCCGGTGACCACCACCGTGCGGCCAGCTAACCCGGTCTTCACCGTGCTCTCCTTTGTCAGCGGGTCGGGAGGTCGACGAGAACCTTTGTGCGCCGGCCTTCGCGTAGGTCGTCGAGGACGTCATGAAGCTCGTAGAGGCTGACCTGCTCGACCCAGCCCTTTGCCGGATAGGCGCCCTTGGCGATGAGCTCGATCACGCGGGGGAACACGCCGGGGGCGTACCCCAACGATCCGGTGAGCTCGATCTCCCCGCGGGTCAGCACCCATGGGGTGAAGGAAACCGCTCGATCCGAGAAGCCGATCCCGACGTACCTCCCACGTGCCCGTAGCACGGCCGGGGCGAGGCTGAAGGTGGCCTCCGCCCCGGCACAGTCCACCGCGACGTCGACACCCCGGCCCGCCGTCCGGTGGCGCACCTCATCCGTGACATCCGACGTCGCCGGGTCGATGACGTCCGCGACGCCGAGCGCCACGATCGCCGCTCGTCGAGCCGGCGCCGGCTCGACGAGCAAGATGTCCTCCACCCCGACGGCACGCAGGCCGAACATGACGCCGATCCCGATCGGCCCGGCGCCGAACACGAGAGCAGACTGGCCGGGCTCGACGCCGGAGCGCAGTACCCCGTTGAACGCGACCGACATGGGCTCCACGAGCGCGCCGTCGGCCAGCGACATCGACGCCGGGAGGTGATGCACCATCGCGCGTGGCACGACCGTGTACTGGGCCAGCCCACCCCCAGGGGAACAGATCCCGTGCGTCGTGACCAGGCGGCACAGCTGCCGCAGCCCCACGCGGCAGCGATCGCAGTCGCCGCACGAGTACAAAGGCTCGACACAGACCCGGTCGCCGACGGCGACGTCGGAGACGTCCGCTCCGACAGCGGCCACCACCCCGGCGAACTCGTGACCTGGAATCTGGGGCAGTACGCCGCCGGTGAGCGGGTGCGGCGTGTTCGTGCAGGCCCGCGGCCCGCAGAAGATCTCGGCCAGGTCGGTGCCGCACAGCCCGTTGTGGGCGACGGCCACCTTCACCTGGCCCGCGGCCGGTTCCGGTTCGGGAACCTCCTCGATCCGAATGTCTTCAGGACCATGCAGCCTTGCCGCGATCATGCCCACCGCCTAACGAGGGGGATTGCAGGTCAGACGACCTAGCCGAAACATGCCGGGAGTCACCGGCGGGAGTCACCGCCGGTCGCGGTTGCCGCGGAAGAAGTGCCGGGTGTCGAACACCAGCCTGCCGTTCGCACGGTCGGCGGCCTGCACGGCGGCCGCCGCACTCGGCAGGTCGCTGATGGCCATCATCGCCAGGAACTCCACCTGCACCTGAATGCCGGCATCGGCCTGTGAACGCGACGGACCGCGGCGTCCCACACCCTGCGCCCCAGGTCCCGGGGGCGTGATGCCGCCTCCTCTGTCAACGCCACGTCCAGTGGACTCAGCGACAGCCGGCCGAACCCACCTGTTGCCGCTGGTGCGAGTCGCGCCTCGAGCGGGCTCTGTAAGCCCAGGTCCCGGGCCGCACCCAGCCGATGCCGTCCAGTGCCTTGGTCATCTGTCCCCCCTCGTGTCTTAGGACGAGCCCGGGACGCGGACCACGGAGGTCGGCACGCACTGGCGCCCGCAGTTGTGATCATGTGTCCATCGGGACTCGTCCGGGACTCTATGCCGAATCGTGCACTCAGTTCCACCCCTGATAGCGGGGGCCAGTTGTGGCGATGCGGGGACACGACCGGTCTACTCCGCTCGACTGCGGCGCGGTGGGGTGATCGCCCGAGGTGCTGTCCGTCGGCCACTGCCAACGGGCATCCCCCGATGGTGCAGACCACCCTGAGCAGGAGCTTTCTCGAGAAGCCGCCGACTCAACCAGCCGACGCGACGCCGGACGCGGTCCGCCGCGAAGGCCCGGCCGAACCCGAAGCCCCGCTGTGGCGACAAGGCCCATACGCTCAGTCAACGACCCTGAGTCCTTCGCCGACGGGTAGATACAACGCTGCCAGACGACGTTCGGTATCCCCTTCGAGCTCGTCGCCACCCCCGCGTGGTTCAACGGGCGGCCTGCCACCATCCGCGGCGCCCCGGAGTTCAACGAGCACCGCGACACCCGACTCGCCGACCTCGGCCTCGACTGGGATACGGTCGTCGACCTCAAGGTCCGTGGTATTGTCGCCCAGCAAACAAGCTCCGGTGCTCGGTACGATCATCGATCCCCGCAAGGATCATCCGCTGTGGCGACCCGTTCCATCCCTCGAACCAAGACGAGCGCTGCCGTCGCGGACTACATACTCGAGCAGATCTTCGAAGGGCGCCTCAAGTCAGGCGACCGGATCGATCTTGACGAGGTGTGCCACAAGCTCGACGTTAGCCGGCTCCCGGTCCGCGAAGCCATCGTGATGCTGGAGCGGGACGGCATCGTTACCTCGACGTATCACCGGGGGGTTTTCGTCGAGCCGTTCGACGCCAAGTCGATCATTGACGACTTCGAGATCATCGGCCTGCTCAGCGGCGTTGCCGTCCGACGACTCGCCGAGGAGCAGGACCGGGGAGTGATCCTGGCCCTCGAAGGCCTGATCGACGAGCTCCGGGCCGTGCCGCCGAACGACCGGGATCGCATGGTCGAGCTCGTGCGCACGATCCTCACCACCGAGCACCGCGCCGGCGGTTCGCGCCGCCTCCGCGCCGAGCTCCGCGCCTTCACCGGATACCTGCCGCTGGTGTTCCGCATCAGCATCAACCGCAGCCACGACGACACCGTGAACGCACACGCCCGCGTCGTGCGCGCCATCGCCGTCGGCGACGGGGAGAAGGCGGCCCGCTACCGAGTCGACGACTTCCGTGACGCCGGCCAGCACGTCGTCGAGGAGCTCGAGCGACGCGGTGTGCTCAGCGGCGACGCCGGATCGTAGATCCGTTCGGGTCAGGCGCGTCTTTGATCCAAGGTTTCTGCGGAACTTCGCGGCATGGACGATGTCTTCGATCTGACGGGCCGGGTCGCGATCGTGACCGGTGGCGGTACCGGCGTCGTGGCCGCGACCGGTCGACCGGACGAAGTGGCCTGGGTTGTTCTCTACCTCGCCAGCGACGCGGCGTCGTACGTCACCGGGCAGACCCTCTCGGTCGACTGCGCACCCCACCTCGGCGGGATCGACGACGTCTGATTCCGGTGGCGAGCGGGACGTTCAGCCACCCCGCTCGTCGACGAGGCGCCCGCGGTTGACCTTCATTGCCTCGCTGCGGGGGACGGCGTCGACGATCTCGAATGACTTCGGCACCTTGTAGGGGAGGAGCCGGCTCCTCACGTACGCCTTGACCTCGTCGAAGGTCGGCGGGTCGTTCCGGTTGGCCGGCTCGACGATGGCGTGCACCCGCCGCCCCCACTCGACGTCCTTCAGGCCGACCACCACCACGTCGGCGACCTTCGGGTGGTCGATGAGAGCGGCTTCGACCTCGGCCGGGAACACGTTCGCGCCCCCGGTGACGATGAGGTCCACCCGACGGTCGGCGAGGTACAGATAGCCGTCCTCGTCGAGGTAGCCCATGTCGCCGTAGGACCCGAAGCCGTCGTCGGTCCAGGGGATGTCCGGCACGTCACCGAGGTAGGTGGCGCCTCCGTACCCGTCCGGCGGCCGCATGAAGACCTGGCCGATCTCGCCCGTCGGCAGGTCCGTGCCCTCGTCGTCGAGGATGCGGATCTCCGCGCCGCGGAAGCCGCGTCCGACGCTGCCCCGGTGGTCCATCCACTCCGTGCCGTCCAGGACGGTGAGCCCGAGGCCTTCAGTGCCGCCGTAGGCCATGATGATCTTCTCGGCGCCGATCAGGTCGGCCCACCGGTGGACCAGCGATGGCGGCATCGGTGCCGCGCCCTGCAGTATCCACTCGAGGCTGGACAGGTCACGCTCGTCGACCCCGCGCAGGTCCGCGATCCGCTGCAGCATCGTTGGCGTGGCGGTAAACGTTGTGATCTGGTGGCGGCCGACCGTGTCCACGATCTGTCCGGCGTTGAACTTCTCCACCACGAACAACTGGTCGCCGGTCAGCATGCTGTGGATGGTGGCGAACGCGTTGACGTGGTACATGGGCGCCAGCACGAGGATGCGCTGCGGCCGGGTGATCGCCAGGCCCCACTCCTGTGCGATCGGGATGCTGAACATCGGGTTGAAGACGGCTGGGGCGTGCAGGAGGATCACCTTCGGGGTGCCGGTCGAGCCGCTGCTGCAGATGCCGTTGACGTTCGGCGAGATCACGGGCGGAAACCGCGGCACCGGGTCGCCTGTGGTGTCACGAATCCAACCGAGGTCGTCGGCGCTGATGTAGAGCGCCGGGTCGATCGCCTGCTTCAGGCGCTCCAACTCCCAGTCGGGGACGTCCCACCGGACCGGCACCGGGATCGCCCCCAGCTTCCACGTGGCCAGCACCGAGAACACGAGCTCCGGGGAATTGCGGACTCCCAACCCGACGAGGTCGCCAAAGCCGACGCCCCGCCCGGCAAAGGCCCCCGCAACCTGGCTGGACCGCTCGTCCAGCTCGTGCCAGGTGACCGATCGCCCGCCGCCGTCCACGGCCAGGTGGACGTAGGCCACCTCGTCCGGACGTGCCGCCGCGAGCGCCCGCAGGCGCTCGACGTTGCTCGTCGGCTCGTCCTCCGTGCCCTCGTGCTCGGCCACTGCCTGCTCTCCCATTCTCTCGTCAGTCCCCGGGCCACGTGACGGTCGGGATCACGACGAGCACCGGCTCGAAGATCTCCTGTTGGACGATTGTCACCTGTCTTCCCCGACGCCGCCTCGACGAGCTCGCCCCGAGGAGCAGCCTCGCGTCCTTCGCACGCCGACCGCGAGCTGACCGACCGCGGGCCGCGAGATCACTGCGCCCTCCCGTCGGGGCCGAGCAGGCGAAGGGGGTCGGTGCCGTCCCAGGCCGCGGACGCCCGCGCGAGTTTGCTCAGGTTGGCCAGGAATCCGGGCGTGCTCTCGATCACCTCGGTGTAGAACCCGAAGTCCGCGACCGTGTCGACGTAGGCGACGCGGAACCTGCCGGAGGACCGGCTCTCGGCGGCGATCTCGTAGCCCAGCTCCTGGTAGTGGGCCTTCTTCCCGTCGTAATCGGGGGTGACGGTCGCCAGCTGGTGGAACGCGCGGGTTCCGTCGCGGCTCCACTCGCGGAACACGCTGGGGCGGTCGCAGAGCTGTTGGATCAGCTCGATCTGGACCGGGCCGGTCTGCGCGACCGCGACCCGGATCGTGATCGTGGCCTGGGTGCCGCGGTAGGTCGCGTGCTGGTCGGAGGCGGGCATGACGTGGAACGGGCCGACGCCGAAGACCCGGGCCCACTTGGCCGCGGCGGCGAGCACGTCGTCGACGAGGAAACCCAGCTGGAAGAACCGGTAGTCGCCTTCGGGCCACGGTTGCTGGAACAGGGGGTGCTCGATCGGGCTCATGGCGCGGTCACCGGGAGCACAAGGACCTCCTGCATGACGGTGGCAACGAGATGACCGTCGGCGTCGTGGATCGCCCCGTGTGTGAGGCCTCGGTTGCCGGCGATGGCGAGCGTTTCCTGGGTGTGAAGGTGCCATCGGTCGAATCGCGCTGGTCGGTGGAACCAGATGGCGTGATCCAGGCTCAGGCCGTTCGACCTGCCCGGCCCGGCCGCTCCCGGGTGCGCTCGGAAAACCATGTCCATCAGGAGGAAGTCGCTGGCGTAGGCGAGGAGCGCCGTGTGCAGCAGTGGGTCGTCGCCCACGGCGCGCGGGAGCCGCATCCAGTGCGACCTCGTCGCGCTCGCGGTTGTGGGAGCCCGCGGTCCGCCGAGGAACGAGGGCGCCTCGCTGATCCGCATCTCGACCGGCGGAGGCTGCTCGATCCAGTGACGTCCGTGCTGTCGCATGTCGGCCGGGAGTTGACGAGCCCACTGCTGCAGGAGCGGCACGTCGTCCGGTGGGGGTGCCGGAGGGGCGGGGGCGGTCGCGCTGGACTCGGCGCCGCCGTCGTGGAACGAGACGATGGCGACGAGCAGTGGCTTGTCGTCCTCGAGCACGGTGACCTGCCGGGTGGACATCGAGCGGCCGTCACGCACGCGGTCGACGGTCAGGTCCAGCGGACGGCCCGGGGTTCCGGCCCGGACGAAGGCGGCGTGCAGCGAGTGCGGGGCCTTCCCGCTCACCGAGCTGCCGGCGGCGACGAGGGCCTGTGCGAGGAGCTGACCGCCGTAGACCCGTCCGGGCGCGCGGACGGCGTCGGGCGGCACTCGGAAACGATCTTCGGTCAGCCGTTGCGGCTCGAGGGCGCCGAGGAGGGCGTCGAGTGCGTCGAGCAGCGCTGTGTCGAGACGGGGATGCGCGGGCGAGTCCACACGACTAGTCTAGGCCATCTTGGATCAAAGATCAGAGATCCATCGAGAGGGGCGCGGATGCTGAGTGGCGAGAAGATCCTGATTACCGGGCCGGCAGGCCGCATCGCCTTCGGTCTCGCCGAGACGCTGGCGGCCGACAACGAGGTGTGGGGCGTCTCGCGCTTCGGCGATCCCGCGGCTCGTGCCGAGGTCGAGGCGTTGGGAGTGACGACCCGCGCCCTGGACATCGGCGATGGCGACTTCGGTGATCTGCCGTCCGACTTCACGTACCTGTTACACATCGCCGCGGACTTCGGGAACGACTACGAGCGGGCCCTACGGGTCAACGGCGAGGGAACGGGGCTCCTGCTGGCGCACTGCCGCACGGCGAAGGCGGCGCTGGTGATGTCGACGTTGACCGTCTACAAGCCGCATGCCGATCCGTGGCACCCCTTCCGGGAGGACGACCCACTGGGCGACGCCGGCCTGCCCGAACCGAAGCCATACTCCATCGGCAAGATCGCCGAGGAGGCGGTGGCCCGTTACTGCGCCCGGGCGTTCGACCTTCCCATCACCATCGCCCGGATGGGCAGCGCCTACGGCGACCGCGGCGGTCTTCCCGCGTGGTACCTGCACGCCATCGCCGCGGGCCGGCCGGTGGTGGCCCGTTGGGACCCCCTGCCGTACAGCCCGATCCACTATGACGACATCAACGCCCAGTTCGAGTCGCTCCTCGATGCCGCCAGCGTGCCGGCGAGGATCGTGAACTGGGCGGGCGACGAGCCGGTGACCGTACAGCAGTGGTCGGCGTACTTCGGTGACCTGCTCGGCGTCGACGCCAAGGTGGTCGTCGAGCCCGTCCCCGGCGCATCGCTCGGCTCCGTAGGTGACCGCACCACGCGGTCCGCCATCACCGGCCCCTGCCGGGTGGACTGGCGCGACGGCTTCCGGCGCATGGCCGCGCACATGTATCCCGATCGCGTGAAGGCGAGCTGAGCCGATGGGGCGCTATCCCTCCGCCGACCAGCTGCTCGACGAGGCCGCCGAGCAGACCGGGCTGTCCGACTTCGGCCCCGGCGACTTCCGCGACGGACTCACGGTGCTGCTCGACAGCCTCGAGCGCGACGGCGACCTGAGCCCCGGCGCCGACGCGGCCGTGATCGGTGACTTCCGCCGGCGGCTCGTCAATCGCCTCGAGGTCGAGGCCTGGTACCGCGAGCACCCCGAGGTCGACGACGTCCCCGTACGCGGGCCGGTCGACATCAGCGGCCTGCCCCGCACGGGCACCACGGCGCTCGCCGACATGCTGTCGTTCGACCCGCAGTTCCGCTGCCTCCGAGGCTGGGAGCAGACCAAACCGTGTCCACCGCCGACGCGGGACGACGAGGCCGACGACCCCAGACGGCTGGAGTTCATCGCCGCCCAGGAGCGCCGGTCGACGGAGCACCGGGCGATGCACATCCTCGAGATCGACGCCACGATGGAGGACACCGAGCTTCTCGGCATGGCCTTCCACGGCCAGCAGATGGTGCTGCCGGTGCCCGGCTACCGCGACTGGTGGCGGGAGGCCGACCTGACCTCGACCTATCGGTACCACCGTCGCGTGGTGAAACTGCTCGGGTCGCGGCGCCCGCCGGACCTGTGGCTGTTCAAGGCGCCGCACCACAAGTTCCACCTCGACGGGCTGGCGGCGGCGTATCCGGACATCCGCTTCGTCATGACCCATCGCGACCCGGCCAAGGTGGTGCCCTCGTACACGAGCCTCGTGTCGTCGATCATGCCGCCAGCTGACGGCGGGCGCGATCCGCATGGGCTCGGTCGGGAGATCTGCGACCACCTGCGCATCGGCATGGAGCATGCCATCGAGGCCCGGGGGCGGATCGGCGAGGACCGGTTCCTCGACGTCCATCACCGTGACCTCGTGTCCGATCCGAAGGGCACGATCCGGCGGATCTACGAGTGGCTTGGCTTCGACCTCACGCCAGCGGTCGAGCAGACGATCCTCGACTGGCAGCGGGCCAACCAGATGGGCGCCGCGGGCGCGCACCGGTACACCGCCGAGCAGTTCGGCCTGAGCGCCGCTCAGATCCGATCCGACTACGACTTCTACATCCGGCACTTCGACGTGGCGTTGGAAGGCTTGAAGCGATGACCGCGCTCCCCACATGGACCGACCAGATGCGGGCACTCGAAGGCGTGGCCGAGAACCTCACGGCCACCTGGCGGCCGGACGGCGCGACCGAGGCCGAGGCGCAGGACATGAACAAGCTCGCCCTGTCGATCCTCGCGTGCGGCTACCTGTGCCGGGTCTACACCGATGCCCGCCGGCCAGTGTTCATGCCGCTGTGGAACTACGCGTGCAACCAGGGCGGACCCAACCCCGACTACGTGTACCTGACGACGGAGGTCGACCCGAACGGCGTGTACGAGATCTCGGGCTACCGCGGCACGACCCGGTTCGTCGAGATCACGCAGCAGGAATCGGACATGACCAGCCCGAAGCACTTCGAGCGCCGGGACACGCCACCGCTGCGGGTCACCAACGACCTCGACGAGCTCACGATCGGCGACGACGGCTCCTTCCGGATGATCCTCAGCGCCGCGCGTCCGGACGGTTATAGCGGCGACTGGTGGCCGCTCGATCCCCGTACGCGCAAGCTCCTCATGCGGAAATGCGCGTGCGACTGGACGCACGAGGTCGACGCCCGGGTGGCGATCAACCGCCTGGACGACCCCGGCGAGGACATGGCGCCGGCCGACATCGCCCGCCGGTTCTCGGACATGGCCGAGTGGATCGACGGGATGATCCGGTTCGACATGCAGCTCGTCCGGTACTACCGGGAGCACCACGGCATCAACGTCCTGCTGCGCTCCCAGTGGATCGAGAACGCCGGCGGCCTGGCGAAGCAGGCCTACTACGACGGCATCCACCAGATCGCCGACGACGAGGCCCTGATCGTCGAGTTCCCCGTACCGACCGAGTGCCGCTACTGGCAGATCCTCGTGGCCGACGACCGGTTCTCCACCGTTGACTGGGTGAACCGCCAGTCGAGCCTCAACGACGTGCAAGCCCGCGTCGACGGCGACGGCTGGTTCCGGGGCGTCGTCTCAAAGCAGGACCCCGGTGTGCACAACTGGCTCGACAAGGCCGACTTCCCATGGGGAATCCTCCAGGCCCGCTTCTACCGGGCCAACGAATATCCCGAGGCCACCGTGACCAAGGTGCCCGTCACCGACGTGCGCAAGCACCTACCACCTGACACCGCACCGGTCACGCCAGCCGAACGGGCACAGCAACTGCGGATCCGCCGCGAGGGCGCGCAGCTACGGCGGATCTGGTGAACACGGCTACGCAGACCCACCTCCAGCGGTTAGAGGCCGAGAGCATCCAGATCCTCCGCGAGGCCGTGGCCGAAGCGGAGAAGCCGGTGATGCTGTACTCGGTCGGCAAGGACAGCTCGGTGATGCTGCACCTGGCGGTGAAGGCGTTCCATCCGTCGCCGCCCCCGTTCCCGCTGCTGCACGTCGACACGACCTGGAAGTTCCGGGCGATGTACGAGCTCCGGGACAAGCTCACTGCCGACCTCGGCGCGGAGCTGCTCGTATACCAGAACCCCGAGTGCGTGGAGAAGGGCATCAACCCGTTCGACCACGGCTCATCGGTGCACACCGACATGTGGAAGACCGAAGGGTTGAAGCAGGCGCTGGACCACTACGGCTTCGACCTGGCCTTCGGTGGCGCACGGCGCGACGAGGAGAAGTCGCGGGCGAAGGAGCGGGTGTTCTCGATCCGCACGGCGCAGCACCGGTGGGACCCGAAGCAGCAGCGCCCGGAGCTGTGGCGGCTCTACAACGCCCGCAAGGCGCACGGCGAGTCGGTGCGGGTGTTCCCGCTGTCGAACTGGACCGAGCTCGACATCTGGCAGTACATCCACCGGGAGGAGATCCCGATCGTGCCGCTCTACCTGGCGGCGACGCGCCCGGTCGTCGAGCGTGACGGGATGCTGATCATGGTCGACGACGACCGGATGCGACTCAAGCCGGGCGAGGAACCGCAGCTGAAGTCGGTGCGGTTCCGGACGTTGGGCTGCTACCCGCTGACAGGCGCCATTGAGAGCGAGGCATCGACGCTCCCCGAGATCATCCAGGAGATGCTGCTCATGACGACCTCGGAGCGGCAGGGCCGCGCCATCGACCATGACCAGTCGGCGTCGATGGAGCGCAAGAAGCAGGAGGGCTACTTCTGATGGCCCACGCCACGGGCGAGCTGGCCGCCACCGGCATCGAGGCCTACCTCGACCAGCACGAGCACAAGACGTTGCTGCGGTTCATCACCTGCGGCAGCGTGGACGACGGGAAGAGCACGCTGATCGGCCGGCTGCTCTACGACTCGAAGCTGGTTTTCGAGGACCACCTGGCCGCCCTCGAGTCCGACTCGAAGAGGGTCGGCACCCAGGGCGGTGACCTCGACTTCGCCCTCCTCGTCGACGGCCTCGCCGCCGAGCGCGAGCAGGGCATCACGATCGACGTCGCCTACCGGTTCTTCTCGACCGAGCGGCGCAAGTTCATCGTCGCCGACACGCCCGGCCACGAGCAGTACACGCGCAACATGGTCACCGGCGCGTCCACCACCGAGCTGGCCGTGATCCTCATCGACGCCCGCAGGGGCGTGCTCACCCAGACCCGCCGCCACAGCTTCCTGGTGTCGCTGCTCGGTATCCGCCACGTCGTGCTGGCGGTCAACAAGCTCGACCTCGTCGGCTACTCGCAGGCGACCTTCGACGCCATCGAGGCCGACTACCGCGAGTTCGCGTCGGGCATCGGCCTCACCGACATCGTGTCCATCCCGATCTCGGCGCTGCGCGGCGACAACATCACGGGCCCGTCGGAGAGCACCCCCTGGTACAGCGGCCCGAGCCTCATCGAGCACCTGGAGACGATCGAGGTCGCCGACGACCTCCACGCCGGGCCGTTCCGTATGCCCGTCCAGTGGGTGAACCGACCAAACCTCGACTTCCGGGGCTTCTCTGGCGAGATCGTCGGCGGCGCCGTGCATCCGGGTGACCCGGTCCGCGTGCTGCCGTCGGGCCGCGAGAGCACTGTCGCCCGGGTCGTCACCTACGACGGCGACCTCGATGAGGGCATCGCCGGCCAGTCCGTCACCATCACGCTCAACGACGAGATCGACGTGAGCCGGGGCGACGTCCTCACCGCCGCCAACGACCCTGCCGGCGTCGCCGACCAGTTCCAGGCTGACATCGTCTGGATGTCCGACGACCAGATGCTGCCGGGGCGCCCGTACGTGCTCAAGCTCGGCACCAGCACTGTCGGCGTCACGATCGCCTCGCCGAAATACAAGGTCAACGTCAACACCCTCGAGCACCTGGCCGCCAAGACGCTCGAGCTCAACGAGATCGGCGTGTGCAACATCGGCCTCGACCGGCCGATCGCGTTCGACGCCTACCGCGACAACCGCGATATGGGCGGCTTCATCGTCATCGACCGGTTCACGAACAACACCGTGGCCGCCGGCATGATCCACTTCGCCCTGCGCCGCGCCCAGAACGTGCACTGGCAGGCCGTCGACGTCGACAAGGCGGCCCGGGCCCGCCTCAAGGGGCAGCGTCCGACACTGGTGTGGTTCACAGGCCTCTCCGGCGCCGGGAAGTCGACGATCGCGAACCTCGTCGAGCAGAAGCTCCACGAGCAGGGCTTCCACACCTACCTCCTCGACGGCGACAACCTGCGCCACGGCCTCAACAAGAACCTGGGCTTCACCGACGTCGACCGCGTCGAGAACATCCGCCGAGCGGCCGAGGTTGCCAAGGTCATGGTCGACGCCGGCCTTATCGTCCTCGCGTCGTTCATCTCACCGTTCCGGGCCGAGCGCCGCCTCGCCCGGGACCTGTTGGGCGACGGCGAGTTCGTCGAGGTATTCGTGGACGCCCCGCTGTCGGTCGCCGAAGCCCGTGACCGCAAGGGCCTGTACGCCAAGGCCCGCCGGGGCGAGCTGGTGCACTTCACCGGCATCGACTCCCCGTACGAGCCGCCCGAGGCCCCTGAGGTCCACGTCGACGCGAGCGGCGCTGTGCCCGCGGAGACCTCCGCCGAGCTCGTGATCGACCACCTCCGTGCTGCCGGGCTGCTGAGATCACCCGCGTGACCAGCCGCGAGGCCGCCGGCATGAACGGCCACGACGTCGCCACCACCCTCGCCGGTGAGGCGGTGCCAAGCAGTTGCCGGACATCGTCGCCCACCAGCCCGGCCTGAGCCCGCAGATGCGCGAGCAGGTCCGAGCTTCCCGATCGACTGCTCGGCGGGCGGGCGTCGCGTACTGCGTTTGCTGTATGGCAGGTGTACGCGGTGCGGCGATGCGGCGGGCGCCGCCGAACGGCGACCGTTAACTCCGACGGCAACCGCCACCGGAGGTACAACGTGATCGAGGTGAACAGCCTCAGCAAGAGGTACGGCGACAAACTCGCGGTGGATTCGCTGACCTTTACCGTACGGCCCGGGGTGGTGACCGGGTTCCTCGGCCCCAACGGAGCCGGGAAGTCGACGACCATGCGAATGATCATGGGATTGGATCGGCCCACGTCGGGCTCAGTGACGGTCAATGGGCGGCCGCACGCGCAGCACGTGGCGCCGCTGCACGAGATCGGCGCGCTGCTGGAGGCGAAGTCGATCCACCCAGGCCGTTCGGCATACCACCACCTGCGGGCCTTGGCGGCGAGCAACGGCATCGGAGCCGAGCGGGTACTGGAGGTCATCGATCTGGTCGGGCTCAGCGAGGTGGCCCGCAAACGTGCGGGGGCGTTCTCCCTCGGTATGGGGCAGCGGCTGGGCATCGCCACGGCGCTGCTGGGCGACCCGAAGGTGGTGATCCTGGACGAGCCGGTCAACGGTTTGGACCCGGAGGGTGTGCTGTGGATCCGCAATCTGCTCAAGGGGCTGGCGGCGCAGGGTCGTACCGTCCTGGTCTCGTCGCATCTGATGAGCGAGATGGCGGTGACCGCGGAGGACCTGATCGTGATCGGGCGGGGCCGGCTGCTGTCGGCGGGTCGGATCGGCGAGTTCATCGCCAGGTCGTCGAGTCGCCGGGTCCGGGTGCGTTCGCCGCAGGTGGCACGCTTGCGTGAGTTGCTCCTGGCGGACGGGGCGACGGTCAGCGGCATCGAGCCCGACGTCATCGACGTGGAAGGGCTGGATGCGCCCAAGATCGGGGAGCGGGCGGCCGATGCCGGCGTGGTCCTGCACGAACTCGTCCCCGAGGAGGCTTCGCTGGAGGAGGCGTTCATGCGGATCACGAAGGACTCGGTCGAGTACCACGGCGGCTCGGGCGCGTCGTTCGCTGCCAAGGGAGGGGTACGCCGATGAGCACCGCCACGCTTACCCAGATGTCGGGCTCGCGGGTCACCTTGCCGCGCGTCATGCACATGGAGTGGATCAAGTTCTGGTCGCTACGGTCCACGATCTACACCCTCGCCGTCGCTCTCCTCGTGACGGTCGGTATCGGCACCCTGTCCACGGCGCTCGTAGATTTCAAGGCGAACGGCCCCGCCGCGAACGATCCGACCTGGGACAGCCTTTACGGGATCACGATCGCCGCGCTGGCCACGGCCGTGCTCGGGGTGCTGATGACAACCAGCGAGTATGGCACCGGCACCATCCGCGCCACCCTGGCTGCTGTGCCGGCACGCCTGCCCGTGCTGTGGGCCAAAGTGGCGGTCTTCGCCGCGGGAAGCTTCATCTTCACCTTTGCCGCGGGACTCGCCGCGTTCCTGGCTGGACAGGCGATCCTGTCGGCGCGTGATCTCGACAGCGCCACGCTGTTCGACCCAGGGGCATTCCGCGCGGTAGTCGGCGCGGCCGTCTACCTGACCGGCGCCGGGCTGATCGGGGTGGCAATTGGTAGCTTGCTGCGCCACACCGCTGGTGCGATCACGGCGGTAATCGGTGCGCTGTTCCTGGCGCCGAGCCTGCTTCCGTTGCTGCCCGGCAGCATCAGGGACACCGTGAACCCGTACATGCCGCTGAACGCGGCGCAGGCGTTCATCACGGTGAACGGTCCCGGCGGTGGCGACCTGTCGCCGTGGGCCGGACTCGCGGTCTATGCCGGCTATCTTGTCGTGTTGGTGGTCTGGGCCGCGGTCATGCTCAAGCGGCGCGATGCGTGACCGACATGGCGTGGCTGTGCCCGCGCGCCGAACGGCGCGTCGGCACTCACGCCGAGACGCTCGGTGAGCTCGTGATGGGCACGGTGTCATTGCGGCGTGCGATCCAGGCCAGCCCAGGCCTCTTCGACGCCGTGCTCGCGGCGATGGTGGCGATCCTGTCCATGGTGCCTGTGGCGGTGGGCGCGCTCGGGCGCGGCCCGTCGATCCAGGATGCCGTCGCGGCTGGCGTGACGTTCCTCCTGCTGGTGGGCCGCCACCGAGCCCCGTTGACTGTGCTGGTGCTCGCCCTGCTCGTCGCGGCGACGTCGATCGTGGCCGCGCCCACGACCATGCATCTACTCGAAGCCACCGCGCTGATAGCGCTCTATACCGTCACCGCCATCAATCGGCGATGGCGTGCGATCGCTGCCACAGCGGTTGCGTCTGTCGCCCTGTACGCCGCCAATGCCTACGTCGCCGGCTCTGTCATCAGCGGGGACAGCGTCGGAGTGGTCGCCTTCGTCGGCATGGCCGCCGCGATCGGCGTCAGCGTGCGGACGTGGCGTGACAACGTCGCCGCGGCCGACGAACGGGCCGACCGTGCCGAAGCCACCCGAGACGAGGAGGCCCGTCGGCGCGTCGCCGAGGAACGGTTACGCATCGCCCGTGAGCTGCACGACGTCATCGCCCATCACATCGCAGTGATCAACGTGCAGGCGGGCGTCGCCAGCCATCTGGTGCGCACGCAACCCAGCAAGGCCGAAGTCACGCTCAGCCAGATCCGCGAGGCGGGCCGTACGGTCCTCGACGAGCTCGGCGCCGTGCTGTACGTACTGCGCCAGTCGGATGACGACGCCATGCCGACCGAACCTCTGCCGGGTCTGTCCCGCCTCGGGCAGTTGCTCGAATCCTTCACCGCGGCCGGGTTCCGTATCCAACAGCAGACCACCGGAAAGCCTCGGACACTGGCGATCGCCACCGACCTGGCCGCGTACCGAATCATTCAAGAAGGACTCACGAACGCTCACAAGCACGGGCCTGAGCCCCACGCCAGCCTGCTGCTGGAGTACCGCCCGGACGCGATCACCATCACGATCCGCAACCTCTTGAGCGGCACCCACAACGCGTCAGCCGGCACCGGGCACGGCCTCATCGGCATGCGCGAACGAGCCCAGGCAGCAGGCGGCACCCTCGACGTCGGGCCGGAACCCGGCGGCAGGTTCCGTCTCCATGCCTGCCTCCCGCTGCCCGGCCCCCAGGGCAGCGGAGACGAAGCAGTCAAACCAGACGTGGCGGGCAGCCGTAACGCAGAACCTGAGCGAGGTCGGGGGCTACGGCATGCCCGTACGGCACAATGCTGACAAGGAGATGTCGCAATGACCATCCGGGTACTGGTCGCCGACGACCAGCCGGTGATCCGGGCCGGCTTCCGCCTGTTCATCGAGGCACAGCCGGACATGGAGGTGGTCGGTGAAGCGGGAACCGGTGAGGAGGCAGTCGCCCTGGTTCACGCCACCCCCGTCGACGTCGTGGTCATGGACATCCGCATGCCCGACATGGACGGACTGACCGCTACCCGCGTCATCTGCGGCGACCATAGTCTCGCTGAGGTCAAGGTGCTGATCCTGACCACCTTCGAGGCCGACGAGTACGTGTTCGAGGCATTGCGCGGCGGCGCTAGCGGGTTCCTTGGCAAAGGGGTCGAGCCGGCCGACCTGATCGACGCGATCCGCACCGTGGCCCGCGGCGAGGCGCTGCTGTCACCGAAGGCCGTCAAAGCGCTCATCGCCCGCTACCTGACCCAGCCCGAACCCGCGCAGACCCCCGCGTCGCCCGGAATCGAACGTATCACCGAACGGGAACGCGAAGTCCTCGCTCTCGTGGCGACCGGCTTGTCCAACGACGACATCGCCAAGCGGCTCTATGTGTCACCACACACCGCCAAGACCCACGTCAACCGCATCATGACCAAAGTAGGTGCACGCGACCGGGCTCAACTAGTCGTCATCGCTTACCAGACCGGCTTTGTCCCGAGATGACGCCACGGCGGAGCTGAGTTGAGTGTGCGAGAAAGGTGGCGTCCAGGGCGCGGTGTAAATACCGCAGCCCGGATTTCGTACGCCGCGGCGTCCTGGGGCGATCGGCTGTACCGCAGGCCCCTCGGCCGCACCTGTTCCAGCGACGGGGTGCTTCGCCGCAGCTACAGCGAGTCGCAGCGGCGTGGACTGCCAGTCGATCACCCTGAGCGCCGAGGACGCCGAGGACCGCGTCCTCCTTGCTACTGAAGTGGCGCAGAAAGGTGCCGCGCGACACATCCGCGGCCGCCGGGATGTCGTTGACCGTGACCCGTTCGAACCCCTCGGCACGAAACAGGTCGAAGGCGACCTACGCCAGCCGAGCCCGGACGGCAGCCCGCGCGACGTCCCGCGTACTCGCCTACCCCGCTCCCCTCACCCGGTCACCCTAGTCACAGTCGACCCCGACTCGCGCATATGAGCTATAGTGTCAACTATGAAACTTGGTCTCGCAGGCTCGTTGCGAAGGAAGCGGCCCAGATGAGGTTCCTCGTGCTCGGTGCCACCGGCGCAACAGGCGGTCTGTTCATCGAGCAGGCTCTTGCCGACGGACATGACGTCACCGCGTACGTGCGGAGCCCCGCCAAGGTGACGCCACGCGAGCGCCTGACCGTCGTCGCGGGCGACGTTCGCGACGCCGACGCGTTGGCCGAGGCCATGCACGGCACGGACGCCGTGATCAGCACCCTTGGCCTGGGCCGTGCGAGGAAACCAGACAACCTGATCGCCGACAGCACTCGCGCGATCGTTGAGGCCGCCAAACATTCCGGCATCTCGCGGGTGCTCATCATGTCCGCGTTCGGTGTCGGTGAGTCTCTCCGGAAGGCATCCGCGCTCGCGCGCCTCATGTACAGCTCGGGCGGCAAAGCGGTCTTCGCCGACAAAGCCGCCGGCGAACGGTACCTCACGTCCTCTGATCTCGACTGGACCCTCGCGTACCCGGTCCTGCTCACGAACAAACCGAAGTCCGGCAAGTACCTGGCAATCGACCTCGCGGAGCTGACACGGCTGCCCGGCATGCCGCGCGTCTCCCGGGCGGACGTCGCCGCGTTCCTGCTCAGCGCGGCCAAGGATGGCGAGTGGTTTCGCCGTACAGCCGTGCTACTCGCCGATCGCCACGACATCACCTGAGCCCCCACCTCTACGGGCGATCGGCCGCGCGACCCCTACCACGGCTGCGCCGGGCGCGACGATGCCCACGCCGACGAGCGCACGTACTACCTCTGCGGACCAGGGCCCGTGCCGGGTCGCCGACGCACGAGGCGGCGGCGACGTCGGGATGGTGGCCGGCGGTGGCGTACCAACGGATCCTGAACTGGCTCCTACGGGTTGCTGCTGGTCATCAGGCGCTTGGTAGGTCGACGAGGACTTTCGTGCGCCGGCCTGCCCGTAGATCCTCAAGAGCGGCTCTGACGTCGTGGAGGTCGACGTGTTCGACCCACCCCTTTGTTGGGTACGCACCTTGGGCGAAGAGCTCGATCACGCGCGGGAACACGCCGGGCCCATACCCCAGCGAACCGGTGAGCTCGATCTCCCCCCGGGCCAACACCCACGGCGAGAAGGAAACCTCTCGATCAGAGAAGGCGATCCCGACGAACCGCCCGTGAGCCCGCAGCACGGCCGGGGCGAGCGCGAACGTGGCAGGCGCCCCCGCGCAGTCCAGCGCGACGTCGACACCCCGACCGCCCGTCCGGCGGCGCACCTCGTCGGCGACGTCGCGCGCGTCCGGGTCAAGGACATCGGCCAAGCCGAGCGCCTCGATGGCCGCGCGTCGAGCCGGTGCCGGCTCGACGAGCAGGATGTCGTCCACACCGACAGCCCGCAGGCCGAACAGCACGCCGATCCCGATCGGGCCGCCACCGAACACGAGGGCGGACTGACCGGGCTCCGCACCGGAACGCAGCACCCCGTTGAACGCGACCGACATCGGCTCCACCAGCGCGCCTTCCGCCAGCGACATCGACGCCGGCAGGTGATGCACCATGGCGCGCGGCACGACCGTGTACTGGGCCAGACCGCCCCCGTGCGAGCAGATCCCATGTGTGATGACCAGACGACACAGCCGCCGCAGCCCAGCCACGCAGCGGTCGCACTCCCCGCATGAGTACAGCGGCTCGACGCAGACCCGATCACCGACGACTACACCATCGACCTTCGGCCCTACGGCTGTCACCACTCCGGCGAACTCATGACCCGGAATCTGGGGCAGCGTGCCGCCGGTGAGCGGATGCGGCACGGTCGTGCAGGCTCTCGGGCCGGAGAAGAACTCGGCCAGGTCGGTACCGCACAGCCCATTGTGGGCCACGGCGACCTTTACCTGACCCGCAGCGGGCTCCGGGTCAGGAACCTCCTCGATCCGTATGTCCTCACCACCGTGCAGCCGTGCAGCGATCATGTCATACCGTCCAAGGAAGAGGTTGTGAGCCGATGAGTTGGGTGTCGAAGACGGCCAGTCGTCGGCGGGCGCCGTAGCCGACGAACTGTTCCGGGACAACGGAATGATCATCCAACGTTGTGACCCATTGATTTTTCATGCCTCGCTGGCTGGATTGTGGAGCCGCCATCCGCCTACGGTTCTTCCTGAACGCGAAACTTCGAAGCGCCGACGGGAGCTGTCGCCCGGCCGATGAACTCAGAACATGCCGATGCCGGCGGCCTCGTTGCGCTTGCGCCACTCCTGGCGGGGCATGCGGGTGGTGTCGACGTCCTTGGCGAGGGTGCGCAGCGCGGCGACGGTGGCCTGCTCCTTGGGAGTGTGGGCGAACGGGTCCCAGCCGAAGAACCGGGTGGCGTTCTCCCAAGTGATCTTGTGGATCTCCTCGTCGGCGCAGCCGGCCTCCTGGAACTCGTTCCAGGCGAACTCGGGCGAGGTGGGCCACGTCGTGTCGGTGTGCGGGTAGTCGCACTCCCAGGCCAGGATGTCGATGCCGATGCGATTACGCAGCAGGAGCCCGGACGGGTCGGTGATGAAGCAGGCGAGGATGTGGTCGCGGAACACCTCCGACGGGAGCTTGCCGCCGAAGTCGTTGTGGATCCACTCCTGGTTTCGGAAGTGGCGGTCGGCCCGGTCCAGGTAGAAGGGGATCCAGCCGATGCCGCCCTCGGAGAGGGCGACTTTGAGGTCCGGGAACCGTCGCAGCGTGGGTCCGAACAGCAGGTCCTGCGCGACGATGGCGGAGATCTGGCTCGTGAGGACGATGAGGTGGTCGATGGGTGCCTCGTCCGGCTTCTTGATCAGGTCGAAGCCGGCGCCGATGTGGAGGGACAGGACCATGTTCTCGTCGCACAGCGCTTTGAGCATCGGGTCCCAGTGGCCGGACAGGAAGCTCGGGAAGCCCCAGGCGTGCGGCGCCTCGAGGAAGCTGATGGACCGGCAGCCCTTCCGCCCGATGCGGTGGATTTCCTTTACCGCCAGGTCGACGTCCCACATCGGGACGATGCCGAGTGGGATGAACCGGTCGGGGTAGGTGCCGCACCACTCGTCGATGGCCCAGTCGTTGTAGGCCTGGAGCATCACGAGCGCGATCTCCTTGTCACGCGACTCGGTGAAGGTACGGGCGTTGAAGCCGGCCATGGTCGGGAAGCACATCGATGCCAGCACTCCGTTGGCATTCATGTCCCTGACCCGTTCGTGGACGTCGAAGCAGCCAGGACGCAGCTCGCTGTAGGTGCCGGCGTTGAAGCCCCACTCCTTACTGGGCCAGCCAACGGTGGCGGCCATACCGAAATGTGTCGTCGTCTTCTCGCCCTGGAACACCCACGCGTCTAAGCCGTCCTCGTTGCGGACGACCCTGGGGGCGTCGTCGCGCCACTTGGCCGGGACGTGGTTGGAGTACATGTTCGGTGGCTCGATCATGTGGTCGTCAATGCTGACCAGGATCATGTCGTCCATGCGCATGGGCCGCTCCTGTCGCTGCGGGTGGACATGCTCGGTTGACGATCGGAACGTGTTGGCAGACGGACGCCGGTCTGACGCTGACGGCTGGCCCGATTGGCCGCGTTCACTACTGGGAGTCGCTGGTAGTTGACCTGCCAGGTGCCCGGTTGGTCGAGTAGGACGTCTTCCTTCCGGGCGAAGTGACGGAAGGAGATGCTTCGGGACATCCTGCTGGTCGCCTCGATCGTCGTCGCATCGAAGCCTCGTGCGGTTGGTTCATCGCGACGGTGAGCTGACAGTTGAGTGACGGTGAGTAGGTGGTCCGCGCGGCGCGCCGGTTGCGTTCGCGGAGGTCAGGCCCTCGAGACGCCACAGGCGTCGTAGCCGACACTGTACTCCGGGCCGCAACTGCTTCATAGTGTCGAGATTGAAACTGAGTGCAGCGTTGGGTGCGGAGTGCCGGTTCCTCGATGGCGAGCAGACGTGACCGGGGAGCGACCGGGACTCCGGTGCAGCCGACGGGCGAGAGCACCCTGACGGCGACTGGGCCGTGGCGGTGCCAGGGAGCGAGGAGCGGAGTGACTGGTGGTGGAGACGCTGAAGGTCGACGCTGAGTCGAGGATGCTGGTTGACGGCGAGCTCATCGAGGCGGACTCGGACGCGACGTTCGACAACATCAATCCGGCCACTGAGGAGGTGATCGGGCGCGTCGCCGACGCGTCCAGCTCGGAGATGCACCGGGCCATCGACGCCGCCCGTCGGGCTTTCGACGAGACGGACTGGTCGACGAACCGTGCCTTCCGCAAGCACTGCCTGGCCCAGCTGCAGGAGGCCCTCGAAACCGAGCGCGAGCAGCTGCGCGAGGAGCTGATCGCTGAGGGCGGTTGCCCGCGCGGCACGACAAACGGCCCGCAACTCGCGGTCCCGCTGGAGCACGCGTTGCGTTATCCGATGGAGCTGATGGACGCGTTCGGGTGGGAGACGGACCTGCCCGATGTGGTCGACTTCCGGGGCGTCGCGACCTCCCGGCGCGTCGTGAAGGAGCCGGTCGGGGTGGTCGGGGCCATCGTGCCGTGGAACGTGCCGTTCGAGGTCGCACTGAACAAGCTGGGTCAGGCTCTCGCGACGGGTAACACGGTGGTACTCAAGCCCGCGCCGGACACGCCCTTCAGCGCCACGCGCATCGGCCGCCTCATCGCCGAGCAGACAGATTTCCCCGCGGGCGTGGTCAACGTCGTCACCTCGTCGGACCACCTGGTGGCCGAGGAGATGACGCTGTCACCGAAGGTCGACCTGATCTCGTTCACAGGTTCCACGGCGACCGGCAAGCGGATCATTGAGAAGAGCGCGGCGACGGTGAAGCGGCTGTTCCTGGAGCTCGGTGGCAAGTCGGCGACGATCGTGCTCGACGACGCCGACCTGTCCACCGCCGTGTTGATGGGCCTGTCTGCCTGCTCGCACGCCGGGCAGGGGTGTGCGATTCAGACCCGGATGTTGCTGCCGCGCTCGCGGTACGACGAGGGTGTCGAGTTGTTGAAGACGGCTTTCGCGAACGTGCCCTACGGCGACCCACAACGGCCTGACGTCATGATGGGCCCGCTCATCTCCGCGAAGCAACGAGACCGGGTGCTGGGCTATATCGACAGGGGCGTGGCCGAGGGAGCGAAGCTGGTCCTCGGCGGCGGGCGGCCAGCGCACCTACCGAAAGGCTGGTATGTCGAGCCGACGCTGTTCACTGACGTCGACAACGCGATGACGATCGCCCAGGAGGAGATCTTCGGGCCGGTGCTGTGCGTCATCCCGTTCGAGGATGAGGACGACGCCGTGCGGATCGCCAACGACAGCGTCTACGGCCTGTCCGGTGGTGTGTACTCCGGATCGCGGGAGCGGTCGATGGCTGTCGCCAGCCGGATCCGCACCGGCACGGTCACGGTTGACGGGGGTTCCTATTACTCCGCCGATGTCCCCTTCGGCGGCTACAAGCACAGCGGGTTGGGCCGCCAGAACGGGGTCGCCGGCTTTGACCAGTACCTCGAGATCAAGTCGCTGGCGTGGCCGGCGGGCTGAGCGGCAGCGTGCGCCAATCTCACGAAAGGGGACGACACATGGGTGATCTCGACGGGCTTGGCTACCGCGGCGCGACGGTGGTGGTGACGGGGTGCGCGTCGGGCATGGGGCAGGCGACCGCCCGGGTCTTAGGCGACCTCGGTGCCCGGGTGCACGCGGTCGATGTCCGTAAACCGTCGGTGCCGCATGTGGGCTACTACGAGACCGACCTGTCGCGGCCAGAGCAGATCGAGGCGACCGCCGCGGCGCTGCGTGATGTGGGACCGATCGACTACCTGTTCAACTGCGCCGGGGTACCGCACACGATCGGCGGCCCGCTGTACTCCATGCTCGTCAACTACATCGGCACCCGGTACTTCACCGAGCAGGTCGTGCCGGCGCTGGCCGACGGGAGCGGCGTGGCCACCATCGCGTCCAACGCGGGGCTCGGCTGGCAGCGGCGGCTTCCGGCCCACCTCGAACTGCTCGCCATCGCCGACCCGGTCGAGGCGAGGCGGTGGTGTGAGGCCCGGCCGGAGGCCGTCGCGGACGGCTACACCACCTCGAAGGAGCTGCTGATCGTCTGGACGATGCACGCGGCCGTGGGGTTGGGCCACGAACGCCGCATCCGGATGAACTGCATCGGTCCGTGCCCGACCAAGACGGCGTTCATGGACGAGACCATCCGGGACATCGGCCAGGATTTTTTCGACCGGTTCCCGTACCCGGTGCTCGGCCGGATGGCGACGGCCGAGGAGCAGGCGTGGCCGCTGGTCCTGCTGAACAGCCGGATGAACGCGGTGGTCACGGGCGCATTCCTCTACACCGACCAGGGCGTCGCGGGCGGCCTGCTCACGGGTTCCATCGATCCGTCGATCATGTCTCGCGAGCCGGTGGCGGAGCCACAGGGATGACGGTCGAGCTGGGGCTGACCCCCGACTCGCGCTGGGACATCGACGTCGCCGGTCTGGTCGGGGCGGCCGGCGCAGCCGGGTTCACGGCCGTGGGGCTGTCCGTGTCGCGGGTTGACGCGGCCGGCGCGGCGGCGCTCGCCGCGGGCGGACTGCGCTGCCACGAACTGCTGGCCCTGATCGTGACCTCCGACGAGGAGGCCACTGTGAGCCACGCTGGCCGACTGGCCGAGGCGGCGGCCGCCGTGAAGGCGCGGTGGGTCCTAGCCGGTTTCCGGGTTGCGCTGGACCAGGACACCGCGCCGTTGATCAGCCGGTGCGCGGCGATGTTCGCCGAGGCCGGCGCGGGCATGGCGGTCGAGTTCACCCCGTACGGCGGGGCAAGGTCGATCTCCGATGCGCTGAAGGTGGTCGAGGCCGCCGGGGTTGACCGGGCCGGAGTGCTGATCGACACCTGGCACTTCTTCAACGGGGACAGCACCTGGGAGCAGCTGGAGCGGGTGCCGCTGGAAAGGATCGCCTACGTCCAGTTCGACGACGCGCTCCCCCCGATCTCCGGGAACGGGGTGAACGAGACGATGCACCGCCGCGCGATGCCCGGCGACGGGACCTTCGAGCTCGACCGGTTCGCCTCCACCCTGCTCGACAGAGGCTGGGCAGGCTTGGTGAGCGTCGAGGTGCTCAATGCCGAGCTTCGCCAGCTTCCGGTGTCCGAGTTCGCGCGGCAGGCCTACGAGACCACCGCCCGGTACTGGCGATGAGAACGTGCGTGACGCCCGCGACATCGCGGGAGCGGTCGGCGCGGTCGAGACGGCGCTACCGGGCTGCAGGCGGCGCTGGGACCGGGTCGCGTAAGGGCTCTACCGGCGTGTTGCTCCCGAGTTCCCGAGTGCGGCGCTGTTCCCGTCGGTCGGATCCGCATCGTGGCCCCAACCACGGCGCAGATGCGGCGAAGGTGGATTTATTCTGTCCGGCGGCTGGCCGCCCGGGCTCGTCACAAGGAAGGTCCGAGCTGTGAGTGACCTGTATTGGGATCCGTTCGACAAGGTGCTGGATGTGGATCCGTACCCACTCTGGCGTCGGATGCGCGACGAGCAACCAGTCTACCGTAATGACAAATTCAACTTCTTCACCTTCTCCCGGTACGCGGACGTAGATGGCGCACACCTCGACCCGGCGACCTACAGCTCGGCCCATGGCACGGTACTAGAGATCATGACGCCGGAGCCGATGGAGTCCGGTTACATGATCTTCATGGATCAGCCGGCGCATACAACCCTGCGGCTGCTGGTCTCCCGTGCCTTCACCCCCCGGCGGATCTCGGCGCTGGAGGATTACATCCGGAAACTGTGCGCCGAGATGCTCGACCCCCAGATCGGCGCCGGTGGGTTCGACTACGTGCAGGACTTTTCCGCGCAGCTCCCATCGAAGGTCATCTCCGAGCTGATCGGGGTCGACCCGATGGACCGTGAGGAGATCCGCCACACGATCGACGAGACGTTCCACGTCGACGAAGACAAGGGGATGATCAACGACGTCGCCTTCAATGCCGCGACGAGGCTGCACACCTATTGGACGGAGCAGCTCGAGGCCCGGCGCAAGGCACCGCGCGACGACATGATGACCGGCCTCGTCCAGGCCGAGGTCGCCACCGACGAGGGCACCCGCCGGCTCACCACCTCCGAGGCGGCGGACTTCACCAACCTGCTCGTCGCGGCCGGCACCGAGACGGTTGCCCGAATGCTTGGATTCGCCTGCGACCTGCTGGCAGCCCATCCCGACCAGCGTGCGCTCGTGGCCGCCGATCCGTCGTTGGTGAGGAACGCCGTCGAGGAGACCCTGCGCTACGAGGCACCCTCACCCGTCCAGGGCCGCGTCACCACCCGGGACGTCGAGCTGCACGGCACCACCATCCCCGCCGGCTCCAGGATCGTGCTGCTCACCGGCTCGGCTGGCCGGGACGAACGCAGGTACCCCGACCCCGACCGCTACGACGTCCGCCGCCGCTTCGACAGCCACGTCTCACTCGGCCACGGCATCCATTTCTGTCTCGGCGCCGCCCTCGCTCGAATGGAGGGGCGTGTTGGACTGGAGGAGACGCTGCGCCGCTTCCCCACCTGGGAGGTGGACCACGAAAACGTGACGCGGCTGCACACCAGCACCGTACGCGGCTACCAAAAGCTGCCAATCGTTCTCTGACCTGCGATCGTCCGGCAAGATCGACCCGTTCACGCTGACGAGAGAATCTGGAATTTCATGGACGACGATCTGGGCACGGCCGACCAGCGCTCCGAGCGTGTGGGGTCGGTCGCGTGGTGTGTCATCAATGACCCGACGGAGTGGAACGCGGACACGCGGCGCGCGCTTCGGGAAGGCCGGGCGAGCGTCAGTTCGCCGGGCGTTGGCGGGCCTGGGACGCGACCTCGGGTGAGGGGTTGAGGTGCGCGCCGCGGTCTGCCGCCGATACGGGCCGCCCGAGGTGGTCGAGGTCGAGGAGTTTCCCGCCCCGGCGCTCAAGGAGGGGCAGGTGCGCGTCCGGGTGCACGCCGCCGCGGTCAACTTCCCCGACGTGCTGTTCGTGGCCAACAAGTACCAGGTCACCGTGCCGCCGCCGTTCGTGCCGGGCAGCGAGTTCGCGGGCGAGGTGGTCGAGGTTGCTGACGGCGGGAACGGATACTCGGTTGGTGACCGGGTGATCGGCACCTGTATGGTAGGCGCCTTCGCGGAGGAAGCGGTCGTCGGCGCCCATGCCGTGCGGCGCATCCCCGCCGGCATGAACGACCAGGTGGCGGCCGCCTTCGGCGTGGCCCACCGCACCTCCTATCATGTGCTGCGCTCCACAGCCCGGTTGCAGCCCGGGGAGGAGCTGATCGTGCTCGGCGCTGGCGGCGGTGTTGGCCTGGCCGCGGTGCAGATCGGTGTCCTGCTGGGCGCCAAGGTGACGGCCGTGGCCTCCTCCGAGGAGAAGCTCAGGGCGGCGGCCGGCTGTGGAGCCACGCGGCTGATCGACCACCACGCCGGTGATCTCCGAGCAGCGTTGAAGGACGCTTTGCCCGACGGCGCCGACGTGGTGATCGACCCGGTGGGCGGCGACCTCGCCGAGCCGGCTTTGCGGTCGCTGCGCTGGGCTGGGCGTTTCGTGACCGTGGGCTACGCGTCCGGGGTGATTCCGCGCATTCCGTTGAACCTCGTCCTGCTGAAGGGCGTGCAGATCCTCGGCTTCCAGTTCCGCGACTTCTCCACGCATGCGCTCGAGGAGTACCTCCGCGACGACCGGGAGATGCAAGAGCATTTCGCGGCGCAGCGCCTCGTGCCGCATGTCGGCGCCACCTTCACGCTAGATGAGGCCGCCGCGGCGCTGCGCTACGTCGGTGACGGTCACGCCGTCGGCAAGGTCGTACTCGACATCGCCCGTCGATGACCGGGTTCGGCCCCACCGCCGCGACCGGCGTGGCCGACTCGGCCCGATCCGCCGCGGGCTTCGGCACGGGATCGGCAGGTACCTCAGGGCCAGCCGCGTCGATCGCCACGCCACGTCGCGGATTTTCGACCCGAATCGTCGAGCCACCGTCAGGGCACGATGCCACGGACCTTCAGATCCATGATCGCGTCCCAGTCGAGACCGAGGTTGGTGAGGATCATGTCGCCGTGCTCGTTGAACTCGGGGGCGCGACGGGGAGCCGCGGGTTCCTCGTCGAACTGCACCGGCACGGCGACCAGCTGAAACGGGACACCGGCCGCCGTCTGGCAGGGCTGCATGTAGCCGTTGGCTACGGACTGCGGGTCGTTGGCCGCTTCGAGGGTGTGCTGTACGACGGTCCACTGCCCGTTGAAGTCTTTGAGTGCTTCCCGCCATTCGTCGACCGTGCGCTCGGCGAACACGTCACGGAGGATGGCGGTGGCCTGCGCGCTGTTTGTCATCAGCGACTCGTGGTCGGCGAAGCGGGGGTCGGCGGCGAGGTCCGGCCGGCGGATGCTGGCGCAGAACGGCGGCCAGTAGTGGCCGGCTTGCAGGCAGTTGAGGGCCAGCCACCGGCCGTCCTTGGTGCGGTAGTAGCAGACCAGCGGGTTGCGCCTCGGGGCGTCAACCGGAGGCGGCGTCCAGCCCTCGTCGAGCACGACCGACAGCCCGATGGTCTGGCCCATCGCCCACATGGCCGACGACAGCAGCGAGGCGTCCACCACCGTGGCCTCACCTGTGCGCTCGCGGTGGAACAAGGCCATTGCCACACCGCCGGCGATGGTCATGGCGCCGATCGAGTCGCCGAAGCCCGGTCCAGGTGGGCTGACCACATGGCCGTACTCCGGTTGCGTGACGCCCATGGCCACGCCGGCCCGGGCCCAGAACGCGAGGTTGTCGTAGGAACCCTTGTTGGCGTCAGGGCCACGCTCGCCCTGGCCGGTGCCGCGTACATAGATGATGTTCGGGTTGTGGGCCCGGAGGTCCTCGACGTCGATCCTGAGCTTTGCGCGCACCGCGGGAAGCTTGTTGGTGAGGAAGATGTCCGCGGTGGCCGCCAGCTTGTAGAGGATGCCGACACCCTCGGGGGTGGCGAGGTCGAGGGCGAGGCTCTTCTTCCCCCGATTGGAGTGCTCCAGCAGCACGTGCACGTCGGATGGCACGAACGCCGTCCCGGTCGAGGCCAGCCCGCGCATGGCGTCGCCGCGCTCGACATGCTCGATCTTGATGACCTCGGCACCCAGGTCCGAGAGCAGCGCGGAGGCCGCCGGCACGAAGGTCTGCTCGGCGACCTCCAGGATGCGGACCCCCTGCATAACTTCTGTCATGGTCTCCTCCTGGTCCCTTCCTGGTCGACCTACACGCGCCTGGGCCTCCTCGACGTTGCGCGGAAGCAACTGGCCCTGGGCGAACCGAGGTATGCGGCGATGCGCAGGACGAGCATGTCCATCATCATGACATCCAGAACCATAACCAGGATGTGATATCTATGGTGGAACTTAGTACAGTCTTTGGCGTAGAGTCCCGGTAGGTCGGCGAGGCGAGTGATCGCGACTGGAGACTCTGACCCCGATGCGACAGTTGCCGATCTTGCCGACCGTCGGCGGGGCACGAGGGGCCGCCGACGACGATGACGTGCCCACCGGGTCGCTGAGCCGTAGGGAAGCGTTCGAGGCAGACATTGACGTCTGCGTAGAACGCTGTCAGGGCGTTTACTCACCAAGCTGATCAAAGCTGGTGCTGTCGAAACGCCGCCGTCACGAGCCGCTCGAACCCCGCGGCGAGTCGACTGCAGACCGCTGACGGGCGGCGCGCCTAACCGCGAGATGGGGAAAATATGCAACGCATGGGGATCTCACATGACGGGTTGACTCGCCGACAGGCGCGGCCGCGTTCGGCAGGCGCTCGATTAGCCGGCTTACCCGTATCACTGGTCGCGGCCGCCGTAGCCGCGGCCCTGCTGCTCGTTGCCGGATGCGGGAGCAACGGCGGCAGCGGCGGGAAGCCGTTGGCCAGCGGTTCCGGGAGCGGCGCCACGGTGCTCGGGCCGGTAGCCGCGGCGAAGGGCGCTCCAGTCCGGATCGGGATGATCTCGGACGGGAAGACTCCGGTCAGCGACGTCTCCATCCAGGGCCGCGTGGCCGACGCCACCGTCAAGTGGCTCAACGAACATCGCTCCGGCATCGGTGGCCGGCCCATCGAGCTGGTGAAGTGTGACGACCTGGCCGACCCGGGCAAGGGAGCCGACTGCGCGAACCGCATGATCGAGGAGAATGTCGCCGCTGTCGTCGTCGGTGAGACCTCGGTGCCGGACAGCGTGTGGCAGCCCTTGCACGCCGCGCACCTGCCGGTGATGCTTTACGGCTCCGGCGATGCGGCGTTGTTGACCGACAAGGAGTCGACATTCGTCCTAGGCGACGCGATCTTTCCTATCCTCGGCATGCCGCTCCAGATCGCGCGGGACAAGGGCGTGAAGAAGGTGACGCCGATCGTCATCGACGTTCCGGCCGCGTTGGGCGTTTGGAACCTCGCGCCGCCGCTGTTCGAACAGGCTGGTGTCGCCTTGGACCTGGTCACCATTCCACCCGGCACGGCCGACATGACGCCACAGATGCAGCGGATCGCCTCCGGTGGGCCCACGGTCGTCTTCATCGTGGGGACCGACGCGTTCTGCATCACTGCGTTGAATGGCCTGCGGGCCGTCGGGTTCACCGGCCAGGTCAGCGGCTTCTCGACATGCATCAGCGACGCGACCCGCAAGGCGGTGCCGGGCGAGGCCCTGAAGGGGATGATCGTGTCGGCCACGGCGCCCGTCGGGACAGACAACCCGTCGACCCGCCTCTACAACGCCGTCGCGACGACCTACGGCAAGAACATCGACACCGGCGATCCCAATGGGATGGCCATGTTCTCGACGGTCGCCGGCTTCCAGACGGCCCTTGAAGGAATCTCGGGGGACATCACCCCGGCCACCATCACGGCCACCATCAAGGCCATGCCGGAGAAGGATCTGCCCGGTGCCGGCGGGATAGGGTTCCGGTGCAACGGCAAGGCCAACCCGCAGCTACCGGCGGTCTGCTCCCGCGGCGCGCTGGCCGCGACGCTGGACGCCAAGGGCCATCCCATCAGCTACCGGGCGCTCGGCAGCGAGCCGATCCCGAACTGAGCCGACCACCGGTTCAGCCGCGCAGGCTCCGACCGCGGTTCAGTCGTCATGGTGATCGCGGCGCGGCGGCGGCGATGCCGTCCGCGCCGCATCAGCAGCGCGAGGACCAACGCGAGCGCGCCCGCGCGACGGCGCCCGCGCCCTCCTGGGCCTCGCATGCTTTGCGTCCGAGTTCCGGGTGGGTGTTAGCTGCTCCGGACGGCAAGCGCGGCGGATTCTGCGTTCGTTTCTCTCCGGCGTTGCCGACGACCCGCGGGTACAGGTGCCGAGGGTTCGCCGTACGCAGGCCTACCTCGTCACTGTTCGGTAGCAGCCACGGGTGGGTCACTCGGCGCGAGGCGAGGAGCCAAGCTGATCGTCGAGGACATGTTGCTTCGGCCACCGCGGGGCTGACCTGCGTCAATGCAAGGAGAGACGATGGGCTTCTACGACGACCAGGTGCTGCCCCGGTTCACCAACGTCGCCCTCGGTAAGCCGATGGAACCTACCCGGGCGCGGGTTGCCGAGGGACTGTCTGGTGAGGTCCTGGAGATTGGGTTCGGGTCCGGGCGTAACCTGCCACACCTCTCCCCGGCGGTCACACGGCTGCTCGCCGTGGAGCCTGCTGCCGTCGGCCGCAGACTGGCAGCCTCGCGCATCGCCGCCACCCCGATCCTGGTCGAGTTCGTCGGCCAGGACGGTCAGCAACTGGCCCTCCCGGATGCGTCGGTCGACCATGTACTGGTCACGTGGACGCTATGCACCATCCCGGAGGTCGAGCGGGCTCTGGACGAGACACGCCGCGTGTTGCGGCCTGGTGGCACGCTGCGCTTCGTCGAGCACGGCCGTTCCACCAACGCCCGCGTCGCCCAGTGGCAGGACCGCCTTACGCCCATCTGGGGCAAGCTGTTCGGCGGCTGTCACCTCAACCGCCCCGTCGACAAGCTGATCGAGAACGCCGGGCTCACGCTCGACACCGTCCGGACCTATCGGATGGGCAGGCCTGAAATGTTCGCCTTCGCCTATGAGGGCTCCGCGTCGAAACAGGACTGACCGGTCTACGAGCGGACGCACACGGGAATAGTTCCGCTGAGGGCCGGCGCGAGGCCTCAGCTATTCTGTGGCTGAGGCGGAGGTGGGAGTCGGGCCCGCTTAAAAGGCTCCGGGGCGGACGGCGCGCATGACGTCGTCGAGAATCTTGTCGAGAGACGCCTGGCCGTTCGTCGCCCTCCAAGCCCGGTTCGCCGCTTCCAGACATGCCAGTGCAGCGCCGATGACCGCTGTGGCACGGGCGTCGGTATCGCTGTCCGCGGGGGCGGGGGCGAGGCGGGGGGTAATGTGCGGGATGAGCTGGTCGTGCCACCGACACTGCTTTTCCAGGTTGCCGGCCAGCAGCACGGGATTGCTCTCGAGCATATGTCGGAGCGCGAGGGCGTGCTGTGGGTCGCGCGCGTGGTAGGCCAACAGCACGTCGTCAAAGGCACGGCGCAGGGCGGTCCATTCGTCTTCGTCCGCGGGCCGCCGCGCCAAGGCGTCGGCGAGTGTCTGGCCGATGGCCTGGAGGTGGCCGAGTACGATGTCCTCTTTGCAGGTGAAGTAGCGGAAAAAGCTACTGCGGGACATGCCGGCGGCGGCTACGATCTCGTCGATCGTTGTGGCGTCGTAGCCCTTGTCGGCGAACAAGTCCATCGCGACGGTCAGCAACTCGGCCCGTACGGCGCGCCGAGTGCGTTCACGGATTCCGAGCCCCCCAGACGTCTCAGCCATCACAGCTTTACTATACCCAGCGCCACGAAGGCATCGTGAGATCGAGTATGGTACTGAGTGCCATGTCGGGTGTGGCGTCCGACACACCCGGAGCGACAAGCGGTCCGTGACCGAGGCCGAGGGCATCCATGCGGCCCTGCTCCGCGCGGAGCCCAAGAGCTATGAGGGCTCGATTACTACTCGTATCGCGCCGGCCGAGCGGTCGGCCGCGACCTGGAAAGCATGCGCTGACTCTTCGATCGGGAAGCGGTGGGTGATGACCGTCTTCGCGATCTCGGGATCCGCGGCGAGCATTGCCGCGACCTCCTCCATCTCGCGGACCCCGTCGTGACGGCAGTAGGTCAGGGAGGGGATGATCCTCGCCTCCCGGTTGAACAGGGTCATCCAGTTCAGCTGAACGGGGCCCAGGTGAACGCCGGGAACCACGACCGCGCCGCCGGGTGCCACAAGCTCAGCGCATCGGGCCAGGCTCTCGTCGCTGCCCGCCGCCTCCACCACCACGTCATAGAGCCCGTCGGTCGCGGTGCTCGCACCCAGACGCTCGGCCGCCTCATTCTGGTGGGGGTGGCGCCCCTCGATGGCGACTTCCTCGCTGCCTTGGTGCCTGGCCCCGGCGATCGCGAGCAGCCCGATGGCGCCCGCACCGACTACCGCAACCCGCTTACCTGGACCGGTACCGGCCAGGCGAAGCGCATGCCACGAAACCGACGCCGGCTCGACCAGGCAGGCGTCGCGTACGTCCAGACCTGGCGGCAGAGGAACCAGCCGCCCCGACGGAGCCCGGAACTGCTCGGCCATCCCGCCGTCGATGAAGACCCCCAGGGCGCGTTCGGAATTCGTCGGGCACAGGTTGTAGTCCCCCCGCCGGCATAACTCGCACACATCACATCCATAGGTCGCCTCGACCACGACCGGTGTGCCATCCTGGCGGACTCCGGCGAGCTCATGCCCCAGAATCCGCCTACTGCCGAAACTGATATAGACCAGGTCGGAGGCGCAGATGCTCATCGCCTTCATGTCGAGAAGCTCGCCCGCCCCAGGCGGCTCGTCGACATCAACTACCAGGACCCCACCCTCAACGCCGCGAACCGCCTTCATAATCTCCTACTTTCCGTCGACGTTCCCTGGCCGCGTGCCGATATTCGCTTGTCTCCCACCACCGCCATACCCCACCCTCCGGGTACCCTCAGGAATAGTCGCTCAGCGACCCGGTGAGCGAGGTGGCCGCGGAGGCGCTCGCTGCCGTCCTCCGGTCGTACTTGACGAGCTTGGGCTCGTCAGGATGGGGAAGGGCCCGAGTCAGGAGCAGCACGGGGAAGGTGCGGTAGTACCCGTTCGGTGAAGAGGGTCAGGCACTTCCAGCCCTCCTCGATTGGCATGCCCCCACACAGCGCATGGACGCAGTACACCGCGTCGGGACCGCGCGCAAGCGCCTGCTCTGGTGTGAGGATTTGGTGGATGCCTTCGGCACGTAGTTGCTCCACGGTGGTTGCGGCAGAGCGAAGGGCAGACCGCACATCGGTGGTCTGCCAGGCCGAATAGGTGGTGGCCTCATGCAGGAAGTGGTGCCCAAGCGTCGCCCACGCCTTGTCCGGATCCTCGTGGATGAACATCATCGGGGTGTTCGGCGGCGGCATCAGGCACATACCCTTCACGCCGAGCTCTCGGCACTGCTCGTAGTAGTACGCCTCCAACTCGGGCAGGTGACCAGCCGGCGAGAACGGTAACCCGAACCGAGCGGCCCGCCGAGCGGAGACCTTGGCGCTGCCGCCGATCATCACAAGAGGATGCGGCTGGGTCAGCGGCTTCGGTGAGACCTGCACCGTTGAGCCGTGGTGATCGAACGGCTCGCCCGTCCACGCTTTCAGCAGGGTGGCCACACACTCGTCCATCAGGGCGCCGCGGCGGTCCCAGTCCTTGCCGTGGGCGGCGTATTCGGAGGGGCGGTAGCCCACGCCCAGCACCACGCTTAGACGACCACCCGAGGCGAGATCCAACACCGCGATGTCCTCGGCCACTCGGATGGGGTCATGCAGTGGAAGCAGGAATGCCGCGATGGACACCGGAAGCCGGCGGCACCGCCCGAAGATCAGGCCAGCGAGCACCAAGGGTGACGGGCTCCAGCCGTTGTGTACCCCGTGGTGCTCCTCGAGGTTCACCAGATCGAACCCGCGCTCCTCGATGTGAGCGCACATCTCGACCGCGGCCTGGTATCGCGCCGACATCGCTCTCGGTTCCAACCCCGGCTGGGTCAGGGTCAGGCGTAAGGCTTTCATGGCAACTCCCGAAAAGTTCGGCTGGGCGCTGGCATGCGGCGCAGCGCGGAGCCGCGCCGGACGGTGAGGCCACAGCAGAGCGTCGCTTATTCGTCTCGAAGTCTGGCGAAAGACCCGTGGAAAGTCAACGCCCGGTCCTGATATCGTCCGAAGAATGGAAACCAAGTTGGCCGGTCGTACGGTCGTGGTCACGGGTGGTAACGCCAACATCGGTAAAGGCATCGCCTTGGCCTTCGCTGCCGAAGGTGCCAACGTCGCTATCGTCGGTCGCGACGAGGATCAGGGCCGACGGGTATGTAGGCAGCTAACGGAGCGGGGAGCGAAGGAGGCGTTCTGGCGGGCGGCTGACGTGACCGACCGGGAACAGGTCGATGGCATGGTGGCCGCTGTGCTGGACCGGTTCGGTTCGATCGATGTGCTTGTGAACAACGTCGGGGGCAACGTCGACATGGACGATTTCGTCGACTCGGACCCGGGGACCTGGGACCAGGACATCGCTCTGAACATAACCAGCACCCTGAACTGCACCCACGCTGTTCTTCCAGGCATGATCAGCCGGTCCTACGGAAGGATCATCAACATCGGGTCGACGTCCGGACTGATCGGAGACACCAAGCTCGCCGTCTACTCGGCGATGAAGGGCGCTGTGCACGCCTTCACGCGGGTGCTCGCCAAGGAGGTCGGCAAGAAGGGCATTACCGTGAACGCCATCGCGCCCTACGGGACCGTGCCCGAAGACCCTGACGACGTGAGCTCCGGGAGCCGGTTCCATCCCAACGGGCTGATCATGCGGTTGATGGAGACGCGCCGGGAGGAAATGTTCTCGATCGGGCGGCGCACCGTGCTGGAGCGCCAGACGGCAATGCCCTCTGAGATTGGCGCGGCGGCTGTCTACCTGGCATCGGACGCAGCCGCCTTCGTCACCGGTCAGGTCCTTGCCGTGGACGGCGGAACGCAGCTGGCCTGAGCCTTCGGCGAACCCCGCGCTCGCCCGGCAAACTGCCGCGGATCCGTCGAGGGGCGCGCCTCTCCATCAACGCAGGCATTCCCTTGAACGTCTCGGACGAGTGCTGGCGCTCCCAGAGCACAGTTTGGTGGTCGATGAGCCCGTAGCAGGTCGCGGGGAACGACCAGTTGATAACGCCCGGTCGTTGCGCTTCGGCCGTGTCTGGCCGTCGTTTCATAGAGAAGTGGCCTTCTGTCCCGAGTGGTGAAAGTCGCCCGACCGAAACCCCCCCGAACAGAAGGCCACCAGTTCCTAATTGTGCCACAGCACCGTGCCGCCGAGAACGGGTGGAGGCTCGGAGCAACACAAAATATCCGGTCTGCTCGGAAATATCCGGTCTGCTGGGCATGTTGCGGCAGGTGAGCGATCCGCAAAGGACGGCGGCGTAATTACTGTAGTGTCGGGGGCGCCCGGAAGCAGCTCCGCTGCTCGAAAGATGGTCAGGTCGCGGGCGGGGCAGATCCCCATTGAGTCAACGTCGCTTGTCGGACGATGAGATGGTCGCCATTGGCTGAGGGATCAGCGCCATGGCGCGGTACCGCTCGCGGCAGCGCCGGGCGCGGGGGCGTGGCCATTGTCCACCGGTCGTAGGATCACGATCGGTCATCCGCCGCTGATCGGTGGCAGCACGGCGATCTCATCGCCGGCCCGGCAGGGAATGCCGTCGACGTCGCCGTGGAGCATCTCTCCGTTGATCCACACCCGGGAAGCGGCCAGCACGCGGGCGAACTCGCCGCCGAAGCGCAGGCGTGCCTCGTCCAGCACCTCGCCGAGGGTGCTGCCGGGAATCATGTCGGCGGCCCGGCCCGCGGCCTCCCGCGCGGACGCGAACAGCAGGATGGTGGGCATGCGGGCAATCCTTTCGTTTCGTCAACCCCCGATGTAGGACATCTCCACGCGGCCGCCGCGGGAGGATGCCTGGCGCCCGCGCAGTTCCGAGTAGCGGTCCTCCCGGACAGTCCACAGGCCTCGGATCGCTGACAGCAGTTCCTCGTCGCCCGCTCCGGTTCGCAGCAACGCCCGTAGGTCGGTGCCTGTGGACGCGAACAGGCAGGTGTGGATCTTCCCATCGGCGGACAGCCGGGCTCGGGTGCATCCCTCGCAGAAGGGGCGCGTGACTGAGGCGATGACACCGATCTCGCCGGCGCCGTCTCGAAATCGGTAGCGGGTGGCCACCTCCCCGGGGTGGTCGGGTGGGAGCGGTTCGAGCGGATGACGGCGATCGATCAGGCTCACGATCTCGGCGGCGGGCACCACCTCGTCCAGCTTCCACTCGTTCGTGGCCCCGACATCCATGAACTCGATGAACCGCAGGATGTGGCCGCTTCCGCGGAAAAACTCAACCATCGGCAACATGGACTGGTCGTTGACCCCTCGTTTCACGACCATGTTCACCTTGATCGGAGCGAGGCCGGCGCGCGCGGCGGCGTCGATCCCGTCCAGGACCAGGCGCACCGGAACCGCGGTGTCGGTGAGAGCGCCGAACACCTCGTCGTCGAGCGCGTCGAGGCTCACCGTCACCCGCCGCAGCCCGGCGGCGGCGAGGAGCGCCGCCTTGCTTGGCAACAGCACGCCGTTGGTCGTCATCGTGAGGTCGACCCCGGGAATCGCGGCGAGCAGCCGGACAAGGTCCTCGACACCGCGGCGCAGCAGCGGCTCGCCGCCGGTGAGCCGCAGCTTGCGCACTCCCAGTGAGACGAACAACCGCGCCAGGCGCGTGATCTCCTCGAACGTCAGCAGGTCGGCCCGCTCGAGATAGCGGTGCTCATGGCCGAAGTGCTCGCGTGGCATGCAGTACCTGCAGCGGAAGTTGCACCGGTCGGTGACGGATATACGCAGGTCACGGAGTGGACGGCCGCGGCGATCGAGGGTCAGCGGGATCACCGGACCGACCTTTCCGGCTCCCCGACGGGGTGCCAGCGACGCGCCGCGGTGGCGACGTCCTCGATCGGGTTTCCGTCTGAGACCCACCCGCTCGTGCCATCGGTCCCGCTTTCGCGCTTCCATACCGGCACGCATTCCTTGACAAGGTCGATGCAGAAGCGACCCGCGGTGAACGCTTCTTCGCGGTGGGGCGCGGAGACCACGACCAGAACGCTCGCCTCCCCCAGCGGCACCCGTCCGATCCGGTGCAACAGTGCCACCCGTCCCAGGCTTGGCCACCGATCACGCGCGCCGGCGGCGATCTGACTGAGCCGCGCCTCGACATGGCGGTCGAAGGCCTCGTAGTCAATCTCGACAACGCCGACGCGGTCGTTGCTGTGGTCCCGGACCGTGCCGGTGAACGTCACGACCGCGCCGCACGCTGGAGTGACAGCCCACTCGATCATCTCGGATATCGGGATGCGGTCACGGGTCAGCCCGACCAGGTTGTCGTCAACCAGGTACGTCGGGCTGGAGGGCTGACCACTCATGACGGACCCACTATCTGTTCCCTCGGCCCGGCGGACCGGTAACGGAGCTCATCGCGGTTCCTTCCACGTGACGCGCCTTGCTGAAGGCGGCCGCTGTGGTGCTAGATTGCTGGTTCTATCTCGATTGCTGGTTCTATCTCGATGGGCACGCCGGAGTACAGCGCCATGCCGCCGAGCGGGTCTATGTCATCGGTGCTGGTCAGGTTGTTGACATTCGCGTGCAGATGCCCGTGGGGAATGGAGCCGACACCCTTGCGCATGGTGGGATCAACTTTCGCGGTGATGATGATCTCGCCGCTCTTGTTGTGGACGCGTACCCGCTGGCCGTCGGTGATCCCGTGGGCCGCCGCGGTGTCGGGATGCAGGATGATCTCCGCCGGCTCGCCCAGGAAGCTGAGCTGCGCGTTGAGCTTCTTGGCCTGGCGCCGCGAGCTGTAGACCAGCTGCTTCGGCTTGCCGAGCGCGGCCTCGTCGGCGGCGCGCATCTCGTTCCATTGTCCAAGTATTTCCTTGGGGGCGAGCCTCCATCCGCCGATCCGCTCGAAGTGCCTGTCCACCCATGGGGCTGGGAACTCCAGGGGAGCTTCGACGTAGCGCTTCTCCTTGAGCTCTTCGAAGCTGCAGCGCGCATACTTCATCAGCTGCGCGAGCATGAAGTCGTCGGCGCCCGGCTCGCGGTCGTCGTCAGGGACATGGTCGGGAACCGGCAAGCCTGCCCGCTTCATGAACTGCGAAAGCACCCACCAGGCCGAGCGTCGCTCGCCGATCGGCTCGACCAGTGGCGGGCTGTACTGCAGCGACACATTCCAGGCGAGCGTGTCCCACCGGGTGAATTCCGCCCGCTCGAGGACACTCTTGGTCGGCAGGATGTGCGTGGAAAGTGGTGTGAGTTCGTTCTCGACGATCTCGGTGTTCACGTGAAGGTCGAGTTTCAGCAGTGCGGCTCTGAGTGCATTGGCGTCCGGGAAGGAACGCAGCATGCTGCCGCCGAAGTTGAAGAACGCGCGGATGTTGCCGGCCTCGATTTCGAGCGGCAGCACGGCACACGGCCAGTCGCCGACGATACCCTTCACGTCGGGCCGGACATTTGACCCGGGCGTGAAGGCGTTTTCCATCACCGGCAGGTCGAAATTCTCGAGCGGCGTGAGGAAGCTGGGATGAAACCAGGTGCCGCCCTTCTGGTTCATCGCGCCAGTTAGGATCATGATGAGCCAGGCGAACCACTGCGTCAGGTTGCAGCCCGACGACATGGTGATGCCCGTGCCGGTCTCCACCACCGCGCGGCCTTTCCGGCGAATGGCGGCGAGCAGGTCCGCAAGCTCCTGTTCGGTGACACCGGCTATTTCCGCGGCCTTGGCCCGGTCATAGCCTTCAAGCGCCGCCCGCAACTCCTCCAGGCCGTTGACCGGCTGCTTGGGGTCGAACGGGCCGCCGTCAATAATCTCGCGGGTCAGCCAGGCGAGGATTGCGTAGTCCTTACCCGGATAGGACGCGATGTGGCGGGTGGACAACTTCGCCGTCCGGGTTAAGACCGGGTCGATCGTCCAGACCTCGCCGCGTCTGGCAACGGACTTGATCCAGCGGCCGGGGTTGAACATGCCCGTATTGTGCGCGTGGCTGACCATTGGATTCGTGCCGACGTAGACAAGCATCTCGACGTTGTCGTAGTCGGTCTTGGGGTTGAGGCCCATGAAGGCCCCCATCGCGCCCGCCATCATGACCTTGGAGGTGCCGTCGTTGGTCAGCGGCGAGAACTTGGGTGGCGTGCCCAGCGCGTTGTAGAACGCCTCTTCCATGGAGTAGCCCGACGAATCCAGGCCAAGACCGCTGCCGAAATACATGCCGACCGCGTTGGGACCATAGGTATCGATCACGGTTCGGAGCTTCGCGGCAATATCGTCGAGGGCCTCGTCCCAGCTGACCGCGACAAGCTCGCCGTCCTTGCGCATCATCGGACGCGTGATCGCGGGCTCAAGGTGGTGCACCTGACCTGTTGCGCGGCCCTTCGGACAGCTATAGCCCTTGGTAAGCGGATGCTCGCTGTCCGCGCGAACCTTTACGACCTGGTTACCATCAACCTCGACGACAAGTCCACACATGACCATGCACACCTTGCAGTAGGTGCGCTTGGATTCGACAGCCTGACTGACCACGAGATCCTCCTCCACGATAACCGCGTCGTCTTCATCCTCGTACGGGATCACGCACAGCACCGACCCGGAGATCCCCTCCTGGGCGATCCTCAACGCGTCGTCGACGTCGATGAACAGTGTTGGCTGGCTTGAGTACCACCGTGTTACCCGTCGCGAGAGCCTGACCCAGCTTGTTCAGTGCGACCTCGAACGGCACGTTCCACGGCACGATGGCCCCGACCACCCCGACCGGCTCCTTCACGACGCGCCGGGAGGTCGCGACACCCCGGAAGTCGACCACGTCGGGCAGGTCCGTCTCCCACCCGAACGTGTCCATCAGCTCCATCGGGTAACGCAACCCGCGCCCGACCGGGACCGCCGGGTTGATGTTGTCGAGTCTCTTGCCCGGGTCCGCCTCGACAAGTTTGCCGTCGATCAGCGTCCTCGATCCGGCGTGAACCGTCGCCGTCCTCGCCACCGCTCACCCACCTTTTGGGCCCTGGCGCCGCGCCGGCCCGAAGTCGACAGGTGCTCCCGCTCCGTTGGCGCATCCCTCGAGACCGCCGTTGGCCTGGGCCTCGTTCGCCGTCGTCCCTCGCCTGGATGCCTCCTGGTTTGTGGCCGCGGTCACTCGCCCCGCGGATGTGCGGAACTCTACACCCGCCGCGACACCAAGTTCCACCATAGAAACCGTATTGCAGTTGCGACCCTGGGTATAGCCCCGCCGCGACGACTGAGGCGTCTGGCGCGCTCCGCGAGAGGCGTCCGGCGCACCGGCTGACCGGCTGACCGGCTCGAAGAGATACTCCTCGACGCCGGCGGGGCAATCTAGCGCCTCAGTAGCGACCGTCCCGCGGCGCGGGCAGGGCGGCCTGGTAGTACGTGCCGTCGAACGGCCCGTTGTGCCGCGGGTCCCACATCTGCAGGCAGATCCGTAGCGTCTCCTCCAGCCGCCCGAACCGCTCGGCCGTCGGTGGGAACGGGACGCCGAGCCCCCGGTGTTCGCGCTCGTACCAGGCTGCGCCGATGCCGAGGGTGGCCCGCCCGCCGGAGAGGTTGTCGAGCGTGGTAACGATCTTGGCCAGCAGGCCGGGGTGGCGGTAGGTCACCCCGGTGACCAGCGCGTCGAGCTGCACCGTGGACGTATGCGCGGCAAGATCGAAACGACCGCTGCCGCAGGCACGCGGTGTGCTACGTGCCGTGCCCCGAGGTATTCACCCTGACGACGACGGCCGCCGCGGCGCCGGTGCGAGTGCGGCGAAGGCTTCGTCGAGGAGGTCGACGAGGTCGAGCCGGCCGTCGGAAGCCGTCCAGTGGTCGAGGGCGATGTTCAGACAGTCCAAGGCGGCGGCGGCCCGTACTGACAGGGCCAGGGTCGCGGGCCGCGGGGCGTCGCCGCGCTCGGCGAGAGCCTGGGCCAGGGCGGGGCGCCAGCTGTGCTGCTTCTCCAGCTTCCGGGCACAGAGGGCGGGGGTCTCCTGGACAAGACGGGTCGTTGCGAGGGCGTTGGCCGGGTCCTGGCGGTAGGGCTCGATAACGGTGTCCAGCCCGCGCCGTAGTGCCGTCCAGTCGTCCTCGTCTGCGGGTCGGGCGCGCAGGGCATTGGCGACTTGATCGCCTTGTGCGTCGATGGCGCCGAGGACGGCGTCCTCCTTGCTGCCGAAGTAGCGCAGGAAGGTGCTACGGGACACCCCGGCAGCCGTCGCCAGGTCGTTGATGGTGACATTTTCGAAGCCTTCGCGGACGAACAGGTCGAACGCGACCTGGGCCAGCTCGGCCCGGACGGCGGTCCTCGCGATGTCTCTCGTGTTCGTACGCGCGAGCTCGGTCACGCCTTGATCCTACCTCGGACTCGATCCCGACTTGCAGGATCGAGCCCCGGTCGTTAGCGTGAAACCAGGTGTCATAAGGTACATGGGAAGTCTGCTTCGAACCTCCAATCCAGGCGATGGGAACGAGGACAGCGTGCACCATGACTGGCACCAGGGAGGCTGACATGCGACTAGGTGTCCACATCGTCGCGTTCGATCAGGCGAACGGCCACGGCGGCCTGGGACCGCGGCTGGCTTCGGCCGGGGCCGCCGCCGAGGCGGCGGGGGTGGGCTGGCTGTCGGTGATGGACCACTACTTCCAGATGGAGGAGTTGGGCGGTGCCCAAGACGCCATGCTGGAGTGCTACACAACCCTCGGCTATCTTGCCGCGCATACGTCCACGGTGCAGCTCGGCGCGCTGGTCACCGGGGTGACCTACCGCCACCCCGGCCTGCTGGCCAAGATCGTTACCACGCTCGACAACCTCTCCGGCGGGCGGGCCACCCTCGGCATCGGCGCAGCCTGGTACGAGCGCGAACACCGGGGGCTCGGCGTCCCGTTCCCACCGACGGCCGAGCGGTTCGGGCGGCTGGAGGAGACGCTACGGATCTGCCTGCAGATGTGGGACCCGCGACACAACGGGCCGTTCGACGGCACGTACTACCAGCTGACCGAGACCCGGTGCGTGCCGCCGCCCGTGAGCGTGCCACGCCCGGAGATCATGATCGGCGGAGGCGGTGAGAAGAAAACGCTGAGGCTGGTGGCCCAGTACGCGGACGCCTGCAACCTCACGGCCTTCTCAATCGCCGAGGTCGCGCACAAGCTCGATGTGCTACACCGGCACTGCGATGAGGCGGGCCGCGACTACGGCCAGATCCGCAAGACTGCTATCTATGCCGGGGACACGATCCGAAACGGCGACCTCGACGCCTTCGCCAAGGAGATGACCGACTATTCCAAGCTCGGTATCGAGACCATGATCGTGACTCCGGCTGTAGCCTCGCCGGCCCAGTGGATCGAGGACCGCGGCGCGCCCGCGGCGCGGCGGCTGGCCGAGCTTGGTTGACGGGAACCGCGGCCAGCATGAGGCCCGCATGGGCTGAGGCCCGCACGGGCCGGACGGCTCCCCGCGGCTGGTCCAGGCGCTCGCGACAGTTTCTGCAGCCGCTTCACTCGCGCCCGCCCGCCCTTCGAAAATAGCGTTTCCACACCGAAGATCGAGGTGTTGCTGGATGACAAAAGACAATCCCGACAGACCACGCGAGCTGGATGACCGGAAGATGGCCTTGACCCTCTCCCGAAACTGTCTGATAGGCAAAGCTCCCGCGGCGTCGGCGGCGCGCGGTGAAACCGAGACGGCGGGTTCGTTGGTCGACGGTGCGGGCAAGCCCGCGCAGGTCGCCGTCGGTGTCGACTTATTCCAGCATCGGTCGTGGGTGGTTTCGTGACCCTCCATGTCAGCACCGAAGGGCGCGCGGACGCCATACCAAATTACCGCGTGGTCCAGTGGGCCACCGGAAACATCGGAACCTATGCACTACGATCCGTCATCGAGCATCCGAATTTGTCTCTTGCTGGCGTGTACGTCTATGCGCCAGCGAAGGTCGGAAGTGACGCCGGCAAATTGTGCGGGCTCGACACCACCGATGTCTTGGCAACTAATGACATCGACGAGATTCTGGCGCTCGGCGCGGACTGCATCCTGTACATGCCGGCTGCCTGCGATTTCGACGAGGTGTGCCGGCTGCTGGCATCCGGCGCGAACGTCGTCACGACCCGGGGCGAGTTCCATCGCGCAGACAGTCTCGACCCCGCAGTTCGCAAGCAGATCGAGGCCGCCTGCGAGCGCGGTGGTACCTCGATCCACAGCACCGGAAGCAGCCCCGGGTTCATCACAGAGGCCGTCCCGCTGGTTCTGTCATCGATCCAGCGGCGGCTCGACAACCTGACGATCAACGAGTTCGCCGACCTCTCGGAACGCGACTCGCCAGAACTGCTCTTCGACCTGATGGGCTTCGGCAAGCCCCCCGCCGAGTTCGACGAACACCGGCTGTCCTACATGACGGGCAGCTTCGGCCCGTCGCTGCAGCTCGTCGCCGACGCGCTGGCGACGCCGCTTGACTCGGTGGAGGTGAGTGGGGAGATCGCGACAGCGCGTCGCCCGGTCCGCATCGCTGCCGGCATCCTCGCCGCCGGCACCGTGGGAGCGCAGCGGATAACGGTGTCGGGGATGCGAGGCGGCCGCTCGTTGCTGCGCTTCCGCTGCCACTGGTACTGCACCACCGACCTCGATCCCGCTTGGGACCTGCGCGCCACCGGCTGGCACATCTCGGTCGACGGTGACGCGCCTCTCGACATCGACATCCGCTTTCCAGTTCCTACCGAGCGGATGGGGGCAGTATTCCCTGCGTACACGGCGAACCGCGCGGTCAACGCCGTGCCGTTCGTCTGCGCAGCCCGCCCGGGGATCCGTTCGACCGTCGATCTTCCCCAGATCGTCGCCACGCTCAGGTAAGTGGCCGCGGTCGCCTGCGCCAGGAGACTGCTGAAAAAGTAGCTCCGGCGGCACGACTCGCCCCGAGTCCGTCCACATATGTCGATCGGGGCAAACTAGGGCGAGTCCGGCGCAGTGGGCGTACCGCAGTACCAGGCTTGTAGGTGCTGAAGATCAGCATCTGGACCGAGGTGCGGTCAAGACTCACCAAGGCCCGAACGTGCCCGTCCCAGCTACCGATGGAGGCGATCTCATGGATGACATCGAAGTGATCAGGCAACAGGACGTCGACGCTCACCCGGCTCCGCATGGAGATGACCGAGCCCACCGATCGATGACGTTCGTCCGTTTCGAGGTCGGGTTTGTCAGTGCCGACCGTGGCCTCGTGGACTTCCTCACCGCGGTGTTCGAGCTCGACGAACTTCCGGCAGAGGAGCATGGACCGGGGACGTTATACCGGCTGCAGTCACCGGGCGCCTTGCTCAAGGTGCTGGTTCCGTCCAGCCCTCCGAAGCCCGCCGATCGGGCGGAGTCCCTCCTCTCCGTCGCTGGCCTTAGCTACCTGAGCGTGTGGGTCACCGGCCTTGACGGCGTCATCGCTCGCGCCGTCGCCAGAGGAGGCCGCGTCCTCTACGGACCGGTGGAGCACGGTGCTGATACCCACCTGGCCGTGATCGAGGATCCCGACGGGAACTCCATCGAGGTGATCGAGTACCACCCTTGACGCCTTCGCCGCCGCGGCCGCTGTACTCCGCGCCAAACTTGCCTGCTGCGCCGCCACTGCTTTCGCGATAGTGAGCGGAGTGTGGCTCAGGCGGCCGCCCTGACAGAGCCCACCTCGATGGTGGCGATCGGTCGATGGGCCGCGATCAGGGTCACCACGTCGCCCTGGCTCGCGGCGAGCTCGGGATATCCGTCCACCCAGTGGGCCTCGACGGCGCATGTCTCCTTTCCGGGCTCGAGGCCCTCGACCAGGATCGCGCTCTCGGTTTGAAGGTCGGACCCGACGTAGGCGAAAGCGCAAATACGCTTGTACAGGAAGGGCGCCGTCGGCCCGTGGGCCTCCATCGGGATCCAGTGCAACGTGCCAGCGATCGAGGTCATGGCCCGATGGTATCGAGGTCATGCCCGATGGTACAGTCTGACTGAGTCAGCTAATTTGCGGGCGACTGACGATCCCGAGAGGGGCGTTCACTCATGGCCTGGCCCATCATCACGACCGATTCACACGTGGGGTTCCCGTACGAGCTCGCGGACGAGCTTCCCGCAAAGTACCGCCCGTACCTCCCCAAGTTCGAGGAGCGCGCGGACGGCACGTACTTCGTGCGGCCCCGAACCATGGGCAATCGCGAGCGGAACAAGGCCGACTCGGCCGACATGATGTCGATCGGCGGCGAGTTCAAGGTCGACCGGACGGACGAGCGTGCGATGCGTCAGATGGTCACCGGCAACGCGACCCCCACGTCGTTCCCGGGCTTCACGCCGGAGGAGCGGCTGGCCGAAATGGCTCTGGAGAACGTCGTCGGCGAGGTCCTGCTGGGGATGACAGCGGTCGGTGTGAGCCTCGCGGACAACGACGCCCACACCGCATACTGCCGGCTGGTCAACGACTGGCAAGCCGACACGTACAGGGACCACATGCGCCAGTTCGCGCCCAGTATCAACTTCCCCCTTCACGACCTCGAGGTCGGGGCCGAGGAGATCGTTCGGGCCTCCTCCATGGGCCTGCGTCCCATCGCCTTGCCCGACGTCGTCCCCGGCATGCCGTATTCCAACCCGATGTGGGAGCCGGTCTGGGAAGCTGCCGAGGCCTGTGACGTCCCGGTCTTCTTGCACCTCAGCGGCGCGTTCGGGGCGATCATGAAGGGTGTCGGCGCCGAGCGTGGAACCCCCGGTCTCGGGGAGACGGGCTTCGCGATCACGACGGCGGGAGCCATGGTGTCGCTCGGCTGGTTCGTCAACGGCGGCATCCTCGAACGGCATCCGAAGCTCACCGTGGCCATGATCGAGTGCAACGCCGGCTGGCTCCCCTACGCGATGCAGCAGTGGGACCACGTCATGCACAGCCGCTTCATCGACAACTCAAGAGTCCAGTACGGGGGAAGGGGCATGGACCTGGAGGCGCCCCCCAGCTACTACGTCCGGCGCCAGGTGAAGTGCCAGTTCATGTGGGACCCTGCCGCGGTCGATCTCCGCCACGAGATCGGCATGGACGTCCTCATGTGGGGCAACGACTACCCGCACTTCGAGGGGGCGTTTCCGAACTCACAAGCCTGGATCGACAAGCAGTTCGCCGGCGTACCCGAGGACGAGGTCATGCAGATCGTCCACGACAACGCCGCGAAGCTGCTGAAGATAACGGCCTGACGAACTACCCGCCGCTGACCTCGCCGGCGTGAGAATCCCCCGAGGCTGGGTCGGCGGCGGCGACCTCGGGTTCTCTCGCTCCAGGCGGCGGAGTCGAGCTCGCTCGCGCCCGGGGCAGGGTTCAGGATCGTGTCGTGGATGCGACGGCCGGCGTCCATGGCGAATGGTCTTGCCCTCTTGGCACGGACACCTCACCAAATGACCCGCACCCTGCTCGACGAGATCAAGGTCCACCAGCAGGACGGCTGCCTGGTGCCGCGGTCCCGGACCCCGGGGCGGGTCGAGCAGGAAGTCTGAGGCGTCCTGCTGCGGCACCGGGCGTTACGCAAACTCGTCCACGACACCGCGCTGGTCGAAGGAATGGTATTGGGGCCGGCCTCGGTGGCCTAATCTCTCTCCCGCACGTTGACGCAAGGCTTTGACGTCCAGTTCCGGCCTCTCCGCATTCTGCAAGGTGAGGGCTTCACCCGGCCGGTAGCTGGTCATAGTGTGAGGGCCGCGAAGGCTTCGTCCAGGAGGTCGGCGAGGTTGAGCGTGCCGTCGGATTTCGCCCAGTGCGCGATGGCGATGTTGAGGCAGTCCAGGGCGGCGGCGGCTCGTACGGAGAGCGTGACGGCCCCTGGCCGTGGGGACGCGCCGCGTTCGGCAAGTGCCTGGGTCAGGGCAGGGCGCCAGCTGTGTTGCTTCTCCCACTGGCGGGTGTGCAGCGCGGGGGTGGCCAGGACGAGTCGGGTCGTCGCGAGGGCGGCCGCGGGGTCCTGGCGGTAGATCTCGACGACGATGTCCAGCGCGTGGCGCAGCGCGGTCCAGTCGTTCTCGTCGGGCGGGCGGGCGCGCAGGGCGACCGCGACCTGCTCGCCGTGCGCGTCGAGGGCACCCAGGACGACGTCCTCCTTGGTGCCGAAGTAGCGCAGGACGGTGCTGCGGGACACGCCGGCCGCCGCGGCCAGGTGGTTGATAGTGACGTTGTCGAAGCCGTCGCGGCGGAACAGGTCCAGGGCCACTTCTGCCAGCATCGCCCGCACCGCGTCCCGGGCGACCTCCCGCGCGGTCGTCCGCGCCGCACCGTTCACCGAACGAGCCTACCTCTGGCCTGAACCCGGCTTGCACCAGAGCACCCCGGTCGCTACGGTGACACCGAGTATCACCTCCCCAGGCCGGCCGTCAGCCGCCCGTCGAGCGTAGGGACCCCACCATGACGGAAGAACTCCTCGTTTCTGTGGACGGGCACATCGTCGAGCCGCCCGATCTCTTCCTGACCCGACTCCCGAAGCACCTGCGGGATCGCGCCGTCTGGGAGGAGGACCTCACGATCGCGCCGCTCGGTGAGGACGGGCGCACCCACTTCCGGAAGCTGCACACGCCGGGGTTCGAGGGCTGGACGAACTCCGCCTACCCGCATTTCGACGGCTCGCCCAACACCGGCCGCCCCGAACGGATCCTCGACGACATGGACAGCGAGGGCGTCCGCGCGCAGGTGATGCACCCGAACCTGTCGTTCTTCGGCCTGTATTCAGATGATCATGAACTGTCGATGGCGCATGCCCGCGTGTACAACGACTACGTCGCCGAGACGTTCGCCGGCTACCGCGCGCGGATCGCGCCCACCGCCCCCATTCCGATGACCAATGTCGACGACGCGGTCGCCGAGATCGAGCGTGCCGCCGGACTCGGCCTGCGGGCGATTCTCCTGCCGGCGGTGTCCCCGGTGCCATACCACGCGAGAGAGCTCGACCGGGTGTGGGCGGCCGCCCAGGCAAACGGCCTGGTCGTGACGTTCCATGTGGCGACGGGCGGGGTGAAGGTGAGCCGGAAGGCGTCGCCGACGCTCCGGGGTCTCATGCAGACGGTCCAGACACAGAGCCAGCCGCTGGACGACAGCGCCGTCGTCGACCGCATCGTCTTCGCCGCGACCCAGCAGTCGTTGGCACCCCAGCACATCCTCGCCTCACTCGTGGGCGGCGGCGTGACCGACCGGTTCCCCGATCTGCATTTCGTCCTGGTCGAGTTCAACGCGAACTGGCTCGTGTCGTTCATGGCCGCGATGGACAAGGCCTGGACGCTGGGCATCGGCCAGGACCGCGACTTCTGGGTCGGCCTCTGGGACAACGACCGCGCCCAGGACGACCAGCCCGGCATGGCGCAGGTGTTCAAGCTCAACGAGCGGTGGCCCTACCCGCTGCGGCCCAGCGAGTACGTCCGGCGCCAGATCCACGTGTCGTTCCAGGAGGACCCGATCGCCCTCGCCTGCCGCCACATCACCGGCCTGTCCACCCTCGTGTGGGGCGTCGACTACCCCCACCCCGAAGGCACCTTCCGACGCACCCGGGAAGCCATCGCCGAGCAGTTCCGCGACGTCGGTCCCGCGGACCGGGCGGCGATCCTCGGCGGGACCACCGCGAAGCTCTTCGGACTCGAAGTCCCGGTCTCCGTATGAGCTCCTCCGACGACGGTGTCGGGGACGATCGCCGGGCGCTGCGACGGCTGCTCGACAAGGACGCCATCGTCGATCTCGTCCACCGCTATTCCTACTGCGTCGACCACAAGCTGAACGACGAGCTGGCCGCGCTGTTCACCGACGACTGCGTCATCGACTACGGTCCCGGCTCCGCGCCCGTCATCCACGGGCGGGCCGCGTACCGGAAACTGCTCGACAGCGCGATCCGCGACGGCGTCGACTACGGATTCGCCGCCACGAGCCACCACAACGCCAACGTGCTGATCGTGTTCGACACCGACGACCGCGCCACCGTCCGGACCTCGATGTACGCCTGGCACCGCACGCAGGCCGGAAAGACGCCACAGGTCTGGGGCTACTACCACGACGTCGCCGTACGGACAGCCGACGGCTGGCGGCTGCGCGAACGAAAGCTGCACCTGCTCGGGACCGACGGCTGGCACGACGACTACCACCGCGCCGAGCACACCTGCCCGGCGATCGCCGCCCCCAACGGCCAACCGTAGGGCAGCCAGACAGCGGCGCTCCCTACGCAGCTACGACAGTTCGATGCTGACCCCTGAAAGGCCGGGTCGGTCGGCTCGGTGACCTAGCGGAGCGCCTCTGCCGGTCGATCAAGAACGAAGGGGACCACGTAATGGCACGCATCGAGCCGCTTCCGCCCAGGCAGTGGCCCACGGAGATGCGGCAGGTTCTGGCCGCTCTGGAGCCTCCGGGCACGCCCAAAAAGCTTTCGTCGGAAGGCCGTTCGAAGGCCCTGAACACCCTGGGGACGTTCGCTCACCACCCGACGTTGTCGCGGGCGTTCTACACGTTCAACGGCCATCTCATGTCGACCAGCACGCTGTCCGGCCGGCAGCGCGAGTTGATCGTGCTGCGGGTCGCCGCGCTGCGCAACACGGGATATGAATGGTTGCAGCACACGTTCATGGCGCGTGACGAGGGCCTGTCCGACGAGGAGATCCAACGGATCGCCCTCGGCCCCGACGCCCCGCTGTGGGACCCGCTGGAAGCAGCGCTCCTGCGCTCCTGCGACGAACTGATCAGCGACGGCAAGATCAGCGACGACACCTGGAAGGTGCTCGCCGACAAGCTCGAGGTCAAGCAGCTCCTCGACGTGATCTTCACAGTCGGCGCCTACGAGACGCTCGCCTACATGTTCGGTTCCTGCGGCATCGACATCGACGACGACCTGCGCGAAGCCATCGCCCGGCGCTCGCCGACTCCCTAAGCGTGGCGCAGCCACCCAATTCGACCAGATCCGACCCCATCCGACGGGAGTCACCGATGTCCGTCACCGTCAGCCCGATCAGCTCCGAGGTCGGCGTCCAGATCACGGGACTCGCCGGCCATCAACTGGCGGACCCGACGGTCGCCGCCGACACCCGCAAGTACCTCGACGAGCACGGCGTCGTCATCTACCGCGAGACACACATCGGCGACGCCGACCTCGTCGCGCTCAGCCGCATGCTCGGCGAGGTCGTCGTCGCCCCGATGGGCGGCCAGCAGGACTTCCCCGAGATCTCCGCGATCTCCCTCGACCCGGCGCAGAGCACCCTGGCCGCCTACCGGACCGGGACCTTCTACTGGCACATCGACGGCGCCAACGACCCGGTACCCCAGAAGGCGACCCTGCTGACCGCACTGGAGGTCGCGACCGAGGGCGGCGACACCGAGTTCGCCAACCTCTACGCCGCCTACGACGGGCTCTCCGACGAGGACAAGGCCCAGTTCGCCGAACTCCGAGTGGTGCACAGCTTCGCGGCCACGCAGCGGCTCATCAACCCGGACGCGTCGGACAAGGTCCGCGCCAGCTGGGACAAGGTGCCCTCCCGGGAACACCCGCTGGTCTGGACCCGGCGCAACGGCCGCAAGTCGCTGCTCGTCGGCACGACGGCCGACCACATCGCCGGCCTGCCGGACGACGAAAGCCGCGCGCTGCTCGACCGGCTGCTCGACTGGGCCACCCAGCCCCGGTTCTCACTGCGCCACCAGTGGTCACGCGGCGACCTCGTCATCTGGGACAACACCGGCATCCTGCACCGCGCCCAGCCCTACACCGCCACCTCCCGCCGACTGATGCACCGCACCACCCTCATGGGCGAGGAAACCGTCGCCTGAACGCCCCGGCCGGAGCCTGCCAACCTGCGCGAGGCGCCCAGCACTCCCCGCTGGAGCAGGACCGTGTGCGCATCTCCTCACGACGGCGCGGACGGGCTCTGGCCCTCGAGCCGGATCAGGGTCAGCTGGAGCCAGGTGACGTAGGCGCGGACGGATGTGTAACCCCATTCGTGGGCAAGGAGATGGATCTCCCGGACGAATGTGGGATCGATCTCGGGTATTTGGGCGTCGAGGTGGTCCGGGTACTGGTGCATCCGGCCGTCCGGGCTGACGTTCGCGAGGCGGTACTCCAGTTCGGTACGGACCACGTCGATCGCGATCTGGCGGTCGATCTGACCCCCGAACACGAAGCGGAGAATGAAATCGGGGTCCATGGGCCGCGTCGCGGGCTGGTAGGGCGAGCGGGCCCAGGCCACCAGCTCCTGGCGTCCGGACTCGGTCAGCGTGTACACCTTCGCATCGGGCCGGCCGTCGCGCGGGTCGACCTCGAACTCGACGAAACCCTGCTCCGTGAGCCGGCCGAGACGGCGGTAGATCTGCGGTAGCTGAACTCCGTAGCCGATGAAACGCAGCTGCCCCTCCATCCCACGACGCAGGTCATATCCCGAGAGGCGACGGGTCGCCAGCATCCCGAGGATCACGAAATCGAGGTGCACGGCCCTCCTGCCGTCGAGAACCGCTGGTGGCGATCAGTTGTCAGAGGTCTCCTCCGAGGCGGCGGACTGATCGGAGAGGTTGCCGTGGGTCCGCGCCAAGGAGGTTGGTCAACGCTACGGTTTCGTCCCGGAAATGTGGGACGGCGCGGCCGGCGCCGGCCTGCGGGCCTGCGGGCCTGTCCGAGCGCCGCCGCGCGTCTCGGGTGGATCCGCGTCTGGCAGCCGTCCTGGGCCGGCCTCGCTCCTCCAAAGCTCCAGCCATCTGTGTTCCCGGGAACATAACTCTCGGGGTCAGGCGGTGGATCGGTCGAGATCCCGAGCGCAGCGGAACCCCGCGTGGCCGCTGGAGCTGTCGATGCTGTTCGCGGTGCGCGCGGCGACCCGGTAGCGGTTGCAGTAGGAGTCGTGGCACAGGTGCGACCCGCCGCGGATCACCTTGTCCCGCCCCGTCGGCGGCCCCGTCGGGTCGACCGCCACCGACCCCGGGTCGCCGTGGTCGGTCGTCCACCAGTCAGCGCACCATTCCCAGACGTTTCCCGACATGTTGTACAGGCCGAATCCGTTGGGCTGGTACGCGTCGACCGGGGCCGTGCCACGGTAGCCGTCGGCGGCGGTGTTCTTGGTGGGGAACGTCCCGCGCCAGATGTTGCATCGATACTCGCCCGCCGGGTCGAGCTCGTCCCCCCACGGGTAGCGGCGCCGCTCCAGGCCCCCGCGGGCCGCGTACTCCCATTCCGCCTCCGAGGGCAGGCGGGTGCCCGACCAGCGGCAGTACGCCGTGGCATCGTTCCACGACACGTGAACCACAGGATGGTCCTGCCGGTCGACCACCGAGCTGCCCGGTCCCTCCGGACGGTGCCAGCTCGCCCCGGTCACCCCGCACCACCAGAGCGTGCGTGCCGGGCGGGGGGCACCGCGGCGCAGCGCCGCGGGCAGGAAGCCCGCGAACACATACGACCAGCCGATCCGCTCCGCCTCCGTGACATAGCCGGTGGCGTCCACGAAGGCGGCGAACCGCGAGTTCGTGACCGCGTAAGGGTCGACGAGGAAGGACTCGACGCGGACCCGGCGCACCGGCCCCTCGCCGTCCGACGGAAACCCGTCCCTGTCCTCGCTGCCCATGAGGAACTCGCCACCCGCGACCACCACCATCCCTTCGGACGACGCGGGGCGGGCACGGCGCGCGGCGACGACCGCCGGCAGTCCGATGATCGGCGGCGCGACGACGGCACCACGCGACGGTGCGCAGCAGCTCGGCGGCCCCACGGCCGGCTCCGTCAAGGCGGCACCCCCTTGTCCATAACCTGTCGCAACTATATGTTCTCACACACATATCAGGCATAGCAGTACGTCACGGCGACGACGCCGGGAGGGACTCGCATGAAGGCGATCATGGTGATGTTCGACACGCTCAACCGACGGTTCCTGCCGCCGTACGGCGGACCGGACTGGGTCCACGCGCCGAACTTCACCCGGCTCGCGCAGCGGTCGGTCACGTTCGACACCTGCTACGCGGGCAGCATGCCGTGCATGCCGGCCCGTCGAGAGCTGCACACCGGCCGCTACAACTTCCTGCACCGCGGATGGGGTCCGCTGGAGCCCTTCGACGACTCCTGCCCCGAGCTGCTCGGCGACCACGGCGTGTACACCCATCTGGTCACCGATCACCCGTACTACTGGGCGGACGGCGGCGCCACGTACCACAACCGCTTCCGGACCTTCGAGCTGCTGCGCGGCCAGGAGGGCGACCCGTGGAAGGGACACGTCGCCGAGCCCGAGATCCCCGAGAGCCTCCGGACGCGGCGCGGAGAGGCGTGGCGGCAGGACTGGGTCAACCGCGGTTACCTCACCACCGAGGCCGACCAGCCCCAGACCCTCACCTTCGACGCCGGGCTGGAGTTCATCCAGACCAACCACGGCGAGGACAACTGGTTCCTGCAGGTCGAGACGTTCGATCCACACGAGCCGTTCTTCACCCAGGACCACTACAAGCAGCTGTACCCGCACGACTACGACGGGCCCCATTTCGACTGGCCCGACTACCAGACGGTCCGCGAGACCCCCGAACAGGTCGAGCACGTCCGCTACGAGTACGCCGCGCTGCTGTCCATGTGCGACCGCAATCTCGGCCGCGTCCTGGACGCGATGGACGAGCACGGCCTGTGGGACGACACGATGCTCATCGTCTGCACCGACCACGGCTTCCTGCTCGGCGAGCACGGCTGGTGGGGCAAGAACGTGCAGCCGTGGTACGACGAGACCATCCACACCCCGCTGTTCATCTGGGACCCGCGCAGCGGCCGTACCGACGAACACCGGCAGTCCCTCGTCCAGACCATCGACTTCGCCCCAACCCTCCTGGAGTTCTTCGGCGTCCAGGCCCCCACCGACATGATGGGCACCTCGCTACGCCAGACGGCCGCCGACGACACGCCGGTGCGCGAGGCGGCACTCTTCGGGCTGTTCGGTGGCCACGTCAACGTCACCGACGGCCGTTACGTCTACATGCGGGCCGCGGCTACACCGATGAACCAACCGCTCTACGAGCACACCCTCATGCCGACCCACATGCAGGCCCGGTTCTCACCGAAGGAACTCCGCGACGCCGAACTACTGCCATCCGGCACGTTCGCGTTCACCAAAGAGGCCCCCGTCCTCAGGTCACCCGGCCTGGCCCTCCCCAACACGAACACGTTCGGCAGCCTGCTGTTCGACCTGCACACAGACCCGGCCCAGGAACACCCCCTCGACGACGACGCGCTGGAACTGCGCATGACCCGCCTGCTCGTCGAACTCCTGCACGCCGCCGACGCCCCGCCCTCGCAGTTTGTCCGCCTGGGCCTGCCGTCCTCCGGCCCGGTGACCGCCGATCACCTCCTGGTACGGGCCCACAAACAGCGCATCGCCGCCGCGGCCGCCCAGCCGCCGCTACGCGCCGCGGACTTCCCCACCGGGCGCATCAGCGTGCACACCCCCATCGGCCAGCTCGCGGGCGACCCGAAAGCCGACCAGGTCATCCGCAACCACGGCCTCGGAATCCTGTTCGACGGGCCCCTGCTCCGCATGGCCGCCGGCGCCTCGCTGTTCATGCTCGCCACCGCCGCCTCGGGAGCTGTCCCCCGCGACCTGCTGCCCGCGATCGCCGAAGACCTCGCCGCGGTCGACGGGTAGGGGCCACCCACGAGGCTGCCGCGGATCAGGGTCGGCCAGTCGGGGTGGCCCGCGGCGCCCGCGGCGAAGACCTGCGCGATCCCGCGTCCGGTGCCGCTGCCGGCGCCGGCGGCGGCGGCGGCGGCCACTGCCGGCGCCGGTCACGATCGCGCAGCGTCCGGTCAGGTCGGTCAGGTCGGTCAGGGCCGCGGGCCGGGCTGGTCGGTCATGACGACTGTCCGGTGGTGTCGAGGTAGTCCGTCTCGGAGAACTGTCTGGACTCGGCAGCGCTGAATCCCCACAGCGAGTGGATGCTGGCGCCGCCGTCGACGATCAGTGTCTGCCCGGTGATGCGTTCGGCCAGGGTGGAGGACAGGAACAGCACCGCGTTGGCGATGTCGTGCGCTCGGGGTGCGGCGAGCGGGTTGATCCCGTTCACCGCGTACTCCCCCGGCGGCTGGTCCTCGTTGCCGCTGCCCACGTTGCCCGGGGCGACGGCGTTGACCCGGATGCCGTACCGGCCCAGCTCGTCGGCGAAGGTCTTCGCCAGCGAGATCACCCCGGCCTTCGCCGCGCCGTAGGGCGCGTGGTACCCGGCAGCCACGATGCCGTCGACCGAGGTGAGCGCGACGATCGAGCCGCCCGTGCCCTGCTCGATCATCTGCCGGCCGACGGCCTGGAACAGATAGAACACCTGCGACAGGTTCTCCCGGATCGTGGCGTCCCAGACCTGCGCCGTGAACCGCTCCGCGCCGTTCCAGGTGGCCCGGCCGATGATGTCGACGCAGACGTCCACCCCGCCGCCGAGCCCGCGCACGGCCTCCCCCACCGCGCGCTCGACCTCGGCGGGCACCGTCATGTCCGCGACGACCGGAAACGCCTTCCCACCCGCCTTCTCGATCTCCTCGACGATCCCGATCGCCCGGCCCTCGTCGATGTCGACGCAGGCGATGGTCGCCCCGGCCTCGGCTAACCTCAGCGCGGTGAAGCGGCCGTGCCCGGCGCGTTCGGGGATGTAGCCGGCGCCGGACACGATGGCGCGCTTCCCGGCCAGACCCAGATCGATCATTCTTGTGTCCCTCCGCGTGTGTCAGCTCGCCCCGTCGGGTAAGCGTCTCTCGTCCGGTCGCAGGCCGGCCCAGGGATACTGGCACCGCGCGGCGCGCCTCCACGGCGCCCCCTGGTGCCAGTCGGTGTCAGCCGGTGGTCACCGAGGTCGAGACCTGCACGTTGTGACGCTCGAGCTCAGGTATGACATATTTGCCGAGCAGCTCGATGGTGCGCATCACGGACTCGTGGGGCAGCCGCCCGAACTGGACGTAGCAGAGCAGCTGGTCGACGCCCAGATCGGCATAGCGGAGCATCTTGCGCAGGCACTCGTCGGGATCCCCGACGATAATCATGTCAGCCTCGCTGAACGTCCTCGGATCCGGCGGCGAGTTCCGCCGTTGTTCGAGGAGGGGGAACATCTTCTCCCGCGCTTCGGCGGGAGCGTGCGGGAATTCCCACTCCAGCGTGAACTCGGCCAGGTTCTTGTACCACCACCAGGTGGCGTCCCAGATCCCGTTCGCTTCGGCCTGCGCCATCGTGTCGGCGCAGTGGACCAACGTGTACACCGCGACGCGGTTGTTGACCAGGCGGGTGATCGGCTGCGCGTTGGCCGCGGCCTGTCGATAGCGTTGGATGGTCGCCGCCATCTGCTCCAGTGGCCGCATGATGGACAGCGAGAGAACACCCAGGCCCAACGCTCCGGCGGCCTCGGCGCTGCCGTCGCTCGACGCCGCCATCCAGCAGGGCGGATGCGGGTCCTGCACCGGCTTGGGCGTGATCATACGAACCGGAACCTCACCCGTCGCGGGGAACTTCCAGTACTTCCCTTCGAACGAGAAGTACTCCGACTCCCAGGCCGCGACGATGGCCTGGATCGCTTCTCGCACCTGTTCCTTGCTCTGTGGGATGTCCACGCCGAACGCGGTCTGCTCCATGGGCGTGGAGCGGCCGGTTCCCCATTCGACCCGCCCATTGCTCAGCACGTCGGCCGTGGCGACCTTCTCGGCCACCCGGACGGGTGACGTGAAGGCGTGCGGCAGAAGCGTGACGCCGAACCCCAGCCGGATCCGCTCGGTGACCTGGGAGAGCGCTCCGATGAGAACCTCGGGCGCCGGGCAGTGCGACCGTCCTTCGCGAAAGTGATGCTCCACGTGCCAGGTCGTGTGGAAACCCATCTCGTCGGCGAGGCGGATCTGGGCGATGGCCTCGCGGTAGGCGGCCTGCTCCGCCTCGCGTTGGCCGTGGGGATGGGGCCCCGCCCATGGCTTAGGGACGTCCACCTCGTAAAGCAAATCCAGTTTCATCGCGACCTCGTTTGTTATAGCAAACGATCCGGTTGATACTGCAATAACAGTAGACGTCGCTTCGGCGATGTCAACGGCCTCGACGCGGCCGGTCCGGGCCCGTTGACACCGGCGACCAGGCGCCGCTACGTTCCCTGGGCGAGGTCGCCGTTCCATATACGAAACGCCGTTGCCTCGGCGTGCGGTGCGCGCTGAACCGCGGCCAGCGTCCGCGGCCACGCCAAGTGGATCAACGCCACCGTCAGCCGGAAAATAATCAAGCCGAGGACGGGCGCATGGGACGACAGGTACCCGCGGTCAAGCGAGCCATCGACTGGAAGGAGCTGACACATGGCCGACGAGGCCAAGGACCACCGCGGGCAGGACAGGCCCCGACAGTTCTTTTTCGACGTCAACGAGCTGGAGGGCCGCACGAATGTCGAGAAGCTCGGCGAGTCCGCCGAGGCTGAGAGGTTTCTCGAGTTATTAGGCCGGGACCTCGTTACGAGGACCATCCTTCAGTCAGCCAGCCTGTCGGTCTACCACGAGACCGCGAAACCAGGTGAGCGGGTCAAGTCGCATCGCCACGGGACACACCAGTTGAACTACATCCTCCGCGGCGAGCTGATCTTCGGCAGGCGGACAGTAGGCCCCGGCATGGGCTTCTACACCCCGGACATGCTCTATTCGTGGCGGGCCGGGGACGAAGGTGCCGAGTGGATCGAGATCCACTCCGGCGAGCCCGGCATCTTTACTCAGCAACGACCATCCTGACGACCGCGGTTCGCCGTGACATTCGAGCCCTTCGAGATAAGGATCGCCGAAGATCGGCTGAGGCTGCTTGGCGATCGGTTACGCACCGCGGTGTGGGCGGATGAGGCAGCCGGAACGGATGACTGGCACTACGGCGTCTCCGGGCGCTACCTACGGGACCTGATCGAACACTGGAGGAATGAGTACGACTGGCGTGGCCACGAAGCGGCGATGAACCGGTGGCCCCACGTCCGGGGCGAGATCGACGGAGTAGTCGTTCACGCGCTGTACGAGCGCGGCAGCGGGCCGGCGCCGCTCCCCCTGGTGCTCACCCACGGCTGGCCATGGACCTTCTGGGAATTCGCGAAGGTGATCGAGCCACTCGCCCACCCCGAGAACTTCGGCGGTGACCCCGCGGACGCCTTCGATGTCGTCGTGCCGTCGCTTCCCGGTTCGGTCTTCTCAGCTCCGTCGCGGGCTGGCATCGGCTGGCGGCAGACCGCGCGACTATGGGTCACTCTCATGGCCGAACTCGGCTACCACCGGTTCGGCGCGCACGGCGGCGATTCCGGCGCGTTCGTGACCGCCCAGCTCGCCCACGAGTACGCTGACCGCCTCGTCGGTGCACACCTTACGTATCCCGCGCTGCTCGGCGTGGACGTGGGTGGAATTCGCCGCGACGACTTCTCAGCGGACGAGGTCGGCTATTTCGATGCTCGCCGCGACCAGCAGGCGAATCTCACTCACTTCCTCACCCATACCCTGGAGCCGCAGACTCTCGCCTGGGCACTTCAGGACTCGCCCATCGGGCAGGCGGCATGGATGCTGCACAGGCGAAGGGCCTGGAGCGACTGCGACGGGCAGGTGGAGCGCCGTTTCACCCGGGACGAACTCATCACGAGCTTCGCCCTCTACTGGCTCACGGGAACCGTCGGCAGCTCACTGCGGTTCTACGCGGACTCCTTCCGTACTCCATGGAAACCCGTCCACGAGCGCCAGCCGACTCTCCAGGCCCCGACAGGTATCGCCGTCTTCCCCCGCGAGCTCACCCACATCCCACGGGCCATCGCGGAACGGCACGCGAACCTCGTGCGCTGGACGAGAATGAGCACCGGGGGACATTTCGCCCCGGCCGAGGAACCCGAACTCCTCGTCGCGGACCTTCGCGCGTTCTTCCGCCCGCTGCGCGCGTAGGCAGGAGCTGAGACGCGTCCTGCCGCGCTGCCTCAGCTGAGGTGCCCCCTCTGCGCCGCGGTCGCGTCCCCGTCCGTTTCCGTCCGGGCAAGGACCTGAAATCGGGTTCTGGTGTCGGCGTTCAGAACTGATACTCCTCCCGCCACGGGCCCGCCAGATGGCCGCCGTCCACCACGAATGCGGCGCCGGTGCAGTAGGAGCTCTCGGACGATGCGAGAAACAGGGCCATCGCGGCGATCTCCTCGGGCCGTCCCATTCTTGGAATCGGTTGCCTCGCCACCACGCCGTCAAGCTGGTCCTTGACTGGAGAATCCATCACCAACGGGGTGGAGATGACTCCGGGATGAATTGAGTTGACGCGGATCCCCAGAGGGCCGAGCTCGATCGCGGCGGAGCGGGTCATACCGGTCACGGCGTGCTTGGACGCGACGTACGTGGTCAGGTTGCGTATCCCGACGAGGCCGTCGATGGACGAGATGTTGACGATCGATCCTCCGCCGCCCGCCGCCATGGCGCTGGTCGCCGACCGCATCCCGAGAAACGTTCCATGAAGGTTCACGTCGATGACGCGGTAGTGCTCGGAGAGAGGAGCGAGATGTAACGGTCCCCCGGCCCCGATGCCTGCGTTGTTGACCAGTACGTCGATGCGTCCGAAACGCTCGACCACCAGCTCGACGGCCCGCGACCATGATTCGGCCTCGGTCACGTCGAGATGGACGGCGATGGCTGACTCACCGAGCCGTTCGGCGAGGAGCGCCGTGGCCCGGTCGTTGACGTCGGCTAAGAAGACTGTTCCGCCTTCTTCGACGAAGCGGGTGGCCGTGGCTTCCCCTATCCCGCGGCCGGCTCCGCTCACCATGGCGACCATGCCCGCCAGCCGGCCCTCGCTCATCACCACGTTAGCTCCTCTCGCCGAGGTCACGTCTCGGCCATATAGGAAGGGCATGTCCACCATCGCCCTCGGGAACGTCGCCGATCACTCGTAGAGCCGCTCACAGCTACCCGGCGCCGAGGCGCGCGTATCGACTGCGGTAGTACAGGAGCGGCGTGACCTGCTCATCCTCGACCGCGTGTTCGTCGATTCTGCCGATCACGATCGTGTGGTCGCCGGCCTCGTGCAGGGTCTCGATCCGGCAGTCCATCCATGACGCGACCCCGGGCAGGATGGGCGCGCCGGAGCCCGACGGCCGCCAGCCGATGCCTCGGAAGCGGTCATCGCTCCGGCCGGTGAACTGGCGCGACAGCTCCTCCTGGTGCTCCGCGAGGATGTTCACGCAGAACCGGCCGGTGGCGCGGATCGCCGGCCAGGTCGTTGAGGTCCGCGCAGCGCAGAACAGCACAAGCGGCGGAGTCAGCGAGACCGCGCTGAAGGAGTTGGCGGTCAGGCCGACCGGGCCGTCCGTCGGGTGGACCGCGGTGACGATCGCGATGCCCGTGGCGAACGTGCCGAGTGTGTCGCGGTAGGCACGTGTGTGCACCTCGGTCTGGCTCATCGGCGCGCCATGTGGATGAAGGGAGTTGGGTCGAGGGCGGTCATGACGACCTCGCATTCGGCGTTCGCGGGCCGAGTGTTCGCGGCCCCGAGTCCACATTGTTTGCAATAGCAAACGTTTGAATTGTTTTAACAAACGTAATCATCCTCGCGAGCCCGTGTCAACCGAGATCTCACCCGTCCGGGCCGGCATTGACATCGCCGCCCACAGACCTACACTGGTCGCTATAGCAATCGGCATGTTTGGTATAGCGATCGAGAGCCTTGCGAGACCCGACCTCGTTCACAAGACGGACGTCCCGGCCTGCCGGCCGTCCGAGACAGCGGGCCGCGGGGGTAGTCGTGGGCCGGCCGGGTCGGTCCGGCGCCTCGGTCGCCGGCCGCGAGCGATGACAGGAGTGCGTTGATGCCCCGGCCAGCTCCCGGCGTCGAACGGACCGTCGCCCTCATCACCTTCCTGAGCGCGCATCCCGACCAACTGTTCGGCCTGTCCGACCTCGCGCGCCGCCTCGACCTGAACAAGGCGACCGCCCACGCCATGCTGGCCGCACTCACCGACGCCGGCTGGTTGGCGCGGGACGTCGTCGACAAGACCTACCGTCTCGGACCCGCCCTCATCGCGGTCGGCGACGCGGCCGGCGGGCCCGAACGCCGTGCGCTGGAGCTGGCCCGGCCACACATGCGCCGGCTTCGCGACGAACTCGGCGTCCAGGTCGTCGCGAGCACCGCCCACGGCGACGACATCGTGATCCTCGCCGTGGAGAGCCACGCCGACGCACCCGCCGGCCTGGGATCACGGCCCGGCTCCCGGGTGCCACTCTCGCCACCGCTGGGCACGGTCTTCGTCGCCTGGTCCGAAACGGCAACCGTCGAATCGTGGCTGCGACGGCTCAACACTCGTCTCGACGACCACCGCCTCGGCGCCTACCGTGACGTCATCAAGACGATCCGCCGACGCGGATACACCGTCGCGCTCGAGGACGATCGCCGCGACGGCCTCAGCACCGCGCTCCACACCCTCGCTGACAACGATGGCGACGCCGAGGTCCGCGCGGCGGTCGAACGCGTACTCCAGGCCATGAGCACCCGCGACGACTACCTTCTCGCCGACCTCGACGGCATCGAGTCCCATCAGCTCAGCATGATCAGCGCGCCCATTTTCGACACCGCGGGCCGCGTCTGCCTGGCGTTGACCCTCAGTGGCTTCCCTCGAAACCTGAGGTCCCAGGAGGTCGAGCCCTATGGCCAGCGACTTACCGACGTGACTTCGAAGATCACCAAGAGGAGCGGCGGCCGCGCGCCCGACGAGAGCTTCTCCTAACCCGGTCCAGCGGCCGCCAGGCGCGCGCCGACCGAACGCCGCAGCGCCGCCTTTACGATCTTCGCTGTCGACGTCCGGGGGAAGTCATCCACCGCGGCGAGGTACTCCGGTAGCTTCTGCCGGCCCAGGCCGGCGTCGAGGAGCCGCCCGCGCACGTCGTCGAGGCCGGGCGCGGGCGTCCCTGGCGCCATCCGCAGCACGGCGCCCACCTTCTCGCCGAGCCGGGCGTCCGGAATCGAGATCACAGCGACCTCCAGAAGGCCGGGCACGGTCCGCAGCAGCAGCTCCTCGACCTCGGCCGCGCTGACGTTCTCGCCACCCCGGATGATGATGTCCTTCTTGCGGTCCGTGATCGTGAGGCACCCGTCGTCATCGAGCACGCCGACGTCCTCGGTGCGGTACCAGCCGTCGGCATCGAACGCGCGGGCCGTGAGCTCCGGATCGGTGTAGCCGACGCAGCAGTCCGGCCCACGTGACCAGATCTCCCCGGCCGTGCCCAAGGGCACCGGTCGACCGTCGTCGTCGAGCAGTCTGATCTCGACTCCGGGCATCGGTGGGCCGTCGGTGCGCAGCCTCCACCGGGCGTCGTCCTTGTGCCGCGATCCCGTGATCGACGGGTGCTCGGTCGAACCGAAGCTGCGCAGCACCGAGATCCCGGCCGCGGTCGCCCGTTCCGCGACGGTTACTGGCACGGCCGATCCGCCGAGCCCGACGTTGCGCATAAGGCTTAGGTGGTCGTTGGTCAGGTCGGGGTGGTCCAGGAGGCTCGTGAGAAAGAACGTCGACCCGGTCCCGGCCGCCAGTCCCCAGGTCAGGATGGTGGACAGCACCCGAGCGGGGTCCCAGACGTCGATCAGGTGCACCGGCATGGCATTGACAGCGGGCAGGAGAAGCCCGGTGAGCATGCCCATGAAATGACCGACAGGGGCGCCGACCAGCGAGGGCAGCCCACCGCTGGCGTTCATGTAGTCGAGGTGCAGGAGCTCCGCTCCGAGTGTGTTGTGGGAGTGCACGACTCCCTTCGGATCGGCCGTCGTGCCCGAGGTGTAGGCGACGACCACGGCGCTGTCCGGGTCGGCGTCGACCGGCCCGGCCAGGGCGGGGCCGGTCGCCAACGCGTCGAAGGGCACGGCGTTCGCGGGCAGCGGTCCGTCGGCTCCCCCGACGACCGCCACTGTCTTCAGTGAGTGGACGCCGTCCACGACCTTCGGGAGATCCGCCAGAAAGTCGCGTCGCCCGAACCGAGCCGCCGTGACGAACGCGACCACCTCCGTGCGGCGAAGGATGTACGAGACCTCCTTGACGCCGTAGAAATGCACGATCGGTACCACGACGGCGCCTAGGAAAGAGGAGGCGTAGAAGACGACGGCGGCCTCCGCCCAGTTGGGCAGCTGGAAGGCGACCGCGTCGCCTGGGCGCACTCCGCGCGCGGCCAGCCCACCGGCCACCGCGAGCGCCCGCTCTCGCAGCTCGCCGAAGGTCCCCTTCCAGGGCCGCTCCAGTGAATGGACATGGAAGTCCTGCGAGGCGTGGTCGCGAAGAGCCCTGTCGATCTTCGCGCCGAACGTCGTGTCGTCCCACAGGCCGGCTCGCCGCCATTCGGCGGTCAAGCCGACCGGTACTGGTCGGACCGGCCATCGCTGTGCTGACATGGGGTCTCCTTGGGACCGACTGCGCCGTCGGTGAGGGCGCGGCGACGTTCGGTTGACGGAACGGGCCGCCGGCGATGTCGCCCACGCAGCGCGACAACGCGGCTGTTCGCGATGCTGGCGCCGTCCCCGGCAGGGTTGTGGGACCGCCTGGAACCCACCGCGCGATGGGCGCGGCGCTCGGCCGAGAAACAGGCGACTAGTGGGTGGAGCTGGGGCGTTCCTCGACGGACCCGCCGGCGGTGTCCACCCCAGGCTCGAGCGATCTGTCGTGGATCATGGTGTTCGGCTGGGAACGCCCGAACGGCTGATGCCGCCCAGGCAGAAGTCCCAGAGGTAGTCGCCGAGGTCGTCCAGTGGCCGGGGCCCGCGGGCGAACGCGTAGTGGTGGAACACGGACATCGCGAACTGGGCGATCGTCTCCGCGTCCCGTCCGGAGTCGCTCGGTGGCAGCAGGCCCGCGTCCTGAGCCGCTCTCAGGTCTCGTTCGATCAGGTCGACGAAGGGCCGGTCGGCGGCTGCTATCTCGTCCGGGAATCGCTCGCGTAGCCGCCAGTGCTCGGAGGTCACGAACCGGGCCAGGGATGGATTGTCGGTCAGTGGGGCGACGACCGACAGGAGATGGTGTCGCAGCCGTGCCATCGGGTCGGGGAGCTCGCGCGCGGCCTGCTCGTATCCCTCGGTGGACTCAGCCACGATGTCCTCGATGGCGGCGAGGAGCAGCTGGTCCTTTCCGGCGAAGTGCCGGTAGAAGGTCTGCATGGACACGCCCGCCTCCTTCACGAGGTCCTGCGTCGTGAAGGAGGATCCCTTGACGGCGATCAGGCGGCGGGCGGCGTCGACAAGGTCGCGCGTCTGTTGGATGGTTCGCGAGCGAGCGCGAGACATCACCGGCGACCGCTCAGCGGCGCGTTCGGCCCTGCTCATGACAGGAACGTTACCTTTGCTCGGCAGGCGACAGCACCACGACGGGAATGGGCCGCTCCGTGCGCGCCTGGTAGGTGTCATAGTTCGGCCAGATCGCCGTCAGGATCTCCCATAGCCGCGGCTTGTCCGCGGTCGCGGCCGTAGCCGCGCGGACTTTCCGCCGCTCGGCGCGGACCTGGATCTCGACCTCGGGTCTGGCGACCAGGTTCCGGTACCACTCGGGATGCTCGGCAGATCCGCCCTTGGAGGCCACGACCAGGTGGTCGTCCCCGTCGCGGGCGAAGATGAGCGCCGTGGTCCGGGGCAGGCCGCTGTGCCGCCCGGTCGTGGTCAGGAGCAGGATCGGCACGCCGTTCCACTCGTAGCCGACCTCGCCGCCGGTCTCCTGGTAGCGCCGCACATGCTCGGGGCCCACGAGGGCGAGGTCGGGAGGCCGGTAGCCCGGTGAGTTCATGGAGATGCCCTTCTGGTGACCCGTGGCCGGCGTCAGCCGAACAGCACGGGGATCTCGGTCGCGCCGCGCTCGTACATCCCGATCAACGCCGGCGGCGGCGCGTCCGGGTCGAGCCGCAGGTTCGGCAGCCGGTCCAGCAACGCGCCGATGCCGACCGCCATCTCGGCGCGGGCGACGTGCATGCCCAGGCAGATGTGCGGGCCGCCGCCGAAGCCGAGCGAGCGCTTCAGCGGGCGGGTGATGTCGAACTCGTCCGGGCGCTCCCAGCGGGCCGGGTCCCGGTTCGCGGCACCGACACACAGGTGCAGCACCGACCCCTTGGGCAGGTGCACGCCGTGGAAGTCGACATCCCGGGTGACCCAGCGGGAGAACATCGGATCCGTGGGCGTCCAGCGCACCGATTCCTCGATGGCCGCGCGCAGCAGCGCACGGTCCTCGCGGACCGCGGCCAGCACGTCCGGCCGGGTCAGCAGGGCGGTCAGCGTGATGCCCATCTGCTTCCAGGTCGTGCCGGAGCCCGCGAGCAGCAGCAGGATGGCGAACGAGTAGATCTCGGCGTCGGAGAGCCGATGCCTGACTCCGTCCTCGTCGGTGATCTCCGCCTCGACGAGGACACTGATCAGATCGTCCTGGGGCTGTTCGCGGCGCGCGGCGACGATCGGGGCGATGATCTCGACGACCTTCGCCGGCTGATTGAGGACCTCCCGCAACGCCAGGGCCTGGTCGACCGGGACGCCGAAGCTGCTGGTGATCGTCAGTACCGGGATGGCGGCGCAGAAGTCGACGTTGAGCTCGGCGCGGCCCTCGTCGACGAAGCCGTCGATCAGGTCACGGACCGTCTCCTCGATCCATCTGCCGCCCCACCACTTGGCCTTCGCCGGCACGAACGACGGCTGGACGAGGGCGCGGTAGCGGCGGTGCCGGTTCCCGCCCATCGTCAGCATGCTGGACTCGAACCCGATGCCGTCGTCCGGGCCGGCCTCGCCCGTCGACGAGGAGAACAGCTCCTCGTTCCGGTAGACCTCGTCGCACGCCGCGAAGCTGAACGTGGAGAAGTGCGGGCGGTCCGGTTCCGGCAGGCCGTGGAAGAAGGCGTGCCCCTGGTAGCCGGTCAGCTCATGGACCGTGCCCTCGTGGACAACGGCCCGCTCCCGCAGCTCCCGCCAGACGGGATTGGGGTCGGCCGTGAAGTCGCCGCCGACATAGGTGTTGTAGCTGCTGCGCAGGTCGAACAGCCGGCGGACCCGGTCCCGGTCGAGAAGATGGGTGGTCGTCATCGGATCACCTGGCCACGTATCCGCCGTCGATGGGCAGCAGCACGCCGGTGATGTTGGCGGCGCGGTCCGAGGCCAGGAAGACGGCCGCCTCGGCGCAGTCCTCGACGGTGATCGGGCGGCCGAGCGGGTGCATGGCGCCGACCTGCTGGGCGGTCCGTTCCCGCGTCTCGGGACTGTCCGGCATGCCGCCGGCCGCCATGAACCTCGTCGCCGGCATGCCCGCCGGGCAGATGGCGTTGGCGCGGATGCCGAAGGGTGCTCCCTCGATCGCCACGGCGCGGGTCAGCTGGTGGACCGCGGCCTTGGTGGCGCCGTAGACGGAGCCGCCCCAGGAGACGAGCCCGGCGACCGAGCCGGTGTTGACGATCACGCCGCCGTCGCCCTGGTCGCGGAACCTCAGCACGGCCTGGCGCGATCCGAGGAACACCCCGCGCAGGTTGACCCCGACGAGGCGGTCGAAGTCGGCGACAGTGTGATCGGTGAGCCCGGAGCCGAACCGCGGCGTCGGGATTCCCGCGTTGTTGAACATGACGTCGAGCCGGCCGAACTGGTCCACGGCGGCCGCGACCATCGCGGCCACGTCACCTTCCGTGGCCACGTCGCAGGCGACCGCGACGGCGGTGCCGCCGGCCGCCTCGATCAGCCGGACGGTCTCCTTGGCGGAGCCGAGGTCGATGTCGGCGCACACGACGCGGGCGCCCTCCTCGGCGAACCTCAGGGCCGACGCACGACCGACGCCCGACCCGGCGCCGGTCACGACCGTGCTCTTGCCGTCGAGCAGGGTGGTGGTCACGCTTCCTCCTTCCGTGATGTGTGGTCGCCGGCGGCAGTCACCATGGCGATGGCGCCACCGGTCATTCAGATCCCCGCCAGCACGGGTGGGGTGGCGGGGGTGAACCGGTAGAGGCGTTCGGCGTTGCCGCGCAGCAGCTTGTACTGGGTTTCGGCCGGCAGGCGGCTGATGATGTTCTTCACGGTCTGGATGCAGTTGGGCCAGGTGGAGTCGGAGTGCGGGTAGTCGGTTTCGCACATGATGTTGTCCTCGCCGATCTCGGCGAGGCTGGCGATGCCGTGGTGGTCCTCGATGAAGCAACCGAAGATGTGGTCGCGGAAGGTGGCGCGGATGTCGAGGGTGTCGAGGTCGACGCCGGTCACGCCGTCGTGGTCCGCGAACTTCGTGCCTCGCTGGACCCAGTAGCGCTGCTTGTCGAGGACCTGCTCGGCGCGCTCCAGGTAGTACGGCATCCAGCCGATCTCGCCCTCGGACAGGGCGATCTTCAGCTTGGGGAAGCGCTGGAACATGCCGGAGAACAGCCAGGACAGCATGGTTCCGGAGGTCCGCATGGCGCCCCAGGTGAGGTTCGCCATGAACGGAGTGTTGGAGGCGATCTTCGGTACCTGGGACGACGAGCCGACGTGCATCGAGACCACCATCCGCAGGTCGTTGGCGGCGGCCATGACCGGGTCCCAGTAGCCGGACGGATCGTGGATCGTCGGCAGGCCCAGCGGCTCCGGGTTCTCCGAGAACGCGAACGTGGTCGCGCCCTTCGCCGCGCAGCGCTCCATCTCCTTGACGGCCAGGGCGGGGTCCCACAACGGGATCAGGACGAGCGGGATGTAGCGGCCAGGCGCCGCGCCGCACCATTCCTCGAGCATCCAGTCGTTGTAGGCACGCAGGCAGACCAGCCCGAAGTCCCGGTCGGATGCCTCGTAGAACATCTGCCCGCAGAACCGAGGGAGCGTCGGGAAGCACAGCGACGCGAGGACCCCGGCCTGGTCCATGTCCTTGAGGCGCTCGGCGGCGTCGTAGCAGCCCGGGCGCATCTCGCTGTAGGACAGCGGCTCTGGGGAGAACTCCTCCTTCGACTTGCCCGCCACCGCGGACAGGCCCGAGGAGGGGAACCGCTTGCCGTCATAGACCCACACGTCCATGCCGTCGTCGTCGAACTCCATGTGGGGAGCGCGGTCGCGGTCCTTGGCGGCGACCCGGTCGACCCACAGGTGCGGCGGTTCCAGCACGTGGTCGTCGACCGAGATCAGCCAGTCGAGGTTCAGGTCCGAGGTCATTTCTTCTCCTTTGGGTCGGTGGGTCCCCGGGAGCGCCCTAGTGCAGTTCGCCGATGGCGATGTGCTTGACCTCCTGGAAGGCCCGGATGCCGTCGGGCCCGCGCTCGCGGCCGAGGCCGCTCTGCTTGTAGCCGCCGCTCGGCGCGTAGGCGCTGAAGAGGCTCGCGTTGACGTTGACCGCTCCGGTGCGCAGCCGGCGGGCCACCGCCGTCGCCGCCGCCAGGTCCCTGCCGTAGACCTGGCCGGACAGGCCGTAGGGACTGTCGTTGGCGATGCGCACCGCGTCGTCGAGGTCGCGGTAGCCGAGCACGCTCACCACCGGGCCGAAGATCTCCTCCCGCGCCGCGGGGTTGGCGTTGTCGGGCAGGTCGAGGACCGTCGGCTCGACGTAGTAACCACGGTCGAGCCCGGCCGGCCGGCCGCCGCCGAGGGCGATCTTGCCGCCGTGCCGCTCGGCCGCCGCGACGATGGTGGCGCAGCGGGCGCGGGCGGCGTCGTTGATGAGGGGGCCCATCGTGGCCGCCGGGTCGGTCGGCGGGCCGACGACCAGGGCGGCGTACGTCTGGGAGACGGTGTCGACCACCTCGTCCTTGCGGTCCGCGGGGACGAGGATGCGGGTGGCGGCGACGCACGCCTGGCCCGCGGTCATCGCCACGACCGCCGTGGCGCCGGCGGCGACGCGGTCCACCGCGTCCGGCAGGTAGATCTGCGCCGACTTGCCGCCGAGCTCGAGCGCGACCCGCTTCACGGTCGGGGCGGCCTGGGCGAGGATGCGGCGGCCGACCGCGGTCGAGCCGGTGAACGACACCATGTCGACCGCGGGATGGGTGGTGAGCACTTCGGCGCCGGCGGAGCCGTCCTCGACGACGACGCTGAGCACACCGGCCGGCAGGCCCACGGCGTCCGCGGCGGTGCCGAAGACCAGCGACGAGAGCGGCGTGAGCGGGCTCGGCCGCAGCACGACCGAGTTCCCGGCCATCAGCGCCGGGAACAGCTTCTGGAACGCCATGATGATCGCGCCGTTGTAGGGCGTGATCGCCGACACGACACCGATCGGCTCGTGGCGGCGCACGCTCGCCGTGAGCCTGGCGCGTACCAGCTCGTCGAGTGGGACCGGGCTGGCCTGCTCGTGCGCCATCGACAGGTACAGGTCGATGGTGGCGCGGGCGAGCGCGATCCCGGCCTGGTACTGCGCGTGCTCGGCGAAGGCGGTCGGCTGGCCCGCCTCGGCGATCATGGTGGCTACCAGTGGCGCGTGCCAGGTCTCGATCTGGTCGAGGAAGGCGCGCAGGACCGCGGCGCGCTCGGTGACCGGCGCGTCGGCCCAGACTCCCCGGTCGAAACTGTCTCGCGCCGCGAGGACCGCCCGCTCGACGTCGGCGGGCGACGCCGCCACGACGCTCGCCACGGTCGACTCGTCGGCCGGGTTCTCGATGTCGAACGTCGCGTCGCCGTCGGCCCAGCTGCCGGCGATGTACGAGCGGCGTTCGGCGAGGATCTTTGTCACGAGGCCCGCTCCTTCCTGTGTCAGGGGTGCGCCGACGCTGGTCGGCGCCACGCGAGTCGGGCCGGCTCGACCCGTTCGCGGGCGTGGACGCGGCCGCGAAACGCGCGGGTTGTTGAAGGTGACGGTTCTCAGGTCGGTTCGGCGGTGTAGACGACCGCGCCGCCGAAGTGGGGTGAGGACTGGCAGGCGACGCCGACCGTCGCGCGCGCACGCTGGCGCGGTCCGGCCCGGCCGGACAGCTGCAGGTAGCACTCGAGCATCTGGGGAACGCCGTGCATGCGACCGTTGCCGAGGGCGCCGCCGCCGGAGAGCACCGGCAGGCCGCCCGGCAGGTCGCTGTCGATCCGGCCGTCTTGGACGAAGCGGTGCGCCTCGCCGATGGGGCACAGCCCCAGCGCCTCGAGCCAGAAGTAGACGAACGGCGAGAAGCCGTCGTAGAGCTGCGGCAGGTCCACCTCGCCCGGTCGGACCCCGGCCGCCTCCCACAGCCGGCCGACCAGCCCCGTGCCGGCCGCCATGATGTCGTCGAGCGGCCAGTGCAGCGGCAACCTGTGGCGGGGCGGGGCGGCGGAGGCGCACCCGGCGATGTGAACCGGCCGGTGTGGCAGGTCCCGGGCCCGTTCGGCGGACGTCAGGACGAACGCCGCAACCCCGTCGACCGGGAGGTCGCAGTCGTACCTGCAGACCGGATCGCTGATCATCGGAGCGGACAGGTAGTCGTCTGGGCTGAGCGGTTTCCCGTACCAGTAGGACCACGGGATCCGCGCGCCGTTCTTGCGCGCCTCGGCCACCACCGTCGCCATCGCTTCCCGGCGGGCGCCATGGCGCTGGAGGTACTCGTTGTACGGGAGCGCGATCATCGGCAACGGCCCGAAGTACCCCTGCGGCGCGGTCCACTGCTGGGCGCCCCCGGCGGTCCGCATCGGGTTGCCGTGATAGCGGCCCGGCGGGTTGTGCAGGGCCCGGTGAAGCAGCACGTGGTCGGCGGCGCCGCTGACGATGGCGCCGACGGCGAGCGCCACGGCTCCGGGCAGCTGCCCGATGCCCTGGAACCCAGCCGCGTACCTGGCCGCGGCGCCGAGGTGGTCGGCTAGCCACTGTGCCGTGACCGTGCTGACCCCGTCCTCGACGGTGTGCGCCCCGGCTGTCGGGAACAGCGGGGCGGTGACGAACCCGTCGATGTCGCTGGGCTTCAGTCCCGCGTCCTCGATGGCCGCCCGTGCGGTGTCGACGGCGACGGCGCCCAGCGCCCGCGGCGCGTGCCGCCACACCTGGCTGTGCCCGTGGCCGACGATCGCGACCCGGCCGCGCGCGCCGGACCCGGGGCTCATGGTGTCCCCGCGAGCCGGAAGGCCGGGACGGCCACGCCGGGCGCAACGTCCTCGAACGCCACCGCGACCGGGGCACCGAGCCGCGGCCCGGCGGCGGCCCCGTCGAGGAGACGGCCGATCATGCGCAGTTCGGGCTGCTCGACGAGCTCGACGTCGACGAGATAGAACGGCACGTCGGCGGCGAACCCCGCCAGGTTCGACTGCCGGACGACCGTCCAGGAGCGGACCACCCCCCGCCCGCTGACCTCCTCGAAGGCGAAACCGGGGTCGGAGCTTCCGCAGGCCGGGCAGACCTGGTCGGGCGGGACCGCGAAGGCGCGACAGCGCGCGCACCGGGCTGTGGTCAGAACATGTCTGGCCGCGGCGTCCCAGTAGGCGGCCGACACCGCGTCCGGGACCGGAAGCGGCCGGCCCTCCACCGGCGGGACCGCCCCGGACGCAGCCGGACGCGGTTCGGCGGCGTGCCGTTCGGCCGGCTTCGGTTCGGCCGGGCGAGGTCGCGGCGCCGTCACGGGATCGCTCCGGCGTCCTTGAGCTCGGTGATCTGCTCCCAGGTGTAGCCGAGGTCGAGCAGGATCGCCTCGGTGTGTTCGCCGTGCTCCGGGGCGCGCCGCAGCGCGGGGGGCCGGCCGTCGAGCTGCACCGGCACGTTCGGCAGCCGGTAGGCAGGACCGCCGTCCGGGTCCACCTCACCCAGGTAGTCGTTGGCGAGCACCTGCGGGTCGGCGAGCAGCTCCTCGACGGCCTGCACGGGAGCCCACGGCGCGTCGATCCGGCCGAGAAGGTCCTGCCACTCGACGAAGGACCGCTTCGCGAACTCGGCCTCCAGCTCGTCGACGCAGGCGTCCCGGTTCTCGGCCCGGGCGCGCAGGTCCGCGAAGCGCGGGTCGGTGGCCAGGTCCTCGCGGCCGACCAAGCGGCAGAAGCCGTCCCAGTAGCGGTCGGCCTCCAGGAAGACGAGCTGGATGTGCCGCCCGTCGCTCGTCCGGTACGCCCCGACCAGGGGGTTGACGTACCCCCCGCTCCCGGTCGCGGCGCGCGGTCGTCCGCCGGTCAGAGCCGCGAGCACGTCGGAGGACAGCGTCCACATCGCGGTGGCCAGCAGCGAGACGTCCACCACGCCGCCCTCACCGGTCCGCTCACGGCGCAGCAGCGCCGTGGCGATGCCGAAGGCCAGCGCCATCGCGCCGTTGCGGTCGCCCATCGCGCCGCGCTGACCGATCGGCGCATCCCGGTCCGGCGGCGTTAGCACGTGCGCCATCCCGCCCTGCGCCCAGAAGGCGGACGAGTCGTACCCGGGCCGGTCAGCGCCCGGGCCGCGCACGCCGAAGCCATGGCCCCGGGCGTAGACCAGCCGGGGGAAGCGCCCGGTCAGGTCGTCGGCACCGAGGCCGAGACGGTCCAGGGCGCCGGGCCGGAAGTTGGTCAGGAAGACGTCGGCCGTCGCCAGCAGCCGGTCGAGCGCGGCGCGGCCGGCGTCGGTGCGCAGGTCCAGCGCGACCGAACGCTTGCCGCGGTTCGCCAGCGCGACCGAGAGGTTCACCCCGCCGCTGTCGGTGCCGATGCCCTGGGTGGCGAGCGCGCGGTACGGGTCACCTTCGGGCCGCTCGACCCGGATCACGTCGGCCCCCCAGTCCGCCAGCAACGCGCCGGCGACGGGTACGAACACCCACTGGGCGAGCTCGACGACGCGTAAGCCGTCGAAGGCACCCTTCCCCACGAGCCACCTCCTCTTCTTGATCGAGACGAGCACGCCCGGCTCGTTGGGCTGGGGCCGGCTGGCCATGCCGGTCAGATGGGGGCGCCGCCCAGCGACCGCCCGACTGCCGGTGACCGCCGACTGTAGGTCGCCCAGTTCGGTTTGGGAAGTCCTCGTATCGCGTTATGCGGAACGTTGACTTCTCTCGAGGGTGTTGCGATCCTCCTCACAGCCACCAGCCAGCCAACGCCCCAGGTCCCGGCGCCGCGAGCCACGGCGACGGCGACCGTCGTGGCCGACCACGGCTTCCGATCACTGCTGCCTCTCCGGTCTCGACGTCCGGGACGAACTAGCGAAACGAGGTACTCGCCCATGCGGCACAACGGCCCACACCAAGGCGCACCACGGCGCAGACAGGTGGCAACGCGCACGACCGCGGTCCGCTTAACCGCTCTGGCTGGCGGGCTGGCGGCGAGCCTGCTGCTCGTCTCGGCCTGCGGCGGCGGTTCCGACGCGCCCGGCGACGGGGGGACGAACGCCAGCGCCACACCCGCGACCAACGCGCTGGGACCCGTGGCGAAGGCGACCGGCGCTTCGGTGAAGATCGGCCTCATCTCCGACGGGAAGTCGGCCATCGCCGACCAGTCCGTCGAGATCCAGGTGGCCAAGGCCACCGCGAGCTACCTCAACGAGCACCGCTCCGGCATCGGCGGCCGGCCGATCGAGATGGTGACCTGCGAATCGCAGGCCGACCCGTCGAAGACCGCCGACTGCGCCAACCAGATGATCGAGCAGAACGCCGTCGCCGTGGTCGTCGGCGGCGTCGCCGCGCAGGAGGCCGCCTGGACGCCGCTGCACGACGCGGGCGTGCCCGTGGTGCTCTACCTGGCCAGCGCTCCCGCCATAGTCCAGGACACCAAGAGCACCTTCACGCTCTCCGACCCGACCTTCGAGGACATCGGGCTCCCGATCACCATCGCGAAGAAGGCGGGCGTCAAGAAGGTCACCGCGGTGGTGATCGACGTGCCGGCCGCCAAGGGTGTGCTGGCATCCGCCGCCCCGGCCTTCGACCAGGCGGGCCTCGACTTCGAGATGGTCGCCATCGCCCCGGGAACCGCCGACATGACGCCGCAGATGCAGAAGATCGCGGCCGACGGCGGCGCGGTGTTCATCCTGGGTAACGACTCGTTCTGCATCAGCGCCCTCAAGGGCCTGCAGGCCGTCGGGTTCACCGGTCCCATCTCGGCCATCGCGCAGTGCATCACCGACGCGACCCGCACCGCCATTCCCGGCGGCCAGCTCAAGGGCATCAGCCTCGCCGCGGCGGCGCCGCTCGGCACGGACAACCCGTCGACCCAGCTCTTCAACGCTGTCGCCACGACCTACGGCCAGGGCATCGACACGAGCAAGATCGCCGGGATCAACACCTTCATGGCGGTCGCCGGTCTGCAGACGGCTGTGGCGGATCTCAAGGGTGACATCACGCCGCAGACGGTCGCCGCAACGATCAGGACGATGCCCCAGAAGGAACTGCCCGGCTCCGGCGGACGGCGGTTCCAGTGCGGCGGCAAGGCGGTTCCGGCCCTCCCGGCCGCGTGTGTCCGCGGCGGGCTGATCACCACGCTCGACGACAAGGGACGGCCGACGACATACGAGGTCGCCGGAGTCTAGGCCAGGGACGGCCAGGCCCGGCCACCGGTCCGCGCTCGGCGGACCGGTGGCCTCCGGTCGTGTCCGCGGCGGCGCGCTCCGGGCTCTCGGGGCGCGCCGCCGCGTCATCGTGAAGCCGAGAGCTATCGCGGAGCTGACCGCGCATCCCGAACAGCCCAAGGGAGCCTGCTTCTGGATCTGTCGGCAGTCACCATTCCCGTCCGAATTCCCGTCCGAATTCCCGTCCGACCGTGCCTGACCTAGGAGGACGCATCGTGCCCGAGTCCACCGACCGTAGGGTCGCGTTACCCGAGAACCTCGCCGACGTGCTGTCGCCTCGCTGGCTGAGCGAGGCACTGGGAACCCGTTTCCCCGGGATCGAGGTCACCGCGGTCACACCGGGCCCGGTGGTCAGCCGTGTCTCGACCAACGCCCGGTTCCACATCGAGTGCGCCGGAGGGGTTCCGTCCGGGCTGTCTCCGCATCTGTGCGCCAAGGGCTATTTCGGCGAGGTCAACCGGCCCGCCAGCGCCGCGGGTATACCCGAGACCAGCTTCTACCGGGACCTGGCCGGCCGTGCCGGCGTCCGCACCCTGCGTAGCGTCTTCGCGGACGTCGACGCTCAGACAGGCAGGAACATCCTCATCACCGAGGACGTGGTCACCGACGGCGCGATCTTCCTCGACGGGCTGAGCCAGTTCACCCCGGACCAGGCAGCCGCGAGCCTGGAGCAGCTGGCCACCCTGCATGCCAGCACCTGGGCGGATCCGGCCCTCGCCGATGTCGGCTGGCTGCGCAACCGCATGGAGTTGTACCTGCGGCTACGCGGCCTTACCGAGATCGCCGCGAACTTCGCCTGCTGGATCGGAGCCGGCGTCCCCGACGAGGCCCGCGACGCCGAGCGCCTCGTGTCGTGCTACCGAACCCTGGCGGACGAGGTCACCGGCGCCTCGCCCTGGACCGTGATCCACGGCGACCCGCACATCGGGAACCTCTACCTCGACGGCCGTGGGCGGCCCGCGTTCATGGACTGGCAGCTGGTGCAGCGCGGGCCCTGGTACCTCGACGTCGGCTATCACATTGCTTCCGTGCTGAGCGTCGCGGACCGCAGAAGCCACGAACGCGACCTTCTCGCGCACTACCTCGACCGCCTGCGGGCGGCCGGGATTGAGGCGCCCGCCTGGGACGAGGCGTGGAACCTCCTTGGCCGCGGCGTCCTGCACGGCTTCTACCTCTGGGGCGTCACGGTCAAGGTCGACCCGCCCATCACCGCCTCGCTCCTGGAACGGCTCGGAACGGCCGCCGCGGACCACGACGTCTTCGCCGCGGTCGCCGGGTAGGGCGACGTCGCGCGCAGGTAGATGTCGGGCGGGCAGCGCAGGTAGTAGGTGGCGGCGCGGCCCAGGCGGGTGGTCGCCGAGTCGGTGCACTGATCGCGGCTGCCCGCCGTCGGTCCAGGTACCGCGTCTGCGGTAGGCGGAAGTGTCCACATACGGATGACGACGGGAGGGGCCATCCCAGGGAGCGTGGTAGGTACCCAAGCTCATTCTGGAGGCACCTTCCGTGGCTACCGTCCCGCGTCCAGTCGGCCATCCGCCGCCGCCCGTCCGATCGCCGCGGTCCCGCGAGGCGGGCGATCACGAGGCGTGGCGGCAGCAAGATCCGAACTGGGTGGAGACGCCGGGGACAGGCCCATCGCCGCTGAACGTGGAGGAACCGGCTGGCGCGCAGGCAGCCGCCGTCGAGCCCGGCCGCCGCCGCAGGTGGCGCCGGATACTGGCGGCCTCGCTCGTCCTTCTGGTCATCGTGCTCGGGGCGATGGACCGGCTGGCGGCTCACCTCGCGGCGTCCCAGATGGTCAGCCAGATTCAGAAGAGCCAGCAGCTGCCGAACAAGCCGGCGGCCTCGGTCGGTGGATACCCGTTCCTGACCCAGGTGGTCATGGGCGACTACAAGGACATCGGCCTTCGCATTCGCCGGGTCGCCGTGTCCGACGTGTGCGTCGACGACATCAATGTGCATGTCAAAGGGGTGCACCTCCCGCTGAGCAAGCTGATCGGCAATGACGTGAAAACGCTGCCGGTCGATCAGGTGGTCGGTTCGGTGCGGCTCACCTACGCGGATCTCAACGCCTACCTCGCCAACCAGCCCGGAGACGTCCGGCTGAACGCGGCCAGCGACGGGATGCGGATCTCGGCACCGGTGGACGTGCCGCTCGTCGGGCAGGTCAAGGTGTTCGGCGACGTGCGGGCCACCGTCGAGAACAACCAGCTCACCCTCGCGCCCACCGCGCTCGGCGTCGACGGACTGGGTGCCGTGCGAATCCCCACGAGCACCGTGCGGGCCCTCACCGTGGCCATACCGCTTTCCAGCCTGCCGTTGGACCTGGAAGTGACGTCGGCCGCGGTGACGCCGTCCGGCATCGAGGTCACCGCGGAGGCCGACGACCTCAGCCTGGACACGACGCAGACCCCGACGACCCGGCTCCGGGGCTGTTGAGCGCCGGCCACGCGGCGGCGCGGTCGGGTGAGCCGCGACCGCCAGGCTGAGACCGGCGAGCCGACGGACCACCGAGCCGACAGGCCAGCGAGCAGATATCCACCTGGAGGTGAGCCACAAGATGACCATGGAAAACCGCGCGGCCAGGGGCGGGCAGGCGTGGACGGCCCGGTGACCCAGCGGACGCTGGTAACGAGCCGCTCCGGCGCCACGACGGTTCCGGGCGAGGCACTCTCGCCGTACGACCCGGACGCGGTCGGCCCTTATACGCTCGTCAGCAGGCTGGGCGAGGGAGGAATGGGCACCGTCTACCTCGGCCGGGACCCCGGTGGCCGCGCCGTCGCGGTCAAGGTGATCCGGCCGGACCTGGCCAGTGACCAGGAGTTCCGCCGCCGTTTCCGGCGGGAGATCGAGGCAGCGCGCCGGGTCGCGCCGTTCTGCACCGCAGAGGTTCTCGATGCCGACCCCGACGCGTTCGCGCCGTATCTGGTGACCGAGTTCATCGGCGGCCTCCGCCTCGACCAGGCGGTCGCCATCGGCCCGCTCAGCCCCTCCACGCTCACCGGGCTGGCGGTCGGCGTGGCGACGGCGCTGACCGCGATCCACCATGCCGGCCTGGTGCATCGGGACCTCAAGCCCAGCAATGTGATCCTTTCGCTGTCCGGACCGAGGGTGATCGACTTCGGCATTGCCCAGACGCTGGACGGCGGCCTGGCAAAGCCCACCGACTGGGGGTTCGGCTCGGCGGGCTGGATGGCACCCGAGCAGGTCAACGGCCAGCCGATCGGACCGGCGGCCGACGTGTTCACCTGGGGCATGCTCATCGCCTGCGCGGCCACCGGCCGGCACCCGTTCGGCGGTGAGACCGACCTCGAGGTGGCCCGGCGTATCACCAGCGCCGAGCCCGATCTGGCCGGTCTTCCCGAGCAGCTGGATGATCTTGTCTGGAACGCTCTCGCGAAGGACCCGTCGTCCCGGCCCACTGCCCGGGATCTGCTCCTGTGCCTGGTCCAGCGTCGCCCGGACGACCAGTCCACCGACCCGGCGATCCGGCTGCTGGGCCTCACCGGCACCCCACCACGGCTTCCACGGACACAGACGCGGCTACCGCGGACCCGGACGTGGCTGCCGCGGCGGCCACCGGCGCGCAGATCCGTCCTGCTCGTCGGCGGGGTGCTGCTGCTGGCCCTCGCGACGATGTTGACGGTGGCGGTGCGACACCGCGGCCAGTCCTCGGCTCTGTCCGCCGCCGCGGCGCCCGCCGCCGCCCCGGTCTCCTCGGCGCAGCCGACCCCCTCGCCGAGTCCGGACAGCTTCCGCGACGGTGGGCTGCAGTTCACCGTCGAGGGCGTCGAATGCGGCGTCGAACAGCTCGGCCCCGATTTTCTGGCACGCCGCGCGAACGGCCAGTTCTGCCTGGTGACGATGACGATCCGCAATGTCGGCGAATCGTCGCGCCAGCTGCAGAACGCCAACCAGTACGCATACGACTCCACCGGTGGCCGCCACTCAGCCGATTACCTGTCTCGTTTCTATCTGCTCGGCGAGACGGTATGGCAGTCGGCCGGCCCTGGCGCGTCGATACACGGCAGGCTGGTCTTCGACATCCCCAGGGGAGCAAGACTGAACCGGCTGCAACTGCACGGCAGTTCGACCGGCACCGGCGTGTCGATACCAATCTGAACAGCTTTCCAGCCCGACGACTCCCGTACGCCCGCTGAGGCAGGACCTGCGATGGCGTACCGCGGTCGTGGTATGCGCGGATGACGGCAGAGGGTGGACGCCGCGGGGCAGCCTTGGCGGGACCGTGAGGTGTCACATTCGAGCTCGCGAAAGGCAGTTCCGTGTCCGTTCTTGCCCGGTGGTGCGCACGGCATCGCCTCGTCGTTCTCGGGGTGTGGGCCGGCGCCGTCGTCGTCCTGATCAGCCTCGTCGTCGGACTGGGGTCCAACTTCAAGACCGTCGCCGACCTGCCCAGCAGCGAGTCGGCGCATGCTTACACCCTGCTCGGCACCTCCGCCGGCTCGACCGAGACCGGCCGCATCGTCTGGCACGCCACCGGACAGGCCGTCGACTCGGCCCCGGTGCGCGACGACGTCGCCGGCATGCTCGCGAAGGTCGCGTCGCTGCCCGGCGTCGACGCCGTCGCGAGCCCTTACACCGCCGGCGACCCGTCGCGGCTCAACACCAGTCAGAACACGGCCTACGCCGACGTGACCGTCACCGACGACGTCGATGTCGCCCAGGTCCGCCAGGCCGCCCAGTCAATCGAGAACGACCACCTCAAGGTCGAGACCGGTGGGCAGGCGTTCGCGCCCGAGACCAAGGCGGGCGGCATCGCCGAGGTCGTCGGCATCCTGGCGGCGCTGCTGGTGCTGCTGGTGATGTTCCGCTCCGCCTGGGCCGCGGCGCTTCCCATCATTACCGGCGTGGTCGGCGTGGTCGCCTCGCTGCTGTTCGTCATGGTCGGGTCCCACGTCGTCGACCTGTCCAGCGAGTCGATCACTATGGGGTCGCTGATCGGCCTGGGCGTCGGCATCGACTACGCGCTGTTCATCGTCGACCGGCACCGCAAGGCCCTGATGGCTGGAGCCTCGGTGACCGACGCCATCGGGCAGGCCGGCAACACCTCCGGCCGAGCGGTGATCTTCGCCGGTCTGACGGTGATCGCCGCGCTGCTCGCGATGTTCGTTGGCGGCATGGGTGTCCTCACCGGCATGGGCCAGGCGGCCGCGGTGACCGTGCTGTTCACCGTGCTGGCAGCGATCACCCTGCTGCCCGCGCTACTGTCCGTCCTCGGCCCGCGCGTGCTGTCCCGCCGGCAGCGCCGCCTCCTGTCCAACAGCGGCGCGCCCGCGGTGAGCGGGCCGACATCGAGACGTGCGCACGCTCGCCGTGGGCCCGCCAGGCGCTGGGCAGCGCTCGTCACCCGTGTTCCCGCGCCGATGGCGGTGCTCGCGCTGGTCGTACTGGCCGCGCTCGCGCTCCCGGTGCTGTCGATGCGGGTCGGTGAGGCCGACGCCAGCAGCGACCCGGCCGGCTCGACGTCGCGTCAGTACTACGAGCTGATGAGCCCCGCGTTCGGCGGCGGCATCGACGCTACCCTCCTGCTGGTGGCCGAGACTCCCGACGCGGGTTCCGCGCGGGCGCTGGACGTGCTGGTCACGCAGCTGCCGTCGGTGCCCGACGTCGCCTCGGTCGCGGTCGGCGCGACCGCCGGTGACGGCATCCAGGTCGTCCAGGTGACGCCGTCGAGCAGCTCGGGCGCCAAGGCGACCGTCGACCTGGTGGATCACCTGCGGCGGGACGTGATCCCGGCCGCCGAGGCCGGCAGCCACCTCCAGGTGTCCGTCGGTGGCCAGACGGCGACCAACATCGACATCGCGCACGCGCTGATGAGCAAGCTGCCGCTCTACCTGGTGCTGGTGGCCGGCCTCGGATTCCTGCTGTTGGTGCTCGCGTTCCGCAGCCTGCTGGTGCCGCTGGTCGGGGCGGTCAGCAACCTGGCGACGATCCTCGTGGGCCTGGGCGCACTGACCGCGATCTTTCAGTGGGGCTGGGCCAGCAACCTGCTCGGCGTCGGAGACGGCGCGCCGATCTCCTACATCGTCCCCATCATGGTCGTCGGGGTGATGTTCGGCCTGTCGATGGACTACCAGGTGTTCCTGGTGAGCCGCATCCGCGAGGAATGGGCGCACACACGCGACAACACGCGCTCGATCCGCGTGGGTGTCGCCGAGACCGCCAAGGTCATCGCCACCGCCGCCGTCATCATGCTGTGCGTGTTCTCCTCGTTCGGGTTCAGCGGCCAGCGGATCGTCTCCTGCATCGGCATCGGCCTTGCCCTCGCGGTCGTCGTGGACGCCTTCGTCGTGCGCATGATCCTCGTCCCGGCGCTCCTGCGGATGATCGGCGACCGGGTGTGGGCATATCCTCGCTGGGCCGACCGCCTCACACCGCACCTGGCGATCGAAGGCCCCGCCGACAAGATCGACATACCGTCCGACCAGGTGGACGCGCCGCCCACGGACGACCTGGTCGGCGTGGCCGGCCATGCCTCGGCGGTGGCGGACCGGCGGTGACCGAGGAGCCGTGACGATCATCCGATCCGCCGCCGGAAACACCGACGGCGCAGCCGGAACCACCGGCTGGCGACGCCTGCTCAGCGAGAGCAGGCGTCCCACCCGGTGGGACGTCGTCGTCACCGTCGTCGTGCTGGCCGCTATGACAGCCGTGGTCGTCGTCCGCTCCGGTACCGCGACGTTCCCCGGCACGGAGCTTCTGCTCCTCACCGTCGTGTCCTGGCTGCCGCTCCTGGTACGGACCTACTGGCCCGAGCCCGTTCTCGCCGCCGTCGTGGTCGTCGAGGCATGCCACCTCGCGGTCATGCCCAACCTCGACGCCGGCCTGCCCGGAAGCACCGTCGGCGCCTACCAGCCCGTCCCGATCGCCACGATGATCGCCGTGTACACCGTCGCGGCCCGCCGCCGGCAACGGGACGGATGGATCGCCGGCGGCGTCGCCGCATTCGTGCTCCTGGCCGCCGCGCTGCTCTTCCAGCCGCTCTCCCTGGCGGGCACCGACCTCGTCATGGTCCAACTAGTCGTCATCGCCACCGGCGCTGGTGTCGGGGTACGCGCCCGGCACGACGCGCGGACACGGCGAGCCCGCGAGGCCAGCGAACAGTCCCGGCGGGCCGTACTCGACGAGCGGCTGCGCATCGCCCGGGAGCTGCACGACACACTCGCCCACAACCTGGCCCTCGTCGACGCACAGGCCGGCATCGCCGACTACCTGCTCGACACCGACCCCCGAACCGCGCGCCAGGCCCTGCGCGGCATCACCCAGCACACCTCCGCGGCCATCGACGACCTGCGGGCCGCCCTCGTCCTGCTGCGCCGCGACCCCGACGACGCCGAGCCCACCGAGCACGAGCGGCCGGGCGGCCGCGACCTGTCGGCCACCGGCCACCGGCCCGTCGGCTCCCCCTCTCTTGCACCCGTCGCCGGTCTGGCGGAGCTCGACGGCCTGCTGGGCCGGTTCCGCGACGCGGGCGCTCACCTCGCGCTCGACATCCACGGCCAGGCGGCCGCGCTGAGCCACCAGAGCGACCTGGCCGCCTACCGGATCATCCAGGAGGCACTCACCAACGCCACCAAACACGCCCCCGGCGCGCCCGTCACCGTCACCCTGAACTGGACGCCCGGCCACCTGACAATCGAGATCCGCAACGCCCGCTCGCTCCAGCCCGGTCACACCCGCCACGTCGGAACCGGGCACGGACTGATCGGCCTACGCGAACGCGCCCGCGCCGCGGGCGGGACGCTGGAGGCCGGCCCGACCGACGACGGCGGCTACCTTGTCACCGCCAAGCTGCGTACCAGGCCGGATCACCCCACCGAGGACCTGGCGGCCCCCGCCGGGAACGCCGCCACGCCCGAGACCGAGGAGCCCATGCCGTGACAGCCCCGATCAGGATCGTGCTCGCCGACGTCCAGGAGCCGCTGCGCGCCACCTTCAAGCTCCTGCTCGACGCCGCGCTCCCGGCCATGAACGAGCTCACCGCCCGCGAACGCGAGATCACCATCCTGGTCGCCCATCCCGTGCGTGCTGTCCTCTCCCCTGAACCCAGGGCACGGCCGGGCCGGCGACGCACGCTGGCGCTTCCGCGTCAGCGTGCGTCGGTCGGTCTTTGGCCAGTGCTCGGCATGTGCTGCGATCTTTGTCCGGACGGCAGCGTCATGAGGTGCTGCCGTCGGCACAAACACGCTCTCGAGCCGTCGCGAACGCGGTACCGGTGGGGTTCACCTGCACGAAGGCGTAGCAGGACAATGGCTTGCCCGAATAGTCGCGCAGGTCGACGGGCGCGATGAGGCCATCCGCATCGTAGTTGGGCACGCCGCGCAGGGCTTTGATGAAGTCGTCACGGATGGGGCAGGGTCCCGCCAGGTCGAGGCCACGCAGGAACAGGTCGGTGTTGATGTAGGTGAACATCGCGAACTGCTGGTCGGTGTTCGTGGACTCCGGGGCGTAGCGGCTCATCGCGTCCTTGTAGCGTTGAATCGCCAAGCCGCCGGCTTCGAACGGGCGGAAGAACACCGGCATCGACACGCCGGCGAGCGCCGGACCGATGGATGACAGCAGCCCGCGGTCGTAGCCGGTGAGCACCACGCTGACTGCGAGGTGGGCCCCCGCTATGCGAGTCGCCTGCACGATCTTGGCGAAGTCGTCCGGGGCGGTGATTCCCAGCAGGGCGTCGGCACCGAAATCCGCGATCTTGCCGGCCACCTGGTCAGGGTCGCCGATGCCGGCCACGTAGGGGAACGCCTGGACCGTGCTGATCCCGGCGGCTTTCAGGCCCTGGGCGTACTCCCCTGTGAGGCCGGAGCTCACCTCCGACTGGTCCCCGGTGATGATGGCGACCCGGGTGCCGCGAGCGGCTCGGATGTAGCGGCCGACGACGACGGGTGAGGCCGAGTACACGAAGGAGAACATGTTCTCCCGCCCGGCCCAGGACGGTTCGACGGCGACCCCGGTGACCGGCACCCCCTGCTGGGTCAGGCGGTCCATCGAATCGCCGAGGGCGGCGCTGGCCGTCACGAGGCCGAAGACCTTCTCATGGTCGATGAGTTCTTCGGTCGCGGTCGCGGCAACCGATCCGGAGCCCGCGTCGTCTCGCCATTCGTAGGCGATCCGGCGGCCATGGACACCGCCTTCCTCGTTCGCGAGGCCGATCCTGGCGGCAAGGCCGGCTCGCGCCGAGGACAGCGCCGAACTGGATGCCCCCGTGTCGGGATAGACGAACCCGAGCGTCACTTGGCCTTGGGTGACCCCGGGCGAGTCGCAGGCCCCGGCCGCTCCGCTCCCCGTGCTCGCCGAGGAGCAGCCGGTCACGGCGACGACAACGAGGACCGCGCTCGCCACCCCCAGAGGCGCCCGAGGCTTAGGTAAGCGCATGCGAATCCCTCATGTATTCCGGTAGGGGACGAATATGGTGCGTACGCCAGTCCCGGAAGATGCCACAGGGCTCAACGGCTGCTTCCGCCCGCGGGGGCAGCTCCAAAGCTCAGTAACGGAAGAACATCCGCCAGCGGCCGACGGACCGCCAAACGGGGATGCCGCGGCCGATCGCGCTCTGTGGGCCCCTCAACCAGAGGCACTGTGCTCTCCCCCGCCTTCATTGGCGACGCCCTCCCGGCCGGAAGTAGCCGCCCGGTTTGGAGGCGGTCACCGGGTGCTGACCATGACATGGCAACGCCTGCGTGAACCCGCACGATCACAGATTGCTAGTACGCGCTAGCGTTGGTCAGGATGCTATCCACACGAAACTAGGGCGCGCAAGTCAGGCCTCCACGACAGTGCCACGCCCACGCGATCACGCTCGTGCGCGGCTACCCGATCGCTTCGGACGCCTCGACGCGTGGCGGCGCCCTGAACGACCTGACGCCCTCAGAGCGGCAGGTCGCGGCGGCGAACCGACCGCGGACCGTGTTCCAGTTGGGCCGCCGCGCCCGGCGTGGCCGGGGCCTATTCCGCCACGCCGGGCGCGGACGGCGGCTGCCACGACGGGAAGCCCGACCACTTCCGCAGTCGTGCACTACGCGGCCAGGCACGGTCTGGCGAGCTTCGGCCTTCGCGATGCAACTGGCTGTGACGAGCGGGTCGACAGAATAACCAAGCGCTTCTGATCGACCACAGAATCGACAGTCTCGCCAGGAAAGTGGGTTCAACCCGATTGCCGGACCAGGAAGTCCGCGAGCAGGCACATAACCGTCGCGAGAGGGGTGTCCTAAAAATTATCCGCGCTTGCCTCCACGGCGGAGGTTATCGCCCAAAGCTAGCGCGCGCAAGCATACTGCGTAGCGTTTTGTGTGCGGTGACCAGGTCGGTTTCTCGCCTTCGATCAGGGAAGGCGGTTCGCGCGGGCGACCTCGCCGAGCCAGCGGGCGGAAGGCTTGACGGTGCGGGCGAAGGTGGTTCGGTCGACGGCGATCAGCCCGAACGTCATCGCGAAACCGGACGTCCACTCGAAGTTGTCGAGTAGCGACCAGTGGAGGTAGCCGCGGACGTCGACGCCGTCGGCGACGCAGCCGGCCAGTCCCTCGAGGGCGGCGGCGGTGTAGGCGGTGCGGGCGTCGTCGTCGGCGGTGGCCATGCCGTTCTCGGTGACCAGAATCGGCACCCGGGCGTGCTCGGCCGCGAGCCGGACCGTGTGCCCGAGGGCCTGGGGGTAGATCTCCCAGCCGGTCTGCGTGGTCGCGGTTCCGTCCGGCACCGGCAGGAGGCCGTCCGGTCCGATGCGTTCCCGGGTGTAGGTCTGGACGCCGACGAAGTCGTCGTCGCGGGAGACGTCGAGCCAGTCGAGCTCGGCCGCCTGGCGGGTGGCGGCCCAGCGCTGCTCGCCGCCGTCGGCGGGCTGCAGGTCGATGAGGGCCAGGGTCCAGCCGACCGCGGGGTCGCCGGGCCCGGACTTGATCGCCTCGACGGCCTTGCGGTGGGCCGCCGCCATCACCTCGACGGAGGGGACCGGCCAGCTCCCGCCCGATCCCGACTGGCCACCCGACTGACCCGGCTGGGCTGGCTGGTCGTCGGCGGCATCCAGGAGACCGAGGCCGTCCTCGCGGGCGGCGGCGGGGGCCAGGCCGAGGTGGACCATCAACGAGATCACGTTCGGCTCGTTGAAGGTGCACACCCAGGGCGTCAGGTCGCCGATGTGCTCGGTGACCCGGGCCGCGTAGCGGGCGAATCGGTCGATGGCGGCGGTGCCGTTCCACCCACCGGCAGCGGCGAACCAGCGGGGAGTCGTGAAGTGGTTGTAGGTGACGACGGGGGTGACGCCGTGTTCGAGGCAGGTGCCGACCATGCGCCGGTAGTGGTCGAGCGCGGCCCGGGAGAAGAATCCCTCCTCCGGTTCGATCCGCGCCCATTCGATCCCGAACCGGTAGGCGTTCAGCCCGAGTCCGGCGAGCAGGCCGATGTCCTCGGGATAACGGTGGTAGTGGTCGCACGCGTCGCCGGACGGTTCGGCGAACCGCGATCCGGGCGCCCATTCACTGGCCCACAGGTCGGCGTTGACGTTGCCGCCCTCGACCTGGTGGGCGGCGGTCGCGGCACCCCAGAGGAAGCCGTCGGGGAACTGGCTCATGATCGGTGGACCTCCTGATGTCGCGCGGAAGTTGGCATCGGACTGCGCATCAGGCCTGCGCGGCGGTGAGCCAGGCCGTCATCCGGTCCAGGCTGCGTTCGCCGGCCGCCGTGAACGGCTGGTTGAGATGTCCGTGGCGGGAGCCCGGTTCGAACTCGACGCGGACCGGGACGCTTGCCGTCGCGAGCTGCGCGGCGTACGCCTCGCCCGAGGCGCGCAGGGCGTCCGCATCGGAGTTGAGCACGTACACCGGCGGTTGTCCGGCGCCGTCGCCGTTGGCGGGGAACGCGTAGGGGTCCGCCAGGGCCGCCTCGGTGCCGGTGAAGTTCAGGCTGATCTCAGGGGCCATGTCGGCGGTGAGGAATTCGCCGGTCAGTGCTTCGGTCTTGGCACGCAGGTCCGCGCTCGGCTCCGGCAGCCGCGGGTGCAGAACGCTGTAGAGAAGCAGGAGGGAGGCCGGCAACGGTCCGCCGCCGTCGCGGAGGCGCTTGGTCACCCCCGCGGCCAGGTTTCCGCCCGCGCTGGCCCCGCCCAGGTGTATCCCCGCAGGTTCCGCCTGGAGTTCGCCGGCGTTCTTGACCGCCCACAGCCAGGCGTCGAGGAGGTCATCGGACGGCGCCGGGAAGTGAACGCCGCGAAGGCACTTGCGATACTCGACCGACAGCACCGGGATGCCCCGCGACGCGAGGGTCAGGCCGACCCAGTTCGCCTCCGGCATGTCCAGGTCCCCGGTGACGAAGCCGCCGCCATGCGCCCAGACCAGCGCGGAGCCCGTCGCCCGGCCCGGCTCGCGGTAGAGCCGGGCCGGCATCCCTCCGGCACCGTCGACGTTCACGTCCCGTACTTCGACCCGGGCCAGTTCGGGATAGTGGGCCGTGAGGGCGGCGGTGTCCGGGCCCTGGGGCATCCGCGTGGCGATCAGCTCGGGGTCGGCCGTCTCCAGAAATCGGACGAAGTCGGCGAAGGACGCTCGGCGTCGCTCGCCGCCGGTCTCAGTGGTCACGGGGCCTCCAGCGATGTGTCACGAGCCGACGGGTGTGGATGTGAGGGTCGCGAGGACGGCGGACAGGTCGCGTTCCATGGCCGGCGCCTGTTCGGGGAAGTAGCCGAGGAGGGTGCGCAGGTCCGGCAGTGATGGTTCCGTGCCGGTGTCGGCGTCGCCGAACTGCGGCAGGTGCTGGCGGAGCACGGAGTGCAGCGCGGTCCAGGTCTCCGAGTCGTGGAAGAGGACCTTCATCGGGGTGTCGAGGGTGTAGGCGGGCCGGACAGGCGTCGGGAGGTCGTACTCCCAGTGGTGCTCGCCCGCGTCGACGTGGACGGTCAGCTCGTCCGGATGGCGAGGGAGGACCACGTCGGCGGTAGTGCCGGTGGGGACGGCGACGTCCACGGTCATGCGGCCGGTTGGATCGTGCCGCCAGGCGACGCGCACCCGTCCGTGAGGGGTGTCGTGGCTGACGGTCGCGTAGGAGAGCCCGCCGCCGGGTTGTGGCGCGATCCGGATCCGGCGGTAGCCAGGCTCGGCGGGTTGCAGGCCGCCGACGACGCGGTGCAGCCAGTCCGCGATGGCGCCGAGGGCGTAGTGGTTCAGCGAGGTCATGCCGGTGTCGTGCAGCGTGCCGTCCGGCGTGATCGCGTCCCACCGTTCCCAGATCGTCGTCGCGCCCTGGGTGACCGGGTAGAGGAATGAGGGGCACTCGGTCTGGAGTAGCAGCTTGTAAGCGGTGTCGAGGTGGCCGGTGCGGCTCAGGGCGTGGGCGACCAGCGGCGTGCCGGCGAATCCGGTGCTGATCCGGTGCTCGGCCTTGGCGACGAGCTCGGCGAGGCGGCGTCCGGCCCGCTCGAGCTGGGCGGGTCGCAGGATGTCGAAGCAGATGGCCAGGGTGTAGGCGGTGACGGTGTCGTTCGCGACCAGGCCGGCGGGGGTGACCCATTCGTCGCGGAACGCCACGCGGACACGCTGGTGCAGCGTCGAGTACCGGGCGGCGTCCTCCGTGCGGCCCAGGACGTCGGCAGTCTGAGCGAGCTCACTGGTGGTCTTGCACAGGTAGGCGCAGGCAACGAGGTAGGCGTCGGTCTTGCCGCCGGCCGGGTTGGTGGGCGGTGCGTCCGGGTCGAGCCAGTCGCCGAGCTGGATGCCGGAGTTCCACAGGCCGCGCTCGTCGAGCATGCTCTCGACGCTGTCGATGAACGCGGTCATGGATGCGTACTGGCGGGCGAGGATCTCCGGGTCGCCGTACTCCTGGTAGAGCGCCCAGGGCAGGCTGACCGCGGCGTCGCCCCACAGCGCGGTGGGCGTCCTTATCGGCATGGACAGCGCGTCCGGGACGACGATCGGGACGAAGCCCTTCTCCCGCTGCTCGGCCGCGAGATCGGCAAGCCACGAGCCCAGCAGGCCACTGACGTCGTAGAGGAAGACGGCGGTGGAGCCGAAGGCGTTGAGGTCGCCGGTCCAGCCGAGGCGCTCGTCGCGCTGCGGGCAGTCCGTCGGCACTCCGACGAAGTTGCCCCGCATGGACCAGACGACGTTCCAGTGCAGCTGGTTCACCAGCTCGTTCGAGGTCTCGAACCAGCCGGTCCTGGCCAGGTCGCTGTGCACGACCACCGCCCGCAGTGCGTCGGCGTCGAGCGCGCCGGGCCAGCCGTCGACCTCGACGTAGCGGAAACCGTGGAAGGTGAACCGCGGCTCCCACGTCTCCCCGCCGGCGTCGCCGCGCAACGTGTACCGGTCGGTCGCCAGCGCGGTGCGGTTGGTGCGGAAGTCGATCTCGCCGTCGATCAACGTCTCCGCGTGCCGCAGGGTGATCGTGGTACCGGCGTCGCCGCGGACGGTGAGCCGGACCCAGCCAGCGAGGTTCTGGCCGAAGTCGACGACGGTCCGCCCCGCCGGGGTCATGAGGATCTCGACCGGCGCCAGCTCCTCGATCCGACGGATCGGCGGGGCCTCCGGGGCGATCAGGGTGTCGAGGTCGTGCTGAACGAGGTCGACCGGCGACCACGCGGAGTCGTCGAAGCCTGATTCACTCCAGCCGTCCGGGTGGCGCCGGGCGTCGTAGGTCTCGCCGTCGTAGATGCCGTCGGCCAGGATCGCGCCGGTACCGGCCCGCCAGTCGGCACCGCTGCCGACTGCCTCGACATGGTCGCCGTAGTCGAGGTCGAGCTGCAGGAACCCGGCCGGGCGATCGGCCCACAAACCCCGTCGGCCTTCCTCCCAGGTCAGCCGGCCCACCGCCCAGCCCTCACCCAGGATCGCGCCGAGCACGTTCGCGCCCTCGGCCAGCAGGCTGGTGACGTCATGGCTGCTCACGACCAGCCGGTGCTGGTAGGACGTCCAACCCGGCGCGAGCACCTCGTCGCCTACCCGGACTCCGTTCAGATGAGCCTCGATCAGCCCCAACGCCGTGACGTGCAGCGTGGCCGACCGCAGTCCCGCGCCGACCGTGAACTCCCGCCGCAGGTATGGCGCCGGCGCCTGCCCGGCGGGACGAGCCGGCGCGGCAATGAAGCTGCCATTTCCTGAATGGGACACGGGACCTCGATCCTTGGGCAGGGCGGCGAACAAGGTGATCGGTCCGCTTCCGCGGCCTTGTTGGATGTGCGGCGAACGGCCGGCGACGGTCAGGCGACGGACGCGGGGAGGGTGATCGTGCTGGCGCAGCGGATGTCGTCGCTGCTGAACCCGGCCAGCACGGTGACCTCGCCGGCCTCGATGCCCCGGGTGCCGTCGGCCTGGGTGTAGAAGAGCCGTTCGACCGGGGTTTCGAGGGTGACCGTCGTGGCTTCGCCCGCGGGCAGCGCCAGGCGGGCGAAACCGATCAGCTGGCGGACCGGGCGGACGACGGTGGCCGCCTCGTCGCGGGCGTAGAGCTGCACGACCGTCTCACCGTCGACAGTGCTGGTGTTCGTCACGACGAGCCGCGCGCGGATGATCCCGTTGGCCTCCTCGATGGCCGGCCCGGTGGAGTCGTCGAGCGTGACGTCGAAGGTGCTGTAGGACAGGCCGTGGCCGAAGGCGTAGAGCGGGCTGGGATCGGCCAGGTCGTTGTAGCCGTGCCGGGTCCCGGTGGGGTGGTCGTAGCCGCTGCCGTAGTGGTGGCCGTGGTAGATCGGCAGCTGACCCAGGTGGCGCGGGAGCGTGCTCGGCAGCTTGCCGCTCGGGTTGACCACGCCGAAGACCGCGTCCGCGATCGCGTGGCCGGCCTCCTCGCCGAGCAACGGTGCGAGCAGCACCGCGTTCGACGCCCGCGCCACCGCGTCGAGCAGCAGCGGCCGCCCGGAGACGACGACGGTCACCAGCGGCTTCCCGGTGGCGGCCAGCAGGGCGACGAGCGCCTCCTGGTCGCCCGGCAGGGCGGGCTCGGCGGTCGACTGGCCCTCGCCGGCGGTGTTGTTGCCGACCCAGCCCGTCCGCTCGCCGACCACGGCGACGACGACGTCGGCGGCACTCACCGCCTCCTCGACGATGGATCCGTCCAGCGGGTGCTCGGGGTCCGCCTCGAACCCGCCAAGCGGGACGTGTTCGATGGAAGGGTCGATCCGCCTGAGCGCCTCGAGCACCGTGGGCGCGTCCGGATGAGTCCGCCGCGCCTCCGCTTCGAAGGTCTCCCCCATGCCCGGCATCCGGGTCTGGAAGATGTCCGTGAACACGAACGTCGCCGGATCGACACCGGGGATCTGACCGGTCATCACCGCACGCATGCCCAGCGGCATCTCCGCCTGGGAAACCGACGTATAAGCGCCGAAGTGGACGCGCAGCTCGTCGGCCGCGGGACCGACCACGACGACCCGGCCGCCCCGGAACGTGAGCGGTAGCGTTCCATCGTTGTCGAGCAGGACCATCCCGCGCTCAGCGACGGCACGGCGTACCGTCGCCGCCTCGCCGCGATCCGGCGCCACGGGCGCGGCGGCGGAGGCACAGCCGGGCGTCGTCATCCCGGGGATGAGTCCGGCGCGTGCCTTGGCGGCGAGGACGCGGGTGACGGCGGTGTCGATGACCTGTTCGTCGAGGCGGCCGCTCCTGACCTCCTCCACCAGGTGGGAGTAGTTCGTGTCGCCGGGAAGCTCGACGTCGAGGCCGGCGCTGACCGCCTGGACGGCTGCCTGGGCCGGCGAGTCCGCGGTGTGGAAGAACCGGGTCTGCAGGGTCACGGAGTCGTAGTCGCTGACGACGAGGCCGATGAAGCCGAGCTGGTCGCGCAGCAGCTCGGTGAGCAGCCACCGGTCCGCGACGCACGGGACGCCGTCGATCTCGTTGTAGGAGTTCATGATGATCGCGAGGTCGGCTTCGGCGATCGCGCGGCGGAACGGTTCGGCGTACTCATCCACGAGCGCGCGGCGCCCCAGCTGGGTGACGGCCTGGTTAAGCCCCCCCTCGGAGGCGCCATAGCCCACGAAGTGCTTTCCCGTGGCAAGCACGCCCGACTCGCCGTCGGCGCCCTGGACACCGCGGACGAACGCGATCGAGAACCGCGCGACGAGCTCCGGGTCCTCGCCGTAGGTCTCGTGGACCCGGCCCCACCGAGGGTCGCGGGCGAGGTCCATGACCGGGGAGAACAGCAGGTGGCCGCCGGTCGCGCGCATGTGAGCGGCGGTCACGGTGGCCGCCCGGGTCACCAGCGACGGCTCCCATGTGGCCGCCTGCGCCCACGAGGTCGGAAACTGCGAGCCGGACGCGTGCAGGAAGCCGTTGATGCCCTCGAAGTGCACGAGCGCGCCGATGCCGAACGGCGCGATCTCCCGGATGGCGGTCTGAACGCGTTCGAGGTCGGACCGCAGGCTTTCCAGGTCGTGGCCGAGGAACCAGGCCAGGGAGATCTGCCCGACGCCGTGTGGCCGGAGCGCCGGCAGCCGGCTGACGTCGAGCTCGGGGCTCGCCGCGCCCGGCTCAGGCCGTCGCGCGATGAGGTCGGTGACGGCGAACCCGGTGAGCTGGGCGACCTTCTGCTCCACCGTGAGTTGGGAAACGAGGTCCGGAATCTTGTCTGGCGTCAACGTGGTGGTGGTCATCGCCGCGTTCCCTGTTCCTCTTGAAGGTCGCCCGCCGCGGCCGGGGCCTCGCCGGCCGGTCGCGCGGGTGCGAGGTCGACGCCCGGGTAGCGCAGGCCGATCTGGTGGCGCACCGCGTCGAGCGTCCGCATCACCGACACGGACTCGGCCAGCGGCATGACGTCGCTGTCCAGGTGCCCCGCCCGAAGCCGCTCGTGGACGTGCCGGGCCTGGTGGTGCAGTCCGCCGCCGGCCCGGTTCGGCGGATCGCCCGCGCCCCCGTCCGCCGTGCCCGTGTCGGTGGTGTCGAGGGCGGCCGGCAGCTGCAGGCGTTCGGTACCGGCCGGGCCGCGGACGAGGATCTCGTCTGGGCAGTGCATGAAGGCGGGCAGCTCGATGCTGCCGGTGGTGCCGGAAATCCGGCCGGTACAGCTCAGACCAGCGCGCAGGGACGCCTTAGCGAGGGCTACGGCGCCGGTCCGGTAGCCCATCAGGATGGCGACGTGCTCGTCGACGCCGGTCTCGCCGAGCTGGCCGAACGCCCTCACCTGGTCCGGCTCGCCCAGCAGCATGCTGGCCAGCGAGACCGGGTAGACGCCGAGGTCGAGCAGCGCGCCGCCGCCCTGCGCGGGGTCGAACATCCGATCACCCGGCGCCGCCGGCAGCCGGTAGCCGAAGTCGCCGTCGACCGCCAGCACGGTGCCGATTGCGCCCGCCGCGACCAGCTCCCGGATTCTGACGTAGGCGGGCAGGAAACGGCTCCACATCGCCTCCATCAGGAACCGGCCCTCCGCACGGGCCGTCGCCACCATCTCGGCCGCCTGCGCGGCGTCGAGGGCGAACGGCTTCTCGCACAGCACCGCCCGCCCGGCACGCAGGAAAAGGAGCGTGTGGTGATGGTGGTGCGAGGCCGGGGTCGCCACGTAGACGATGTCGACACCGTCATCGGCGGCCAGCTGCTCATAGGAGCCGTAGCGGCGAGCGCGGGGCACGTCGAACCGCTCGCCGAAGTCGTCGGCCGTCTGCTGGCGGCGGGAGCCGACGGCGACGAGCTCGGCGTCGGGCAGCCGGCCGAGCGCCTCGGCGAACCCGCGCGCGATGGCGCCGGTGCCCGCGATTCCCCACCGGAACGACATGAGACATCCTTGGTGCCGGACCAATGGCCCGGGCGGTCTGACGGTCCGACGTGGCCCAGCCGGTCAAGAAAGGCCGGGCCACGTCGGTGTGGGCGGTCAGGTCAGCTGGTCGTGACGAAGAAGCCCTTCTTCGCCGGGTCCCACGCGAAGATGCGGGGTGGGATGTCGCCGTTCGGTGTCTGGCGGCTGTAGGTCGCGGTGTCGACGGTCACCGGGATGTGGAACGTGCCCAGGGAGAAGCCGGCGTCCTGGAAGGACTTGTAGGTCAGGTCCTTGCCCGCCTTCTGGGCGATGGCCTGGAACAGGGTCAGATAGCGGCAGGCGGCCGCCTCGGACGTGCCCCATGAGGGCTGCTTGGGGGGTGCGAGCGCCGGGTCGATGATCTTACCCTTGAGCTCGGGCATCGCGGCCTCGATCGTGGGCAGGCAGGTGTTGACCGCCGGGTCGGTGTAGTTGGTGGCCTGCCCGAGCGCGAGCGCCTTGTCGAGCACGCTGAGGTCGCCGCTCTTGGCGCCGAAGACATAGGCCGAGGCGGTGCTGTTGCTCGCGAACAGCAGGCGGGGGCGGTAGCTGGTCTTCTGCAGCTCGGCGGGGAAGTTGGTCTGGGAGCCGCCGACGAGCAGCACCGTGTCGACGCCCGCGGACTGGAACTTCTGGATGAAGACGTTGAACTGCGAGGACACCGCGGCCGCGTCGGTGATGTCGGCGTCAAGGACACCGGTCTCGGTGATCGGGATGTTCTTCGCCTTCAGCGCGGGCAGGACGACCTTGTCGAGGGTCGGCTGGTCGTCGCGGTAGGCGACCACGGCGAGCTTCTTGCCAGTCAGGTCGCCCTTGTCGATATACAGCTGCAGGCCCTGGCCCAGTTCATCGCCACCACGCAGGTCCGAGAACCACGGCGCCTGGGCCTTGGCATAACGCTCGGCGGTGAGGTCGCCACCGACGACCAGCGTCTTGTGCGTCTGCACATAGCACGTCACATCGTTGGCGTTGAGGCTGCCGATCACCGCGAAGACCTTCTCGTCCTCGGTCAGCTTCACGCAGGTCTCCTGCGCACCCGTGGGCGAGATGACGTCGACCGCACCGAACACCGGAACAATCCTGCGGCCGTTGATGCCGCCATCCTTGTTGACCTTGTCAACCAGGGCGTTGAACACGGCCTGGTAGTCGCCGTGATCGACGTCGACGAACTGCTTGACCTTCTCCAGGTCCGGATAGACAAAACCAATCTTGATGCTGTCGGCCGTGACCCCCCGCGCCGTCGCCGGCGCCGGCGGAACCGGAAACGCCTCCGCGGTGGTCGCACCCGCCGACGGCGTTCCCTTGTCGTCATTCGACTTGACGCTGCACGCGGTCACGGCGAGCGCGACAGCCCCCGCGAGCAGTAACGCGCTGTATCTATGAGCGCGGCGATGTGAGGTCATCTGACAGATCTCCAGTACGTGACACGGTTGAATGGACAGCTGTAGGTACGTCGGCGCCTGGGCGGCGCACCGGGTTACGTGCGTCGCGTTATGCGGGTGCGGTGGTGCTGGTGGCGACGGGGGCGTCTTCCGCTGGGCTGGGGGCGCTGCCGCTGGGGGCGCTGCCGCTTCGGCTGATGGCGCGTTCGTCGGTGCCGAGGTAGCTGGCGATGACCTTCGGGTCGTCGCGAACGGTGCCGGGGGTGCCCTCGGCGATGACGCGACCGGTTTCGAGGCAGTAGACGCGGTCAGAAATACTCATGATCAGCGGCATGTCATGCTCAATGACGAGCATGGCCGCGTCGAGCTCACGGCGGATCTCCTGGATGAGGGGGCCGAATGCCTCCGTTTCTCGTTGGGCGACGCCCGCGGTCGGCTCGTCGAGGCAGAGCAGGCGGGCGTCGAGCGCGAGCAGCCCGGCGAGCTCGACGATGCGGCGGGTGCCAGTGGACAGGTCCGCGATGAACGCGTCGGCATACCGACCAAGACCGAGGAAACCGATGAGATCATCGGCGGCGGATCGCTGGGCGCGTTCCCGGGTGAAGGTGTGCGGCAGGTGCAGGGCGGTGGACAGCAGCCCGGTGCGGCCGCGTGCCTCCAGGGCGATCTGCACGGTCTGGCGGACGGTGAGCTCGGGGAACAGCGTCGCGGCCTGGAAGGTGCGCCCGAGCCCGGCCCGGGCCCGGGCGGTCGGACCGGTGGCGGTGACGTCACGACCCAGGAGCTCGACGGTGCCGGTGGCGGGGGCGAAGCCGCCGATGGCGTTCATCAGGGTGGACTTCCCGGCGCCGTTGGTGCCGATCAGACCCACGATCTCACCGGGCGCGACCTGGATCGATACACCGTCGACCGCGGTCAGGCCGCCGAAACGGACCCGCACGTCGTTCGTCCGCAGCATCGGCCGATCCGCGGGGAGTGGCTCGCGGGGGACGGTCCGGGTAAGTGCCTTGGCCGGGGCGATCTCCGGTTTGCCGGCAGGCTGGGGGCCGAGCCGTTTGTCGGCGAGGCGCAGGAGGGCGTCACGGGCGGCGTAGCCGATCTGGACGAGGCCGCCGGGGAAGTAGAGAAGCAGGATCAGCAGGCCGAGACTGGAGGTGAGCAGCGGGACGATGTCGTTGCCGGGGAAGATCGCCGGCAGGCCGATGACCCAGAGCGCACCCAGCACCGGACCGTAGATCGAACCAAGACCACCGATGACGACGATCGACACGAGGCTCAGCGAGTCGGCCGACAGGAAGTACCTGTCGGAGTACGGCACGTTCTGGACCGCACCGGCAAGCAGGCTGCCCCCGAGACCGGCGATCCCACCAGCCAGCGCGAACGCGCGCAGCTTCACCCGGGTCGCCCCCACGGTGTAGGCCGCGGCGGTCGCCGCGTTGTCCCGCACCCCGATGGTGGTGCGGCCGATCCCGGAACGGCGTAACCGGGCGACGACGGCCAGCACGATGGCCAGCACGGCAAGGACCAGGTAGTAGTAGGCGCGCTGGCTGGTGATGTCGATACCGAACGCGGTGTCACGGGTGAACGACGCCGTGTGGGCGCCCTCGTCCTGGAACACCTCCCGGCGGTAGAGGTACTGCTCGGCGGCGATCCCGAACGCGAACGTACTGACCGCGAGCAGCAACCCGCGTACCCGTAGCGCGCCCGCCCCCACGATGGCGGCGAGCGCGGCGGCGACGAGGCTCGCGAGCAGGACCGCCACCGGGAACGGCAGCGCGTTCAGGGCGAAGGTGCTGCCCCCGATCTGGATCTGCAGGCCGCGGTTCAGCGCCGCGGCGGTCAGCGCGCCGAGCCCGGCGAACGCCATCTGGCCCAGCGAGAGCTGCCCGGCCCAGCCGGTGAGGATGGTGACCGAGGCGGCACAGATCGCATAGCCGAGAATCACCGTGTAGAGCAGCTGCCGCGACGCCTGCGGCACCAGCAACGGCAGGACGATCGCCAGCACGCCCAGGAAGAGGAGCGGCGCGCGCTCCAGCTGGCGGACCCACCACAGATCACGCAGCCGTTCGGGAATCGGCGCGGCCTTCGGGGCGAACGAGAACGACGAGGTCTCGGTGTCGCGGCCGCGGCTGACGAGGAACACCGCCGCCAGGACCAGCAGGAAGATGACGAAGTCGGTCAGACCCGGCTGGGTAAGCCAGTTGAACTGGATGAACGACTGCAGCAGCCCAAGCACGACGCCCGCGAGCAGCGCGATGCGCATGGACACCATCCGGGCGATCACCGCCGCGGCCAGCGCTCGCACCAGCGTGGTCGGGCCCAGGGTGGTGACCTGGGTGAGGGTCTTGGTCTGTGCGGAGATCAGGATCAGGCAGATCGTCCCGATCAGCCCGGCCAGCGCCCACATCGCCGTGGAGACGATCTTCGGGCTGATGCCCTGCAGCCTCGCCAGCTCTGGGTTGCTGGCCGACGCCCGCACGGTGCGGCCGAGCACGGTGCGGCTCAGGAACAGGCCGAGCAGGAGCGCGACGAGGGGAACCGTGACCAGGACGCTCAGCTGCGCTCCGGTGATCCGCAGGCCGTCGACCGGCGACCATGCCCCACCCCACGGCACCGGATACGACTCGCTCGCGTAGTCGTCGAGGTCGGGAAGGCCGGTGACGATGGTGAGCGCCAGCTGCGCGACGCCGATGGTGGCGACCAGCAGGATCACCCTCGGTGCCTGGAACAGCCGACGGACCACGGCGAGATCGACGAGCGCGCCGAACAGCGTGCCGACGACGAGCGCGATGACCAGGGCGATCCAGTACGGCACGTTCCACCGCACCACCAGCAGCGCGAACAGCACGGAGCCGACAAGACCCATGTTCGCGACGGCGAAGTTGATGACCCGCGTCGAGCGGTGGACCAGCACGATGCCGATCGCGAGCAGACCGATGACCAGGCCACTGACACCGCCATCGAACAGCAACTGGGTAGTAGGCATCTCCATGACCGTCAGCCACCTTCCCGGCCGAGGAACACCGCGCGGGCCAGATCGTCACGTTCGGCCAGCTCACGGGCCGGGCCGGTGAACCGAACCTGCCCCTTCTCCAGGAACACCGCCCGGTCGGCGACGGCGAGGGCGATGTTCAACGACTGCTCGACGACGACGATCGTCAGCCCGTCGGCCTTGAGCCGCTCCAGGATCACCAGCAGGTCCTGCACGACCGCCGGCGCCAGCCCCAGCGACAGCTCGTCGATCAGCAGCACCTCGGGGTCGTGCAGCAGCACCATCGCCAGCGCCAGCATCTGCTGCTGCCCACCGGACAGCGACCCGGCGAGCTGGGACTGGCGGCCGGCGAGATCCGGGAACAGGCCGAGAACGTAGGCGAACCGGCGGTCACGGTCGGCCCGGTCGCGGCGGATCCGGAACGCCGCCATCTCGAGGTTCTCCCGGATCGTCATATCCGGAAACACACCCTTACCGCCCGGCAACAGATGCACGCCGTACTTCCCACGCTGCTCCGGCGCGACATAGGTGATCGTCCGGCCGTTGAGCCGCACCACACCCCGCGACGGCGTGCCGAGCCCGCAGATGACCTTCAGGATCGTCGACTTGCCGGCCCCGTTCGT